>NZ_OLKL01000033.1 GCF_900291015.1 Pseudomonas persica
TCGACTGCCCGGTCGATTACAGCGAGAACGACCGCATCCTCAACAGCGAGCTGCGTGAGCGCGCGCTGGCGGTGTAAGGCTCAGGTATGGCGCCATCCTCAAGGTTGGTGCCGTCCCCTACAGGGTTCGCAAGCGGTGCGCGTACCCTGTGGGAGCGGCTTTAGCCGCGAACAATCCAACGCGCTGCATGGCACCGGCTGCGCCGGTGTTCGCGGCTAAAGCCGCTCCCACACAGGCCGCTGCCATCCCCTACAAGGACCATACTGGGTCCCAGGCCTGCGCTGCCTGTTCAGATTGCCATTGGCGTACAGATGTTCTCCTTTCGGATAACCCTTGAAGGCAGCCCGCGATCAATGGTCTTATCCCGCACCTGGCCCGACTGGTATTGAACAATGACCCGCCCGCTGTTTGTTTCCATCGATGGGCCCAAGGGCACCGGCAAAACCACACTTCTGGAGGCCGTTACCAAAGCCCTGAGGGCTGACAACCAGAAAGTGATCCGGCTTTGCGAGAAAAAAAGCGACCCCTACCGGGGGGAAACCATGGCCCTCGTCAACCAACTGGTCAGAAACCCCTCCCGGGACCTGGAACTGAGGGTGTGCGAGCGCTTTGCCGAAAGCCGAGCCTGGATTTCCCGGCACGTGCTGCCCAGGCAGCCTGCGGGCAGCATCATCCTGATCGATCGCTGGTACCCGTCTGATGCCGCATTTCGCCGTACCGTGGCGTTCGACGAGATCCTGCGCCTGAACCTAGAGCGAAATGTGCAAGTGCCCGATTTGCATGTCGGGGTTGTCACGGCCCCTGATACCTCATGGGCAAGGGCCGCGGCACGAACGCGCGGGCTGGGTAGTACGTTGATCCATAGCCTGGACGAGCAGGTTGCCTGTAGCGAGGCGTTCGAGCGCGCGGTTGCGGATCACGGCTGGGTTCTGTGCCGTAATGAAGGGAACATCGAGGATGCTACAAGGCAAGTAGTGGCCGAGATCGCTAGCGTGCTTCGATCACGCCATCGACAGCGGTGCGATCGCTGCTGACACAACGGCGAAGTGCTGGTTACTGCTTCATGGGCATATCCATCATCGACGACTGCTGATCCATCATCTTCATCATCATGTCCATCATTCCGTCGCCCATACCCATGCCACCCTTGGCCCCCGACATTCCCATGCCCGAGCCCATGCAGCCCGCGGCATGGTGTTGGTGCATCATGGCCATGCTCTCTTTCATCGTCCTCATGCCCTCGTGCATGGCGGCTCGTCGCTCGGCAGGGGTCTTCGCGGCCGCGGCTTGGTCATGAGCAACCTGCATCTTGTGCATTTGTTCACTCATTACCTTGTTCATGGCCGACTCGGAAGTTGTACTGGCGGCTGGTGCGCTGGCAGTGGCATCGCCAGCGTGATGCTTTTCTTCGGCATGCGCCATGAGTGCACTACCGGCCAGAACAGCAGCAAGAACCAATTTCAATTGCGTTTGCATGGCGAACTCCACGTATCCGGATATGACTGGTGTGCCCCAAGGTCATGGTATGCCTGGACAATTTCAGTGTAGGCAGGCATCTGGCCGCTGATTTGACCTGCATCAAACAAGTGCGGCTCCGTGCACTTTGAGTGGGCTGGTTATCCTCCTTGAAGTTGTCTGCATATAGCCGTGGTATTCTTGAACCTGTTTTATTGAAATGTTAATGCCTCTCTTGTTTCTGGTGCCGGGGGAAATACGATGGCAATTGATTCGCTGGCCTTCACGCCATGGTCCGCGTTGGCCGGCGGTGTGTTGATCGGGCTGGGGGCTGGCCTGTTCGCGGTGGTGAATGGCCGTATTGCGGGAATCAGTGGATTGCTCGGTTCGCTGCTGCAGCAAGGCGGGGAAGGGCGCAGAGAAAAGCTGGCCTTTCTTCTGGGGCTGCTGGCAGCACCGCTGCTGTGGGGGATATTTGCCACGTTGCCGTCGCCCCGTTTTACCACGGCATCGTGGATGCTCATCGTGGCTGGCCTGCTGGTAGGGCTCGGCACGCGCTACGGCAGCGGTTGCACCAGCGGCCATGGTGTCTGTGGCCTGTCGCGCCTGTCACCCCGTTCGGCGGTGGCAACGCTGTGCTTCATGGCCACCGGTTTTGCCACGGTGTATGTAGTCCGCCACCTTCTCCAAGGGGCCTGACATGCCTGTTATCAGTGGGTTCATCGCCGGGGTGCTGTTCGGCGTGGGGTTATTGCTGGCGGGCATGGCCGACCCCGCCAAGGTGCTCGGCTTCCTCGACATTGCCGGGCAGTGGGACCCCTCGCTGGCGCTGGTGATGATCGGGGCGATTGCCACGGCATGGTTGCCGATGCGCTGGGCGCGTGGCCATTCAACGGCATTGCTGGGTGGGGTGATGCAGTTGCCCGACCGACGTGATGTGGACCGCCGCCTTATTGGTGGCAGCCTGGTATTCGGCGTTGGCTGGGGGCTTGCGGGCATCTGCCCGGGGCCGGCTTTGGTGCTGCTGCCTGCTGGTTACTGGCAGGCCTGGCTATTCGTCGCCGCGATGCTGGGTGGCATGGCATTGTTCCAGTGGGTTCAGGTTCGCCGTGGTAGCTGATGGCCGGGTTGCCTGAAAAAACCGGTGGGTCTTTTGATAAACATCAAACAGGGGTGGGCGCCGCTGGCACATGATCGAGTGACACATCCAGACCGCAGAGGTGTGCCATGTCCAACCCGCAAAGACTATTGCTCATCGCATCACCGTTGATGCGTCGCACCCCGGTCTATGACCGCGCCGCAGCGCTGGCCAAGGCCAAGGGTATGGCGCTGCACATCGTGGCATTCGATTACCTGGAAGGGCTGGCCACGGCGGGCCTGGTCAATGACCAGGCACTGGCGACCATGCGCGACGGCTATGTGCAACAGCACCGCCAATGGTTGGAAACCCAGGCGCTGTCGATGCGGCGCAATGGCGTGACAGTGACCACCGAGGTGGTATGGGCCCAGCATCCGCTGGATGAGATTCTGGTGCATCTGCGCGAGCAGCCGTTCGACCTGCTGATCAAGGAATTCGAGCACGAGCCATGGTGGATGCGCGCGATGTTCACCTCACTCGATATCCACCTGCTGCGCGAAACCCGTATTCCACTGCACCTGGTGCACAAGGCCAGCCACGCCCTGCCGCGCAGGATTCTTGCGGCCGTCGACCTGTCCCGACCGGACGATCAGTATGCGGGGTTCAATGACCGCATCATCGGTGAAGCGCTGAAGCTGGCGCTGCAATGCAACGCAAGCATCGAATTGCTGTATGCCTACGATCTCGGCTCCATGTACCTGGATGCTGGCGGTAGCCGGGAACATTCGTTCCTGTTCGATTCAAACCTCGCCCAGACCCTGCACCAGGCCCAGAGCGACGCCTTCCAGGCATTGGCCGAGCGCAACGGGATCGCCGCCGAGCATCGCCACATGCGGGTAGGGGACCCGGCCAAGGTCCTGGCGCTGTTCATGGAAACCAACGACATCGATGTGGTGGTGATGGGAAGCCATCATCACCATGGCGTCGGTTGGTTCATTGGCAGTACCACCGAGCGGGTATTGCACCGGCTGGGCAACAGTGTGCTGATTGTTTCACCCGAGCGTTGAGCGGCAGGGGCCTTGGCTAGCTGAAGCCAGAGGCTACTCGCATCGCCACATGCAGTGTACTGACGGTTCATCCCCATGTAATCGAGACCTGGGAGCCGTAGCGCCAGGCCCCGTGCGTTGATGGCGAGGCGGGAGTTGTTCATGGATACGCAAGCAAGGGCGAAGCTCAGGGCCTGGATAAAACGACCCAGGGGCAGTTTTGGCTGGGTCGCGGCTATCGCTACCTTGGTCGTGGTGGCCTCTGTATACCAGGCACTCAGCCCAGTATGGCGGCTGCCTATGCGTGACCCGGCAGTGCTGCTGGCCTGGTGCGCATTGAGCGCGGCAGTCGGGTGGGCTGTGCAGCGCGGCGTCAAGCGCACGGTTGGGAACGTCATTTTTTCCGGGAGCGCCATCGGCTGGCAGGCACGGCTCGCGCGTATTCGGGCGGTGGCCAGGGAGTCGAACATTCTGTTGGCCATGTTGGCCATGTTGGCGTTGATGGCAGGTGTTGGCGCAGGCACGCTATGGCTGGCCGGGCGCACCGTGGAGAACATCGTCAACGCTTGCGAGGCCAATTTCCAGGCTCAGGTCGCTGTTCCGCAAAACGCGCCCATCGTCGCACAGGTGGCAAAACCGGTCTGCCAGTGCCTGGCGCAGACGTTTCTGGATCGCAACGGGACCATTCGGCTGGCTCTGGTCAACACGCCGTTACTGGACGTGAGTACATTGAAGGGCGTTACCGCCGCTGATGAGCGGCGGTGCCTCGAGCAACTGGATCTGCTCTCGGAGAGAAGCGCTGTGAGACCTTTAATCGGCCAGGTCCGATAGCGCTGGAGAAACGGCTAGTGTTAATGGATGCCCGCATGAAAAAGCGGAGGCATCATGTCAGGCTCTCCTTATATGGGGGCAAGGCCCCATGTGAAGTGCCTTGCATGCTCCTTGAGTCGGCTCTGCCTGCCGGCCAGCCTTGATGTGGATGAAGTTGACCAGCTGGAGCGTATCGTTCGCCGCAGCCGCCCCTTGAAGAAAGGCGAGTATCTGTTCAAGGCCGATGAGCCGATGGAGCAGGTTTTCGCGCTTCGCTCAGGCGCCATCAAGAGTTACCTGCTCGACGCTGATGGCAACGAGCAGGTGTTGGGCTTCGTTTTGCCAGGAGAGATGCTCGGCCTCGACGCCATTGGTGCCGGCCGTTATCGCAGCTATGCCCTGGCCCTGGAGGTTTCGATGGTGTGTTCCATCAGGCTTGATCAACTGGTGGAACTGTCTGGGCAGATTTCCGGATTACGCTATCAGTTGCTGCACATGCTCAGTCTGGGCCTACAGGGCAAGGACGAACATCTGCGTTGTTGTCAGGGGCGCGCCGACCAGCGCTTATCGACGTTCTTGTTAGGTATGTCGGCCCGCTATCAGCAACGCGGCTTGTGTGCCGATGTGTTCTCCCTGCCTATGTCACGGGGCGATATTGCCAACTACCTGGACCTGACGCTGGAAACCGTCAGCCGCCTGTTCAGCCGCTTCATCCAGGCCGGTTTGCTGGAGTGCTCCGGTCGCGACGTAACACTCATCGATCAGCAAGGCCTGGTCGATCTGAGCCGGAGGGAGGAGGCGAGCTGAGTTCTGCAAGCACGCGGTCGAAGCGCAGAACAGGCCCCGCCAACGGTGGCTGCCAGCCACGGGCAGGGCAGGATAGGTAATCCGCTCTTAGCCATATGCGCTGTACGGCAACCCCTGTCTGCTGACAGATGCGCGCCGTTTGCAGCGCCCGTTGCCTGGGTGCGCAGCAATACACTGTGTCCGGCTTGCATGCCTCCAACTGGCGGGCAAGACCGGCCGACGACGGCAGGATCAACAAGTTGCGATGCAATACCGGCTCAGGGGTGAACCACAGGCGGCACTCCTCTGGAAGGTGGCTGATGTTGCAACCATCATGCAGCAGCTGTATCTGCACCCAAGGCAGCCAGCACATGATTTCGTCCAGCGCGCAGAGCAGTGACAGCAACCCCTCTGCGTGGCTGATGACCAACAGGCGGGCACTTAGCAAGGGTACCGGCCATGCCGTGCCTAGCGGGCCGGAGTAGTGCAGCCAGTCGCCAACCTTGCCCAGTGATGTTGAACGCTGGGTAGCCACGATGAACTGCCGGGCAATCCCAGGGAGGCTGAGGTAGCTGCAGGGATGGGCCGCAGTGTGCGCCCCCAGCAAGCAAAACTGGCCGGGCATTACGGCCGCATCCTGCTCGCCGCAGAGCTCCAGGCGGAAGCAGTGCAGGGTGCCTCTACCAGGCAGTACCTCCAGCAAGCGGACACGGCCAGCGTTGTCCCGTGCCATACCCACCTCGATCTTTCACAGGGTCGTCATCACCAGGCTGTGCTCAGGTTAGGCCTGCTGTGGCGTGGTTTTTTGATCATTGTCAAACCGGCGCACCATGTCCCTACCCGGGTGGATCGCTGCCTCATGCCTGGCCATTTACCGCCCCAGGAGACAGCGAAGATCAAGACCGGCGATGCACTGCCCGAGGTAACCACTGGTTCGCGGGTATTGGTGTTCCGTCGAGCAGCTCCGTAAGGCCCTGAACCGGGATCTCGCCTCAATGCTCGCCGGCATGAGCGTGAACGCTCAGGGCACCCGGCACCTTGGTCCGTTCGAGCCCGCCATGGTCCAACCAGCGAAGCGTCTGCTCATAGGCACGCTCCAGCAACGACTCGGTCTGGTCGAAGTTGAATACCGAGACATCGACCGGGCACAAGGGCGGAACGATGTGCAGGCTGGTGAGCGTGCGGAAGTGTTCGATGTCACTCACAAGCTGGCGCATGCTCATCAGGTTGACCGTGTGCAGGGCCAAGGCAACCAGGCCTCGGGGCGGTTGAGTCAGCGCGCAGCTGAGCCCGGTGGGGATTACCACAACGTTGCTGGCGCCCAGCGCTACGGCAGTCGAAATAGGTGTGTTGCTTGCCACACCGCCATCCACCAGGAACTGGCCGCCGATCTGCACGCAAGGGAACACCAGCGGGATCGCGGCACTGGCCAGCAGTGCCTGCTCGAGCTCGCCATTGGACAAGACTGTCTCGGCACCACTGAGCAGGTCGGTGGTGACGATATGCAGGGGCAGTTTCGCATCCTCGATGCGATGAATAGGCAGCGCCTTGCCAAGCAATCGGTGCAAGGCCGCCGGCTGCAGCAGAAAACCGCGCCGTTTGAGCAGGCCTCTGCAGGTATCGAGCCAGGACAGGGGGAAAATGTCGGTTCTACTCAGGCCTCGCCAGAATTCGGCGAGTGTCTCGACACCCTCAGCGTTGGGCCTTGCCGCAAAGTAGGCACCGTTGATCGCGCCTACCGAAGCACCTACCACCATGTCGAATTGGATATTGGCTTCGACCAGGGCCCGCAGCATACCTACCTGGACCGCACCCAGACTACCGCCGCCAGCGAACACGATTGCGGTATGCGTAGGCATGATTGCAGTCTCTGTGCAGGCATGTGTCGGTTGAGTGTAGCTGGCGGGGCGGCTCTGGAGCCGGCGGCTGACAAGGCCCTGTTCGGGGCGACCGGCGATCGCCCCTTTTGCGGTTCAGGGGTGGTCCTTGAGGGTTTCGAAGGCTTTGACGCGCTTGATCAGGCTTTTGTTGCTGGCGGAACCGGCACTGTTGAACAGGAAGGAGAAGTCCGAGGCCAACGAAGGGCTGCCGGCAATCGTCGCGTACTGATGGCACTGGTTGCAGTCATCACCCTGTACGTAGGTCTCCATGGTGGTGTTGGCCACCGGCACATTGCCCTGGCTGATGAACGGCCCGTACGACAGCGGCACCTGCGCGCTGGCGCCCGGTTCCGGGCTGGGCGGGTTGGGGGCGAGGGTCCAGAGTACGTTGATCAGCTTGTAGTACTGGAACACCGACTGGCCTTGGCTGTGCTGCGCGAAGTTGGCTTGCACCGCGCTGTTGAGGGCTTGCAGGTCGCCGGGTACGGGGTGTTCGCGGGTAGTCTGTACCGGCTGGTCGCGCGGGAAGAGATCAGTGCAGTCCTTGTCGGGATGGTGTTGCTTGCACTGTATACGGGCTTGGTTCGGTGTGCACTCGGGGCCGCTGCCGCAGTCGGGGTTGTTGAAGGCGAAACCGTTCGGTGGGGGTTGTTGTGGCGGGAGCTGGGCCGGTTCGGGCACGTTGTCCACCTGCTCGAAGGTGGTCCAGATGAAGTTGGGCGAAGCCTGGGTCTTGTTGATGATATGCAAGCCCACCAGCCCCACCACTTCCTGGGTGCACTCCAGCGTGTCGGGGCGTTTGAGCCAGGCGACGGTGGTCAGGTAGCGCCCGAACAGTTCGGGTTTGCCGGTCAGCACCCGCCAGGCGGCCTTGAGCTCGATCGCGCCCAGTTGCTCCTGCGGCACGGGGGCGGTCGGCAGTGAGCGCATCGGTTCGCCGATGGGCAATGACAGCCCCTCTGGGGTCTGGCCGTCAAGGTTTTGCGCGACCTTCAACTGGTTGGCGGCGTCGTAAAGCCCCTTGTCGACGATGTAGTCGAACTCGGCCTTGCCCACCTTGCGTTCAAAAAACACCAGGTTGCCCGCCTGGTCCGTCAGCCAGCCACCGGACGCTTCCATGACCGAGTCGGGAATGGACGCGAGTGTTCCGGTCGACAGGTGGAAACCGTGCACGGCATTGATCGCACCTTCGGAGGTGGCGTTCATGAACTTGCGTGCGCCTACCTTGAGTGCCTTCAGGCTACCCTGGGTGCTGCAGCCGGACGGCACCAGGGTTTGCACGCCCCAGCCGGTGGGCGTGGGCGCGCCGGGCTGGAAGATGTCGTTGGCGTCCTTGTAGCTGGCCCACACCGGGGCCACGCTCATGGGTTGACCCGGGGCGGAGGGTACACCGAACTGCGCCAGCGTGCTTTTCATGTCAGGTTCGCCCGCCAGGCTGGCGGTGGCCGGCCAACCGGGGTTCACCGGCCAGTTCAAGGCAATGAACAACTGCCAGCCAAAGCAATTCATGAACGCCTGGCTGGTGGCATTGAAGTTGTTGACCGGCAGGAATCCCCCGCTGGCCGGGTTGAACACCAATTGCTGCTGCACACAGGCATCGGCGTCCGACAGCGTGGCTGCCGTGGCGGGTTGCAGGGTCGACAGGCACAGTAAAATGCCGCTCAGCAGCGACAGAAGACTCAAGCGTGAGCTGGACATCATTGCGCTCCTTGCAAGGCGTGAAGCCGCACCCGAAGGTGCGGCGGTAGAGGGGCGTAAGTGGTGTGAGTGGCGTGGCTCAGGCGCCAGGCACCAGCGCCAGGCCGGATTCCCACGGGTGGTCTGCCGCGCTCACGTTCGGGTCTTCGCTCGGGTTGAGGGCACGCACTGTCACCAGGCCGGGTGTAGCGTTGGGGCTGACCGTGATGGTCAAAATGTAGGCCTGGGTGCCGCCCGAGTTGGTCTGGCCGGGAATGGCCGACGCGTCGGGCAGGTACTGGGTGACTTGCGCCGTCACCCCGGGGTTGGAGAATTGCACCCTTGCATTCTGCGCCGTGGTAGTCGGGTCGGCGCCTTGTACCACCAGCACAAACTGGTTGCTGCTGCCTGGTGCAAGCCAGGCGGGCAAGTCGGTGGGGGAGTTACCGTAGAACAGGTCCAGCGGCAGCAGTTGCACTGGCCAGGGTTGCAGGCCAGCCACCCGGTCCTGCACGCAAGGTAGAGAGGCAGGCGTGGTGGCTAGCGGTTTGACGGTGACGCTCAGGCCTACCAGCAGTTGTTGGGCGATGACCCACACATAGTTGACCGGTTGCTTGTTGATGGTGATGTCGTTGATCGAGAAACCGGCGTTTTCCGGTACCTCGAACACCGCCTGCAGGATCTGGTCGGAACCGTTGGCGGCCGACTTGGCCGTACCGCGCGTGATGCGCCAGTACTGGCTCACGTCCTGGCCTTGCGGGCCTTTCCAGGCGCTGAAATCGGTCGGCTGTTGCAAGTACAGGCCAAGGGGGTTGGTCAGCGACAGGCGGTTGTTCACCGCCGTGCTATTGGCCATGAAACCGATGTGCGGATCAGAGTTGCGGTAGTTCTGCCCGTACTGCGCGCAGCAGATCAGCGACTGGGCATTCTGGCTGCTGCTCACTGGCCGCAGGATGGTGGCAGCGGCGGCCAGGTACACCTCGGCACTCAGGGTATTGGGGCCGGAGGTCAGGTGCATTGCCCCGCCGTACTGGCCGGGTACACAGGCCGTTCCGGCGTTCCATTTGTTGACGGTGTCATAGGCCGGCTTGCCGGTGGTGGGGTCCATGACCGGGTCGCCGGCCTTGCCGGTCGGGCAGTCTGCGGTATAGCGCAGGTACAGGTCTTCGAGCTGCACGTTCGGGTCGATGTATTCGCGGTACAGGCCCAGTACTGCGTTCGGGTCGATGCGCCACATGGCCAGGAAGTACGCGGGGTTTTCACAGGTGAAGGTGATCTTGCGCATGTTGCCGTTGGCATCGCGCACGATCGACCACTCGCAGTACTCGTCGAGCCAGCCCCGTGGGCCGGAAGGCGAGAAATCCTTGTAGGCGCCATCCCAGTTGATGCTCGGGCAGCGCTTGGCTGGCAGTTGCAGCAGGGTGCCTTTGTTGTCCGGGTCGTAGAGCATATAGAGGGTGTTGTCGAGGGTGATCTGGCCGTGGTCGGCCAGCTCCATCACCTGGTCCAGGGTCATGGCCTTGCCGCCCAACTGCGGAATGACCGCCGCACCGTTGTTGTAGAAGAACGTCCAGAGCCGGTTGGGGAAGGGCGCCCAGGTGATCGCCGGTGGGGTGACGTCGCCGAAGCCTTCCACCAGCGGGTTGTAGTAACCCGAGCGGGGGGCGTCATTCAGGCCCGACCAGGGGTTGCCGATGATGGACGATTGGGTCCAGCCGGTGAGGTTGTTGTTCCAGTCGGTTTCAAACTGCGGCAACTGGTCTTCCAGGCCCAGCTTGTTGTAGTCCTTGGGCGCTTGGCCGGCGGGAGAGGTGAACTGCTTGAAGGGCGTGCTCATGTCGGTTCTCCAGGTGTGCGTGAGGTGGAAGCAGAGCAGCAGCCGGCGACCGGGGACGGGCCGGCGAGGGTCTGGCGCGGGTCGTCCCACACCAGTTGGGCGATGAAACCGGGCAGGGTCATGTATTCGTCAGGCGTCAGCACGCGGCCACTGTCGAGGTGGGTCACCAGCAGCGACAACTGCACCGCATCGCCGGAGCCAAGGCCCAGCGCAGCGGCGTTGCGGGCCGCATTCAGTGCGCGGGACACGCCATGGGTGATGCACCGGCCCTTGTCGTCCACCAGCCCCATGCCGATACGGCTGAAGCGCCCCACGTAATGGGGGTTTTCCGCGCTCACGTGCTGCGCGGTAGCGTCGGGCTGGTCGAGAAACACGTCGATCAGATAGGTGTCATGGGTGCAGCGCACATGGTCGAACACCACCCACGGCCCGGGCCCTGCGGCGTTGCCCGCGGCAGGCGTGGCGTTTGCGCTGTGCTTGCAGCAGGCGCTGGTGGCCGCCTTGCGCGCACCAAACTGTGGGGCCACTGGCACACCGTAGTCGTAGCCGATGTGCCGGCTGTCCTGGGCCATGTCGGCGATGGTGGTGTAGCGCCAGGCGTCAGCGCTGGTGAAGGTGAGCTGCGTGGCGTCGTGGCCGGCGAACGGCTGGAGCAGGCACTGCGTGGTGTATTGCGCCCCGGGGTTGGCCCTGATCCACACCTCCAGCATGCGGTCGATGTTGGCGTGGTAGGAGCAGAACACCGGGTCGAAGGCGGTGTAGGCGTTGTCGGCCATGTCGCCGCCGATCCAGCCGTGATAGTTGTCGTGGGGTTGCTCGAACAGGCCGTCGAAGTTGAGGGTACGATTGGGGTACAGGCTGTCTTTCTGGGGCGGATCGAACACCGGGATGTTGGCCCACGGGTAACCGGGCACACCCTGTGGCTGGCTGAAGGTGGTGAACTTCAGGGCATCCACCACCTGTTGCTGGAAAATCCGGCTCATGCCGTACAAGCGGGCGCGATCTGCGCGCGAGTCGTCACCGCGGGTGTAGAACAACGGGTCGCGTTGCACATACCGGCAGTCCACCCTGTTGACCGCGCCACTGGTGCACACCTTGGAACAACCATCCTTGGCGGCTGCGTAGCGCAGGGGATTGGGCCGCGTCTCGCCGGTGTGCGGGTGCACATAGGTTTCATCGAGAAAAGCCTGGGGCAGGCCGGCCTGCGGGCTGCCGTCGACACTGGCATCTTCGGCCATCCAGTCCCAGTAGGGGATGGCGCAGTCGATCAGTTGTTCCAGGTACAGCAGGTACGCCCGGTGCCAGAGGGCAAACGCCTCCTGATAATGCAGGCACCAATTGGTGTGGATGTAGGCGTAACGTTGCCAGGGCGAACCGCTGTCGGGGTCGCCAACCTGCATCACGTCGTCCAGGCGGGCGCGGTACAGGTTCAGTTCTTCAAGGCTCAGGGCGCGGATGTCCTGTCGCACCCGCTTGACCGGTTGCGGCAGGTCCGGTGGCGGGATGCGTTCGGCTAGATCGAAAGGTGAACTGGCGTCCAGGCGCCAGCCTTGGTTGACCCACAACCTGAAGGTTTCCAGCGCATCGATCGGCCAGAACTGCTGCTGGTCGAGGGTCAGCGGCATGTTGCGCGAGGCCAGGTGCTGGTAGATGGTTTCTGACCAGGCCTTGACCGAATCCGGGTCGTCCAGGTAGACGAAATAGCCGTTCATGCACCCGGTCCAGGAGGCAGCCACGGCCGCACGCTGCGCGGCGGGAATCCAGTAGGGAGCGCTGAACAGGCCGTGGATGTCCGCGGTCCATGTCGGTTTGGCAATGATCATAAGGTCCCTCTCATGCGCCCCGCAGGCCATATTTGGCCGGGCTGCTAAGCTCAGTTGATGGTAAAGAGCTAGCGCGCAGGGAATCGTGCAAATTGGCGCCTCCTTGCGGTGGATTCATTGCAGTTTTTCAAGGAAGACACGTGAAAAATGACAGACGCCATGGATCTTAAGATTCTGGGAAAGCTGCAAAAGGATTGCAGTCAGAATCTGGAGTTGCTCAGCGACAGCGTCGGGCTGTCTTCCACCAGTTGCTACCGGCGTATCAGGCGCCTGGAGAGCGCAGGCATCATCAAGGCCAAGGTCGCCATACTGGACGAGCGTAAACTGGGCATTCAGGTGACCGCCTTCTTCCTGGTCAAGCTGGACCGCGACAGCAATGACATCGACCGCAAGATGCAGCACATCCTGGCCAGCCACCCTGAGATTCAGGACTGCTACCTGATGACGGGCGAGTTCGATTTCGTGATGGTTGCCAAGTTTCGCGATGCTACCGAGTACACCGACTATATCTACCGGTTTCTTGATACGTACCGGGACATTCCGATTCGCACTTACTCCTCGACCCTGGTAGTGCGTACGGTGAAGAAGTCGTATGAATTACCGCTGGGAGGAGGGCTGCAGCAGGTCGTCGATGCCTGACTGTGCCTGCTTGAGCGCGTCGGATTCTTCGCGGCCAAAGCCGCTCCCACAGGGCACGCGGACTGCATCTACCTCAGGCCCTGTGCACTATCCGGAGCGCTATGGCGTGGACAGACCGTGGTGGTATCACAGTTGATACGGTGCACTCATCGGGGTGGTTGCCCGATTGCCCAGGCCTTCTGCGGCAGTGAGCCGGGCGATTTCAATTCCATTGCGGACTATGACAACCACCGACCCGTAGATCACTTGTTCAAGGATGAACTCAAGGCTGGTTTGGGCTTCGGACAGGTCATATTTCACCAAGGGCACGATGGATTTCCTTTTGGGATGTTCGATTCGCGGGTGGGATAGCACCCCTTAGGCATGCGGCCCAGGTAGGGCTGCATGCTGTGCAATATGATGATGCGTGCATCCAGAAATGTGCTTTCTAAAAGCGCTTTGTTTGCTGGCTAGCTGGAATGAATATTTCAGATATGCCGATTTTGGTGCATAGTTTATTCGCGCCGCCTAAAAGGCTGGCCAGATTTCATTCAAGCCTCAGACCGCAGTCGCCGCCACAACGTGGTCCGGCTTATGCCAAGGCGACGGGCCGCTTCGTCGAGGTTACCGTGGCAGCTCTCCAGGGTTTCCTTTACGTGGCGCAGTTGCGCAGCCTTGCCGATGGTGTGCAGGTCGGTTTCGCGTGATGTTTTTTTCCGGCCAGGTGAAAGGGAAGGGCCTTCGCTCAGCTCAGGCAGCACGCGCGCCAGGTACTGCTCGTCCACGCGGTGTTCGCTTAGCAGTTCGCGCGCCGAGAGCATCGCCCGCTCGATCACGTTTTCCAGCTCCCGGACATTGCCCGGCCAGGTATACCGTTCAAGGTATGGCAGCAGCGCGGCGGGTATTTCGGCGGCGCCCGCCGGTTGGCCCTGGACGAGCAGGCGCTGGCTGATGCCTGTGCAGATCAGGGCAATGTCCTCAGGCCGTTCTCGCAGAGGCGTGGTTTGCAGGCGCAGGATGTTGAGCCGGTAATAAAGATCGGTACGAAAATCGCCATCGTCCATGGCGCGCCGCAGGTCCTGGTGGGTGGCGGCGATGATGCGCACGTCGATGGCAATGGGTTCTGTGCTGCCCAGGCGCAGGACTTCGCGTTCCTGCAAGACGCGCAGCAGGCGCGTTTGCAGCGGCACGGGCATGTCGCCGATCTCGTCGAGGAACAGCGTGCCGCGGTGCGCCGCTTCGAACAGCCCTGGCTTGCCGCCTTTGCGCGAGCCGCTGAAGGCACCTTCCTCGTAGCCGAACAATTCACTTTCCAGCAGCGATTCGGGAAACGCCGCGCAGTTGATGGCAACGAAGGGGCCTTGCCGACGCGGGCTCTCGTTGTGGATCCCTTGGGCCAGCAACTCTTTACCGGTGCCGCTTTCGCCGGTGATCAAGATCGTCGAGTGGCTGGCGGCGAAACGCTTGGCCAGTTGCAGCATGTCGCGGTTGGCCTTGCTGTTACCGTTGAGCTGTTCAAGCCGGTAGCGGGCGTTGAAGGCGCCGGGGCGGCGGGCGGAGCGGATGCGTTGATCCGCGCGCTGCACGGCGGTGATGTCTTGACAGGTGAGTACCAGGCCTGTGCGTTCGCCGTTCTCCAGTATGGGCAGCAGGTTGCTGACCACCGCGTGTGAGCCCAGCCGTATCACCCGGTTTTCTTCGCCGGCCCCCTCCTGCAGCGCTTGTTGCAAGTCCAGCTCTGGGCACAGCTGCTGTAAAGGCCGACCGAGGGCGGCGCTGGCTGGCAATTCCAGCAGTTGCGCCAAGGCCGGGTTGAGTGATTGCACCACACCCTGGTTGTCGACTGCGGCCACGCCGCTCGGGATGTGTTGCAGCACGGCGTTCAAATGCCGGCGCTTGGCGATTTCAATACGCTGGCTGTCGAGGATTCCCATGGCCTCCTCAAGCGCCTTGCGCACGGTGTCCTCGCTCAGCGACAGCACGCCGTGCAGGCCTGCCTGTTCCGCCAGTTCCACCACTGTCGACGAACCGATGATGCTGCGACAGCCCAGCAGGGCGGCTTGCTCGACGGCCTGGCAAGCCTCGTCCAGGGAGGTGTAGGTGGCCTGGTGCACCTGCACGGTGAACAAAGCGCGCAGGGCCTGCAGATCGTGATTGATACGGTTGTAGCTGAGCAGGGCCACATGCGAAGAGTGCTCGCGGGCTTGACCCAATGCGCGCAACAAATCGTCGCCGCCCACGCGCATCGTCAGCACCGGGCGTGTCAGATGCTTGCGCAGGTAGGCGGCAGTGGCGCCGGCGCAGACGAACACATCGGCTTCGCCTCGCTGCTCCAGCTCACGGGCGGTTTCAAGGGCCTCGGATACCGACGTGTCGAGCACCTGGATATGGGCGTCGGGGTAGTCCGCCGCGAGTCCGGCCACCATATGGGCGAGGCGGCTGCCGTGCCGAGGGCGTTGCAGGTGACTGATCAGCACGATGACCTGGGAGGTGGGCGAATGCATGGCGGCGTCTGTTCAGAATTGAATTGTTTCGATACTGAATCATATCGTTGCAAAAGTGAAATACGGCGTGCTTTCACGCGCCATGCTGAAAGGGCTGAAGCGCATGGCCGACGCGGTCTTCAGCAAGTTTTCCAAAAATTGGCCCGAGCATTGCTGAGGGTGTCCTGCCAACCCTAAACCGAAGGCGGGGCCCATAGACCCATGAGCAGTTCCCCTACCATTCCACTGGCCAGCGAAACCTGCGCGGCCAACTCCAACAATCAGCGCCTGGTCGACTTCATCCGCGAACATGCCGCGGCAACGCAGGTGGTCATCCAGGCACGTAAACGCCTGAGCGGCGGCGCCATTCAGGAAAACTGGCTGCTGGACTTGCTGATCGAGGGCGGCCCCTGGGCCGGTACCCGGCGCTGGGTACTGCGTAGCGATGCGCTCTCCGCGCTGCCCGCCAGCCTGAACCGTGAGCAGGAGTTCGCGGTGCTGCAGGTGGTTCATCAGGCCGGGGTGAAAGTGCCGCGCCCGCTGTGGCTGTGCCGCGATGTGCGCGTGCATGGGCGGGTGTTCTTCCTGATGGAGTATGTGCCGGGTATCGCTGCCGGGCGCTTGCTCAGCGCCGATGCCGGCCCCCAGGGCCGCGCAAAACTGGCGGCGCAGCTTGGCGCCAACCTGGCGCGCCTGCATCAGGTTCGCCCACCATGCCCTGCGCTGGGCTTCCTGCCCGTGCCGGACAGATCACCAGCCCTGGCGACGATCGACGCCTACCGCCGCTACCTCGACACCCTCGCCGATGCCTATCCGGTGCTGGAGTGGGGTCTGCGCTGGTGCGAGCTGCATGCGCCGCGCAACAGCACCCTGTGCCTGTTGCACCGCGACTACCGCACCGGCAACTACCTGGCCAGCGAGCAGGGGCTCGAAGCCGTGCTCGACTGGGAGTTCACCGGCTGGGGCGACCCTTGCGAGGACCTCGGCTGGTTCACCGCCCGCTGCTGGCGCTTCACCCGGCCAGACCTCGAAGCCGGTGGCATCGGCCAGCTGGAGGACTTCCTGCGTGGCTACCAGGAGGTGTCTTCGCTGTGTATCGAGCGCAGCCAACTCCACTACTGGCAGGTCATGGCCACCCTGCGCTGGGCGGTGATTGCCCTGCAGCAAGGGCAGCGCCACCTGTCCGGCGAAGAGCCTTCTATTGAGCTGGCACTGACCGCACGGCTGCTGCCGGAGCTTGAACTCGACATCCTGCACATGACCGGAGCCGAAGCGCCATGACCCAGCCCAACGCCCACGAACTGCTCGAGATCGCGCGTGCGACGCTTGTGGAACAGCTGCTGCCAGCGCTGCCCGGCGAGCTGCGCTACCCGGCCCTGATGATCGCCAACGCCATGGCCATTGCGGCCCGCGAAAGCCGCCTGGGTGCCCAGACCGAGGGCCAGGAGCAGGCGCGACTGGCCGGCTTGGTCGGCGAAGCGCCGTCGACGTTGCCCGACATGCGCCGCCAACTGGCCCGGGCCATCCGCCAGGGCAGCCACGACGCCCCGCAAACCCGCCTTACCCTGGTCGAGACATTGCGCCAGACCACGGTTGCCCGCTTGGCGATCAGCAACCCAAAGGCCTTGCCCTGAACGGCGTCAGCCTCCCCATTTTTCCGACAGACAAGAACACACAAGGACAGCCATGAACTTCACCCTCCCGGACGAACTGCTCGCCTTGCAGGCCAAGACCCGAGACTTTATCGCCGAACAGGTCATCCCGTTCGAGAACGACCCACGCCAGGACAGCCACGGCCCCAGTGACGCCCTGCGCCAGGACCTGGTGGCCCGGGCCCGTACCGCCGGCTTGCTGACGCCTCACGCCAGCCGCGAAATGGGCGGCCTGGAGCTGAGCCATGTGGCCAAGGCGATCGTCTTCGAAGAGGCCGGTTATTCACCGCTGGGCCCGGTGGCGCTGAACATCCATGCACCGGACGAAGGCAACATCCACCTGATGGATGTGGTGGCCACCGAGGCGCAGAAGGACCGCTGGTTGCGCCCGCTGGTCCAGGGCCATGCCCGTTCGTGCTTCGCCATGACGGAACCTGCCCCAGGCTCGGGCTCGGACCCTTCGATGCTGCGCACCACCGCCACCCGCGATGGTGACGACTACCTGATCAACGGCCGCAAGTGGCTGATCACCGGGGCCGAAGGCGCCGACTTCGGCATCATCATGGCGCGCATGGAGGACGGCACGGCGACCATGTTCCTGACCGACATGAAGCGCGACGGCATCATTCATGAGCGTCAGCTGGACTCGCTGGACAGCTGCTTCACCGGCGGCCATGGGCAGCTGCGTTTCGACAACCTGCGTATCCCGGCGAGCGATGTGCTCGGCGAGATCGGCAAGGGCTTCCGTTATGCCCAGGTGCGTCTGGCGCCGGCGCGGCTGACCCACTGCATGCGCTGGCTCGGTGCTGCGCGCCGCGCCCACGACATCGCCTGCGCCTATGCGCGCAGCCGCGACGCCTTTGGCAAACCGCTGGGCGAGCATCAGGGGGTAGGCTTCATGCTGGCCGATAACATGATGGACCTGCACGTGGTGCGCCTGGCGGTGTGGCACTGCGCTTGGGTGCTCGACCAGGGCCGGCGTGCCAATGTCGATTCGAGCATGGCCAAAGTGATCAGCGCCGAGGCGTTGTGGCGGGTGGTCGATCGTTGCGTCCAGGTATTGGGTGGGCGCGGGGTTACCGGGGACACCGTGGTCGAACGGATCTTCCGCGACATTCGTCCGTTCCGCATCTATGACGGCCCGAGCGAAGTGCATCGCATGAGCCTGGCGAAGAAGCTTCTCGACCAGCGCCTGGAGGCACACTGATGCAGCCGGACCTGAGCCGAATGTTCGCCCTCGACGGGCGCCGCGCCCTGGTGACCGGCGCCTCCAGCGGCCTGGGCCGCCATTTCGCGATGACCCTGGCCGGCGCAGGCGCCGAGGTGGTGGTGACCGCCCGGCGCCAGGCGCCGCTGCAGGCACTGGTGGAGGCCATCGAAGTGGCCGGAGGGCGGGCGCAGGCCTTTGCCCTCGATGTGACGTGCCGTGAGGACATCTGCCGGGTGCTCGATGCCGCCGGCGCGCTGGATGTGCTGGTCAACAACGCAGGGGTAAGCGACAGCCAGCCCTTGCTGGCTGGCGACGATCAAAGCTGGGACCGCGTGCTCGACACCAACCTGAAGGGCGCCTGGGCCGTGGCCCAGGAAAGCGCCCGGCGCATGGTCGCCGCAGGGAAGGGCGGCAGCTTGATCAATGTCACCTCCATCCTCGCCAGCCGTGTGGCCGGCGCCGTGGGCCCTTATCTGGCGGCCAAGGCCGGCCTGGCTCACCTGACCCGCGCCATGGCGCTGGAGTGGGCGCGCCATGGTATCCGGGTGAACGCCCTGGCGCCCGGCTACGTGATGACCGAGCTGAACGAGGCCTTCCTGGGCAGCGAGGCCGGTGAAAAGCTGCGCTCGCGCATTCCAGGGCGACGCTTCAGCGTGCCGGCGGACCTGGACGGCGCCTTGCTGCTGCTCGCCAGCGATGCCGGGCGGGCCATGAGCGGTACTGAAATCGTGGTCGACGGCGGCCATTTGTGCAGCAGCCTGTAACGCGCCCTGGCGCCATAACAACAAGAAACAAGAGGTATGTATGTGCGTGCAATACCTGAACAAGAGGTACCTGCCATGATGGTTCCAACCCTCGAGCACGAGCTTGCTCCCAACGAAGCCAACCATGTCCCGTTGTCGCCGCTGTCGTTCCTCAAGCGTGCCGCGCAGGTGTATCCGCAGCGTGATGCGGTGGTCTATGGCACCCGGCGCTACAGTTACCGCCAGTTGCACGAGCGCAGCCGTGCCTTGGCCAGTGCCCTGGAGCGGGTCGGTGTGCAACCGGGCGAGCGGGTGGCGATACTGGCGCCGAACATCCCGGAAATGCTTGAGGCCCACTATGGCGTGCCCGGTGCCGGGGCGGTGCTGGTGTGCATCAACATCCGCCTGGAGGCGCGCAGCATTGCCTTCATCTTGCGTCACTGCGCAGCCAGGGTGCTGATCTGCGACCGTGAGTTCGGTGCCGTGGCCCATCAGGCGCTGGCCATGCTCGATGCGCCGCCCTTGCTGGTGGGCATCGACGATGAACAGGCCGAGCGCGCCGACCTGGCCCACGACCTGGACTACGAAGCGTTTCTGGCCCAGGGCGACCCCGCGCGACCTTTGAGTGCGCCACAGAACGAATGGCAGTCGATCGCCATCAACTACACCTCCGGCACCACGGGGGACCCCAAGGGTGTGGTCCTGCATCACCGTGGCGCCTACCTCAACGCCTGCGCCGGCGCGCTGATCTTCCAGTTGGGGCCGCGCAGCGTCTACCTGTGGACCTTGCCGATGTTCCACTGCAACGGCTGGAGCCATACCTGGGCGGTGACGTTGTCCGGTGGCACCCACGTCTGTCTGCGCAAGGTCCAGCCTGATGCGATCAACGCCGCCATCGCCGAGCATGCCGTGACCCACCTGAGCGCCGCCCCGGTGGTGATGTCGATGCTGATCCACGCCGAGCATGCCAGCGTCCCTTCGGTGCCGGTATCGGTGATCACCGGTGGCGCCGCCCCGCCCAGCGCGGTCATCGCCGCGATGGAGGCACGCGGCTTCAGCATCACCCACGCCTACGGCATGACCGAAAGCTACGGCCCCAGCACCCTGTGCCTGTGGCAGCCGGGCGTCGACGAATTGCCGCTGGAGGCCCGGGCCCAGTTCATGAGCCGCCAGGGTGTCGCCCACCCGATGCTCGAGGAGGCCACGGTGCTGGATACCGACACCGGCCGCCCGGTCCCGGCCGACGGCCTTACCCTTGGCGAGCTGGTGGTGCGCGGCAACACCGTGATGAAAGGCTACCTGCACAACCCGGAGGCCACCCGTGCCGCATTGGCCAATGGCTGGCTGCACACCGGCGACCTGGCCGTGCTGCACCCGGACGGCTACGTGGAAATCAAGGACCGGGCCAAGGACATCATCATTTCCGGCGGCGAGAACATCAGCTCGCTGGAGATCGAAGAAGTGCTCTACCAGCACCCCGAGGTGGTCGAGGCCGCAGTGGTGGCGCGCCCGGATTCGCGCTGGGGCGAGACACCTCATGCGTTCGTCACCCTGCGCGCCGATGCGCTGGCCACGGTCACGGAAGGCGACCTGATCCGCTGGTGCCGTGAGCGCCTGGCACATTTCAAGGCGCCGCGACATGTATCGCTGACGGAGCTGCCCAGGACCGCCACCGGCAAGATCCAGAAGTTCGTCCTGCGCGAGTGGGCCCGGCAACAGGAGGCGCAGGCCGCCGACGCCGAGCACTGATCGAGCAGCAACACCTGCATCCCCCATAACAACAAGTACATTGACCGAGGTGTCCCATGTCCAGCCTGTTATACGCGCGTGTTCGCGCCAGTGCTCGGTTCCAGCAACTGGTGATGCGCAGGAACCGTTTTACCCTGCGCCTGTTCGTACTGATCCTGGCCACGTTCTATGGCTACATTGCCTTGGTGTCGTTCTGGCCCGAGCTGATTGCCAGGCGCCTGGCCGAGGGGTCGAACATGACCTTCGGCGTCGCGGCCGGCGCCTTCCTGTTCGTGTTCTTCTGTGCGTTGTCGGCGTTCTATGTGTACCGGGCCAATGGCGAGTTCGATCGCCTGACCCAGGCGCTGGTCGCCGGGCTGGACGAGGAGCAGGGCGCATGAAGAAACTACTGCCTCTGGCTTTGTTACTGCACTGCGGCGTGCTGTTGGCCTCGCCCGCGCTCGACGCGGGCCAGCGTCAGCCGCTCAACCTGCATGCCATCGGCATGTTCATGGTGTTCGTGCTGTTCACCTTGTGCATCACCTGGTGGGCGGCGCGTCGCACCCGCTCGACGGCAGACTTCTACAGCGCCGGTGGCGGCATCCTGGGCTGGCAGAACGGCCTGGCGCTGGCCGGTGACTACATGTCCGCCTCGACGCTGTTGGGGATCACCGCGCTCATCTACACCTCCGGCATGGATGGCTACATCTACCTCATTGCCTTTTTCGCGGGCTGGCCGGTGTTGCTGCTGTTGATGACCGAGCGGCTGCGCAACCTGGGCCGCTTCACCTTCGCCGATATCACCTCCTACCGCCTCGACCAGGGCAAGGTGCGCACCATGGCCGCCATCGGCTCGCTGACCGTGGTGTGTTTCTACCTGGTGGCGCAGATGGTCGGGGCCGGGCAGCTGATCAGACTGCTGTTCGGCCTGGACTACCACATCGCCCTGGTGATCGTTGGCGTGCTGATGATGCTGTATGTGACCTTCGGCGGCATGGTGGCGACCACCTGGGTGCAGATCATCAAGGCGTTCCTGCTGCTGGTCGGCGGTTCGTTGGTGCTGTTCCTGGCGCTGCGCGAGTTCGACTTCAGCTATGACACGCTGGTCAGCCAGGCCATGGACACCCATGCTCTGGGCGAACGCCTGCTGGCGCCCGGCAGCCTGCTGGCCGACCCCTTGACTGCGCTGTCGCTGAGCCTGGGACTGGTGTTCGGCACCGCCGGGCTGCCGCATATCCTGATGCGCTTTTTCACCGTCAGCGATGCCCGCGAGGCGCGCAAGTCGGTGCTCTATGCCACCGGGTTCATCGGCTACTTCTTCAATGTCATTTTTCTGCTGGGCCTGGCGTCGATCGTGATCGTCAGCCAGCAGCCGCAGTTCTTCGAAGGCGGGCAGGTGGGGGGCAAGCTGTTGGGTGGTGGCAACATGGTGGTCATGCACCTGGCCCAGGCCGTGGGCGGCAACCTGCTGCTGGGGTTCTTGTCGGCAGTCACCTTCGCCACCATCCTGGCTGTGGTTTCCGGCCTGGCCCTGGCCGGGGCGTCCGCCATCGCCCATGACCTGTATGCGCGGGTGATCATGAAGGGCGCGGCCAGCGAGACGCAGGAGCTGCGGGTAACCAAGCTGGCCACGCTGGGCCTTGGGCTGGTGGCGATAGCCCTGGGCATCGTGTTCGAAAACATCAACGTGGCGTTCATGGTCGCACTGGCCTTTGGCATCGCCGCTTCGGCCAACTTCCCGGTGCTGTTCCTGTCGATGTTCTGGTCGGGGCTGACCACCCGTGGCGCGTTGGCCGGTGGCTACGTCGGGTTGCTCAGTGCCATGGGCTTCGTGGTGTTTTCCAAACTGGTGTGGGTGGATGTGTTGCATTTCGCCAAGCCGCTGTTCCCCTATACCCAGCCTGCGCTGTTCTCCATGCCGTTGGCGTTCTTGGTGGCCTACGCGGTCTCCCGGCTGGACCGGAGCGCGCGGGCCAAGGCGGAAAGGGCGGCCTTCGCCGACCAGTTCGTACGCGGCCAGACCGGCCTCGGTGCCAGCGGTGCAGTCGATCATTGAGTCACAAGTGGCCGCTGGCGGATGAGCGCCTGCGGCCGCGCTCCCTCCTTAGTACCCCCTGAAGACCTCGCCGATGCTGGTGATCGGATGTCCCATGTGCTGCGCCGCCGCTCGGTTGACGAAGGCCGGCCTGGGGGCAAGCAGGGCACTCAGGAAAATGGCCAGCGTCAAAACGGCCAGCAGAAAACCAAATCGGCGCATGTGAACCTCCAACGGTTTTTGTAATTGTTGTTTTCGAGGGCAATCCGAGAGGCGTTGCAACCGCACAATCACGCCTCTTTGGTATCGCCTTCGCGGGCGAACACCTGGGTGGCGGCCACGATGTCCTGGTCGCCATAACCCATCGATTCCGCGCGCTGCGCGACCTGGCACACCGCGTCGAACACTGGCGTCCAGGCCCCTTGTACCTGCAGGGACTGGGCAATGTGCACGAAGGCGTGCGCATGCACATCGAGCCTCGCCTGATCGCCTGCGAAGTCCTGTGTTTCGAGTCGGCGTGTCGCTTCCTCCAGGGCGTCGGCGACGAAAAAACGTGAGGTGTCGAGCAGGAGCCTGGCCGTCTTCGAAACCGGCAGGCCAAACCGCGCGCTCGCACCCACGGCCTCGAAGAACGCAACGATCGCGGCAAACGCATGGGCGTGGAGTACGGTCGCGAAGGCCAATGCTTCGCCCCAGGGAAGGAACACCGTATGCCCGGCGAGCCCTTCAAGCAGCGCCCGGTGCTGCTCGAAAGCTTCACGATCACCGGTATGGATGCTGTGGCTCTCGCGATGGCCGACGTTGCGCGGGTAGGCCACGATCATCCCTTTGACGTAATGGCCGCCTGCCCGGTTGACGAGGCCCTGAAGCGCCAGGCCCTCGTCCTGGGCGCTGGTGGTGTAGTCGACGATCGTACGATTGGCCAGTGCATGCATCACACCTGGCATCCCGAGCACCTCGTGGGTCGCGTGGTCGTCCAGGAGCACGAAGATCGTGGCTGGGCTTGCAACCAGCGCGGCTTCGGCGCTGTCGCACAGGTGAGCCCCGGCGGCAACGAGCGCCGCGGCCTTGGCGGGTGAGCGGTTCCAGACCGCCACGCGTTTGCCTTGCTTGAGCAACGCGTGCGCCATGATCGTTCCCATGGCACCGAGCCCGACCACGGACACATCGAACTCGAAGCTTTCATCATTATTTTGTTCGCACACGGCCAAAGCCTCCTGATTGTTGTTTGACGTGATGCCCCACTGGGGGCCGTTTGCTCACAGCAGGTTCTGCGAACGGGCCCAGCCCGTCGCGTCCGCCAACGTGCGCTCGAAGGCGCTGAAGATCTTTTCGGTATCGCCCTGCGTGGTGATCAACGGCGGGCAGAACGCGATCGTGTCGTAGATGGCGCGAATGATCAGGCCGTGCTTGTGGGCCTGTTTGAACACGTAGCCACCCAATGCACCGGGCTGGGCGAACGGTTGGCCGGTGGCCTTGTCCGCGACCAGTTCGATCCCGCCCATCAGCCCGACGCCTCGGACGTTGCCGACCAGCGGGTGGTCTTCGAACGCGCGCAGGTGGCGCTGGAACTCGGGGGCCAAGCGCTGCACATGGCCAACCAGGTCGCGCTCTTCGATGATGCGGATGTTTTCCAGCGCAACCGCGGTGGCGACGGGGTGGCCAGTGCAGGTCAGGCCGTGGGCGAATGCCCCCAGGCGCTGGCTCTGGCTCAGCAGGACATCGTTGATTGCATCGGACACCACCACGGCCGCCAGCGGCTGGTAGGACGAGGTGAGTTGCTTGGAGAGCACCATGATGTCGGGCTGGATGTCGTACAGCTGTGCCCCGAACATCGTGCCCAGCCTGCCGAAACCGGTGACGATCTCGTCGATCACCATGAGGATGTCGTAGCGCTTGCACACTGCCTGGATCGCCGCCCAGTAGCCGGTGGGAGGAGGGATCACACCGCCCGCTGCGATCACCGGTTCGCCGATGAAGGCGGCAATGGTTTCCGGCCCTTGCGCGAGGATGTAGCGCTCCAGTTCGTTCGCCAGGCGGGCCGAAAAGGCTTCCTGCGTTTCTCCAGGCCGGGCAAACCGGTAGAAGTTCGGGCACGTCAGGTGATGAACCGGGATGGCCGGCAGGTCGAAGTCGCGATGAATCGAGGGGATGCCGGTCAGGCTCCCGGCGGCGACGGTGGCGCCGTGGTAGGCCTGCTGGCGAGAGATGAACGTCTTCTTGTGCGGTTTGCCCAGCGCGTTGTTCACGTACCAGACCATCTTCACCATCGAGTCGTTGGCTTCGGAGCCTGAGTTGGTGAAGAACACGTGGTTCAGGTCGCCCGGCGCCAGCTCGGCCAGCTTGGCGGCGAGTGCCGCCGCCGGGGCATTGGTCTTGTGGCTGAAGCTGTGGTAGTAGGGCAGTTGCCTGAACTGCTCGACGGCGGCGTCGACCAGGCGCTTTTCACTGAAGCCCAAGGCAACGCTCCACAGGCCCGACATCGCCTCGATGTAGGCGTTGCCTTGCTCATCGAAGACCCGCACGCCATCGCCGCCGGCGATCACGAAGGGCCCGACTTCCTGGTGCTGCGCCAGGTTGGTGTTGGGGTGGATGAATGAAGCCAGGTCATCCTGAACGGTTGAAGTGACGTTGCTCATTGGCGTGATTTCCTGCCACGGTGGTTGTCCGCTGCATGCGATGAGCTTGCGTGCGACATCTGTATCGATACAGGCCGCACGACAGGCCCGTGCAGTTACTGGCTCAGCGCTGCCGCGACCGATTCGCCGAAGGCCTGCAGGCCTTCTTCGAGCTGGTCGGTCGGGGTGTTCACCGGTGGCATCAGTTTGATGATTTCGCCGTTCGGGCCGCAGCGGTCGACCAGCACGCCCGCCTGCAGCACGCGTTGCTGGGCATCCTTGGCGAACACGACGTTGCCGCGGCCGAAGTCGATGCCGGCGATCATGCCGCGACAGCGGGCGGATGCGACGCCTGGAATTTCCGCGAAACCTGCGACTGCGCGCTCAATGGCCGCGCAGTTGTTGGCCAGCAACTTCAGGAACGACTCATCGCGCCAATAGCCGAGCGCGATCTGGGCCGTCAGGAACGCCAGTTGGTTGCCGCGGAAGGTGCCGATGTGATCGCCCGGTTGCCACACATCCAGCCCGGCGCGAATCAATACGATCGCCATCGGCAGGCCGAAGCCGCCGATCGATTTGGCGCAGGTGATCAGGTCTGGCACCACCCCGGAGCGCTCGAAGCCGAAGAAGTCGCCGGTGCGGCCGCAACCGGCCTGGATCTCGTCGCAGATGAGCAGCACGCCGTGATCGGTGGTCCACTTGCGCAAGCGTTGCAGCCATTCGTTGGAAGCCGGGTAGACGCCGGCCTGGATCTGCACGGACTCGACGATCACCGCCGCCGGCAGCTCCGAGCCGCTGCCCTGGTCGTTGGCCAGGCGCTCGAGGAAACCAATGCTGTCGAATTCGCCGTAGGGGCTGTCTTCGTACGGCACGAACACTACATCGGTGGAAAGCCCAGGGCCGCGGCGGGTGCGGTTGCCAGTGACGGCCAGGGCGCCGGCCGTCATGCCGTGGTAAGCCCCGTAGAACGATACGACCTTGCTGCGTCCGGTCGCCTTGCGCGCCAGCTTCAACGCCGCCTCGACGGCGTCGGCACCAGTCGGGCCGGTGAACTGCACCTTGTAGTCCCAGCCGCGTGGCTTGAACAGGTCGCGCTCGATCGCTTCGAGGAACTGGCGCTTGGTAGTAGTGTGCAGGTCGAGGGCGTGGGTCACGCCGTTGGACGACAGGTACGCGATCAAGGCATCGCGCATGCGCGGGTCGTTGTGACCGTAGTTCAGGGCGCCGGCACCGGCGAAGAAGTCCAGGTATTCGCGGCCATCTTCGCCACGGATCTTGCTGCCTTGGGCGGTATCGAACACCAGCGGCAAGTCACGGCAGTACATCCGTACGTTGGATTCGAGCCTTTCGAACGTCTCGATGTTGTTCATGCATAACCTCTTGAAATGATCTTGGCAACGTGGGGCGTGGGGCGGTCAGTGCTTGAACATCACGTGGCGTACCACGGTGTAGTCTTCCAGCCCGTACATCGACAGGTCCTTGCCGTAGCCGGACAGTTTCACCCCGCCATGGGGCATCTCGCTCACCAGCATGAAGTGGGTGTTGACCCAGGTGCAGCCGTACTGCAGGCGAGCGGCCAGGCGATGGGCGCGCCCCACATCGGCGGTCCACACCGACGAGGCCAGGCCGTAGTCCGACTCATTGGCCCAAGCCAGGGCCTGGGCTTCGTCCTCGAATTGCGAAACCGTCACCACCGGGCCGAAGATTTCCCGGCACACTACCTCGTCCTCCTGCGTAGCACCGGCCAGGACCGTCGGCTCGAAGAAGAACCCGTCACCCGCGGGACGCTTGCCGCCGGTGACCACCTCGATGTGAGGCAGCTCCCTGGCGCGGTTGACGAAACCCTCGACACGCTCCAGGTGTTCTTGGGTGATCAGCGGGCCCATCTCGGTGGCCGGGTCATCCTGCAGCCCGCACTTGATGCTGGCGACGGCTTCGCCGAGCTTGCGGACGAACTCCGGGTACACAGCCTTCTGCACATAGAGGCGGCACGCGGCGGTGCAGTCCTGGCCGGCGTTGTAGAAACCGAAGGCGCGGATGCCTTCGACGGCGGCGTCGATGTCGGCATCATCGAAGATCAGCACGGGGGCCTTGCCACCGAGCTCCATGTGCATCCGCTTCACGCTGTCGGCGGTGCCTTCGATGATGCGGCTGCCGGTGCGCACCGAGCCGGTCAGCGACACCATGCGCACCTGGGCGTGGCTGGTCAGCGGCTCACCCACCGAGGCGCCGCGACCGTGGACGATGTTGACCACGCCGGCGGGGAAGATGTCGGCGAGCAGTTCGCCCAGTTTCAGGGTGCTCAGCGGGGTGTGTTCCGACGGTTTGAGCACGACGGTGTTGCCGCCGGCCAATGCCGGGCCGAGTTTCCACGCGGCCATCAGCAGCGGGTAGTTCCACGGCGCGATGGAGGCGACCACGCCCACCGCGTCGCGGCGGATCATCGAGGTGTGGCCCGGGATGTACTCGCCCGCCGCCGAGCCCTGCAGGCAGCGCACGGCGCCGGCAAAGAAGCGGAACACGTCGGATACGGCTGGCAGTTCGTCCTGCAGCACGGCGGTGAACGGCTTGCCGCAGTTGTCCGCCTCCAGGCGGGCGAACACCGGCGCCTGGGCGTCGATGCTGTCAGCGAGCTTGAGCAGCAGCGCCGCGCGGTCTTTCGGTGGCGTTTGCGACCAGGCTTCGAAGGCTGCATCGGCGCTTTGCACTGCGGCATTGACCTGGGCACGGCTGGCCTCGGTGGTCTGTACCAGGACACTGCCCAGGGACGGGTTGTACACGGCGAGGTTTTCGCCTTCGCCAGTCACCAGGGCACCGTTGATCAATAGTTTTGTTTGCATGTCGATTTTCGCCGTTTAGCGGCAAGGCCAGGGCCTTGCCTTGTGATTGTCGTCAGGGGGTTCGATGGCAAGGCGACCGTTACGCCAGCGCGTCGGGCACCGGGTTGCGGAAGAAGCTGGTCCGGCAGGCGAGGTAGGCCGCGCCCAGGGCGAGCCAGCTACAGCCCATGATCAGTGCGTCTTTGTCCAGGCTGACCAGCATCCAACCGGCCGTGACCAGGCCAATGAGCGGGAAGAGCACCCCGCGCAGCAGGCCAGCCCCGTCCTTGACGCGTGCATCGAAGGTGAGCCGCAACGCACACAGGTTGACCGCGGTGAAGGCCAGAAACGCGCCGAAATTGACCAGGGAGGTCGCGGTGGCGATCGTCAGGCCAAAACCCGCGGTGCCGAAAATGCCGCAGAGCAGAATGTTGAAGGCCGGGGTCTTGTAGCGCGGGTGCAGGGCACCGAACAGCTTGCGCGGTAGCTGGTTGTCCCGGCCGAGGGCGTACAGCAGCCGGCCGACGCTGGCCTGGAACGACATGCCCGCGGCGAAGTGGGCGATGATGATCCCCGCCAGGACCACGGCGAAGAACAGGTCGCCACCGATCATGCGGGCGATCTCGAACGCAGCCCCGTCCACAAATTCGAACGTGGGGGAGGGGTGCGCCAGGTACATGAAGTACGAGGAGCCAACGTAGACCGAACCGCCGATCAGCGCGACCATCAGGATCGCGCGCGGCAGCGTGCGGCCTGGGTCACGGGTTTCCTCGCTGAGCGTGGACAGCGCGTCGAAGCCCAGGAACGAGTACGCGGCAATGGCGGCGCCGGCCATGCTGGTGGCGAAGGGCACCTCCTGATTGAAGAACGGCTTGGCCGACAGCAGCCCACCAGGGCCATTGGCTGCCACGATGTAATGCACGCACAGGCTGATGAACACCACGATGATGGCCAGTTGCGCGCCCATCAACAGCAGGTTGAAGCGGTTGGCGACCTGGATACCCAGCACATTCAGCAGCGAGGTGGAGACGATGAACCCGCTGATCCACACCCACTGCGGCACGTCTGGAAAGGCCATGCTGAGGTAGCTGGCGCCGAGCAGCCAGATCAGCATCGGGATGAAGAAGTAATCGAGCAGGGCGGCCCAGCCCACCATGAAGCCGAGGTTGGCGCTGAGCATCTTGCGGGTATAGGTGTAGGCCGAGCCGGCTACCGGGAACACCTTGACCAGTCGCCCGTAGCTCAAGGCCGTGAACACCACGCCGATCGCCGCGATCAAGTACGCCATCGCCGTGGTGTTGCCGCTGGCCTGGGTGATCACGCCATAGGTGCCGAAGACGATCAACGGGGCCAGGAACGCCAGGCCGAACAGCAGCACCGAAAACGGGCCCAGGGTGCGCTTCAACGAAGCGCCAGGGGTTGATTCGCTCATGACTGACAGCCCTCACGCTACGAAGTGGTAAGCAGTGGCGACGATTTCACGGTAGGTTTCCACGGTCATTTCCTTGGCATTGCTGCCGTCGGAGAAGTTGTTCTTCGCCTTTTCAGCGATGCTCAGGAAGTCTTCCTCGCGCACGCCCTTCACCTCGGCGAAGCGGGGAATGCCCAGGTCCTTGCTCATCTGGAACAGGTAGCCGACAGCCGCTTCGGCGGCATCGACCGGCGAGAGGTTGGGGTCGATCCCCAGCGCATAGGCGACCTGGGCGTGGCGGGTGATGTCGGCATCGCGGTTGTGACCGAACACGAACGGCAGGAAGATCGCGTTGCCCACACCGTGCGGCGTGTCGTACATGCCACCGATGGCTTCGGAGATGCAGTGCACGCTGGCAACGTCCGCGTTACCGAAGGCCATGCCGGCGATCAGGCTGGCCACCAGCATCTGCTCGCGGGCGTGCAGGTTGCCCGGCTCCAGCACGGCAGGCTTGAGGTGCTGGCTGATCAGGCGGATGGCATGCAGTGCCAGGCCGTCGCTGATCGGGTTGGACACGCGGCCGGTATAGGCTTCGATGGCGTGGGTGAGGGCATCCATGCCGGTTGCGGCGGCAATCGACGCGGGCAGCGTGTCGAGAATATGGGAGTCGAGCAGTGCCAGAACGGGGCCCACCCGGTAATCCTGGACGCTCATCTTGAAATGACGGGCGGTGTCGGTGATCACCGAGAAGCAGGTCACCTCGCTGCCGGTGCCCGCGGTGGTCGGGATGGCGACGATAGGCGGTATGGCGTGCGTGAGCCTGAAAGAACCCTCGTAGTCCTCGATCCGGCCCTCATGGGTCAGCAGCAGGCTGATGGCCTTGGCCGCATCCATCGCGCTGCCGCCGCCAATGGCCAGCAGGCCCTCGATCCCTTTGCCGCGGTACAGCTGCGCCGCCTGGTTGATGTCTTCGCTGCGCGGGTTCGCCTTGACGTCCGCGATTTCATCGAACGAAATGCCTGACTTTTCCAGGCTGGCATAGACGCTGGTCAACAGCCCTGCGGCCTTGACCCCGGCATCCGTGACGATCAGGACGTGCTTGAGGCCAAGGTCACGCAGATGCTCGCCAGTGCGCTCACGCAGGCCTGGCTCCATCACGACTTTGGTGGGGAGTAAGAACTTGAATTCCATACGTACCTCTTGCTCAGTTGTTGTCGTTGTTTAAAGGGCAGTGGAGGAGCATCGCGCCAGGCCGTGGTAGCGGCTCAGGCGTGTTTGAAGCTGGAATGTTGTTGTTTTTGTGTTCGGGTGAAACCTGTTGCGAGAAGCGTTGGTGGAATAAAAAGAGGGGCGGCCAAGCAATGCGCCCCTAAAGGAAAACAGTGCTAACGCATGTGCCCTGCCAGCAGGGAAAGCAGCGTGCTTGACAGGCAGGTTGGGAAGTCATGGCCCATCCCGGGCAACAGCACCAGGCTCGACTGGCGAATGGCGGCGGCCGTGGCGAACCCTCCGCTGGTCGCGACCATGAGGTCTTTGTCCCCATGGATGACCAGTGTGCTGCAGCGAACCCGCTGCAGCTCCTGGGTGCGGTCGCCGGAATTGATGATGGCGCCGATCTGCCGGGCGGTTCCGAGGTTGCTCGCCTCCCCGCCGCCGCGCTCCCAGGCCTGCGTGGCGTAGTCACGCAGGGCTTGCTCGTCGCATTCGAGCGTCGAGCCGATCAGGCGCATGATGTCCACGTAGTCCCGCACGCTTTCCTGCTGGTTGCGCGGCGGGCGGCGTAGCAGCTGGCAAAGGGCTTTGAGCGCGGGTTGGCCGACGCGCAGCGAGCCGGTGGTCGAGAAGATCGAGGTGAGCGTCCTGACGCGTTCCGGGTAACGGGCGGCGAGGGTCTGGGCGATCATGCCGCCCATCGACATCCCCACCACGTGCGCCGTTTCCAGGTTCAGGCTGTTCATCAAGCCGATCACGTCGTTGGCCATGTCGCCCAGGTCATAGCCGGGGGTGCGCTTGCGCAAGAACTGCTGCAGGGCCGTGGGCGGCGCCACGTCAGTGAAGAACGACCGGCCCGAGTCGCGGTTGTCCAGCGTGATGACGCGAAACCCCCGCTCGACCAGGCCGGCGATGATCGGTTGCGGCCAGTAGGTCAATTGCAGCCCCAGGCCGACGATGAGGATGACCGCAGGCGCCGTTTCGAGCCCGTGGCTGCGATAGCAAAGAGGGCGCTTGCCAGGCAGTTCGCAGAAGCGATCGAGGCTCATCCGCGGCTACCCTGTTGCTGCAGCTCGACGTTCGAGCGCAAGGGCGCGCTGGGTACGGAGGAGAACGCCAGGCACTTGTCAGCCACAGCGCCGCGGCGCAGGAGTTTGGTATCGCGGAAGTAATCCATCGACATCACCCAGGGCTCGCTTGGCCCTTGGCGCGGAATGCTGTCCAAGGCGCGTTGCACATAGCCGGCACCGAAATCCAGCAGAGGGCGGGTCTTGATCCCGTCTGGCGCCCGGGGTTCGCAAACGTTGTAGCCGTGGTTGTCCATGAAGCCCAGCAAGCGACAGAAGTGATCGCACAGCAGGCACACTTTCAGGGTCCAGGAGGAGTTGGTGTAGCCCACCGCGAACGCGAAGTTGGGTACACCGGAGAGCATGGTTCCTTTGTAGGCCAGGGTTTCGCTCAGCACCACTGGCTTATCGTCCTTGTACAGGCTGATTCCCCCGAACATCTGCACATTCAGCCCTGTGGCGGTAATCACGATGTCAGCTTCCAACGCCTTGCCGGACTTCAGCAACAGGCCCGATTCGGTGAATCGCTCGATATGGTCGGTGACGATGTCGGCCTTGCCCGCGCTGATCGCCTTGAACAGATCGCCTTCGGGAACCGTGCACAAGCGCTGGTCCCAAGGGTTGTAGGGTGGATTGAAGTGGATGTCGACCGGATAGCTTTTCGGCAGCTCCTTGCGCGTCAGCCACAGAAGCAGTTTGCGGGAAAGCTTGGGGAAGCGCTGGCAGAAGGCCCAGAAGGCAAGGGTGATCCTGGCGTTCTTGTAGCGCGTCAGGGAGTAAGCGGTTTGCTCGGGCAGGACCTTGCGCAGAAACGCCGCAATCGCATCATTGGCTGGCTGGTTGATGATGTAGGAAGGCGTACGCTGCAGCATGGTGATGCTGGAGACTTTGTCCGCCATCGCCGGGATCAGGGTCACCGCCGTCGCGCCGCTGCCGATTACTACGACGCGCTTGCCTGTGTAATCCAGATTCTCTGGCCAGTGTTGCGGATGAACGATCAGTCCCTTGAACTGTTCGGCTCCCTCGAAGCGGGGGGTGAACCCTTGGTCGTACCTGTAGTAGCCTCCCGCGCTGAACAGCCAGCGACATTCGACTGTACGGGCCTGTCCCAGGTGGCCGTCCTCTATCCGCACCGCCCACAAGCCCTGGTCCGTTTGCCAGTTCGCCGAGACGACTTTCTGCTTGTACTGGATGAAGGACTCCAGTTCATGCTCGTCGATCGCTTCACGCAGGTACTCGAGAATGTCTGCGGCGTCCGCCAGGGATTTCGCCTTGGTCCAGGGCTTGAAGTCGAAGCCGAAGGTGTACAGGTCGGAATCGGAGCGGATGCCGGGATAGCGGAACAGGTCCCAGGTGCCGCCCATTCGCTCACGGGACTCGAGAATCGTGAAGGTCTTGTGAGGCTGATGGCGTCGCAGATAGGCAGCCGCGCCGATGCCAGACACACCGGCTCCCATGATCAATATATCGAGTGGCTCAACCGGAAGAGCAGTGTGCGAGGACATAGGGCTTCCCATTATTGTGTTATAGAGGCTGATCTTTTGACTTGATCATTTGACCATGATGAGACGGCCGATTGCCTGGGACAAGGTGCAAAATGCACCGCGAAGTTATTATTTTGGGACGATTTGAACTTTCCAGTTGCCAGGTCCCTGACTCGATCAGCTATCGCTGGGGTCGTGATCAAAGAGCGGGAGCAGGGCGGCTATCTGGACTGCGTGACTTGGGAGGGGCGTTTCGCCCCAGGTGACATCAGGACTTCGAGTCGTTAGGGCATCGATCGGCAGGGGGGCGAGCGGCAAGATGCGCCAGTCCGCCTGTCTGTAAAACCTTATAGATCCCCGGATTGCCGTGTCACACCGGAGAACGGCGCATCCGGATGGTGTCTCAGTAGCTGGCAACCAGCAGCTTGACCGCCTGGCAGGCCGTCTCGGTCTCGGCCTCAAGGCGCTCGGGGTCGCTGTGGGCGGTCCAGGCGAGCAGCAAGCCATCGAAGAGGTTGATCAGCAGTCGACTGACGGTGGTCAGTGCGGCCTGATCCAGCGCATCGCCGGTGGCCCTCTGGATGGCCTGCTGGGTCGCTTCGAGGGAAACGGTATAGATCTTCGCTGCCATTTCCGGATCGTTGCGCAGGTTCCAGAAGAAGAGTTCGAACTGTGTGATGGCCCGCTCGGGGTGCGCGATGAACCACTTGACCAGCAGGCGCAGCATTTCCCCTACCGATTCCGCAGGGGTGGCGCCTACCGGAGCATGCAGCAACGATTGCTGCGGCATGTTGATCAAGGACTCGTAGACCGCATAGAACAACTCCTCCTTGGTATGAAAAACATAATGCAGCGAGGCCAGCGGCGAATCCGCCGCTGCCGCGATGCGCCGCGTCGTGGCGTTGGCTATACCGTGTTCCGCGATCACCTTGATGGTCGCTTCAATGAAATCCTGTCTGCGTTCTTCCGCGCCTATCCGAGCCATTCAGCGTTCTCCCCTTTCGGCCTTGCGCCAACCGCCGGGTCCGGCGTCGGCGGTGACGAATGCTATCGCAAAGTGATAGCCCAATCCATGAGATGAGTCGATGCCCCCCTTTTCGTCCGCGGTCTTGTCGTCGGTATGTGGCCATTGCCCAGCGGCAGATGCTGAGTGCCGTATCTCACCAAGGCCGTGGCGAGGTGGCAAAAACTAGATCAAATGACTTGATCAAATGACTATATTCGTTAATCATGGCAACGCCGAACAGATCATTACGGGCTTCGGCAGCGGCATAAGAGGTTGCTGTGGTGGTTGCGCCGGTGGGACGAGGGGGTTGCCCGAGCTCGCTGGGTAGAACAATGAACAACCGGACAGGTAGAAGGCAGATGGATACACGAAAACTCTCGACGGTCAGCAGTGATGCGCCAGTCGAACAGGTGGTGGAAATCATTCGGCGTGACGGCGGGGTCATCATTGCCGATTTCGTCTCGCCAGAGACGCTCAAGTGCCTCACCGAAGAACTGGACACCTACTTGAATGTTACGCCCTGCGGAGAAGACCCCTATTTCGCAGGCACGCAGACCCGACGTGTCGCTCGCATCATCGGGCGAAGCGATACGGCGGTGGAGGTTGCACTGAACCCGTTGTTCATCGGGGCGGCCAGGCAGATCTTGCAGACACCGACCCATGTCTGGGTGGGTAGCGACCGCATCGAGATGGCTCCTGATATTCAACTCAGTATTACCCAGGCCATTCAGATCGGGCCGGGTCAAGGCCTCCAGCCCCTGCATCGCGACGATGCCACCTCGCTATGGCGACATCCCCAGTTCGGGCGCGAGGCCCGTCTGCAGATCATGCTGGCCATCTCGGATTTCACCGAAGAGAACGGTGCCACGCGTGTTATTCCGGGCAGTCATCAATGGGATGACGAGCGCATGCCGACCCAGGAAGAAACCATCGCCGCCGAAATGAAAGCGGGCTCTGCGCTGTTGTGGCTGGGGTCGGTCTATCACGGCGGTGGCGCCAATACCACAGCGTCTCCTCGTACTGGTCTGACCATGGCCTACGACTTGGCCATCCTGCGCCTCGAAGAAAATCACTTCCTTTCCATTCCCATTGAACGGGTTCGCCAGCTCCCCGCAGAAATGCAACGCCTGCTGGGCTGGAGTGTGAGTTCCACGCTGCTGGGCTGGGTGGAAATCGATGGACAGATGCGTGACCCGCAAGAGCTCCTGAACATGCCTGCTTTTGCCGAGCCGGGAAAAGGCTTCTGAGAGCCTGAGTGTGCACAGTCCGCTGCGTATTGAATTTCTGCCCTTTTGGGCGCAACCAAGGAGATAACACCATGGCGTTCTCAATCGACTCGAAAGTTGGCGAGCTGCTGGATAACAGCACTACGAGCCAGATCCTTGAAAAGCACTTGCCCGGTATCAGTAAACACCCACAAATTGGCATGGCCCGTGGCTTTGCCTTAGTGACGGCGGCGAAATATTCTGGCGGGTTTATTTCTCAGGAAACGCTGAATAAAATCGATAGCGACCTGAGGTCTCTGGCCAACTAATCGCGGCCATGCTGACCTGCTCGTATAACTGCAGTGACCGGTGCAGGTCAAATAATTCAGCCAGTATTTCCCCGCTGATTGGGTTTGCAATGGCCGTCCGATTGGCTGCCGATTTCGACGTGCAGTGTGATATCGATCCTCAGATTGAGAGAGGCTGTTCTCGTGGAACTGATAGAAGTGAGTATCCTGGGCTCATGTATATTGCTAATCATCTGTGGCCTGTATTATGGGGCGGCATTCATCGGGCGAAGAAATTATCTGATCGGCGGAGAGTTTTTGATTGTCGGGATATCCGCGACGAATTTCGCGGTCTTCATCGTTACGGGCTGGCTGGCAAATTATAACGCTGCCATGTTCCTCGATGCTTTTTCCCGAGGCGTTGGAATTCCTGTTATTGCAACGCTTGGCTTGATGGCGGTAACGCATAATTACAAGCCGTCCCCGGTGAGTGACATTGTGCTGTTCCTGGCTGGCTTTGCGGTTGCAGCCATTTACTTCATGTCGAGTTCATTTAAGCAATTCCTGCCGTATTTTTATATAGTGATGTGGTTGGCTTACACAGCGTACCTGGCCTATTTCATCTGGCGACTGGTTTGTGCCAGAGAACCGCTGCATGCGCTGGCTACCACCTTGGGCGGTGTGGCGGGGCTAACGATAGCATTCCGGTATGACTTCTTTCCGATTCCGGGTGACGATTCAAAGATGGTATTCATGACCTTTGCTTTCTTGACCTGGTCGTACTCGATTGTGCAGTCGTTCTATGCCTATGGTGCCCTTCAGCGCTCTAGAAGTGGCTCCGTTGAGGCGTTACTCAATGTTCGTTAAATTGAGCAACACAGGGTGCGCTGTTGTGCTGCCAAGCCTTTATTCGAAGTAACTCCATGTCGGGTCATAGGCCCGCTTCTTTACCGCCTCCAGGGGCGGTTTTTTTATGGCCAATTGATTCATTTCCATTGCTTGAGTTGTCAGTGGAAAGATTAAGGCTTGCGCAACGACAACGGCGGTGTTCGAAGGGCAAGTCTAACTATGCAGTGCGTCATGGTTGGGCATGCACTGGTAACACATGTTTCTTTACTTCCCATTAAGGTGCAGGCACCGGGTGAACATAAATCGCCACTAACGACTAAATTCCTGATTTATCTAACTTAATCATTGCTTGAGACTTCTGGCATATGGCTTGCAAGCTGATCATTTGACATGGTCAACTGATCATGTCAAATGATCAGCTTGCGATAGGTGCCCATTTCCGTGTGGACGGTCGGGTAGCCGGTCCAGGCCCTTTGTTCGAGGAGCCTCCAATGAAAGAAGTATCTACAGGGCAAAAAGACGACGTGTCCGCCCGCTGTATTTTCAGGCAGCTGCTGGTTACCCTCGCGGTATCGACCGCGATGTGCTCGGTACAGGCCGCACCCCAGGGGGCCGGGGAGCTGGGTTCGAAGCTGACGCCGCTGGGCGCTGAGGTGGCTGCAAGTTCAAGCGGGGATATTCCGGCCTGGACTGCTCCGGGGCCACAAGGTGGGGGGTGGAGCTATGGCCAAGTGCGGGGGGAGCACTGGAAGTTCAAGGATGACAAACCCCTCTACAGCATCGACTCGAACAGCGTGGCGCAGTATGCGAGCAAGCTGTCCCCCGGCCAGCTCGAACTGTTCAAGAAGATTCCGGGCTACCGCATGGATGTCTATCCGACCCGCCGCACCTGTGGCGTACCGGACTTCGTGGCGGATAACACGCGGCAGAACATTGGTTTTGCAAATCTCGATTCCACAGGGGTTGCCCTTGAGGAGGCCCATGTGCCGGGCATCCCGTTCCCTCTGCCCAGTACCGGCGCAGAGGTGATGTGGAACATGAAGATGCGCTATCGCGGCCTTGGTGTCGAAATTCCCAAAAGCATTTCAGGCATTTCGCCGCGCAAGGGCGGGGAGTGGTTACGCCAGTCGTCAGACACCTTCTTCTTCACGCCCTGGGGAAAGAAAGGCGGTGCACTTTTTTCGTCCATTGGCCGCTTGGAAAACGCCACGTTCTCCAGTTACCGGGAGCCAGCGGCGCAGGCCGGTCAAGCTGGGGTGCAGACGACTGTCGCCGGCGAGCAGGCCAGCACCTTCTACTATTTCCCCGGCCAGCGTCGGGTCAGGCGCATGCCGTCGTATTCCTACGACGCGCCACAGATCGGCCTGGATAACCAGTACACCGTCGACGAGGCGAACGTGTTCTTCGGGGCCATGGACCGTTTCGATTGGAAACTGATCGGCAAGCAGGAACTGCTGGTGCCGTACAACGCCTTTGGCGCCTATGACACCGCAGCCAAGGTGGAAAGCTTCGCCGGCGACGATTCCATCGCGCCGCAGTCGCGCCGCTACGAACTGCATCGTGTCTGGGTCGTCGAGGCCAATGTTCGCCAGGGCATGCGCCACCAGGCGCCCAAGCGCCTGTTCTACATCGACGAGGACAGCTGGAACCCGTTGCTGGCCGTTGACTATGACAAGCAGGGACAGATCTGGAAGGTGCGTGAAGGGTTCTCGATCCCCGTCTACGAGACCGGCGCGTGCGACGTGCAGGCCCAGGTCCAGTACAACCTGGCCGATCATCGTTACCTGTTCGACATGACCTCGATCGGTGCGGGCAAAAACGATATTCGCTGGCTCACCGAAGACAGCGGCAACCCTCGCCTGAAACGCGACTTCTTCACCTCCGACAACCTGCGAGCCATCAGCGAGCGCTAAACCGACGCCAGATCGAGAGCCCACATGAAAAAAATAATTACGAAAGCGTCAGGCCTTGTCATCGTGTGCGCAACCCCACTGGCAATGGGGTTCACCTTTGAAACCGAAACCGTCAATGGCTCCTTCGACTCCACGATCACCGCAGGCATGGGCCTGCGTACCGAGTCGCGGGGCTGCAACCTGATCAACCAGGGGCCGACCGGGCACAATGTGCCCTCCGGCTGCCTGGCGCAGAGTTCCGGCGTGGCGGATCAGGGCGACCTGAACTACGACCGCGGCGACATGTTCACCAACTACCTCAAGGGCACCCATGAGCTGTTGCTGAAGATGCCCGAGGACTTCACTTTCATGGCGCGCGGCACCTGGATCCGCGACTTCGCTGCCACCGATACCACCGGCACGCTGTCGTTCAACACGCCTGAGAGTGTTGGCAGCAACGGCCTGACTGACGACGCCCGCGACGACCTTGCCTTCAAGGCCCGCCTGCTGGACCTGTGGGTGAGCAAAGGCTTCGACGTGGGTGGGCAGCGGGTCCGTGCGCGCCTGGGCAACCAGGTGATCAACTGGGGTGAAAGCCTGTTCGTGGCCGGTGGTATCAACAACACCAACGCCTACGACTACCAGGCCCTGGCGCGCCCCGGCGTGCAGCTCAAGGAGGCCGTGTTGCCGGCGCCGATGCTCAGTGTCGCCTCGGGCCTGGGGTCGGGCGTCAATGTCGAGGCCTACTATCAGTTCCGCTGGAACAAGAGCGAGTTGCCGCCGGTGGGCAGCTACTGGTCCACCAACAACGCGCTGGGTGAGGGCAGGGGGGACTACGGGTTCTCCGAGAAGGACGCCCGCGACAGCGGCCAGTGGGGCCTTTCACTGCGCTGGCAACCAGAGGACAGCGACATCAACTACGGCTTCTACGTGATGCGTTATCACGACAAGTTGCCGTCGTTGCGCGTCGCCATTCTTGACCCGGACACCTTCGCCGCGGCCCCGACCTGGGAGTACCAGGAAGACCGGATGATGTATGGCATCAGTGCCAACATGCCGATCGGTGACTGGGCTGTCGGTACGGAGCTTTCGTACCGGCCGAAGGACTCGGTCATGCTCAACCCGGTCATCGACCTGTGCTCCAGCAATGGCGGCAAATGCTGGAAGGACGAAAAGAAGTTCCAGTGGCACCTCACCGGCCTGTACAGCTTCACGCCTTCGAACTCCCCGACGCTGCTCGACTTCACCGGAGCCAGCACGGGCACCTTGCTGTCCGAGCTGGTGGTCATCAAATACCCAGGGCTGCATGACGAGGTCAATGGCGAGCCGCTCGCTGCGGGGCTCAATACCTGGCAGCTGGACCCCGCGACCGCACCCAAGTCCCGTGGCGACAAGACCTCCTCGGGCATTAACCTGGACTTCAGCCTGACCTATGACGGCACCTTGCTGCCGGGCTGGCAGGTCACGCCCGGCGTCTTCTATTCGCGCTCGCTGGGGGGGCGGACGCCGAACCTGAGCGCGACCTTCACCGAGGACGCCAGCAGCATGAACCTGTACCTGAACTTCGTGCGGAACCCGGCCAGTTGGCAGATTTCCCTCAACTACGCGAAGTTCATGGGCGGCGACACGCCCTACGATCAGCTTTATCGTGACCGCGATTACGTCGGCATCGCGATCTCCCGCACCTTGTGAGGCCTGCCGTGAACGGTTCTGTAAAGCTATCCGAAGCCCCGGCACGTGGCCTGTTGTCACGTGTCGAGGGTGTGTTGTTCGGGCATCGCCGGCTGGTGCTGGCGAGCCTGGCGGTGTTCACCCTGATCATGGGCTGGTTCGCCGTGCAACTGCGCATGGATGCCGGCTTCGAGAAGCAGCTGCCGGTAGGCCACGAATACATCAAGACATTCGAGGCCTACCGCAATGACTTGCTGGGGGCGAACCGACTGACCATCGTGGTCAAGGCCCGCCAGGGCGATATCTGGAGCGCCCCAGGCCTGAAACGGCTGTATGACGTCACCCAGGCGGTGACCTTCCTCCCGGGTGTTTCGCGCAGCAGCGTGCGTTCGTTGTGGACGCCCAATGCCTTCGTCAACGAAATCACCGAAGAGGGTTTTCGCGCTGATCCACTGGTACCAGGCACGGTATCGCCCGAGCACCTGGATGACCAGATCATCGCTACGATCGCCAACTCCACTGCCCAGGGCGGCTTCATCGGCACGCTGGTTTCCCGTGATCAGAGCAGCGCGATGATCACGGTGGAACTCAACGAGTACGCCACCAATGGCGCCCACCTGGACTATGTGGCGTTCAACCACAGGCTGGAGAAAGAGATCCGCCAGCAATTCGAGGATGGCGATTTCGAAATCCAGATCATCGGTTTCGCCAAGCAGATCGGCGACATCGCCGACGGCGCTTCTGCGGTGCTGGAGTTTTGTCTGCTGGCGCTGCTGCTGACGGCGGGGGCGGTGTACTGGTATTGCCACTCACTGCGCTTCACGCTGCTGGCGCTGGTCTGTTCGCTGGCCTCGCTGGTGTGGCAGTTCGGTAGCCTGCGCCTGTTGGGGTACGGGCTCGACCCGTTGGCGGTGCTGGTGCCCTTCCTGGTATTCGCCATCGGGGTTTCCCATGGCGTGCAGCAAATCAACTTCATTGTCCGCGAGATCGCCATCGGCAAGAGTGCCGAAGAGGCGGCGCGCTCGAGCTTCACCGGGTTGTTGATCCCCGGGACGCTGGCGCTGGTGACCGCGCTGGTGTCCTTCGTGACGCTGCTGTTGATCCCCATCCCGATGGTGCGGGAGCTGGCGATCACGGCTTCGCTTGGCGTGGCCTACAAGATCATCACCAACCTGGTGATGTTGCCGTTGATGGCGTCCTTGCTGAGTGTCGATGACAAGTACGCGACCGCCCAGGAGGTTTCCCGGCAGCGCCGTACCCGCTGGCTGCGTGGCCTGGCCCGGCTCGCCGAACCGCGCAAGGCGCTGTGGGTGCTTGGCGCGGCCTTGCTGGTGTTCCTGGTGGCGATCTGGCAAAGCCATGACCGCGTCGTTGGCACACTGCAGGCGGGTGCGCCGGAGTTGCGCGAAGATGCCCGCTTCAATCGCGATGCGGTCTCTATCGCCAGCAATTACGACATTGGTCTGGACTGGCTCAGCGTGGTGTTCGAAGTCAACAAGGCCCCCTCTGGCGAAGACAGCCAGGTGGCCTGTGAGGATGTCGCCCTGGGCCAGTACCAGGATCGTTTCGTGTGGGCCATGCAAGGGGTGCCTGGCGTCCTTTCGGTCGCGTCCTTCTCCAGCAACATGCGCCAGTTCAACGAGGGCTACAACGAAGGCAACCCGAAGATGGCGGCGGTGCCCATCGACCCGATGAACTATGCCGCGCTGGCCACCGAGGTTGCACGCACGCCCGGGCTGATGCGCACCGACTGCAGCATGTCGGCGGTGCACCTGTACCTTGCCGATCACAAGGCCACGACGATCAACCGGGTGGTCGAGGCCGCCAAGGCGTTCCGCAGCGAGTACCCGCTGCCTGGCATTTCGGTGCGCCTCGCTTCGGGCAACGCCGGGGTGCTGGCAGCCATCAACGAAGAAGTGGAAAAAAGCGAAACACCCATGCTGCTTTATGTCTATGCCGCCATCGCATTGCTGGTGTTCGTGGTGTATCGCGACTTGCGGGCAGTCTTGGTGTGTTGCCTGCCACTGACCATCGGCACCTTCATTGGCTACTGGTTCATGAAGGAACTGCAGATCGGCCTGACCATCGCTACCTTGCCGGTGATGGTGCTGGCGGTGGGCATTGGCGTCGATTACGCCTTCTACATCTACAACCGCCTGCAACTGCACCTGGCCCATGGGCAGTCGATCACCAAGGCAGTGGAGTACGCGCTGCTCGAAGTGGGTGTCGCCACTATTTTCACCGCCATCACCCTGGCCGTGGGCGTGGCCACCTGGGCGTTCTCGGAGCTCAAGTTCCAGGCTGACATGGGCAAGCTGCTGGCCTTCATGTTCATCGTCAACATGGTCATGGCCATGACCGTGCTGCCGGCCTTCGCCGTGTGGCTGGAGCGGGTATTCCCACGTAGGCGCCCTGTGCGCATGACCGGCGCGCTGGTGCACTGAGGAGAGAAGCATGAATTTCAGGTTTTCATTCACCGCGGCCTTGCTCGCAGCAGCATTGCCGCTGCTGTCTCTTCAGGCCGCGCCGTTGCAGGCCGTGCCGGCCGTACAGGCGAGCAATGCCACGCAGGCCACCATGCTGGCCGCAGGCAGGGCCGGGGAACGCGTGGTTGCCGTGGGCGACCACGGTGTCGTGTTGTTGTCCGACGACCAGGGCAAGCAGTGGCGCCAGGCGCGCTCGGTACCGTTGTCCACACCATTGACGGGGGTGGCGTTCGTGGATGCCAAGCGCGGGTGGGCGGTAGGCCACTGGGGCGCGATCCTGGCCACCACCGATGGCGGGGAATCCTGGCAGGTCCAGCGCCTGGCCACCGAAGAGGACCGGCCGCTGTTCGCCGTGCACTTCTTCAATGCCCGGCAGGGGGTGGCGGTAGGGCTCTGGTCGTTGGTGCTGACCACCGCGGATGGGGGCCAGACGTGGGCCGAGCAGCCGGTGCAAGCCCCCCCGGGGGCCAAGCGGGCCGACCTCAACCTGATGGGGCTGTTTGTCGACAGCCGCGGAACGCTGTACGCCACGGCCGAGCGTGGGCAGGTGCTGCATTCCGCAGACCAGGGGAAAAACTGGCGTTACCTGGATACCGGCTACGAAGGGACCCTGTGGTCTGGCGCGGTACTGGCCGATGGGCGTCTGCTGCTGGGTGGCCAGCGCGGCACCCTGTTGCAGGGTTCAGCGGATGGCAAGGGGTTTCGCCGAGTGGCAACGCAAAGCAAGGGCTCTGTCACTTGCGTAGCGGTAGCGGGCTCTCGTGTGTTGGCGGTCGGGCTGGATGGGCTGAGCGTGCAGAGCAGCGATGGCGGGCACAGTTTCCAGGAAACGCAGACAGCTGATGGTCTTTCCCTGACGGCGGCGTTGTTCAACGCCGAAGGCGTACCTGTCTTGTTTTCACGTCGAGGGGTAATGCCTTACCAGGAGTGAAGGGCTGGCCACTCGCTCAGAGGCCAGGCATCGCAAACCGATGGCTGGCCTGTTTCCTTGCCTGGGCGTTCTGGTGGTCGTGGCACCTTCAGACCCAGGCAAGTCAACGTTGGACGCTAGAGCTGAAGGAAATCCGCCAGGTCTGCGTAGTTATGTTGCCAAAGGCCAGGGCTGCCATTGGGGTATTGGGAGCGGAAACCGAGGATCTTCTGAACCCGCGGAGAAAGCGTGCGCACCAGCTCGAGCGGCACGATCAACGGGTAGGCTTCTTCTGGCGTGATGATTGACGCCTGCATCGGGATGGTCAGCCCGCGACGGTAGTCGTCAGCGGTCACGTTGGCCCCGCCGCCATGAACGACCTTGCCGCCGAACAGCACGGCATCTCCGGCTTTCAGCAGGGCAGGAATCGTCATCTCCGGGGTTCCGACATCGTAGAAATCATCCCAGTCCTGACTCCCGGGGATCAACCGCGTGGCGCCGTTTTCCGCGGTGAAATCGGTCAGCGCCAGCATCAGGTTGGTGATGGCGCGTGGCGCATGTTTGTTCATGGCCACGAACGGATGGTACTGCATCATGTCACGGTGCAGCATTTGCGCTTTGTTGCCTGGGCCGATTTCGATCAACTGGGCCGTGGTCAACCACCAGTCACCGCACTCCGGGGTGTAAAGCACGCTCCCCAGTTCGTGGAAAAGGTCGTCATCGAGGATTTCCTCACGAAAGGTCTTGCTGTGGGTGACGAGGTTGGTGAGCCGTTTGGTCTGATGGCCATGGAACTCGGCGATCAGCTCGTGCTCGTGCCTGGAGCCGGCATCGAGCGCGGCCAGGGGGGCGTCGAGTTCGTTATTGATCCGTACGACTTGTTCGGAGGTCATGAAGTTGCGGATGATGACCGCACCTGCCTGATCGCTCAGCAGGGCAATCTCTTGCGCTGAAGTCGAGCGGGTTACAACGGGCAGGCTGGCTAAGGTATTGCGAGAGGCTGGCATTGAAAGCACTCCGGATTGAAAGAACGGTTGGCGTAGGCGGGTTGATGCGCGGTCAACGGGCATCGACGAACAAGCCCGCTTGTCACTGCGCTAAACCCAAAAAAGAACACGGAGCGTCACGGTGCCTCCTTGCATTTTTTGTTCAGGCAGTGAGTTCATGCTAGGTTTCCACTGGCCTTGCGCCAAGGTACGAACTGCACCATTTTCCAGACGATTTTTGAGTGATTTGCACTGCCTATGACCAGTACGCCATTGCCTTGGCCACGCCCCTCGGAAGCCGTTCGCGAGCTCATGCGCAAAGGCGCCGAGCTCGCTCAGGCGCTGCCGCCGGAGTGGGTCGAGCGCCTCAATCAGGCGCTGTTCTCTTCACCGGAAGATGCCAGGCTGCTGGAGGATCCGGTCATCCTCGCGGCATGCCGGCGCGCCAACCGGGCAGAGTTGCTGCACTGGGCTAACGCCAATCTGCAGCGTCCTGGGGAACCGGTGGAGTCCTACGTGTCTGCTGACATGGTGGACACGGCCAGGGAGCTCGCTCGCAGAGGTCTGTCCGAACTGCTGATGAATGTCGCAAGGTCGACACAGAACGCAGCCTGGGAGCTGTGGATGAAGATGGCCTTCAGCCTCACGCAGGATCCCGCGGTGCTCGAGGAGTTCCTGGAGGTCTCGTCGCGGTCGATCTCGGAATTCATCGACAGCAACATGCGGGTGGTGACCCAGATCATCCTCGAAGAAAAGAGCGCCCAGGCCCATGACGATCCTGTCGATAAACGCGGTCTGGTCAGTCGGCTGCTCGATGGCAGGGATGTGGATGCGGAGCAGTTCGGCAGGCGACTGGGCTACAGCCTGGCTCAGAAGCACCATGCCTGCCTCGTCTGGAGCGAGACCCCGGACGCCGAGATTCGCCCCCTTGAAGATATGGCGCGCGCCCTGGCGCAGCTCACGGGCACGGTCGCACCGCTGATTGTCTTTGCGGGCCCTGCGACCCTGTGGGTCTGGAGCAATGCGGCAAAGCCGCTGGACCTGAACCGGCTGCAGGGCGTGGCTCGGCAATTTCCGAAGATACGCGCGGCAATTGGTTCGGCGGGCGCGGGGATGAACGGCTTCCGTCGCTCGCACCTGGAAGCCTTGACCACCCAGAGTTTGATGGGCCGTTTGGCGGGGTCACCCGCCATTGCCACGATCGATCAGGTGAGGATGGTGTCCCTGATGACCCAGGACGCCCGCGCGGCCAGGCAGTTCGTCCTGAGCACGCTTGGCCGCCTGGCGACCGAGCCCACGGTCCTTCAGCATTCGTTGCATGCTTTCCTGGCTAACGGCTGCAATATCACCCAGACCGCCGAAGTGCTGGGTACCCACCGCAATACACTGTTGCGCCGGCTGGAGCGTGCCCAGGACCTGCTGCCGGTCCCGTTTGCCGACCATCGTATCCAGATCGCCGCCGCACTCGAGCTGGTGATCTGGAACACGCCGCTCGATGGCGACGAGCAATAGCGTTTCATCCCTTCCTTTGACCTGACAGGTCATCACTGCTGTTGCCGCGCGCGGCGCTCAACGAGGCGCCCGCGTTGCAATGCCCTGCAAAAACGCGTTTTCCAGCATCGTTGCGCTCTCTCTTGGCGCGCGCCCTCGTTGGCGGGCATCAACTGCGCCATGCAGCAGCGATACGAACATCTCGGTCAGCAGCGCTGCGGTGACATCCGTTCGAAATACACCCTGTCGCTGGCCGCTGAGAAACAACCCATCGAGCCTTTCCAGATAGAACTGCAGGTCGTGTTGCACGCTCATGTGCACAGGGTAACGGGAGGCAAGGAAAGCGATCAGCTCACCTTGGGCCAGGTGCGCGTGAATCAGCTGACGCAACGCAGCCAGGGGCTGGGTCAAGGCCAGCGTGTCGCTGTTGTCGAGAATCTGCAGGAGCGTGCCTTTGGCGTGCTGTTCGAGCTGGCTATCGAGGTTGTCCCGCGTACCGCAGTAACGGTGCAAGGTTGCCCGACTGATGCCCGCCAATGCCGCCAGCTCGCCCATGGAGGCTCTGGGCCGCAAGGCAGCAGCGGCATAGAGGGTATTCACCAGCTTGCCGGGAAGCGATGGAGGTGGGAAGGCTGAAATTGTAAAGGTCATTTAGAGTCCTGGATGATTATTGTGAGACATTATTGACTCATCCGGGTTTGAAAAGTAGCATCCGCCCCGTTTTCAATCAAGGCTCGGGTGAGTGATGGGCAAGACAGGTTCGATAAGAGTGGGCGTATTGGCCGTGGCGATCGCCTTGGCCGGGTGCGAGCCCGCAGCAGAGCAGGACGGTGCAGCCAATGCGAGCTACCCGGTGGAAATCGTGACGTTGGCGTCCGAGCAGGTGGCCTTTGCCGCCGAGCTGCCGGGCCGGGTCGAGCCGATGCGCGTCGCCGAGGTGCGGGCGCGGGTGCCGGGTATCGTGTTGCACAAGCGCTTCGAGGAAGGGGCTGACGTCAAGGCGGGGGATGTGCTGTTCCAGATCGACCCGGCGCCGTTCAAGGCCGCCCTGGCCCGCGCCGAGGCCGACCTGGCCCGTGCCCAGGCGGTGCAGCAGGAGGCCCAGGCGCGCGTGAAGCGCTATGCGCCGCTGGTCAAGATCGAAGCGGTCAGCCAGCAGGATTTCGACAGCGCCACCGCCGAGTTGCGCAGCGCCGGTGCGGCGGTGCGTTCTGCCCAGGCCGACGTGCAGGCCGCACGCCTGAACCTGGGCTATGCCACTGTCACCGCGCCGATCTCCGGACGCATTGGTCGCGCGCTGATCACCGAAGGCGCGTTGGTGGGGCAGGGTGATGCGACGCTGATGGCGCGTATCCAGCAGCTCGACCCGATCTACATCGACTTCACGCAGTCTGCCGCTGATGCGCTGCGCCTGCGCCAAGCGCTGACGGACGGCGCACTCGCGGCCGACAGCCAGCATTTGACCGCGCAAGTGGAAGGCACCGACTTCCAGCGCTCGGGCGAGCTGATGTTCACCGATGTGAGTGTGGACCGTGGTACCGGCCAGATCATCCTGCGCGGGCGTTTCGACAACGCGGACGGCACGCTGTTGCCGGGCATGTATGTGCGCGTGCGCACACCTCAAGGTACCGACAACCACGCCATCCTGGTCCCTCAGCGTGCGGTCCAGCGTGGCAGCGACGGCCAGGCACGGGTTTTGGTCGCCGCCAATGGCATCGCTGAAGCACGCGCCGTGCAAACCGGCGTGATGCAAGGCGCACGCTGGCAAATCACCGAAGGACTCAAGCCAGGTGATCAGGTGATCGTCGGTAGCCCGGCAGGGTTGGCCCCCGGTATGCCGGTGGCGCCGGCACAGCAACAAACGGCTGCCGCCCAGTGATGCGAGGAAAGTGAGATGTCCAGGTTTTTCATCCATCGCCCTAACTTCGCCTGGGTCGTGGCGTTGTTCATTTCACTGGCAGGATTGCTGGTGATTCCATCCTTGCCCGTGGCCCAGTACCCTAATGTGGCGCCACCGCAGATTTCCATCACCGCCTCCTACCCCGGCGCTTCGGCCAAGGTCATGGTGGAGTCGGTGACCAGCATCATCGAAGAGTCGCTAAACGGCGCCAAGGGCCTGCTGTACTACGAGTCCACCAACAACTCCAACGGCGTGGCCGAAGTGATGGTGACCTTCGAGCCGGGCACCGACCCGGACATGGCGCAGGTCGATGTGCAGAACCGTTTGAAACAGGCCGAGGCGCGCATGCCTCAGGCGGTGCTGAGCCAAGGGCTGAAGGTGGAGCAGGCCAGCTCCGGCTTCCTGCTGATTTACGCCCTGACCAGCACGGCCGGCAAGCGTGGCGATACCACGGCCCTGGCCGACTATGCCGCACGTAACATCAACAACGAACTGCTGCGTGTGCCCGGTGTGGGCAAGCTGCAGTTTTTCGCCTCGGAAGCGGCCATGCGGGTCTGGGTAGACCCGCAGAAGCTGGTGGGCTATGGCCTGTCCATCGACGACATCAACACGGCGATTCGCGGCCAGAACGTCCAGGTTCCGGCCGGCAGCTTCGGCAGCACACCGGGTGCCAGCGAGCAGGAGCTGACCGCGACCCTGGCCGTGCAGGGCACCCTGGACACGCCGGAGGCTTTCGCCGGCATCGTCCTGCGCGCCAACCCGGATGGCTCCAGCGTGCGCCTGGGTGATGTCGCGCGCATGGCCATCGGTAGCGAGAACTACAACCTGTCGGCACGCCTGAACGGCCAACCGGCGGTAGCCGGCGCGGTGCAACTGGCGCCGGGCGCCAATGCGATCCAGACCGCCACGCTGGTCAAGGAACGCCTGGCCGAGCTGGCGCAGTTCTTCCCCGAAGGCGTCGAGTACGCGGTGCCGTACGACACCTCGCGTTTTGTCGATGTGGCCATCGAGAAGGTGATCCACACCCTGATCGAAGCCATGGTGCTGGTGTTCCTGGTGATGTTCCTGTTCCTGCAGAACGTGCGCTACACCCTGGTGCCCTCGATCGTGGTACCGGTGTGCCTGCTGGGGACACTGATGATCATGAAACTGCTCGGTTTCTCGGTGAACATGATGACCATGTTCGGCATGGTGCTGGCCATCGGTATCCTGGTGGACGACGCCATCGTGGTGGTGGAGAACGTCGAGCGCTTGATGGCCGAGGAAGGCCTGTCGCCGGTGCAGGCGACCATCAAGGCGATGGGGCAGGTGTCCGGGGCGATCATCGGTATCACCCTGGTGCTGGCGGCGGTGTTCCTGCCGCTGGCGTTCATGTCCGGTTCGGTGGGGGTGATCTACCAGCAGTTCTCCGTGTCGCTGGCGGTGTCGATCCTGTTCTCCGGTTTCCTGGCGCTGACCTTCACGCCCGCGCTGTGCGCCACGCTGCTCAAGCCGGTGCCCCATGGTCACCATGAAAAGGGCGGTTTCTTCGGTGCCTTCAACCGTGGCTTCGCCCGTGTTACCGAGCGCTATTCGCGGCTCAACAGCGAACTGCTGGCGCGGGCCGGGCGCTGGATGCTGGCGTACGTCGGCATCCTGGTGGTGCTGGGTTATTCCTACCTGCGCCTGCCGGAGGCCTTCGTGCCGGCTGAAGACCTTGGTTACAGCGTGGTCGACGTGCAGCTGCCACCGGGCGCCAGCCGGGTTCGTACCGATCACACCGCCGAGGCATTGGAGACATTCCTGATGTCCCGTGAGGCGGTGGCCAACTCGTTCATCGTCAGTGGCTTCAGTTTTTCGGGCCAGGGTGACAACGCCGCGCTGGCGTTCCCCACCTTCAAGGACTGGTCGCAGCGTGACAAGACGCAATCGGCGGAGGCGGAAACGGCAGCGATCAATGCGCAATTCGCCGCCAACGGTGACGGCTCCATCACCGCGGTCATGCCGCCGCCCATCGCCGGCCTGGGCAATTCCGGTGGTTTCGCCCTGCGCCTGATGGACCGTGGCGGCCTTGGCCGCGAAGCGCTGCTCGCCGCCCGTGACCAGTTGCTGGCACGCGCCAACGGCAACCCGGTGATCCTTTACGCGATGATGGAAGGCCTGGCCGAGGCGCCGCAGTTGCGCGTACACATCGACCGGGACAAAGCCCGCGCCCTGGGCGTGAGCTTCGAGGCCATCAACAGCACCCTGGCCACCGCTTTCGGTTCGGCGGTGATCAACGACTTCACCAATGCCGGGCGCCAGCAGCGCGTGGTGGTGCAGGCTGAGCAAGGCGAACGCATGACCCCCGAAAGCGTGCTGCGCCTCTATGCCCCCAACGCCAGCGGCCAGCAGGTGCCGTTCAGCGCCTTCGTCACCACCCAATGGGAAGAGGGCCCGGTGCAACTGGTGCGCTACAACGGCTACCCGTCGATCCGCATCACCGGCGACGCCTCGCCAGGGCACAGTACCGGCCAGGCGATGGCCGAGATGGAGCGTCTGGTCAGCGAGCTACCGCCGGGTATCGGCTACGCCTGGACCGGCCTTTCCTACCAGGAAAAGGTGTCCAGTGGCCAGGCTGCCAGCCTGTTCGCCCTGGCCATCCTGGTGGTGTTCCTGCTGTTGGTGGCGCTGTACGAAAGCTGGGCGATCCCGCTGACGGTGATGCTGATCGTACCGATCGGCGCCCTGGGTGCGGTGTGGGCAGTGACGCTCACCGGCATGGCCAACGACGTTTACTTCAAAGTCGGCCTGATCACCATCATCGGCCTGGCGGCGAAGAACGCCATCCTGATCGTCGAGTTCGCCAAGGAACTGTGGGAGAAGGGCTACAGCCTGGGCGATGCCGCCATCGAGGCTGCGCGGCTGCGTTTCCGTCCGATCGTGATGACGTCCATGGCGTTCATTCTCGGCGTGGTGCCGCTGGCTATCGCCTCCGGCGCGGGGGCGGCCAGCCAGCGCGCCATCGGTACCGGCGTGATTGGCGGCATGCTCAGTGCCACCCTGCTGGGGGTGGTGTTCGTGCCGATCTGTTTTGTCTGGGTGTTGACGCTGCTCAAGCGTAAGCCCGCCCCTATGCAACAGGCTGTCGAGGGTAGCAAGTGATGCTCATGCTCAATCGTGTGTTTCCCGTCGTTCTGGCCTTGACCTTGACCGGTTGTTCCCTGGCGCCCACCTACCAGCGCCCTGACGCGTCAGTGGCGGCTGGATGGGCAGGCGCTGCCGGACGTACAGGCCGCTCGGTGGAGCAACTGGATTGGCAGGCCTTCATCGTCGATCCCGTGCTGCGTCAGCTGGTCGATACCGCGCTGGCCAACAACCGCTCCTTGCGCCAGTCCCTGCTCGACATCGAGCAGGCCCGTGCTCAGTACCGGATCCAGCGGGCCGATCAGGTGCCGGGGCTGAACGCCAGCGCCGCGGGCAACCGCCAGCACCTGCCGTCGGCGCTGTCGAGCGATGGCCGCGAGGGTGTCAGCAGCACATACCAGGTGGGGTTGTCGCTGCCGGAATATGAAGTGGACCTGTTCGGCCGTGTCAAAAGCCTGAGCGATGCAGCCCTGGAGCAGTACCTGGCCACCGAGGAAGTCGGGCGTGCCGCGCGCATTGCCCTGATCGCCGAAGTGAGCCAGGGCTACCTGACCTTGGACGGTGCCGAGCGGCGCCAGGCGCTGACACGTCAGACGCTGGCAAGCCGCGAGGACTCGCTGGCGTTGGTTGGCCAGCGGCGCGCCGCTGGTACGGCGACGGCACTGGATCACCAGGAAGCACTGGGGCTGGTCGAACAGTCCCGTGCCGAGCTCGAAGTCACCGTGCGCCAGCAGCGCCAGGCCTACAACGCGCTGGTGCTGTTGCTGGGCAGTGGCGAGGCGGCCAAGGTGATTCCCGCTGAGCGCCCGGATGAGCCGATGGTGCTCAATGACATTGCGCCGGGCGCGCCGTCGGCGCTGATCGAACGCCGCCCCGACATCCTCGCCGCCGAGCACCGGCTGCGTGCGCGCAATGCCGATATCGGCGCGGCGCGGGCGGCGTTTTTTCCGCGCATCAGCCTGACCGGTAGCTTTGGTGCCGCCAGTGCGCAGATGTCCGGTCTGTTCGACGGCGGCTCGCGCAGCTGGAGCTTCATGCCGCAGCTGTCGCTGCCGTTGTTCGACGCCGGACGCAATCGTGCCGGGCTCAGCCTGGCCGAGGCGCGCAAGGACTCGGCCGTGGCGGCCTATGAAGGCGCGGTTCAGGTTGCCTTCCGCGAAGTCGCCGATGCGCTGGCCGCCACCGACACCCTGCGCCGCGAAGAAACCGCGCGCCGGGCCCTGGCCGACACCAGCCGCGCGACCCTGGCGTTGGCCAAGGCGCGGTATGAGGGTGGAGTGGACAGCCATTTGCGTTACCTGGACGCGCAGCGCAACAGCTATGTGAACGAAGCAGCCTTCATTGAAGCCAGTACCCAGCGCCAGCTGGCGTTGGTCGACCTGTTCCGCGCGCTCGGCGGCGGCTGGCCGAGCAAGGGCTGAAACAGCCTCCTTTGGTTGGCATGTCCAGCCACTTGGCCCCAGGGATCGATGCCCTGGGGCTTTTTTTTTTGGCTGGCGAAGGCAGGTCAGCGAGCAGGTGCCGCAGCGCCGCCGAGGAACAGCAATTCCAGCGTCTGCACGGACGTCGCGCTGGCTGCCCGCCCGCGCCGTTCGGCATCGACGATGCCGTACACCATGCTCAGGAACATTTCGGTGAAGATCGCCGCGCTGATATCGATACGGAAAGCGCCGGCCTGCTGGCCACGCAGGAAGAAGGCATCCAGGGCGTCGGCATAGGCCCGCCACGGGCGATTGGCCTCGCTGTCGTCGAACGAGTCCGGGCGGTACTGGAACAGCAGGAAGATCATCATCTGGCGATGCTTGAGGTGCTCGACGATGAGGCGGTGCAGGGCGGTGCGCGGGTCGCTGTCGTGCAGGTCAGCATTACCGATGACCTGCGTGAGGACCTGGTCGCCGTAGCTCTCCAGCATGTTCACCAGGTTGTCGCGGGTGCCACAGAAGCGGTGCAGGGTCGCCTTGCTGACGCCCGCTGTCTCGGCCAGTTCCTTCAAGGTGGCTCGGGGGTGGACGACGATCGCATCGGCCAGGGCTTTGAGCAGGCGCTCATCGGTAGGAAGGTGCATCAGAAGATTCCACACTGCATATCGTGGGGCCATTGTGAATGAAAACGGCTTCCACGGCACCCATTTGAGTAAATAGTGGTTCAATCAAGGCTTGCGGGTTGCAGCCGCGCACGCGCTTGCCTGCCGGTGCCAGGCACCGCCTCCCTCGACGTGCCAGGTCGAGGGAGGCGGTGAAGCTCAGGGCAGGGTGAAGAGCACTTTGACCTTGTCATTGACGGCCGAGGCGTCGACATAGCCGATGGCATTCGCCTCGCTGCCGACCTTGGCGATCACCGCGGCGTCATCATCCACGCTTTGCAGCGGTTGCCCCTTGCCCGTGAACACCAGGCCTGACCAGTACGACTTGAGCTGGGATTCGTTCTTGTTGGTCAGCGCGCTGTAGAACCTTTCCTTGTTGGGGTTCCAGCCTTTCTGGTCGAGGCCCTTGAGGCTGCTGTCCTTGCCCAGGAATATGTTGGCCACCTCGGCCTGGGACGGAGCGGCGCTGGCGCCGGCATTGACGATCACGGCCACTTCGGCGCGGGCCAGGGTGCTGGCTGTGGCCAGGGCTGCGGCGAACATTGCGGTGAGGAGTGGTTTCATGTGGGCGCTCCTTAGAAGACGAAATCGACGCCGACGCTGATGATGTCGCCGTCGTAGTTGCGCGAAGGAGTGCCGGCAGCACCGTTGCTGGCCGCGAAGACTGCATGGTCGAAGGCCTCCTGGGCGTTCTGCACGAAGGTGCCGCGGTAGCCGCTGCCGCGCGTGTCCACCCGCTTGTACTCGCCCTTGAGCACCAGGTTCGGCGCCAGGTCGTAGTTCACGCCGTAGGTCCAGGAGCTCTGGCGGCCAGCGTCTTCATCGAGCTGAGCGTAGGTGAGGTGGACCAGCACGTCGCCAAAGCGGCGCCCACCCATCAGGTAGAAGGCATCGATGCTGCCTTGCTGGTCGCCTTCGGTGTTGTTGCTGGTCCACTCGTTCGAGGAGATCCAGGTGCCGTTGTCGTACTGATAGCCGAGGGAGGCGAAGCGGCCTTTCTTGCGGTTGAGGCTCAGGAAGTCGACACGTGTGGGCGCCCCCCCTGGAGCAACGACCGAGGCGCTGAGGTCGGTATCGATGTCAGCTTCGGCATAGCCGATGCGCAGCGTGCCGAAGTCGTAGGTTTCCAGGCTGACGTTCGCCGCGAAGATCTTTTTGTAGTCGATGTCGTACCGGTTATCCATGGCGAACAGGTTGCGGTTGGTGGCCTGGCCACCTGCCACCTGGAACGTCACGGAACCAATGCCGGTGGGCACGGTGTAGAGGACATCGGCGCCTTCGTAGTTGCTCAGCTGGACCTGGCTGTAGACCTCATCCGGCAGCCGCAGCCACGGGTGGGTGACGCCGACGTCGAGGGTTTCGGAGTACATGTAGATCGGCAGGCGCAGCCGCCCTGCGCGCAACCTCAGGCCTTCGGTCGCCTTCCAGGAGAGATAGGCCCATTCCAGGTTGCCTTTCCAGGTGTCCTGTTCCGGTTTGAGGGTGCCTTGCACGGTAACCGATAGCGTGTCCGTGAGCCCATATTGGAGCTGGCCGCCCAACCGGGAGAGCTGGTCACCACGCCAGGCGTCCGTCGTCTGCCCGCTGATGCCGAAACTGCGCCCTTTGTCCTCGCCCCCCAGGTGGGTGAGGCCGGCGGTGCCGAAGCCGTTGAATTGATAGTCTCCCTGATCCAGGGCCATTGCCGGGGTGGCCGCGATAAGGCCTGCGATACCGAATGCTCTAATGCCTTGCATGCTTCAACTGCTCTCGTGAGGGGGAAGGGTCAAATGCGGAACTGAGCGGTGGCGCTGCGCAGGTGGTTACCCGTACCGACCAATTGCTCGCCGAGCCGTGCAGTGGCGTCGGCACCTTGCGTGGTGGCCTGGGTATCCTGTTGCAGCCTCTCGGTGTCTTGCTGGATCGAACGGGAAAGGCCGATCTGCTCGTTGGTGAAACGGGCGATACCGGCGTTCAACTCATCTATCTGGCGAACGGCCCCGGTGATCGCCTCCAGGGTCTGCGTGGCATGTTCAGAGCGCTCGATGCTCGCCCTGGCCTTTTCGCCGTTCAGGTTCATCGCCTGCAAGACGCTGCGGGCACTGTTTTGCAGGCGCTGGATGATGTCCTGGATCTGCGCGGTGGAAGCGGTGGTTTTCTGGGCCAGGTTGCGCACTTCGTCGGCGACCACGGCAAAACCTCGCCCTTGCTCGCCTGCCCGTGCCGCTTCGATGGCGGCGTTCAGGGCGAGCAGGTTGGTCTGTTCGGCGATGCTGCGAATGACCGTCAGCACCGAGCCGACGTGCTGGGTTTCTTCTTCGAGTTGTTCCATGGCCTGCACCGAGCTGAGCACGCTGTTACCCAGGTCGCCGATGCTCGAGGACAGGCTGTCGATGTTGTGCCTGGCTGCGCTCGCCTGGCGCGCTGCGGCGCTGGCTTGCGCGGAGGCCTGACCGGAGCGCTGCGCCACTTCCTGAATGCTGTTGGTCATGGTGTCGATGTCACGGCTGATGGACTCGGTGCGCTCCTGCTGCGAGCGCGCATTGTCTTCCGCGCCCTGGGTGAGCCGATGCAGCTCGCGGGACATCTGCTCCAGGGGCGCGGCGGACGTGATGATCTGGCGCAGGGTGCCTTGCAAGCTGTCCAGCAAGCCGTTGAACAGGCCGATCATTTCGCCGATTTCGTCCGCGGAGTCGACATTCACACGGCGGGTCAGGTCGCCATCGCCGCTGGCAATGGTCTTGAGCGAGCCGATCACGCCTCGGACATTGCTCATGACCTGACGAATCACCCAGGCCGCGCTGGCGCTGACCACCAGTAGCAGGCAAACACTGAGCAGGTAGCCGACGCGCGTGGTGGTGGCGTTGTCGGCGCGGACTTGGGTCAAGCTGCCCTGGAAGTCGGCGTAGACGTGGCTGCGAAACTGTTCGCCCAGCGCCTTGGCGTTCTTGAGGTCGCTGGCCATGCGCTCGAAATGGGGGCGCAAATCATCGAACGCAGCCCCGTCGAGCAGTTGCCCGGAGGAGGCGAACGCGTTGTCGGCGTAGCGCTTGATCGCCGCGGACCAGGCTTGCAGCTCCTGGTGCCGGCCGGGCCGTTCAGCAGTCAGCGGCTCCAGATCGCGTAGCCGGGCAAGGACGTCGGCCAGCACCTTGCGCGCTTCATTCAGAGTGTCCCGCTCGCCCGCTGCGACGGCGCTGTTGAGCAGGCCGGGTAGGCGGGAAAACTGGAAAATCACGTTGTCGGCAGCTTCCAGCGTCGGGTAGCTCTGTTTTTCCAGCGACACCAGTCGATTGTCGTTGTCGTCCAGCTGCACCGCGGTGTAGCCGACGAACAGCAATAGGCCGAACAGGGCGACGGCGGGCGGCAGAGAGAGTTTCAAGGTCAGCGAAATGGTTTTGAACATGGGGGGCGGGCCTCGGCGGGACGAAGGGCAAAGCGCAGGCAAGCAGGGCCGCAAAAGCCGGTGCGCTTTTGGTCGGGCGTGCTATCGCTATGCTTCGGACAAAGGGCTGTCCTTCGACAGTGAAGTTGGCGCTAAGTGATCATTGCGCCCCTCCGTGACCCGTTGAAGATTGCCCGTCTGCTTGTGTGAAGCGATAAGCCCAGGCCAGCTTTGGAGCCGTGCGGGGGAGGCGAGGGTGCCCTTTCAGGCAGCCCGCATGCGCGTGGAAGGTATGGCGCCGCCAGTTCTGGCATGCGCGCTCGGAGCGCGACAGCGTGTTGGTTTTCAGGCCCATTTTCGCCCTGCCACTTGGTGGTGTTTTATTTGTTATATCAAGCGTTTTGTAAAATACAGGAGTTTTGATTTCATGCAAGGCGTCAATGACGCCAGAACGTGCGAAAAGCGGCGCAGGCGCTATCAGGCCTGGTGCTTGGGCAGGGCTGGCAAGGCGCGGGGCGATAGCCCCGCAGCGACGAGAGGCGGCGCGCAGAGGCGCTGTTTGGCGGGATGACGCCTTCCTGGCAAGGCGCCGGGTTTACCGGGGGGCGGCTTTGGACTTGGCGGTGCGCTTGGCGGTTTCGGCTGGGGAAATCATGACGATGAAGGCGTCAATCAGGGCTTTGCCACGCTCTGCGCTGACCGGCTCGGGCTCGAGAGGCAGCATCATGAGCCAGCCATCACTGAACGCGGCAACGTGATCGGCCAATACATCGGCCGGCACATCTTCGCGGACCTTGCCCTGGCGCTGGCCGGCTTCCAGTACCGAAGTGGCGACTTGGCGGTAGTGTGCATAGCGTTGCTTGATGACGCTGGCGAATGCCGGCTGGTGGCGGGCATGGGTGAGCAGTTGCAACCACGCAAGCCAGTTGTCTGGCTCGTCATGACTGATCCAGTGATGCCACCGTTGAATGAGCGATCTGATGTCTACCTGATCGAGATTGATGTCCAGCAGTGCGTCGACCTTGTCGAACAGGTTCTGCGCAACGGCACTGACCATTTCTTCCTTGTTGGCGAAATAGTAGGTCACTGTACCCGTGGTGCAGCCGGCGTATTGCGCCACCTTGCGCATCGTAGCGCCGGCATAGCCTTCTTGCGCGATCACCGCGATCGCCGCCGCCAGCAGCTCGGTCCGTTTGGCGTCGCGATCGCCAACCGGGCGCCCACGACGGGCAAGCGGTTCGGGTTCGTGCTCATCGGCCTTGGCGTCAGGGGCATGGCGGGCGTGTGTTTCAGGCATAAGGAGGCGATTTCATCGGTCAACCAATCGGACCAGCAGTTTGCCACAGCAAGCCTGGCTTACCCAGGCTGTTCGATCGGACCAAGTACCGACAGCCATGCCCTGCATCGACTATCACCGCGATTACCCTACATGCCGCCAGCACTTCCGCCAGCTCATCAGTGTGCGAAAAAATCCATTCGGACATTGCCGTCGCCGAGCACTTGAGCCAGGCCATCGGGGTTATCGATCTTTCCGATTCGGGTGTAGGAGTAGGGCGTCTTGAACGTTTTGTAGAAGACCACCAGGGTCTTCGTCCCATAGAGCATGACATCCCCCGCATTGATCGTCCCGGGAGCGCTCGCATCCGTGGGGAGTGACAACGCAAGATCCGTATATTTTTCGTTGCTGTTAAGGTCAGTCATTTCGAGCGTTAGCGGCATCGACGAAGCGAAGGCACGAGCTGCTTGGGTGTTAGCCAATGTGATCGTGTATTGATGCTCACGTACTGTCATCTGCATACGGGGGATCTCACGCTGAAGTTTTTCTTCTGCCAGCCCGACCGTTTGCGGTTCAGCTGCGCTGGCCGCAACTGCGTGAGCCAAACCAAAAGCCAATAACGCGCACGCCAAAACTCTCATTATTTCTCCTGTCATCGTTGATTGGTCGTCTTCCCGAGAGCCGAGATTCAAGGCATGCCAGGTGTGCTGGCAGCTGATCTTTCTGCACTGAGTCGCAGCTCTGCGATATCGCGTTTTGGCGGAGTGCCGAACTGGCGCCCATATTCGCGGCTGAACTGCGAGGGGCTTTCATAGCCGACCTTGAAGGCAGCGGTGGCGGCATCCAGATGCTCGTTGAGCATCAACCGTTTCGCCTCGTTCAACCTCAGCCATTTCTGGTACTGCAACGGGCTCATTGCGGTGAGCTGACGGAAATGCTGATGGAAGGTCGAGAGCCCCATCTGTACCTGGGAGGCCAGATCGTCCACTCGCAGAGGCGCGGCGTAGTTCAGCTTCATCCAGTCGATAGCCTTGGCAATTCGATGACCCTTGCTGCCTACGGAGGCGATATGGCGCAGCAGAGGGGCCTGGCCACTCAGCAGCAGACGATAGTGGATTTCTCGCTGAATCAGGGGCCAGAGCACGGGTATCGCATCAGGCTCCTCCACCAGCTCGATCAGACGCGCGAAGCTCTCAAGCAGTTTTGGACTCAGTTCGCCCACGCCGGCGCTTTTGTGTACGGACTGGCTGCTTACCGGAAGGCGACCATCTTGGGCGATCAATTCTGCGAGCGTGCGCAAGTCAAGCTTGAAAACCAGGCCGAGGCAGGGTGCTGCTTCGCTTGCCAGGGTGACAGCCGAGTTGGCGGGGAGACTTAGCGATGTGACCAGGAACCGGGTCGTGTCGTAGGGAAAGACATCACTGCCGATAACCATCTCCTTTGCGCCCTGTACGACCAGCACGATGCTTGGCTCGATGATGCATGTCATGGGTGGCGCCGGTGCGTTACGTCGGTAGACGCTGAGGTCTGCAATGCATGTCGGGAAATCGCCAGTGGTGGGCGCGATAGCGCCGATGACTCTGCGCAGCGTGGCCATCGGGATCGCATGGGAGGGCGGCTGTGTGGTGGCGGGCATGGGAGCCTCACATGATCTATTGGAAAAACACTACTCGCGCACCGCTTCAGCTGTCCATGCCCGGTCAGCATGATCTGGAGAATCAGGCAAGAAAACTATCGGTTTGCTCTACTGAATGGCCGCTTTCCCGATGAAGATGGACTGCAGTTGAGGTTACCAGAGCGCACTGGCGCGACTGCCCTCACTCCTATTTCCATTTTGAGCAAACAGGAAGATGTGCATGAAACATTTGTTCGTAGCGTTTGCCTTGATGGCCAGTTCACTCTCTGCCGGAGCCGCCGATATGTCCCATGGAGCTGACAATTTTTACAAGAGCGAACAGGTCTCACTTGAACGGGTCACCTTCAAAAACCAGTTCCAGATGAACACGGTCGGGAACCTCTTTGTTCCCAAAAATCTGAACCGAAACACCCGATACCCAGCCATCATCGTTGGTCACCCAATGGGGGCGGTGAAAGAGCAGAGCTCGAATCTTTACGCGCAGAAACTGGCCGAACAGGGTTTCGTCACCTTGGCCATCGATCTGTCGTTCTGGGGCGAGAGTGACGGTCGTCCGCGCAACTTGGTGGCGCCGGACATCTATGCCGAAGACTTCAGTGCAGCAGTTGACTACCTCGGTGCTCAAGGCTTCGTTGATCGCAAGCGGATCGGCGTGCTGGGCATCTGTGGGAGCGGCAGTTTCGCCATCAGTGCGGCGAAGATTGATCCACGCATGAGAGCTATTGCAACAGTCAGCATGTACGACATGGGTGCAGCCAATCGCAATGGCCTCAAGCACGGAGTAACGGTCGAACAACGCAAGAAAGCCATCGCCGAAGCGGTGGCCCAGCGTGATGTCGAATTTGCCGGCGGTGACACCAGGTACACCAGCGGCACGGTTGATCAGTTGACCGACAATTCCAATGCCATCGAGCGGGAGTTTTACGACTTCTACCGCACCCCCCGTGGTGAGTTCACTCCCAAAGGTCTGCCGCGGCTTCTGACGACGCATCCTACGCTGACCAGCAACGTCAGGTTCATGAACTTCTATCCATTCAATGACATCGAGACGATCTCGCCACGTCCCATGTTGTTCATCGCCGGAGAGAACGCTCACTCCCGTGAGTTTAGCGAAGAGGCCTATCGCCTTGCTGGTGAACCCAAGGAGCTTGTGATCGTGCCAGGCGCTGGCCATGTCGATCTCTACGACCGCGTCGAATTGATCCCCTTCACCAAGCTGGCGACCTACTTCCGCGAAAACCTCCAGTGACTTCCCCCGGCTGCCCTTGCCCAGCTTCGACACGCTGGGCAAGGGCATCGGCGTTTTTGAAATGGGTAGACCGAGAATTACCATGAGCAGCTCAGCACTATCTCTTCAATATTCAAGCCGCCAGGTCTGGAGCGCCGTCCTGGCGATGTCGCTCTGCGCCTTCGCGCTAGTGGCCTCTGAGTTTCTGCCGGTGAGCCTGCTCACCCCCATTGCATCTGATTTATCGCTGACCGAGGGGCAGGCCGGACAAGCCATTTCCATTTCGGGTTTCTTTGCCGTAATCACCAGCCTGTTGCTGGCCACCGTGACTCAGGGAATTGACCGCAAGCCGGTATTGTTGGCCACTACGGCACTGATGCTCCTCTCTGGTGCAATGGTAGCGTTCGCCCCCGACTACCTGACGCTGATGGCAGGACGAGCGGTGCTTGGCATTGCCATCGGTGGCTACTGGTCAATGTCAACGGCTGTGATGATGCGTATCGCACCCGAAGCGCTCGTCCCCAAAGCTATTGCCGTGATGCAGGGTGGCACCGCACTAGCTACGGCAATCGCAGCCCCGGTTGGGAGCTACCTGGGTGGCATGATTGGCTGGAGGGGCGCGTTCTTTTGCGTGGTGCCTTTAGCGGCACTGGCGCTGGCCTGGCAAGCCTTCACCCTGCCAGCAATGCCAAGTGAACGCCGTGCCGGCTCGGCGACTGGCGCCCTGCGCTTGTTGAGAGATGGCAAGGTCGCCCTCGGCATGGCTGCAGTTGCCTTTCTGTTCATGGGGCAGTTCACATTGTTCACCTATTTGCGGCCTTTCCTGGAAACGGTCACGCACGTCGAGGTGCCGACGCTCTCGCTCCTGCTGCTGATCATCGGTGCCGCTGGTTTAGTGGGAACAATGGTAGTCGGCTCGCTCGTTAGCCGACATCTGAATCGGCTTCTGGTGGGGATTCCGTTGATCATGGCGGCTATTGCATTCGCGATGATCGCGGCGGGGGCCTGGGTCGTTCCAGTTGCTGTATTGCTCGGTTGTTGGGGGCTTATCGCCACCTGCGCTCCTGTGGGATGGTTTACCTGGCTGGCCAGGGCATTGCCACATAACGCGGAAGCCGGCGGTGGCTTGATGGTCGCAGTGATTCAGTTGGCGATCACTGCTGGGGCAACGGCAGGTGGCGTGTTGTATGACGGTATGGGTTATCAAGCGACGTTTGTTGCCAGTGGCGTATTCTTGCTGATCGCAACACTGCTTAGTGTCATCACGAGTCGCAGGTAGCCGGGGGATCATGAAGGGCACCTCGCGACGGCCCTGTCTTGGTGAGCGAACAGGGTTCGCCCCTGAAGCCATCCGATGAAAATCATGTGCCAAGCGACGCTGGGCAGCGACACCTCTGTCCAGGCCCAGAGGCGAATTCTATCGTTCCTTCGAAACCAGAGCCTGGTGGCGCCAGGTGATCATTGATATCAACCACGAGAGGGCGTGTCTCCAGGAAATTCAGAGCCGCGAGGGTGAGGCCGGCAAACTCGCGATCAGCCATCAACACCTTGCATCTCAGGTGACGGATAGATGGGCGGGCGAAACCGACCAGCACCGGCCCCGCCAGCAACATACTGACATAGCCCAGCAGGGCGGTGATGGCGAAGGTCCTCAGGCCGGCGCCGGCGTGGTCTTCATGGCGGCCTTTCTTGCGCTCGCGCTCGAGCCCCACCCGCATGCCGATGGCCAACGCCACGGCGCCCCGTGGCTGACCTTCACCGTGTCGAGCATGGCGCCTTCGGGGTGTCCCTGGGCGCGACCTCCGCGCCGCCTTGCTCAAGGGCTATCAAGGCTGGCAGATCGAGTATCTCGACGAGTCTGCCATGCAGGCTGACGATACCCAGCGTGCGCAAGCGGGCAACCGAGCGACACACGGTTTCCAGGCGCAGCCCCAGGTACGAAGCCATGTCTTCCCGGGACATGCGCAGCATGAAGCCGTGGGCAGAATAGCCCCGGCTGACGAAGCGCCGGGACAACCCTACCAGGAAGCTGGCCAGCCGCTGTTCGGCGGTGAGATTGCACAGCATCAGCACCCGTTCATGTTCGCGCACGATTTCCCGGCTCATCAAACGGTTCAGGCTTTGCTGCAGGACGGGAAAGTCGCGAGCCAGTGCTTGCAGCCGACGATAGGGGACAGGGCAGACCTCGCTGTCTTCCAGGGCGATGGCGTCGCATACGTGATGCTCGGTGGCGATGGCATCGAGCCCAAGTACATCGCCAGGCATCCAGAAATTGATCACCACGCCCTGGCCTTCGGCGCTGTTCAGGCTGGTCTTGAAGCTGCCGCAGCGCACGGCGTATAGCGTTGTCAGCGGATCGTTGGCGTTGAACAGCGCGGCGCCTTTGCGAATGCGCATGCGCGGACCGATCAGCGCGCCCAGGCAACTGTTGTCGTGCACTGGCAGACCGGTGGGCAGGCACAGCCCGCTGACACGACACTCGGTGCACAGAGTCGTGAGCGGTTTCAGATGAATCGGGGTTGCCGGGTTCGACGCTGCAGGTTGGTCGAGCAAGGTCACCTTCAGGAGACCGGTCATGGTCAGGCCTCCTTCGCGTATCGGAGAGCTGCCTGGGCTGCCATCCGCGCATTGGGTTTGCCAACACTGTCCATGCTTGAGCGGGGTGACCAGTCGGCAAGCATGTCCAGCGAATGGGGCGCGTTGAGACGAGCACTCAACCGTTCGACGAACGCTTGCGCTTCGGCGCAGGTAGTGAAGCTCACCCGGCAGTCGTCCATGCGGATCCACCAGCGGTTCTGTTCAGGGTTCTTCTCGACGTAGATGTTCATGAGAGCCTCCAAAAAAGCATGCATGAGCAAACCAACTGCAAATCCATGCGAAACGAAGGCATCCCTGCCGGCAACAGGGGTGGTTCAGGACGCAATAGCCATTTCCATCACTTCATCGCGCTGGTTGGCGAACGGTTCATAGGCCGCTTCTATGTTTTTCAAGGGCGCCATGGCACGCCTCGTGGGCATTGGATGATTGTTGTTGGTGTAGGTCAGATTGCGCCGTAATTGCCTGGAAGCTTTGATCCGCATCAAATTCACGCGCGGCCGGCATTGCCGTTGGTCCGCGCAACGGTATTGGCTGGTTCATCCCCAAGGCTGAGGGGCAAGGCCAGAAAGGGCCTTGTCTTCAGGCGCGCAGGTCCAGTTCGTGAATGATTTCGCTGACATCGCCACCCAGGTAGCGTGAACTGAACCCCAGGCCCTTGGTCAGCCGGTGCATGGCGTAGTTGTTCGCCAGGTCCCTGGAGATCATGCAGTGAAAGCCATTGCGTTTCGCAGCTGCGATCAGGTGCTGCATCAGCAGCCGGCCCAGCCCCTTGCGTTGCCATTGTTCCTGCACGGCCACGGCGCATTCGCAGAGGTGGCTGTCGGGAACACTGGCATACCGGCTGACCCCGATCTGGCGCAACTGGCCATCTGCATGAACCAGGGCAACGTAGGCTTCGCAGTGGCGATGATCCACTGGCATATGCTGCGCATCCAGGCTCGGAAGGCCGCCACTGAGCCCGGCGATGAAGCGGAAACGCCGGACCTCGTAGGCGATCGTGCCGAGAAAGCGGCGGTCCCTTTCGTGGTCTTCCTCGCGCAGCGGGCGGATCAGTACGGCAGAGCCGTCCGAAAGTTTTTCGATCCAATGCTCGCATGCGTCTGGCTGTTCAGTCTGCTGCCTGTTCATGTCGCCTCCCGGCCACCTGGTCGATGCTTGCTGCAGCTGTTGTAGCGTGTTGGGCGACGCCCGTTCTGACAATCGTCAAGTTCAGGCTCGACGGGTGGTTTTTCTGATCTGCATCAAGCGCGAAGCGACCTGCCTTCGGACAATCGCCTACATCATCACACCTGCCGCACAAGCCCGGAGGTTCACCATGGGGCAATATCGACAACTGCTGGTGCTGCTCACCGAGGTCGATCCGCATTCGGCCGCGCTGCGCAGGGCCTTGGCCCTGGCGCACGTCAGTGGTGCCAGTGTGCATGTGCTGGGCTTGTTCGAACCGACGCAGGAGCACCTGCTGCGCGAAGAGCGATTGAACGAGGCCGATATCCAGCGTCAGTTCGACCACTACCGTGTGCGGCTGGCGAGGTTGGTCGAGCGTCACCGTGACAGTGGTATCACCTTGACGGTCGACAGTCTGCCGGCAGACGATATTCGCAGCGCGGCCGTCGACTACATCAGTGAACTGCAGCCCGATATGGTCATCAAGGACAGTGAAGTGGCGCCAGCCCTGGCGCAACTATTCGGTACGCCTCTGGATTGCGCGCTGATGCGGGGCTTGAAGGGCATCACGCATTTCGTACCATCTGCCACGGTGGCGCTACCCCAACGTGTGCTGGTCGCCGTGGACACCTCCTTCAGCGAAACACCCGACGCCCAGGCGCGCTTCAACCGTGGGCTGATCCGTGCTGCAAAAGCGCTGGCACTGCAATGCGATGCGCAGCTGCACCTGCTCTCGGCCTACAACCTGGCTGGCGTGTTCACCTCGGACATGAATGTCGCCCAGGCGTGGATCGATGAGATGCGTAACGCCCAGAAGGAGCCGTTCGACATCCTGGCAGACAGTGAAGGGGTCGCGCCGGATTGCCGGCACTTCATGGAAGGTAGCCCGGTGCAGGTGATTCGCGAGCAGGTCGCTGCGCTGGAAGTCGACGCGGTGGTCATGGGCGTCGTGCAGCCCAAGGGCCTGGACAAGCTGCTTGGCGACACCACCGAACGCATCGTCAGCCGTCCGCCGTGCAGTGTTCTGGCGGTTCCCCCTCAAGCGGCCGAAACCCTGGAGCCCCAGCCATGCAACTGACATTTCTCGGTGGTACCGGCACCGTGACCGGCAGCAAGTTCCTGTTGACCCGCGACAGCAGCCGGGTGCTGATCGACTGCGGGCTATTCCAAGGCTACAAGCAACTACGCCTGCGCAACTGGGAACCGCTATCGGCGGCGCTGCGCGCGCTCGATGCCGTGGTGCTGACCCATGCCCATCTCGACCACAGCGGTTATCTTCCGGTGCTCGCGCGGGAAGGCTATACCGGGCCGATCTACGCAACCCCGGCCACCTGTGCCTTGGCCGAGATCCTGTTGCTCGACAGCGCCCGGCTGCAGGAAGAGCAGGCCGCGCATGCCAACCGGCACGGCTACTCCAAGCATTCGCCGGCACGCCCGCTTTATACCGAACAGGAAGCAAAGCGCGCCTTGGCATTGTTGCGCCCTGTGGAGTTGCATCACCCGACCATGATCGCGCCGGGCATGGAGCTGCTGTTGCGCACGGCTGGGCACATACTCGGCGCGGCGACGGTACAGATCAAGGTAGACGGCCAGACCGTGGTCTTCTCTGGCGATCTGGGCCGGCCACAAGATCCGATCATGCGCGCGCCGGAACTGATCAGGACGGCAGACGTGCTGCTGGTGGAGTCCACCTATGGCGATCGCCAGCATCCAACCGAGTCGACCGAGCAATTCCTGGCCCAGGTCATCAACCAGACCCTCCTGCGCCATGGCATAACCTTGGTGCCGTCGTTCGCCGTTGGCCGTGCCCAGTTGCTGATGTACTACCTGTACAAGCTCAAACGCGATGGCCTGATACCCGACATCCCTGTCTACCTCAACAGCCCGATGGCCACCGACGCAACCATGCTGTACCAGCAGTTCAGGAGCGAGCATCGCTTGACGCCGGCAGAATGTGCCGCAATGTGCAGGGGCACGCACATCATCCGTACGGTCGATGAATCCCGGCATCTGGATCAGCTGCGTGAGCCTGCGGTCATCATCGCCGCCAGTGGCATGGCGACCGGCGGACGTGTTCTGCACCATCTCAAGGCGCTGGCCCCCAACCCGCGCAACAGCATCCTGTTTTCGGGTTTCCAGGCCGGTGGTACGCGCGGCGCCGACATCGTCGCCGGTGCGCACAGTGTCCGCCTGCATGGCGAAGACGTGCCTATCCGGGCTCAGGTGCATGCCATGGAGAACCTCTCAGCGCATGCCGACGCCGACGAGATCATGCAGTGGTTGCGCGGATTCGCCCGCCCGCCACGCCAGACCTACGTCATCCATGGCGAGCCGCACGCCGCCGACACGTTGCGGCGGCGGATCAGCATCGAGCTCGGTTGGCAGGTGTACGTGCCTGAGTATCAGGAAACCGTTGCCATTGATCGAGTGTGAGTGGACGAGGTGGTCTACCCGCTGGTGCCCGAGCGGATGGTTTCGGTCGGCTACTGGTACACGGGTCGACGTGCCCGGCATCCGGCCAGTCGGTTTCGACGGCCACGATGTTGAAACCGTACTGTTCGATCAGCCGTCGGGTAATTGCCGCACGGGCACGAACGAACGCGCTGGTGCCATGGCTTACCTCGCCCAGCATCACCACACGGGCGTCGGCGTAGCGGTCAAACAGCGCCGCGAAGGTGGGGGAATCCAGGTCGGGCAAGGGTTCTGCGCATTGATGCAACAGGGGGCGATGTCAGCGTTGTCGACCTGGTATTGCTTGCCGTAGCGCTTTTCCATCAGTTTCCGCGAGTTACCGTATGATGGATACCCTCCTCGAGCGGATGTTGCCGGAGGTCGTGAGGCGAAAAGCGGGCGGGGCAGCACGGTGGCTGCCCCAGGCGCTACCGCAACGGCGTTTCAGTTCAGGTTGAGGCGATGGATGACCTGGGTCGGATCATCCGGATCGGTGCTGGTGGTGAATCCTGCCGCTTTGGCCAGGTCGCGCATCGCCTGGTTGGCGGCTGAGTCGATCGAGTACATCTGCCGCATGCCCTTGGCTCGGGCATGATCGGTCAGATGCTTGAGCAACAGCCGGCCCAGGCCATGATGCTGCCAGCTGTCGAGCACCGTGACCGCGCACTCGCATTCATCCTTGCCGGCAATGGCGGCGTAACGGGAAATGCCTACCTCTTGCAGCTCACCGTCCACATGGGCGAGGGCGACGAAGGCGGCTTGTCGGTCCTGGTCGATTGCCATCAACTGGTCGAGCATGGCCTCACCAGGCTCCTTGATCTGGCACAGGAAGCGAAAATGCCGCGACTGCGGTGACAGCCGTTCGATGAAGGCCCTTTCGCGTTCCCGGTCCTTGGCTTGCAGCGGCCTGATCAGTACATGGGTGCCATTGTCGAGGGCTTCGATCCAATGCTCGCCCGCAGGTTTGGGAAACGAGGGGGCGGTGCATTGACGGGAGGGTTCTGTAGGAGCCATGGCAGTAATCCTCGTATGTCGGAAATGAACAATGGAGGTTCAGTTTCGACGCTCGGCTCTGCGCAGACTTGATAGTTGTCAAGATGGCGGCAGCCCGCTGATTGATAAAGGTCAAACGCGGTGTTGCCCCCCAGCGCAAGATCGAGGCGTCTCCAAGGGAGGCATTACTCATTCGAGGAGGTCGCCATGTCCGAAGCAGCCAAGAAAGTACCTGTCACCCCCGCAGCCACCCAGCCCACCAAGGTTTCGCCACCAAGTACCGAGCCATCGGACCTGTGGCGTCCGTTCCAGCAGTTGCGGCGTCAGATCGACAGCCTGTTCGACGATTTCGGGCGCCGGCCATTGCACATGCCGTTCAGCCACACCTCATTCGATGTTGAGCCATTCTGGCGGCGTGAGTTGTTCAGCCATGGCATGCCGGCTATGGATATCAGTGAACTGGCCGATGAGTTTCGCATCAGCGCCGAACTGCCAGGTGTGGACGACAAGGACATCGAGATCAAGCTGGTCAATGGCAACGTGGTGATTCGCGGCGAGAAGCAGGAAGAGGTCGACGAAAAGCGCAAGGAATACCACCTGTCGGAGCGGCACTATGGCAGCTTCGAGCGGGTCTTCCAGCTACCCCGTGAAGTCGACGCTGAAAAGATCAATGCCCAGTTTGCCAAGGGTGTGCTGCTGGTGCACCTGCCTAAGCGCGCCGAAGCGATTCACCCTGAAAAAGTGATTCCCATCAAAAGCAGCAAATGATTGACCCGACCGATTTCAGGAGCAGGGACGCTCCGCCCTCCAGCGGTACTACGCGATTGACAACGGTCAAAACCGGCGCGCTATCGCACGATGGGCAGGATCGATAAATGTCAGGCTGCGGCGAGTGTCGATGCCGATACTGGAGGGGTGTTGGGTATGCGCGAGGGCACCTACATGCAACGCTATCTGCTTGCCGGATTGTCCAGCCTGCTGCTGGCATCGGCTTCGGGTTGTACCCCTTGGCACGCCGAGCAATTCGACGCGCGCCTGGAGTCGGCCGAGAACAACGCTGCTACCGCCCGGCTGCGGGCCGACCAGGTCTGCTACCGCATAGACCTGGTCGAGCAGACCGCCAACGAGGCGCTGCGCAGAGCGACCCAGGCCCAGGAACAGGTCAAACAGTTGCTGCAGCAGGCCAAACGCAAGTAATCGCCATGTCACGTCGATGGCTGGACCCAAGCCTGTTACTGGTCTGCGTCTTGGCCTTGCTGCTCGGAGGGCTGGCCTATGCCGTGCGACAGCCGGCCTGGGCGGCGCTGACCTGGGCCACCGGCAGCGCGATCATGGCAGTGGTGCTGGCGGTGGAAATGGCCCAGCGCCTGGCCAGGCGTGAGGCGGGCATTGACCTGATCGCGCTGATGTCGATCGGCGCAGCCTTGGCCCTGGAGCAGATGCTGGTGGGGGCCGTGGTCGCCCTGATGCTTGCCACGGGCCGTGCGTTGGAGGCTTTCAGCCTGCGTCACGCCGAGCGCGAGTTGCGCGCACTGATCGGCCGGGCGCCCCAGCGGGCCTGGATTCAGGAGCAAGATGGCCTGCGTGAGGTGCCGGTGGACGAAGTCCGCGCCGGTCAGAGCGTGCTGGTGCGCCTGGGTGAGATCGTGCCGGTGGACGGGTGCTTGCAGTCTGAGCAGGCGACCCTGGACGAAGCTGCGCTCACCGGTGAATCATTACCCGTCACCCGCCATGCTGGCGAGCTGGTGGCCAGCGGTGTGACCAACGCAGGTGCGCCACTACTGTTGCTGGCCACACATACCGCAGCGCAAAGCACCTACGCTGGCATCGTGCGACTGGCCGAAGCGGCACGTCAGTCACGGGCCCCCTTCGTGCGCCTGGCCGACCGCTACGCGCTGGCGTTGATCCCGCTGACATTGCTCATTGCTGCGCTGGCGTGGTGGGCCAGTGGCGATGTGCAGCGGGTGCTGGCGGTGCTGGTGGTCGCCACGCCTTGCCCGCTGATACTGGCGGTGCCGATTGCCATCATCTCAGGCATTTCGAGGGCTGCACGGCGCAACATCCTCGTGCGTGACGGCTCGGTGCTCGAAGCTCTGGCCGGCATCCGCCAGGTGTTCCTCGACAAGACCGGTACCTTGACCAGTGGTCATGCCCAGTTGCAGTCGATCGAGGTGAAGGGGCTGGGCGCGCCTTTGCAGATACTGCAGTTGGCCGCATCGTTGGCCCAGTCATCGACCCATCCGATTGCTCAGGCCATCGTTCACGCTGCCCGCCTGCGCAACCTGACGCTGACGGCTGCGCAACAGGTGCAGGAAAGCCCTGGCCAAGGGCTTGCCGGGAACGTGCAAGGCAAAGCCGTGCGCTTGGGCGCACTGGCCTATGTGCAGAACGGGAAGGACGATGGCCGCTGGGCACAGGCGCGCTTGCAGCAACTGGACTACCTGGCCAACAGCGGCAGTTTCGTGGCGGTTGACGGTGAGTTGAAAGCGGTACTGCGGCTGGCCGATGACCTGCGCCGGGAAACCCCCCAGACACTGCGCCGCCTGCGGGCGCGTGGAATCGACCAGGTCGTCATGCTCACCGGCGACCGCGCGGAAACGGCGGAAATGGTTGCGCTGGCGGCAGGTATCGACCAGCTTCGCTCAGGGCTCTCGCCCGAGGACAAGATTCGCCTGGTGCAGGAAGGCTGCCGCACGGCGCCCTCGCTGATGGTCGGCGATGGCATCAACGATGCACCGGCATTGGCGGCAGCCGATGTCGGGGTTGCCATGGGGGCTTCTGGCGTTACGGCCTCAGCCCAGGCGGCCGGGGTGGTGTTGCTGGTCGATCGGCTCGATCGGTTGGTCGAGGCCTTGGATATCGCTCGGCATGCCGTGCACATCGCCCGGCAGGGGGTATGGGTTGGCATGAGCCTGTCATTGTTGGCCATGCTGGTCGCTGCCGCCGGTTACCTGCCCGCGCTGCTGGGGGCAGTGGTGCAGGAAGGTATCGACCTGTTGATCATCGTCAACGCCTTGCGTGCGCTGGGCCCTTTGACGGCCAGGCAACGCAGCGGGCTTGCCATCGAGGACCTGGATCGGTTGCAGGATGAACATCGGCAACTCGGCGGCTTGCTGACTGAGCTGAGCCAGATGGCCTGTGACTTCGCCAAGCGTCCCGTCGAGCAGGCCCGGGCCGACCTGGGCAAACTGGTCACCGCGCTGCATGAGCTTTTGGAGCGGCATGAGCGCGATGACGAGCGTCGATTGTATCCGCTGCTGAGCCGCTTCATGCCCGGCGAAGATCCACTGTCGGCGATGAGCCATACCCACCGGGAAATTTTCCGTCTAATCCATCTTCTGTCTTGCATGAGCCAGGATTTCAACCGGGCAGCAGCGAGCCTGAGCGCTGATGACATCCAGCACCAGCTGATACGCCTGGACACCTTGGCCAAGTTGCACTTCGACCAGGAAGAAGCCCTGTACCGGTACCTGGATCGACGCTGAGCGAGGCGTTCAGTACCTTGCAGGGCTGATGAAAATCAAGCACCCAACGTGGTGGAGCGGGATGCTGGCAGTAGTTGTTCTCTGCCCTGGCTTGAATGGGAGGCAATACCATGCCCCACAGCAAAATCCTGTTCCGCTCGGCAGCGCGGGAGAAAATCCTCAGTGGTGCCACCCAGCGCCTGAGTGATCAGGCGAACCGATCGTCGGAGGCTAGCATGAGCCACTATCAACGAACATGTCCTGGAGATGCAGCCAGCCGGTGGACGTGATTGTCATGGGCAGGCCGCTTGCCCGGGGGCTGGACCGACTGTTTGGCAGCACCACGGAGCCTGTGTTGTATCAGATGCCCTGCAATATCCCGGCGGTGTAAGGCCATGCGTCGGGGTCATGCGCCAGCGCCCTGGTGGTTGGCAAACAACTCGGCGACCAGGGCGCTGGTATCGACGATATCCAGCTGCTCCAGGCATCGCACGGGCAGGCGAAAGGGCGCGATGCTGTCGGCCACCAGTACCCGTTCGAACGCGCCGCTGTCGAACAACTCGCCACCGGTGGTGAACAGGCCGTGGGTGGCAGCGGCCAGTATGCGGTTGGCTCTGGCCTGCCGGCAAGCTTGGGCAGCACGTAGCAGCGTCTGTCCCGTACTGATCAGGTCGTCGAAGACGATGACGGTGCTACCTGCCACGTTACCGACCAGATGTTCGCCGCTCAGGCCCGCCTGCTGACGGTGCTTTTCCATCATGGCCACCGAGACCGGGCGCGCCAGCAGGTGCGCCAGGACCTGGCGAAACTGCTCGGCGCGTTTGATGCCACCGATATCCGGCGACACGACCGTGACCGCCTGCTCACCGAGTAGCGGGGCCAGGTGTTGGGCGAATAGCTGGGTGCATTGCAGGTTCCAGCTCGGGATGCGGTAGGCGTTGTCGAAGGCGCTGGGGTTGTGTACGTCCAACGCAACCACGCGGTCCACGCCGCAGCTTTCCATCAGGCGAGCTACATGGCGGGTAATGGTAGCGTCCTGAAACTCCACCTTGCGGTCTTTGCGGCCATAACATAGGTAGGGCGTGACAGCCGTCACCTGACTGGCGCCGGCATCCTTGAGCGCGCCACAGAAGAACAGCAACCGGCATAGCTTGTCGTGCGCGCTGTGGTGCGCGTCACCATAAAGCGAGTGGAAGACGATGACCGATCGACCGTCGACCGATTCGCCAGGCCAGCACTTGTGCTCTCCGTCCTCGTAGTCGCGCTCTTGATGTGCCGACAGCTTCCAGCCCAGGCGTTGCGCCACGGCATTCCCATAGGCCTGGCTGCCTTGCAAAGCGAACAGTAACGGCGGTGTGTCATTCATGCCCTGCGCTCCAGAGGTCTTTCACAGCAACATAAGCTGCATGCAACTGCGCGGTTTGATGATTATCAAATCGAGCATAGCCAGCGGGCGGACACTGGGTAGGTCACAGCATGCCAAGGCCTGCGCCCCCAATACCCTGCACGGAGAGTACGCCCATGGACAAATACCAGAAAAGCCACAAGGACAAACTGTTCAAGCCACATCCGTTCGACCCCTATGCCACGCCGCATCGTCCTGCTGGCTGTGCGCGTTGTCCGCAATGTGGCGCTGCCTACCATGGAGGAGAGTGGCACGCCCATGGGGCGACGGGGTCTGGGCCGGTGGAGTCGATCGTCTGCCCGGCATGCCGACGTATCGAGGACCGTGCCGCTGCCGGACAAGTCCGGGTGTCGGGCCGTTTTCTGGCAACACATGAAGAAGAGATTCTCCAGCTCATGCGTAACGTTGAGCAACAGGAAAGGCAGACGCATGTCCTTGAGCGCTTGATCGCCATCGACTGTCAGCTGGACCAACTGGTGGTAACCACCACCGGCACCCACCTGGCCAACCGCATCGGTCACGAGCTTGAGGCCGCCTATGACGGTACGTGCAGCTACCGCTATAGCGACAGCGAAGTGTACTTGAGTGTCGATTGGCATCGTGACTGAGGTGATGTCGCCTGGTTTCACGACAGGGAAGACGTGAAACCAGGCGGGCGATCGTTCAACCGTGGATCGCCACAATGCTGGAGTGAACCTTGTACAGGGTTTGCTCGGTAGTACTGCCGACGACCTTGCTCACCCCCTCGTGGTAGAGCGTGCCGCAGCAGTGGGGCTCGATGGCCTTGATATTTATCAAGATTGGTTGAACGTCAGCTTCGATAATGGCAGCGGTGCGGCGCCCCATATGCGCGTCAGGAGGTGGCTGATGAGCCTGTTCCGCCGAATTCTTCTGGTCATGACCAAGGTCCAGGCCCATGCCGCGCTGCGTCGGGCCATGGCATTGGCTCAAGCGTCAGGTGCCTCGTTGCACGTACTGGGCATCCATACGCCCGCCGAAGGTGGCCAGCCCGATCAAGCGCAGCAAGCTTCACAACCGTCAGCCGCGTTTGCGCATTTCAGTGCCGGGCTCAAGGCATTGCTCGATGAACAGGCGCCCACAGGGTTGCATACCACCTTCGAGGTGTTGGAAACCGCAACGGCGCGTGACCTCGTACCAGCGTGTATCGCACGCTTTGGGCCAGACTTGGTGATCAAGGGGCTTCCCGCCAGTCCGGTACTTGGCATGATCGACAAGTCCTCGGTTGACCATGTGTTGCTGTACACGAGCCAGGTGCCGTTGCAGTTCGTGCCTGCCGATGCCCCGGCCATGCCCGCGAACATTCTGGTCGCCGTGGATGTGGCCAAGGTGGACCTTGCGCAGCAAGCGCTGAACCACGCGCTAGTGGAGGCGGGTCGGCAACTGGCGAGCGCATGCAACGGGCAGCTCCATCTGCTGTCGGTCTACGACTTGCCCATGGCTATGCTGGCCAATCCCGACCTTGCCGCGCCATGGGCGGAGCAAGTGCGCGAGTCGCTCCAGGTACCGTTCTATGAACTGGCCGATATCCATGGCATTCCCTATACGCAGCGCTACTTCATCGAAGGTGCGCCGCTGCGCGTTATCCAATCCTTCGTCGCCACGCTGAAGATGGATGTGGTGGTGGTCGGCGTGGTGCAGCCTAGACGCTGGGCCAAGCTGATCGGCGATACCACCGAACGGCTCGTCAATCATGCGCCGTGCAGCATTCTGACGGTCAGGCCCGCGTCCGCAGGCTGATTCAGGCGATATCGCCGGCTCGGCCATGGCGAATCACTTCCACGCTGAAATCTGCTTCGAAAGGCGGCACATGACACTCGACGATGTCCTGCTCGGCGACCTGCAGGTGTATACCCACGATATGCGCATGCACGGGTTGGTGGCAGACATGGCGGTCAACGAGCACCGCACTGAGTACCTGCCGCGCGCCAAGCTCAGCCAGATAAGCGCAGGTGCGCAGCAGGGAGTGCCCTTCGTACAGCACGTCATCGACCACCAGCAAAGTGGTGTCGGCCAGATTCAGGTTGGCCAACTCAGGGTTCTCGGTGAGCTGCGTATGGGCATGCAGGATGCTGAGGTCGTCGGCGTAGCGCTTGACCTTGATCGGGTAGAGCGGCAGTGGCGCGGCCCCGGTCAGTTGCTGCAAGTGCAGTTGCAGGCGACGCGCCAAAGGCTCCCCACGGCGTTGAATGCCCACCAGTACCATGGGCTGCGTAGGCATGAATGCCAGAGCCTGATGCGCCATGGTACGCAGCACGCTATTAAGGTCTTGTTCGTCATACAGGCGAGCGCGTGAGGGGGAGGAGGGGATCATGATTCTTTTCCGTGGCCGGCCAATGGTCATTGATAATCTACGCCGCCGCCGCCAGCGCGACTTGATAAATGCCAAGCACGGGTCATTGTCGATTCAAAGAATTATGTGTTGTTCTAGGGGAGAGCGGCGGAGGCTGTGATAATGGGGGCAATTACAAGGGCCATGTCATGCTGACCATCTCCAATAACGTGCATCTGCCAGATGCCGAAATCGAACTAACTTACGTCCGCGCGCAAGGCGCGGGTGGGCAGAATGTCAACAAGGTGTCCAGCGCTGTGCACCTGCGCTTCGACATCCCGGCCTCATCGTTGCCCGAGTTCTACAAGGAGCGGCTGTTGGCGTTGCGTGACAGTCGCATCACCGGCGACGGTGTGTTGATCATCAAGGGCCAGCAATACCGCACCCAGGAGCAGAACCGTGCTGACGCTCTGGCGCGTCTTGCCGAGTTGATCATCGCTGCGGGCAAGATCGAGAAGAAACGCCGCCCCACCAAGCCGACCCTTGGCTCGAAGACCCGCCGCCTCGAAGGAAAAGCCAGGCGGAGCACTGTCAAGGCGGGTCGGGGAAAGGTGGAGTTCTAGAGATGAGGCAGAAGAGGCGTATGTGCTCAAGCGCGAGACCACTCGGAAGCCCCAGGTGGCAGGTACGCCTGGAGGCCTTTTTCTAAATGAGGAGGCGGGTTGAGGGGGCGTACGTCGCCTTATCGTCCTCAGCGGCGGTTTAGAAACGCTACCATAGCGCAGTAGGCCGCCACCTTATGTGCCAATTGGTTGAGATTAAGGACGGTGTTTTTGGCAATCCAGTGTGGGGAACCTGATGCTTCATAAGCAGCTGATCCGGCGTTTAGACTTGATCACCTTACAGCTCTTTGTAGCTGTACACGAAGAAGGCACGCTGACGCGTGCATCTGCGAGGGAGGCTATTGCGGTATCTGCCGCTAGTAAGCGTTTGATGGAGCTGGAGGAGGCACTGGGTGTTCCACTTTACTTCCCGCACAGCCAAAGGTATGGATCTCACTGCGGCTGGTGAGACGCTGTTACACCACGCTCGACGCATCCTGAATCGCCCTTGGTTTCGTAGACACCTCCAAGCCTCATAATGAGGCCCAAATAGGAGGTGCCATGAGTCGTCAGCGTTACCCCGAAGAATTCAAGATCGAAGCGGTCAAGCAAGTGACCGAGAAAGGCAAGCCTGTCGCCGATGTCGCCCAGCGCCTGGGCATGTCCGTGCACAGCCTCTACGCCTGGATCAAGGTCTACAGCAAGCCCCAAGAGCAGCGTCAGCCAGATGACGATCAGCAGGCCGAACTGCGCAAGCTACGCGCCGAACTCAAGCGCGTGACTGAAGAGCGAGACATCTTAAAGAAGGCCGCCGCGTACTTTGCCAAGGAGTGCGGCTGAAGTACGCCTTCATCAAGAAGCACTCGACTGATTTTCGGGGGGGGCTGGTGACATATGGGCGGGCACTTACAGATACGTAATTTAACATAATGCACATTATGCGCTTCTTCGTATGGAGCTACCGGGGCCGTGGGTGAGCAGATTTTAAGCCAGGCCAAAGCCCTCGCTTTGACCTGGTGAACCCAATGACCAGAATGGCAAGCCATCATGGGTAGTCTTCACCACCATTGGGGAATCGGCATCGATGAATACGGTTCAGAGCCATTTTCCAACCGCGCACTGCACCGTGCTTCTCGATGGCCAGCAATGCGTAATTCGAGCAGCTGGGCTCAAACCTGTAAGCGTTTCTGAGACGATTAGGTGCCACTCGCTGATAAAAACGAATGACACCAACGGATAGCCCGACGATCACCGTGGCTTACGGAAAGAAATGACGTAGTAATTAGCCATCGAATCTTTTTTGCCAGTCAACGCATCAAAGCAGCCCGCTTTCACAGACACGCCGATTGAGTCGATCCGATAGAACTCCCAGCCCTGAGCGGCATACTCGTTGACGACCTTTTCCAGGTAGACCGCAGCTTCATTGCCACGATGCTTGCTTGCCTGAACCTCAATGTTCGGTGGAACCTGGACCATCTTGTATACGTACATAGCATCTTCCTTGCATCAGAGGCTTGATTGATACTTTGTCAGCCTGGACGGCCGGCAAAATGACCCCAATAGTAGCGATGAGACAGCTACCACTCAAACCCCTGTATTCATGGGGACTCAAAGAGCATCCACGAATGACACAAAGCATGTGTGGGTGATATATCCCCAACTTTCCAGCTGAGCTACCCTACTCTCACAATATAGCCAAAAGAAATAACTACGCTAAATGTTCATTTTGTTGAGTTATATAGAATACCCTCTTGACAACTATCAATGCCACCGCAGAACCGGCCATCCCGCCGCGTCAGCATGCGCCCGCAGCACTGGATCAGGATTGACTGTATGCGGTTTGGCGACCAGCGAAAGCAACGGCAGGTCATTGCGCGAATCCGAGTAGAAGTAGGCACCGTCCAACCCCTCGCCCTGGTCTTGCAGCCAGCTGTGGAGCCGCGCCACCTTGCCCTCCCGGTAGGTCAAGATCCCGCTGGTACTGCCGGTATAGGCGCCCTGCTGGTGTTCAAGGTCAATCGCCAGAACTTCTTCTACGCCCAGTTGCTTGGCGATACGGCTCACCAAGAAGTGCGCAGACGCTGAAATGATCAGCAGGCGGTCACCCTCTTCGCGATGTCGCGCCAGGCAGGCAATGGCGTCTTCATGGATGCGCGGGGCGATGACATCTTCCACGAAGGGAGCCACCGCCCGGGCCACCTCCTCTATCGTGCGGCCCACCAAGGGCGAGAGGCTGAAGGTCATGTACGCCTCCATGGCCAACTTGCCTTGCGCATAGAGCGCCATGAGTTCGCGGTCGCGCTCGATGAAGCTCGGCCCATCGACCCAGCCGAGCGCTGCCATATGGCTGCTCCACAGGCTGGCACAGTCGCCATCGATAAGGGTGTCGTCCAGATCAAACAGTGCGAGGGCCATCGGCCACCTCCAGGGTACAAAGTCGAGGGGCGACGGCCTTTTCAGCCTTCGCCGGGTGAAATGACAGTGGGATCAGCGTGTGGTTTGCGTGGATGTCGCGACACCGCCAGACGTCGTCTCGAGGTCGCTGATAGTCGCCTGACTTGCTGGGCGGCTGTTCCAGAACGGTACCAGCAGCAAGCTGGCGAGCAACGCAGCGCCGGTGAAGACGAAGAACACAGTGATGGTGTCGAAGTAGCCAGGCAGCAGCCCACCGAGGATCGCCCCCACCGAGCCGCACCCGTTGACGAAGCCTGTGGCGGTGCCCGCGGACTCGCTGGTGCCGAAATCAATGGCGGCAGCGCCGCTGATCATCGAGTCAGGGCCATACAACGTGATACCCATCATGAACAGCAAGCCGACCACCAGATAGATGTTGCCGCTTTGCATTGTCGGCACGAACAGTATCAGCCACAGGGTCAGCGCCATCAGGCTGATCACGCAGGCCGGCATGCGTCGAGCGCCAAACAGTTTGTCGGAGGCGATGCCGATTAGAATCGGGCCGACCAACCCCGCGACTTCGAACGCAGACGGGACAATGGCCGAAGCCACTTTGCCGATACTCGGCATGCGCTCGTAGACGATCACCGGCCCCCACATCAGGATTGCATAGCGAGCAGGCTTGAGCAGGAAATACGCTATCCCCAGCACCACGACCGTGCGGTTGGCGAGCACCTTGCGTAGCGCCGCCCGGTAGTTCTCCCGGGGAGCGTCGGTTCGCCCGGCCGACTGGCCCTCGTCTTCGACGGCAGGCAATCCTACATCCTGCGGGCGATTGCGTTGCAACAGGAAGAACAGCACGGCAACCACGAGCACGACGCCCGCCGAGGCTATGAAAGCCATGCGCCAGTCATGGGAGATATGGTACGCCCACCACCCGGCGAACGGCGTTGCGACCAAGCCGCCGAACGCGTAGCAGGTGCTCCAGTAGCCCAGCACGCGGCCGCGCTCACGGGTGGCGAAGAAGCAGCCGATGTTCTTGCACAGCCCAGACCAGCCCGTGGATTGTGCCAACCCCTGAATCACCATGCAGCTGGCGAAGATCGGTAAAGTCGCGAAAGTGCCCATGGTCAGTGCGGCCAGGGCCGACACCACGAGCCCGCCAAGCACGACGACGCGGGTACCGTAACGGTCAGCGAAGACACCCCATGCGAACTGGCCTACGGCGTAGGCGGCCAGATACAGCGCGTCGAGGTTGGCCATGGCCGCTTTGTCGAGCATAAAGCTGGGGTCTTCGGCGATTCCCAGCTTGGCAACCGAAAAGGCCTTGCGGGTGAAATAGAACGCGGCATAGGCCAGCCACGTGATGATGAATATCTGAACGCGCCAGTGTTGAAGGGATTTCCAGTCATGGCGGGCGTTCTCAGGACTCTTGTACATGTTGTTGTCCTCTGTTGATTACCGCGACGTAGGTCTGGCCCCCTGCTCTGCTCGATCAAGGCGCCTGCCGGTAGGTATCCGGAGCTTGCGAACTTGATCTTATATCTTGGTCTAGACCAATACTTGACCCTGCACGGGCGTGTTCAACGTGCAAAGTCAATTTTCCTTCCGGCAGTCTTCACTACGCCACTGCCGTGGGCTAACGCCAAACCAGCGGCGAAACGCACGGGAGAACGCACTGGTCTCGGAGTAGCCGAGCAACTCCGCCAGGTCAGACACCGGCCGTTTGGGCTGTCGCAGGTAGTGCACCGCCAGTTCCCGGCGGACCCTTTCGACCAGCAGGCTGAAGCTCAAGCCTGCCTCGCGCAGGTGGCGCTGCAACCCGGCCGAACTGAGCTCCAGCGCCTGCGCGATCCTCTCCAGGCAAGGCTCTCCGCAGCTCAGGGCAAGGCGCACCTGAGCGTCCGCCTCATCCAACAGGTTGCGCCGCTGATCGAGCGCGCCCAGGCGCTGGAGCACGTCCTGGACCAGAAACAGCAAATTGGCATCGCGCTCAGGCATCCACTGGTCTTTGAGATCAGCCTTGGGGACGAGCATCGAGTTGCAACCGCGACCAAAATAGACAGGCGCGCCGAACGCCTGCTGATGCACTTGCCAGTCCTGTGGGCGAGCATGCTCGAAGCTGACCGCGAACGGTGCCCAGTCCTTGCCCAGCACGTGGCGTATCAGGTTGAGCGCCATGCCCATGGTCAGTTCGGCATCCTGTCGACGCTCCAGGATGGCGCTGTGCCGAACTTGGTAATCGAAGCGATAGCACTCGCCGCAGTCGACCAGCCGGATCAAGGTATCGTGCTGGTGGTAAGGAAACGCCGCCGCGAAATTGCGCAGGGCCTCCTCCAGCATATTGGAAAACAACCCGACATAGCCCAGCAGCCCAAGGGCTTGGGGCTGAAACTGCAGACCGTAGTGCAAACCGAAGTTATCGCAGTGCGACTGACGGGCCGCCTCTTCCAGCACCTGACAGTAATTGGTGAGCGGCAAGCTGAGCGTGGGTTGTCGCAGAATTTCGGGATTGACCCCGGCGCGCCCCAGTATCAGGTCAATATCGCCTCCGACACCTGTGACGAACCCCTCCAGCCCACTGGCAGCAGCCGCCAGGACGCCGAGGTTGCCCGCGACTGGTGAGACGGTGCAGCAGTGCAGTGGAGAACTCATGGTCTATTCCAGTTGAGGTTCGGGGTCTGAGCAATGCAAACAGCATGCCCTGCCTTCTTCCCTCAAAAAGGCGCTTTGCAGCCAGAACGCGGCAATGGAACTGGGGTAATGGGTAACATCGCGTAACAATCAGCCCCGCGACTGCAGAGGACGCCAGAACAGTCACGTCCTGCATGGCACTGGTCTAGACCTATTGGCGAGCTCTCATGCTTTTATTCTTCAAACAAGCCCGCCAAAACGCCTGTAGAAGCCTTCATTCACATCCGGCAAAGGCCCATCAGCCGTCTCCAGCGCGGTATTCAGCCATTCTTCCGCCTTGGCAAACACCAGGCGATAGAGGTTACGGCACAACTGTCGCGCAGCCCTGCCCTCCCAGTCCCCAGGCAGCAGCTCGTCTGGTAGCTGCGGATCGCGCAGCAGCAGCCGGCGGTATTCGTGAATCAGCAGCGTGCGTGCCAGGAAGCAATCCTGGGCATCGAGCTGTTGCTGCTCTTTCAAACCTTGCCATAGCGGCCTGAACAACTGGATGAACTCGCTGTACTGCTGCCCCAGTTCGTCGATACGCCAGCTTTCCCGCACCTGGGCGCGCATGGCCTTGGAGGCGAGCACCTCCTGGGTATGGGTTTCGAAGACGATGCTGTCGTCGCTGGCCTCCAGGTCACGCAAGGTAGCGGCCAGGTCGGCGCGGTCTGCCCGTGGGCAGCCCAGCAGGTTCGGCGCCATGGCACCAAACCCCTGCCACTCCAGCTCCTCACGCAAAACCTTGCGCTTGCCGGCCTCCAGTTGCGAGAGCAACACCAGCGTCCAGGCGCCGTCCCAGGCTGGCTGGCTAGGGCTATAGACCCGTTTGAAGGCTTTCTCGAACCGCCGCCGGCCCGTACCTGTCAGGCTGTAGTAGCTGCGCCGGCCAACCTTTTCGGCAGTGAGCCAGCCTTCCTTGGTAAGACGGAAGATCGACGTGCGGATCAGGCGCTCGTTGATACCGATCGGCTCCAGCAGGTTGATCAGGCTACCCAGCCAGACGGTTCCGCCGTGGGGCTCGATGGCGTCGCCGTACAAGGTGATGATCAGCGAACTGGCGCGGATTGGCGTCTGTTCCTGAAAACGGGTGATCAGGTTGTTCAGTGGGGCGAGATTGCTCATGGGCGAACTGTGCGCGGATAAAGCACCGACTATACCTGCGCGGCGGGCCGCCTGGCCATTGCGTGACGCTGCCAGGCTCATGCCGATGCCTGGCCTTTGGGCCTGACGCCGGTGTCTTCCATGCGTGGGCGCTGGGGCTCGACCTCGGCCAATGGCGGGCATTCGACCATGCTGTTCATGCAGCGTTGCGCCAGGTGCTGGTACTCCGCCGTGCCGCGTTGCTTCCAGGCCAGTTCCTGTTCGGTCAGCGGGCGCCTGACCTGGGCTGGCGAACCCATCACCAGGCTTTGCGCCGCACATTCGAAGCCCGCCTTGACGAATGCCGTGGCTGCGACGATGCAGCGTGGCGCCACATGAGCACCATCCATCACCACCGCGTTCATGCCGATCAAGGCGTCTTCGCCCACCCGGCAGCCGTGCAGCACGGCACCATGCCCGACATGCCCGTTGCGCTCGACAACCGTATCGCCCCCCGGGAAACCATGCATCACGCAGGTGTCCTGCAGGTTGGCACCCTCCTCCAGCACGATACGGCCGAAGTCGCCCCGTAGCGATGCCAGTGGGCCGACGTAGCAACGAGGGCCGACGATGACATCACCGATCAGCACGGCACTGGGGTGCACGTAGGCAGTCGGGTGAACCACGGGCGTCAGGCCGTCCAGTCGATAGCAAGGCATGGCAAAGCTCCTGAAATGATTTGAAATGCACATCGATCTTGTATCACAAAGTAATTGAGCGTCAATTGCCAGGCTCGTGTATCGCTTTTGAAGGTGCCAAGGCGCTCGTGTAAATTCATCTAAATTCGCCAAAATGCTATTGAAGAAGCGATTAATCTTAAGGAAAAGCCATTCTGCATAAGGTGCCAATAACAAAAAAGGGATACATTATACAATTTTCAATGTTGCAATCATGTATCACATAATGCATATACTGGTTCCACCTGGACGTGATCCAGCATCACGCCCCTGCAAACAATTCCAAGAAATGCCGGCCCCACGATGTGCCGTGCGTGCAGCCAGAGGAAACCGACATGCCGCGATATCTCGATGTGCGGGCGCCCGAACACGGTGTCCAGCTCATTACCCTGCAACGGCCCGAGGCACTCAACGCCCTGTGCACCGGGTTACTGGCAGAGCTGGCCGCTGCACTGGAAGCGGCCGGGCAAGACGAGCAGGCCCGCGCGGTGGTCATCACCGGCAGCCGCAAGGCATTCGCCGCAGGCGCCGATATCCGCGAGATGGCCGAGCGCGACCTGGTCGGCATCCTCAACGACCCCCGGGTCGCCCACTGGCAAAGCATCGCCGCCTTCGCCAAGCCGCTGATCGCCGCCGTCAACGGCTACGCCCTGGGTGGCGGCTGCGAACTGGTGATGTGCGCCGACATCGTCATTGCCGGCAGCGACGCCCGTTTCGGCCAGCCGGAAATCAACCTCGGCATCATCCCCGGCGCCGGTGGCACCCAGCGCCTGCTGCGGGCCGTAGGCAAGCCGCTGGCCATGCAAATGGTGCTGTCCGGCGAAGCCATCACCGCTCGTCACGCCTTGCAGGCCGGCCTGGTCAGCGAGATCACCCAGCCTGAACTCACCGTAGAACGCGCCCTGCACATCGCCCGCAGCATTGCCGCCAAGGCTCCGCTGGCAGTGCGCCTGGCCAAGGAAGCACTGCTCAGGGCCGGCGATACCGACCTGGCCAGTGGCCTGCGCTTCGAACGCCATGCCTTCACCTTGCTGGCCGGCACCGCCGACCGCGACGAGGGCATCCGTGCCTTCCAGGAAAAACGCCAGGCCCGTTTCCAGGGCCGCTGATCATCTTTCCCTCGACTGACGGAGCGAGTCTGTCATGCCTTTCCAGCACATCCTGTTTTCCATCGAGGACGGCGTTGCCCTCCTCTCGTTGAATCGCCCAGAACAGCTGAACAGCTTCAATACCGCCATGCACCTGGAAGTGCGCGAGGCGCTCAAGCAAGTGCGCCAGAGCAGCGAAGCGCGGGTGCTGTTGCTGACCGGCGAAGGCCGTGGTTTCTGCGCCGGCCAGGACCTGTCCGATCGCAACGTCGCACCGGGCGCCGAGATGCCGGACCTGGGCGAATCGATCGACAAGTTCTACAACCCGCTGGTGCGCACCCTGCGCGACCTGCCGCTGCCGGTGATCTGCGCGGTCAACGGCGTGGCTGCCGGCGCCGGTGCCAACATCCCGCTAGCCTGCGACCTGGTGCTGGCTGCCCGCTCGGCCAGCTTCATCCAGGCCTTCTGCAAGATCGGCCTGGTACCGGACTCCGGTGGTACCTGGCTGCTGCCGCGTCTGGTCGGCATGGCGCGGGCCAAGGCCCTGGCTATGCTGGGCGAGCGCCTGGGCGCCGAACAGGCCCAGCAATGGGGGTTGATCCACCGCGTGGTGGACGATGCCGCACTGCGCGACGAGGCCCTCACCCTCGCCCGCCAGCTGGCCACTCAGCCCACTTATGGCCTGGCCCTGATCAAGCGCAGCCTCAACGCCAGTTTCGACAACGGTTTCGATCAGCAGCTGGAACTGGAGCGTGACCTGCAGCGTCTGGCCGGTCGCAGCGAGGACTACCGCGAAGGCGTGAGTGCCTTCATGAACAAGCGCACGCCGGCATTCAAGGGGCGTTGATCATGAGTGCACTCGCAAGCAATGCGCAGGTGGCGGTGATCGGTGCGGGCGCCATGGGGGCAGGCATCGCCCAGGTCGCGGCCCAGGCCGGGCACTCGGTAAAGCTCTACGACAACCGTCCTGGCGCTGCAGCCCAAGCCGTGGCCGGTATTGACCGGCAACTTGCCCGGCTGGTGGAAAAAGGCAAGTTGCAGGCCTCTGAGCGGGAAGCGATCAGCGCCCGGCTGTGCCCGGTGGACGCCCTGGAAGCTTTGGCCGATGCTCGCCTGGTGATCGAGGCCATCATCGAGAACCTGCAGGTCAAGCAGGCGCTGTTCAACCAGCTGGAAGCCTTGTGCGCCGCCGACTGCATCCTCGCCAGCAACACCTCGTCGCTTTCCGTCACCAGCCTTGCCGCCGGACTGAAACGCCCGCAGCAGGTGGTCGGCATGCACTTCTTCAACCCGGCACCGCTGATGGCCCTGGTCGAAGTGGTCTCAGGCCTGGCCACCGCCCCGGCCGTTGCCGCGTGCATTCATGCCACCGCCCAGGCCTGGGGCAAGCAGCCGGTACACACGCGCTCCACGCCGGGTTTCATCGTCAATCGTGTGGCACGGCCGTTTTACGCTGAAAGCCTGCGCCTGCTGCAGGAAGGCGCAGCCGATTGCGCCAGCCTTGATGCGCTGCTGCGTGACGCCGGTGGTTTCCGCATGGGCGCGTTCGAACTCACCGACCTGATCGGCCACGATGTCAATTACGCCGTCACCTGCTCGGTGTTCGATGCTTTCTATGGTGACTTCCGCTTCCAGCCTTCGCTGGTGCAAAAAGAGCTGGTGGACGCCGGCCGTCTCGGGCGCAAGACCGGGCAAGGCTTCTATAGCTATGGCGAAGGCGCCGAACGCCCACAGCCAGCCGAACTGCATAGCTGCGCCCTGGTCGAAAGCTGCGTCGTCGAAGGCGACCTGGGGGTGATGCAGCCGCTGGTCGAGCGCCTGCGCCAAAGCGGCCTCGCCGTGACCCAGCGCGCCGGCAGCGGCCTGATCCAGGTGGGCGATGCCACCCTAGCGCTGTCCGACGGCCGCCTGGCCAGCCAGCGCGCCCGGGAAGACGGCCTGCGCAACCTGGTGCTGCTCGACCTGGCTCTCGACTACACCACCACCACCCGTCTCGCCATCAGCTGGTCGGCCGACACCAGCGACAATGCCCGCGACCAAGCTGTGGCCTTGCTGCAACGTGCCGGCCTGAAGGTAACGGCGGTCGCCGACCTGCCCGGCCTGGTGGTGCTGCGTACCGTGGCGATGCTTGCCAACGAGGCCGCCGATGCCGTGCTGCAAGGCGTCGGCAGTGCCGCCGACATCGACCTGGCCATGCGCGCGGGGGTCAATTACCCCTGCGGTCCGCTGGCCTGGGCCACGAACATCGGCCTCCCCTACACCCTGCGCGTGCTCGACAACCTGCAGCGCAGCTACGGCGAAAGCCGCTACCGCGCTTCCCTGCTGTTACGCCGCTGCGAAGCCAAAGGAGGCACCTGGCATGACTGAAGTCGAACTGGCACAAGCCTGTGCCGACGCCATGTACGCCCGCGACCAGGCCACTCAGGGCCTGGGCATCCGCCTGCTGGAGGCCGGCCCAGGTAAGGCGTGCCTGCGCATGCCGGTACGCGCCGACATGATCCAGGGCCATGGTACCTGCCATGGTGGCTTCCTGTTCGCCCTGGCTGATTCGGCGTTTGCCTTCGCCTGCAACAGCTACGACCAGGCCACCGTCGCCCTGGGCTGCAGCATCGACTACCTCGCGCCAGCGCTGAGGGATGACGTGCTCACTGCCCGTGCCACCGAAGTCAGCCGCAAGGGCCGCACCGGCCTGTACGACGTCCGCATCGAGAACCAGCGCGGTGAGCTGGTGGCGATGTTCCATGGCAAATCCTACAAAGTGCGCGGCACCGTGCTGGCGCAGGAGACGCAAGATGACTGAACACACCCTGGCCGATGCCTTGATCATCGACGCCGTGCGCACACCCATTGGCCGTTATGCCGGGGCCTTGAGCGGCGTGCGCGCCGATGACCTGGCCGCCATCGCGCTCAAGGCCTTGATCCAGCGCCACCCCGAACTGGACTGGAAAGCCATCGACGACGTTGTCCTCGGCTGTGCCAACCAGGCGGGCGAGGACAACCGCAACGTAGCGCACATGGCCAGCTTGTTGGCCGGGCTACCGATCGAAGTGCCGGGCACTACCATAAACCGTCTGTGCGGTTCCGGCCTGGACGCCATCGGCTATGCGGCCCGCGCCCTGCGCTGCGGCGAAGCCGGCTTGATGCTGGCCGGCGGCGTGGAGTCGATGTCTCGCGCGCCGTTCGTCATGGGCAAATCGGAGCAGGCGTTCGGCCGCGCGGCCGAACTCTTCGACACCACCATCGGCTGGCGTTTCGTCAACCCGCTGATGAAGGCGGCCTTCGGTACCGACTCGATGCCGGAAACAGCCGAGAACGTTGCGCAGCAGTTCGGTATTTCCCGCGCCGACCAGGATGCCTTTGCCCTGCGCAGCCAGCACAAGGCCGCCGCCGCCCAGGCGCGCGGGCGCCTGGCACGGGAAATCGTGCCGGTCGAGATCCCGCAGCGCAAAGGCCCGGCCAAAGTGGTCGAACACGACGAACATCCCCGCGGCGACACCACCTTGGAACAACTGGCCAGGCTTGGTACCCCGTTCCGCGACGGCGGTAGCGTCACCGCCGGCAATGCCTCCGGGGTCAACGACGGGGCCTGCGCTTTGCTGCTGGCCAGCAGCAAAGCCGCCCACCGCCATGGTCTGAAGGCCCGCGGCCGCATCGTCGGCATGGCGGTGGCCGGGGTCGAACCACGGTTGATGGGCATCGGCCCGGTGCCGGCTACCCGCAAGGTGCTGGCGCTTACCGGGTTGTCGCTGGCCGACATGGACGTCATCGAGCTCAACGAGGCCTTTGCCGCCCAAGGCCTTGCGGTATTGCGCGAGCTCGGCCTGGGCGACGACGACGAACGGGTCAACCGCAACGGCGGTGCCATCGCCCTGGGCCACCCGCTGGGCATGAGCGGCGCACGCCTGGTCACCACCGCGCTGCACGAGCTGGAAGAAACCGCCGGACGTTATGCCCTGTGCACCATGTGCATCGGCGTTGGCCAGGGCATCGCGATGGTCATCGAACGCCTCTGAGCGGTTCAGACCATCGGCGTGTTACCGAACCGAATGCAGCCGTATATGCTGCGTCCATGACACTCACCGCGCGGCCTGCAACCGCTACCGCGCGGCGTACAAGAACAATTCGAGTGAAGCCATGAACATGTACCATGATGCCGATCGTGCCCTGCTGGACCCGATGGAAACCGCCAGCGTCGACGCCCTGCGCCAGCATCAGCTGGAGCGCCTGCGCTGGAGCCTGAAGCACGCCTATGACAATGTGCCGCTGTATCGCCAGCGCTTTGCCGAGTGCGGCGCTCACCCCGGCGACCTCACGTGCCTCGAAGACCTGGCGAAGTTTCCCTTCACCGGCAAGAACGACCTGCGCGACAACTACCCCTACGGCATGTTCGCCGTGCCCCAGCAGGAGGTGGTGCGCCTGCACGCTTCCAGCGGCACCACCGGCAAGCCGACGGTGGTCGGCTACACCCAGAACGACATCGACACCTGGGCCAATGTCGTCGCCCGCTCGATCCGCGCCGCTGGAGGGCGCAAGGGGGACAAGGTGCATGTCTCCTACGGCTACGGCCTGTTCACCGGCGGGCTTGGCGCGCATTACGGTGCCGAGCGCCTGGGCTGCACGGTGATCCCCATGTCCGGTGGCCAGACCGAGAAGCAGGTGCAGCTGATTCGCGACTTCCAGCCCGACATCATCATGGTCACCCCCTCCTACATGCTCAACCTGGCCGACGAGATCGAGCGCCAGGGCATCGACCCGCACGACCTCAAGTTGCGCCTGGGCATATTCGGCGCCGAACCGTGGACCGACGAACTGCGTCGCTCGATCGAGCAACGGCTGGGCATCGATGCCCTCGACATTTATGGCCTGTCGGAAATCATGGGGCCAGGGGTGGCGATGGAGTGCATCGAAACCAAGGATGGTCCGACCATCTGGGAAGACCATTTCTACCCCGAGATTATCGACCCGGTCACCGGCGCGGTGCTGCCGGATGGCCAGCTGGGCGAACTGGTGTTCACCTCGCTGAGCAAGGAAGCGTTGCCAATGGTGCGCTACCGCACCCGCGACCTCACTCGCCTGCTACCCGGCACCGCCCGACCGATGCGCCGGATCGGCAAGATCACTGGCCGCAGCGATGACATGCTGATCATTCGCGGGGTCAACGTGTTCCCGACCCAGATCGAGGAGCAGGTTCTTAAAATAAAACAGCTTTCAGAGCTTTATGAGATTCATCTGTATCGCAATGGCAACCTGGACAGTGTCGAGGTACATGTGGAGCTGCGTACGGAGTGCCAGCACCTCGATGAAGGCCAGCGCAAGCTGTTGACCGCGGAGCTGACTCGGCAGATCAAGACCTATATCGGCATCAGCACCCAGGTGCGCCTGCAGCCCTGCGGCACGCTCAAGCGTTCCGAGGGCAAGGCCTGCCACGTGTTCGACAAACGGTTGGCCAGCTGATTCATTCGGCTGCCTTTTCTGCCCCGGCATCGTCCGGGGTTTTTTTTGCGTTTTTCCAGTTGGCCTCTTCGCGGGTAAACCCGCTCCCACACGAATCGCATCGGGCTTGGTGGTTACACATGACCTGTGGGAGCGGGTTTGCCCGCGAAAGGGCCACCAATGTGATACACAAATCTTATTCGATACATATAAAACTGTTTGACGTTATGTTTTGTATCGCTTACAAATGACTCATGCCTTAGCAGGAGTCGCAGCACATGTACGCACAGCTAGTGGAAACCGGAGTCAAGCGCATCAAGTCGCTGGAAGAGATGTCGCCCGAAGAGCGCAACTTCCAGGAAAAGATCGACGCCGAAATCAAGATCGAAGCCAAGAACTGGATGCCCGAGGCCTACCGCCAGACCCTGATCCGGCAGATCTCCCAGCACGCCCACTCGGAAATCGTCGGCATGCTGCCCGAAGGCAACTGGGTCACCCGCGCCCCCAGCCTCAAGCGCAAGCTGCAGCTGATGGCCAAGATCCAGGACGAAGCCGGCCACGGCCTGTACCTGTACAGCGCCATGGAAACCCTGGGCGCCGACCGTGACGAAGAAATCGCCAAGCTGCACAGCGGCAAGGCCAAGTACTCGAGCATCTTCAACTACCCCACCCTCAGCTGGGCCGACATGGGCGCAGTGGGCTGGCTGGTGGATGGCGCCGCCATCGTCAACCAGGTGGTGCTGCAGCGCACCTCCTACGGCCCGTACTCGCGGGCGATGATCCGCATCTGCAAGGAAGAGAGCTTTCACCAGCGCCAGGGCTACGAAATCCTCCTGACCATGATGCGCCACGGCACCCAGGCCCAGCGCGACATGGTCCAGGACGCGATCAACCGCCTGTGGTGGCCGGCCCTGATGATGTTCGGCCCCAGCGACGAGCATTCCCCCAACAGCGCCCAGTCCATGGCCTGGAAGATCAAGCGCCAGACCAACGATGAACTGCGCCAGCGCTTCATCGACCAGACCGTGCCGCAGCTCGAACTGCTCGGCTGCACCGCCCCGGACCCCAAGCTGAAGTGGAACGCCGAGCGCGGCCACTACGACTTCGGCGAAATCCAGTGGGACGAGTTCTACGAAGTGATCAAGGGCAATGGCCCGTGCAACCAGGAACGGGTCGCCACCCGGCGCAAGGCCATCGAGGACGGCGCCTGGGTACGCGAGGCCGCCGTGGCCTACGCGCGCAAGCAACAGAACAAGAACGCCGCCTGAGCGGCGATTGATGCGGAGATCGAAAATGTCTGTCTGGACCCTCTACGAAGTGTTCGTGCGCAGCAAGCACGGCCTTAACCACAAGCATGTCGGCAGCGTGCACGCCGCCGATGCTGCCATGGCCATCGAAAACGCCCGCGAGCTGTATACCCGTCGCAGCGAAGGCGTGAGCCTGTGGGTGGTGCCCTCGGCACTGATCACCGCCTCCTCGCCCGACGAGAAAGACCCGCTGTTCGCCCCGTCGGACGACAAGGTCTACCGCCATGCCAGCTTCTACGAGCTGCCCGACGAAGTCGGACACATGTGAGGTTGGCCATGCACAACGAAGCCCTTATCCCCTACCTGCTGCTGCTTGGCGACAGTGCCCTGGTGCAGGGCCAGCGCCTCTGCGAATGGTGTGGCCGCGCCCCGGCCATCGAAGAAGAGCTGGCCCTGATGAACGTCGGCCTCGACCTGGTCGGTCAGGCGCGCAACTGGCTGGAGTACGCCGCCGAGTTGCTCGATGATGGCCGTGACGCCGACGCCCTGGCCTTCCGCCGTGACGAGCGGGCCTATCGCAACCTGCTGCTGGTCGAGCAGCCCAACAGCGATTTCGCCGTGACCATGACCAAGCAGTTCTTCTATGACGCCTGGCATTTCGCCGTGCTTCAGGGCCTGGTCGACTCGAACGACGAGCGTATCGCCGGTATCGCCGCCAAGGCCGTGAAGGAAGTCACCTACCACCTGCGCCGCTCCAGCGAATGGGTGCAACGCCTCGGCGGCGGTACCGAAGAAAGCCGCCAGCGCATGCTCGCGGCCATCCCGGCACTGTGGCGCTTCACCGTCGAACTGGCCGCCGGTAGCGACAATGAAGTGCACCTGGCGCAAGCGGGTGTCGGCGCCGACCCGGCGGCCGTCGGTGCGGCCTGGCTCAAGCAGGTCGCCGAGACCTTCTCTGCGGTCGAGCTGCCGCTGCCCAAGGCCGCCAACCACTTTTACCTGGACGGTCGCAAAGGCCTGCACACCGAGCACCTCGGCCTGCTGCTGGCCGAGATGCAGTTCCTGCCAAGGGCGTACCCCGATGCAACCTGGTGAGCTGATTGCCGGCGACCGTGGGGGCCGCGCGCAACAAAGCGACGACCTGGCCCGAGCCTGGGCGGTACTGGCCCAGGTCATGGACCCGGAAGTGCCCGTGGTCAGCGTGGTCGACCTGGGGATCGTGCGTGATCTCGACTGGCACGCCGGGCACCTGCACCTGGTGGTCACCCCGACCTACTCCGGCTGCCCGGCCACCGAGGTGATCGAGGGCGATATCCGCCAGGCGCTGGAACTGGCCGGTTTTCCCGCGCCGATTCTTGAGCGCCGGCTGACCCCGGCCTGGAGCACTGACTGGATCAGCGAACTGGGCCGCGAGCGCCTGCGCGCCTATGGCATTGCCCCGCCACAGGGCAGCACCAGCAAACGCAGCCTGCTCGGTGAGGCGCCCCAGGTGTGCTGTCCGCAGTGCGGCAGCGCCCATACCGAATTGCTCAGCCAGTTCGGCTCCACGGCCTGCAAGGCGCTGTACCGCTGCCGCGAGTGCCTGGAGCCGTTCGACTATTTCAAATGCATTTGAGCCGTGGAGAACGCCATGAGCCAGTTTCACAGCCTGACCATCAAGCAAGTACGCAACGAGACCCGCGATGCGGTGTCGATTGCCTTCGACGTGCCCGAGCACCTGCAGGCGCAGTTCCGTTTCACCCAAGGCCAGTACCTGGTCATGCGTACCCAGTTGGACAACGAAGAAGTCCGCCGTTCCTATTCCATCTGCAGCGCCGTGCAGGACGGCGAACTGCGTGTGGCGGTCAAGCGCGTACCGGGCGGGCGCTTCTCGGCATTTGCCAATGACGTGCTCAAGGCCGGTCAGCAGCTGGAAGTGATGCCACCGTCGGGCAGTTTCTTCGTGCCGCTGGACCCGGCCCGCCAGGGCAACTACCTGGGCGTGGCGGCCGGCAGCGGGATTACCCCGATCCTGTCGATCATCGCCACTACCCTGGCCAGCGAGCCACATAGCCGCTTCACCCTGCTGTACGGCAACCGTTCCAGCTCTGGGGCATTGTTCCGCGACGAGCTGGAAGACCTGAAGAACCGCTACCTCGAGCGCCTGAACCTGATTTTCGTATTCAGCCGCGAGCAGCAGGATGTCGACCTGTACAACGGCCGCATCGATGCCGACAAGTGCGGCCAGTTGTTTTCGCGCTGGATGGACGTTGCCAGCCTGGATGCCGCATTCATCTGCGGCCCGCAGGCGATGACCGAGACGGTGCGCAACAGCCTGCGGGCCAATGGCCTGGCCAAGGAACGCATCCATTTCGAGCTGTTCGCCGCCGCCGGCAGCGAAGCCCGCCGTGAAGCCCGCGAGGCTGAGCGCCAGGTGGACTCGGCGCTCAGCCACATCACCGTGATCAGCGACGGCCGCGCCCTCACCTTCGACCTGCCACGCAACACCCAGAACGTGCTGGACGCCGGCAATGCCATCGGCGCCGAGCTGCCTTATTCGTGCAAGGCCGGCGTGTGCTCGACCTGCAAGTGTCGGGTAATCGAAGGCGAAGTGGAAATGGACAGCAACCATGCCCTGGAGGACTACGAAGTAGCGGCCGGGTATGTGCTGTCGTGCCAGACCTACCCGGTGAGCGACAAGGTAGTGCTCGATTTCGACCAGCTTTGAGACCGAGTCGCCCTCATCGCCGGCAAGCCAGCTCCCACAACTAGAGCGCTGCCCTCAGGCCTTGTGCAATCCCTGTGGGAACTGGCTTGCCGGCGATAGGGCCATCAGCAACACCGCAACACCCGCGTGACCTCAACAAAACAATTACAACACCCAGAGATCGCAACCCATGACACCCGAACGCATCGCAAGCATCGCCAACCACCCCGATTTCCAGCACCTGGTGCAGCGCAAACGTCGCCTCAACGGCAGCCTGACCTTGGCCATGCTGGTGATCTACTACGGCTTCGTCCTGCTGGTGGCGTTTTCCCCCAGCACCCTCGGCCAGTCCCTCAGCGGTGGCGTGACCACCGTCGGCATGCTGGTCGGCGTGCTGATGGTGCTACTGTCCTTCGCCCTCACCGGCATCTACGTGCACCGCGCCAACAACGTGCTCGACCCGCTCAACGACAAGGTCAAGCAGGAGTGCGCACAATGAACTGGACCGCCATCTCGATGTTCATGGTGTTCGTCTGCTTCACCCTGCTGGTCACCCGCTGGGCGGCCATGCGCACCCGCTCGGCCAGCGACTTCTACACCGCTGGCGGGGGCCTGACCGGCATGCAGAACGGCCTGGCGATCGCTGGCGACATGATCAGCGCCGCGTCGTTCCTGGGCATTTCGGCAATGATGTTCATGAACGGCTACGACGGGCTGCTGTATGCCCTGGGCGTACTGGCCGGCTGGCCGATCATCCTGTTCCTGATTGCCGAACGCCTGCGTAACCTGGGCAAGTACACCTTCGCCGACGTGGTCAGCTACCGCCTGGCGCAAACCCCGGTGCGCCTGACCTCGGCCTTCGGCACCCTGGTGGTGGCGCTGATGTACCTGGTAGCGCAGATGGTCGGTGCCGGCAAGCTGATCGAGCTGCTGTTCGGCATCAGCTACCTGTACGCAGTGATGCTGGTCGGCGTACTGATGGTCGCCTACGTCACCTTCGGCGGCATGCTCGCCACCACCTGGGTGCAGATCATCAAGGCAGTGATGCTGCTGTTGGGCACCACCTTCATGGCCTTCATGGTGCTCAAGCATTTCGGCTTCAGCACCGAGGCGATGTTCGCCAGCGCCGTGGCCGTGCATGCCAAAGGCCAGGCGATCATGGCCCCGGGCGGCTTGCTGTCCAACCCGGTGGACGCCATTTCCCTGGGCCTGGGCATGATGTTCGGGACCGCCGGCCTGCCGCATATCCTGATGCGCTTCTTCACCGTCAGCGATGCCAAGGAAGCGCGCAAGAGCGTGTTCTATGCCACCGGGTTCATCGGCTACTTCTACCTGCTGCTGATCGTCATCGGCTTTGGTGCCATCGTCATGGTCGGCACCGAGCCGTCCTACCGTGACGCCACCGGCGCGATCATCGGCGGTGGCAACATGGTCGCCGTGCACCTGGCCCAGGCCGTAGGTGGCAATCTGTTCCTCGGTTTCATCTCCGCTGTGGCCTTCGCCACCATCCTTGCCGTGGTCGCCGGCCTGGCGCTGTCCGGTGCATCGGCCGTTTCCCACGACCTGTACGCCTGTGTGGTGCGCCAGGGCAAGGCCAGCGAGCAAGAGGAAATGCGCGTGTCGCGCATCGCCACCCTGCTGATCGGCCTGTTGGCGGTCATCCTCGGCCTGATGTTCGAGTCGCAGAACATCGCCTTCCTCTCCGGCCTGGTGCTGGCAGTGGCGGCCTCGGTCAACTTCCCGGTGTTGCTGCTCTCGATGTTCTGGAAAGGCCTGACCACTCGCGGTGCGGTGTGCGGCAGCATGGCTGGCCTGGTCTCGGCGGTGCTGCTGGTGATATTGGGCCCGGCGGTGTGGGTCAACGTGCTGCATAACGAACAGGCGCTGTTCCCCTACAGCAACCCGGCGCTGTTCTCCATGAGCCTGGCCTTCCTCGGCGCCTGGGTGTTCTCGGTCACTGACAGCTCCGAGCGCGCCAATCAGGAACGTGGCCGCTACCTGGCCCAGTTCATCCGCTCCATGACCGGTATCGGCGCTGCCGGCGCCAGCAAGCACTGACCTTCAGGGAAGAACAACCATGTCGGGTAAAACAACAATGAACCGCACGCACTTCATTTCGGCCGCCTGGCTGGCCAGCCTCGCCCTGCCGTTGCCGGCCATGGCGGATTTCATCGGCGACAGCCACGCCCGGCTGGAGCTGCGTAATCACTACCTCAACCGCGACTTCCGCCAGAGCAACGCAGCGCAGGCCAAGGCCGAGGAATGGGGCCAGGGCTTTACCGCCAAGCTGGAGTCGGGCTTCACCGAAGGCCCGGTCGGTTTTGGTGCAGACGCCATGGGCCAGCTGGGCATAAAGCTCGACTCCAGCCGCGACCGCCGCAATACCGGCCTGCTGCCCTTCGGCCCCAACAGCCATGAACCGGTCGATAACTACAGCGAACTGGGCCTGACTGGCAAGGTGCGGGTGGCCAAGAGCACCCTGCGTCTGGGCACCTTGCAACCGATCCTGCCAGTGGTGGTGTACAACGACACCCGCCTGCTGGCCTCGACTTTCCAGGGCGGGCTGCTCACCAGCCAGGACCTGGCCGGCCTGACCTTCAACGCCGGCCGCCTGACCAAGGCCAACCTGCGCGACTCCTCGGGCCGCGACGACATCGGCTACGGCGCCGCCAGCAGCGACCACCTGGACTTCGGCGGTGGCAGCTACGCCATCACCCCGCAAACCAGCGTCAGCTATTACTACGCCAAGCTCGAGGACATCTACCGCCAGCAGTTCGTCGGCCTGGTCGATACCCGCCCGCTGGGTGAAGGCCTGAGCCTGCGCACCGACCTGCGCTACTTCGACAGCCGCAACGACGGCGCCGAACGCGCCGGCACCATCGACAACCGTAACTTCAACGCCATGTTCACCCTCGGCGTGCGGGCCCACAAGTTCACCGCCACCTGGCAGCAGATGTCCGGCGACAGTGCCTTCCCGTTCGTGAACGGCGGCGACCCGTTCACCGTCAACCTAGTCACCTACAACACCTTCACCCGCGCCGGGCTGGACTCGTGGCAGGTGCGCTACGACTACGACTTCGTTGCCATGGGCATTCCCGGTCTGAGCTTCATGAGCCGCTACACCGATGGCCGCCACGCCGAAACCGCCACCGTCAGCAATGGCCGTGAGCGTGAGCGCGACACCGACATCACCTATGTCATCCAGAGCGGCCCGTTCAAGGACGTCAGCCTGCGCTGGCGCAACGTCACCTTCCGCTCAGGCAATGGCCTGAGCAACGCCGTGGACGAAAACCGCCTGATCATCGGCTACACCGTGGCGCTGTGGTAACAGCGCCCCTTCTACATTGGAGAACAGCATGTCTGCCGCCCCTACCCTGCAAAGCTTCATCGCCGGCCGCTGGCTCGGCCAGCACGGCGCCCAGGCCCTGCGCAGCGCCCTGGACGGCCACGTCCTGGCCTACAGCCACGAAGAACGCCCGGACTTCGCCGAAGCCGTGGACTTTGCCCGCGCGCGTGGCCTGGCCGCGCTGATGGCCATGGACTTCCAGCAACGCGCCGCCCGCCTGAAGGCGCTGGCCCTGTACCTGGCCGAGCACAAGGAACAGCTCTACGCCCTGTCCCACCACAGCGGTGCCACCCGTGCCGATAGCTGGATCGACATCGAAGGTGGCAACGCCACACTGTTCTCCTATGCGGGCATCGGCAGCCGTGAGTTGCCATCGGGCAACCTGATGCACGAAGGCCCGGCCATCCCGCTGGGCAAGCAAGGCCATTTCGCCGGCAGCCACATCCTGGTGCCGCGCGCCGGGGTGGCGGTGCACATCAATGCCTTCAACTTCCCTATCTGGGGCATGCTGGAGAAGTTCGCCCCGACCTTCCTCGCCGGCATGCCGTGCATCGTCAAGCCGGCGACCTCGACCAGCTACCTGACCGAGGCCGTGGTGCGCCTGATGAATGCATCCGGCCTGTTGCCCGAAGGCAGCCTGCAACTGGTGATCGGCAGCACCGGCGACCTGCTCGACCGCCTGCAAGGCCAGGACCTGGTGACCTTCACCGGTTCCGCCGACACCGCCGCCAAGTTGCGCGTCACACCGAACCTGGTACGTAACTCGGTGCCGTTCACTGCCGAAGCCGATTCGCTGAACTGCGCCATCCTCGGCCCGGACGTGACCCCGGACAGCGAAGAGTTCGACCTGTACATCAAGGAGGTGGTCCGCGAAATGACCACCAAGGCCGGGCAGAAATGCACCGCCATCCGCCGCGCCATCGTACCGGCCAGGCACATCGACGCCGTTGCCACGCGCCTGCGCGAGCGGCTGAGCAAGGTGGTGGTCGGTGACCCGTCGCTGGAAGGTGTGCGCATGGGCGCCCTGGCTTCCCACGACCAGCAGCACGATGTGGCCGAACGCGTGCGCAGCCTGCTGCACAGCTGCGACCAGCTGTTCGGCGCCAGCGATGGTTTTGCACCGCGTGGCGAAGGTGTGGCGGAGGGCGCGTTCTTTGCTCCGACCCTGCTGCAAGCCCGTGACCCGCATGCTGAAGGCGGTGCCCACGATATCGAAGCGTTCGGCCCGGTCAGCACGCTGATGGCCTATGACGACCTCGACGAAGCCCTGGCGCTGGCCGCGCGTGGCAAAGGCAGCCTGGTGGCGACCCTGGTCACCGCCGACCGCAGTGTAGCGGCCAAGGCCATCCCGGTGGCCGCTGCCTGGCATGGCCGCCTGCTGGTACTCGACAGCGAGGCGGCCAAGGAATCCACCGGCCATGGCTCGCCATTGCCGCAGCTCAAGCACGGTGGCCCGGGCCGCGCCGGTGGTGGTGAGGAACTGGGAGGCCTGCGTGCCGTCAAACACTACCTGCAACGCGCCGCGGTACAGGGTTCGCCGAGCATGCTCACGGCGGTAACCGGCGAATACGTGCGCGGTGGCGAGGTGATCGAAACCGAAGTGCACCCGTTCCGCCGCTATTTCGAGCAACTGCGCATCGGCGAGTCGCTGCTCACCCACCGCCGTACCGTGACCGAAGCCGACCTGGTCAACTTCGGCTGCCTGTCGGGCGACCATTTCTACATGCACTTCGACGAGATCGCCGCCAGGCAATCGCAGTTCGGCAAGCGCATTGCCCACGGCTACTTCGTGCTGTCGGCTGCAGCCGGGCTGTTCGTCTCCCCCGCTGCAGGCCCGGTTCTGGCCAACTACGGCCTGGATACCCTGCGCTTCATCAACCCGGTGGGCATCGGCGACACCATCCAGGCGCGCCTGACCTGCAAGCGCAAGATCGACCAGGGCAAGACCAGCCCGCTTGGCCAGCCGCAGGGTGTGGTGGCGTGGGATGTGGAGGTGACCAACCAGCTGGGTGAGCTGGTCGCCAGCTACGACATCCTCACCCTGGTGCTGAAAAGGCCCTGACGGCACCGTTGGTCAGGGGCGGTCGGCATCCAACCGACCTCTCCTGGCCGTTGCAGTTCTTATGCTATGAGTACCGAGCATGAGGATTGCGAGATGAACGACTTACTGAGGATGGGCGGTGGCAGCGCACAGGATGACTGGCCAGAGCTTGACCCAGAGCGGCGCAACGACCGGGCCGACGACGCGGATGCAACCCCCAATGTAACCGAAGATGAAGAGAACCGCCCCGGGGTACCGGCTAGCGACCCCGAGTCCGGTGCCTGATTTTCAGTGCATTCGAAACCTGGCTGTCCGCCCCGAGTTCGCCAGTGGTCCGCGTACCCTGTGGGAGCGGCTTTAGCCGCGAACAATCCAACGCGGTGGATGGCACCGGCTACACCGGTGTTCGCGGCTAAAGCCGGTCCCACAGGGGCCCTGCTAATTCAACGAGTTATGTGCAGTTCTATGAGAGCGGGCGTGCCCGCGGAACAGCTGAGGTTCGTAATAATCACAGCATCGCCGCCGGCCCCCCCACCGACCGATTCGGTTTGCCCCCCGACACACGCCAGCTCACGGCGGTAATCCCGTAGCGCTCGGCCATCGGCCGACTGACCTTGCGGATCTTCTCGCGCCCGAACTTGGGAATGATGCCGATGCCCGCATCGCAACTTGCCCAATGCCAGGCCTCGGCATTGTCCAGTTGCTCCAGACGGATAATGAAACTGCGCGGCTGGCCGTGCAGTTGGTAATCGATGATGTATAGCTGTGGACCAGGCATCTAGAGGCCTCCTTTTCTCCATGGATGACATCCTGATTGATCGGGATATGCTCGGAAAATTCAAAAAATCACCGATGGCGATCTCCACCGTGGCTGTTCTGCCCACCCTTGCGGCCGGCGTCCGATGCCCGTTGGCGGTCATTGGCAAAATTGCCGCCAGAAACCTGGCCGCCCTTGTGCCCGGCGCGGGAGGCCCGCTCCCGGTCGTTGGCGAAGTTGCCTGGGTTGGTTTGCTTGTTGCCGCCACGCCGACTGGTGCGTTCTTGGTCCTGCGCCATGTAGTTTCTCCTTGCGATGGTTTGCCGGGGCGCATCGATCTGCGCCTTACCTTGGTTCCGAACCCTCGAACACCGGCTCTGCTCAACGGTTTTGCACTCAAGCGACGTGTGGCACGAAACACTCGCGGGCAAAACATTGGTGCCACAGCGACCGTTCGTCACCTTAAACGCAACGTTTATTGCCGCCTGGGGCCGAATCTTCATGGAATAAGGGATTCGCCCAGGAGCCTGAATGAAGCCCGTCAAGCATCGCGCCACCATCATCTGCCGGCATGGCAAGCAAACCCATAAGTGGTTGTGGGTGAGAAAGCCCAACGCCGCCTGGACTCTGCCCGGCGGCAAGATCGAGCCCGGCGAGACACCGGTGCAGGCAGCGGAGCGTGAGTTGTGGGAAGAAACCGGGTTACAGGCCGAGACGCTGACCTTGTTGATGCGCCATGAAGCGGCAGAACGCGTGCACTACGTGTTCGAGGCAGAGTTCGCCGATACGCCGCATCCCAAGGCCCTGCATGAGATTGCCGATTGCCGGTTTGCCCATCTGGACCAGGTGCCGGTACTCAAGGATGAAATCAAGCTGCTGATCCGCTCGTTGTTCGCCTGTGACCGGGCCATTGCGGCGTCTGTGCGGTAGATCTGCTTTACCGGCACCGGCAAGCGCTAGGCATGCACATTCCACTGACACGTCTCCAGCTCGATCGGCATCTCATCGATGGCGTGGATCATCCCGTTCTCCAGGGCCTCCCGTGGCCCGAGGATGCGCGGGTAGGCCATCAGATACCTAGGCACATCCAGCACCTCGGCCGCCCCCTCGGTCCGCTCGGCGACGATCTGCGCATACAGCCGCAGGTCATAGTCCAGGCTCATCGCATATTCGGCCATGCGTGAATGGTCCACCGAGCCGTGCAAGGTCCAGTGGAACGGATGGAACAGGAACTTGCTGTAACTGCATGCCGTGCGCCGGTCCCCGGCCAGGAACAGGATGTTGCCCATGGATTCCACCGTGCCCAGGTTGTGGGTATGCACCTCGACCGGTAACGCCCGCAGAAAGTTGTACAAGGTAAACCCGTAACTGCACTCGCCGCCCATGGTGGCAATGTTCAGTTGCAGGACCTCGGCCCCCTGCTGCAGCGCCCGCGAGCAGGTGTTGATCAGGTTGCCGCAGGTGGATGAATTGATGGGCCCGGTGAAGTGGACAATATGTCTGGCCATGCTTGCCTCCAGGGTTGGCAGCTCATTCCTTGGTCTTCTGCGCATCGTCACCCTGCCCGGCCATCTGTCGGTACTGCTTGCGCAGGGCATGCAGCTCGGCCGGATCCATGTCTTCAAGGTCCAGCAACGCCTTGTGCGCCCGTTGGGTGGTGCGCAACAACTCGTCGATCTTGATGTGCAGTTCGTCGTTGTCGCGGTTCTGGGTGTTCTGGATCAGGAACACCATGAGGAAAGTGATGATGGTGGTCGAGGTGTTGATCACCAGTTGCCAGGTGTCGTTGAAGCCGAACAACGGCCCGGTCACTGCCCAGCTCAGGATCAGCAGGCAGGCGATGGCAAAGGTCAGCGGGCGGCCGGCCCAATTGGCCAGCCACTGGGCGAAACGGTCGAATTTCATCCTGGCGCCCTTCCTCGTAGCAGGTATGCGGTGGAAACGTCGCGGGCCGCAAAGTTCAACGCGGCATCAGCTTTTCCCGTTGGTCAACCGTGCTGAACCCTGCCGCGCTTCACCAGTCGCACCTTCAGAGTGACCGAACAAGGACCGGCAATGAGGAAGGCAGCGTGAGCGATATCCGCATAGGCATCTCCGGCTGGCGCTACGGCCCCTGGCGCAAGGATTTCTACCCGAAAGGCCTGCCCCAGGACGACGAACTGGCGTTCGCTTCGCGGGCGGTCAACAGCATCGAAATCAACGGTTCGTTCTACAGCCTGCAAACGCCCGAACGCTACCAGGGCTGGCGTGACGACACGCCGCATGGCTTCGTGTTCGCGGTAAAAGCTCCGCGTTACATCACCCATGTGCGCCGGCTCAAAGACATCGAAGAACCCGTGGCCAATTTCTTCGCCTCCGGGCCGCTGCTGCTCGGCAAGAAGCTGGGGCCATTCTTGTGGCAGTTTCCACCGAACATGAAGTTCGACGAGGCCCGCTTCGCCCGTTTTCTCGAACTGCTGCCGCACAGCCGCAAGGCTGCCCGCGAATGCGCACAGGGGTGTGCGCAACGCCTGAGGGGCAACGGCAGCACCGATATCAAGGGCAACGCACGGCTGCGCCACGCCGTGGAAATCCGCAATGAAAGTTTTTTGTGCAAAGCCTTCATCAAACTGCTGCGCAAGCACCGTGTAGCGCTGGTGGTGGCTGACAGCGCCGGGAAATGGCCTTATGTCGAGGACCTTACCGCCGACTTCGTGTACATGCGCCTGCATGGCGACGTGGAGCTGTACAGCAGTGGCTATACCGCGAAGGCGCTGCGGCGCTGGCAGCAGCGTATCCAGCACTGGAGCCAGGGCCGTCAGGCCGACGATGCCCAGCTGATCGTGCCGGGGCCACCACCACGGCGGGCAACCCGTGACGTCTACTGCTATTTCGACAATGACCAGAAGGTTCATGCGCCGTATGACGCCCGGCGCCTGTTGCAGAAGCTGTCGCTGGACCACGAGCTGATGACCGAACCTGGCGTGGTGCCGGAGGTGGCCCTGTGAACAGGACCCTGCCCGCCCAGCACTGCATCATCGACAAGGTCACCGCCGTGCGCCGGCTGAATGTGCTGACGCTGAACGTGCACAAGGGCTTCACCTTGTTCAACCGGCGCTTCATCCTGCCCGAACTGCGCGAAGCCGTGCGCGCCACTGGCGCCGACCTGGTGTTCTTGCAGGAGGTGCACGGCAGCCACCAGCAACATGCCCAGCGCCACCCGGCCTGGCCGGAAACGCCGCAGTACGAGTTCCTGGCCGACAGCATGTGGCCGCAGTTCGCCTACGGCCGCAATGCCGTGTACCCCCATGGAGACCACGGCAACGCCCTGCTGTCGAAATTCCCCATCAGCCGCTTCGACAACCTGGACGTCTCAGTGCTGGGCAACGAACAGCGCGGCCTGCTGCATTGCCAGCTGGAGGTGCCAGGCCATGACCAGGTGCATGCGGTATGCGTGCACCTGGGCCTGCGCGAAGCCCACCGGCAACGCCAGGTGAGGCTGCTGCTGGACCTGCTCGACAGCCTGCCGCCCAAGGCACCGGTGATTGTTGCCGGCGACTTCAACGATTGGCGGCTGAAAGCCGATGCGGTGCTGTGCGAACACCTGGTAGAAGCCTTCGGCGAGCATTTCGGCACCCCGGCGCGTAGTTTTCCGGCGCGTTTGCCGCTGTTGCGCCTGGACCGCATCTACCTGCGCAACGCCATGCCCGGTGCTGCCCAGGTGCTGTCGAAATACCCGTGGTCGCACCTTTCCGACCACGCCCCTTTGGCTGCGGAGATCAACCTGTGAACCGACCTTGGGTAGACGGCAACAGCGTGCAGTTGCTGATCAATGGCGAGCAATACTACCCCCGCGTGTTCGAGGCCATGGCCCAGGCACGGGAGGAAATCCTGCTGGAGACCTTCATCATTTTCGATGACAAGGTCGGCCAGCAGTTGCAGCAGGTACTGATCGATGCCGCCCAGCGCGGCGTGCGCGTCGAAGTGGCGGTGGATGGCTACGGCACGGCCGACCTGCCGGCGCCGTTCATTGCCGCCATGACCGATGCCGGGGTCAGTTTCCACGCCTTCGACCCGCAACCGCGGCTGGTGGGCATGCGCACCAACCTGTTCCGCCGCCTGCACCGCAAGATCGTGGTGGTCGACGGTGAGCGGGCATTCATCGGCGGCATCAACTACAGCGCCGACCACCTGGGTGACTTTGGTGCCATGGCCAAACAGGACTATGCCGTCGAAGTCGTCGGCCCGGTGGTGGCGCAGGTGCATGCCGCCAGCAAACGCCTGATGTCGCCGGTGCTGCAGCCGCCCAGCGCGGTACGCCCGCTGACCGAGCCGGCCGGGGCCTGCAGCGCCGTGCTGGTCGAGCGCGACAACGGGCTGCGCAGTACCGAGATCGAGGCCCATTACCTGCAGGCGTTTCGCAGTGCCCGGCAACGCATCGTGGTGGCCAACGCCTATTTCTTCCCGGGCTACCGACTGATGCGTGAACTGCGCAATGCGTCCCGGCGTGGCGTGGCGGTGCAACTGATCCTGCAGGGTCAGCCGGACATGCGCTGGGTACGGGCGCTGTCGCGGCTGCTGTACAACTACCTGCTGCGCGACGGTGTGGCCATTCACGAGTACTGCCAGCGGCCGTTGCACGGCAAGGTGGCGTTGGTGGACGACCAGTGGGCCACCGTCGGCTCCAGCAACCTGGACCCGTTGAGCCTGTCATTCAACCTGGAAGCCAACCTGTTCATCCGTGATCGCGCCTTCAATCACCAGCTCAACCAGCACCTGCAGGCGCTGGCCAACGAACAATGCAAACCGGTCACCCTGGAGCGCATGGTCCGTGGCTACTGGTGGCGGGCGCCGCTGATCTTCGTGTGTTTCCACGTGATCCGCCATTTCCCGCAGATTGCCGGCTGGTTCCCGGCGCACCGCCAGCGCTTGCGCTCGGTACAGCCGGATACCGAGGCACAGGGTGACTATCACGAGGGCAAGACCTGATGGCGCGAAAACACTGGCAAACCTGGGGCAAACGGCTGTTCACCCTGGCGTTCCTGATCCTGGTCCCGGCGCTGCTGTACCTGCTGGCGCGCAACCTGGACTGGAACGAGGTGCACCAGTCGTTGCTGGCCTACAAGCCCGGCACCCTGGCCATCGGCCTGGCGCTGGCCGGGTGCAGTTACCTGACCTTCGCCAGTTACGATCTGCTGGCCCGGGCCTATACCGGCCACCACCTGCCGGCTCGCCAGGTTTTGCCCGTCGCCTTCGTGTGCTACGCCTTCAACCTCAACTTCACCACCTGGGTGGGTGGTGTTGCCCTGCGCTACCGGCTGTACAGCCGCCTGGGCCTGGACACGGCAACCATCACGCGCATCCTCACCCTGGGCCTGCTGACCAACTGGATGGGCTACATGCTGCTGGCTGGCACGGTATTCGCCCTGCGCCTGGTCGAGTTGCCGGCCAACTGGGCGGTCGGCGCCAGCGGCCTGCAACTGATCGGCCTGGTGTTGCTGGCGATTGCCACAGGCTACCTGCTGGCCTGTGGTTTCGCCAAAAAGCGCACCTGGCGCTGGCGCGACCATGAGGTAACGCTGCCGTCGCTGCGCCTGGCGCTGTGCCAGGTTGTGCTGGGTGCCAGCAACTGGGCGCTGATGGCACTGCTGATCTTCTGGTTACTGCCTGGCGAAGTCTTCTACCCGTCGATTCTTGGCATCCTGCTGATCAGCTGCGTGGCCGGTGTGGTCGCGCATATCCCGGCCGGGTTGGGTGTGCTGGAAACGGTGTTCCTGGCCCTGCTGCACGGGCAGCTTGCCCAGGGCACGCTGGTGGCGGCCCTGCTGGGCTACCGCACGCTGTACTACCTGGTGCCGCTGTTGTTGGCGGTGCTTACCTACCTGATCCTGGAGAAACGCGCCAAGGCCATGCGCCGGCGCGACAAGCGCGCCTAGACCTAATCGCCCTGGCTTGCCGGCGATGCTGCTCGTTCATGGCTTGCTCTCCTCGTCATCAATCACATCATCGGCCCACGGTTCGCCATCCAGCGGCGCAGAACGGGCCAGTTCGGCTTCATCCAGGCCTATGCCGCCGCCGATTTCACGGGCCTCCACCCGCCGCAGGGTCTTGTCTGCCGGGCCGCCGTTGCCGCCCGGTTCGTGCCGGTCGCGGGCGCCGGTTTCATCCAGCAAGGTGTCGGGGCTCAGGTCATCGTAGGTGACGTTGTCCTCGTGCAGGCTGTCGCTCAACGCCTCGCCGCCGGTCATGCCGCTTTCGGCTACGCGCCGGGGCGGAAACTCGCGGGCCACGTCCGCAGCCGGTCGCTCGTCACCCGCACGCCCCGCGCGCTGATCCAGGCGCTCGTCGAAGTCCAGTTCATGCACGCTGCCCATGCGGTCTTCGATGTCGTCGATTTCGCGGGGGGTATAGGGCTTCGGTTCATCTGTTCGGGCCATGTGCGTTCTCCGTCAGGTGGCTTCATTCGGTCGACTGCGCCTGCTCCCTGAAGATTCAGAGTTTTTTTGAACTACCGCCCGGGGCGCTGCCTCCCAGCTTAGAGACAGAGAACCGCCCGGAGCCCACCATGGCCAAGCCCCTGCAGGAATATGCGCGCAAGCGCGACTTCAATGCCACGCCCGAGCCCAGCGGCAAGCGCCGCCGTGGCAAGCGGGCTCACGCGCTGCAGTTCTGCATCCAGAAGCACGACGCCAGCCACTTGCACTACGACTTCCGCCTGGAACTTGATGGCACGCTGAAAAGCTGGGCCATCCCCAAAGGGCCGTCGCTGGACCCCAAGGTGCGCCGCCTGGCCGTGCAGGTCGAGGACCACCCGCTGGACTACGCCGACTTCGAAGGCCATATCCCCGAAGGCCATTACGGCGCAGGCGACGTTATCGTCTGGGACCGGGGCATCTGGGAGCCCGAAGGCGATGCACGTGAGGCCTATGCCAAGGGCAAATTGCGTTTTCGCCTGCAAGGCGAAAAGCTCGGCGGTGTGTGGAACCTGTTCCGCACCCACCTGGCCGGCAAGAAGGAACAGTGGATGCTGGTCAAGTCGCACGATGGCCAGGCGCGTAGCGAAGCCGACTACAGCATCGTCGAGGCCCAGCCCGACAGCGTGCTCAGCGACCGCACGCTGGTGCCGCGCAAACCGGCAGCAAAAAAAGCCGCCGCACCGCGTCGCAAACCCGCCAGCAAAGGCCGGAAGGTGCCGTTGCCAGCGCAACTGCAGCCACAATTGGCGACCCTGGTCGACTACCCGCCCAGCGGCGACTGGCGCTACGAGGTCAAGTTCGACGGTTATCGCATCCTGGCTCGCATCGACGGTGATGAGGTCCGCCTGTTCACCCGCAATGGCCATGACTGGAGCGCCAGGATGCCCAGGCAGGTTGCCGCCTTGCGTGCGCTAGGCATCGATGCGGGCTGGCTCGATGGCGAGGTGGTGGTGGCCGGCGAAGACGGCGCGGCGGACTTCCAGGCGCTGCAGAACGCTTTCGATACCGAGCATGACGAGTGCATTACCTATTACCTGTTCGACCTGCCCTTCCTCGGTGGCCAGGACCTGCGCCAGTTACCACTGCAGGATCGTCGCAGCACCCTGCAGCGCTTGCTTGAACACAATGGATCGAACGTACTGAAGTATTCCGCCGACTTTGCTCAGCCCGTCGAGTCCCTGCTCGACAGTGCCTGCCGGCTGCAACTCGAAGGCCTGATCGGCAAGCGCGTCGACAGCCCCTATAGCGGCCGCCGCAGCCCCGACTGGATCAAGCTCAAGTGCAAGCAACGCCAGGAGTTCGTGGTCGTCGGCTATTCCGACCCCAAAGGCAGCCGCAGCGGTTTCGGCGCCCTGCTGCTGGCCTTGCACGATAACGACAGCGGCGAGTTGCGCTATGCCGGCAAGGTCGGCACCGGCTTCAGTGCCACCACCCTGGCCAGCATCCATGCCCGGCTCCAACCGTTGACAATCACCAGGCCAGCCCTGCCCAAGCCCCCCAGCGGGGCCGAAGCCCGTGGCGTGCACTGGCTGAAACCGCAACTGCTGGCCGAAGTCGCCTATGCCCAGATGACCCGTGACGGCATTGTGCGCCACGCGGTGTTCCACGGCCTGCGCGACGACAAACCGGCAACCACCATCGACCTGGAGCGCAGCATGCCTGCCAAGACCCTGCCCAAGCGCAAGCAGGCCAAGGCCCCGCAGGCCTTGGGTGAGCTGCGCCTGACCCACCCCGAGCGGGTGATCGACGCCACCAGCGGCGTTACCAAGCGCGAGGTCGCCGAGTACTACGCCGCCGTCAGCCAGTGGATACTGCCCCAGCTCAAGCACCGCCCGGTGGCGCTGGTGCGCGCGCCGGACGGCCTCGCCGGCGAGCTGTTCTTCCAGAAGAACGCCGGCCTACTGCATCTACCCAAGGTGCTCAGCTACGCCAAGGGCGAGGCCGGCCAGGCAGCGATGGTCATCAACCGCGCCGACACCCTGCTGGCTGCGGTGCAGATGAACATGCTCGAACTGCACACCTGGAACGCCACCGACAAGGACTTCGACAAGCCCGACCGCTTCGTCCTCGACCTCGACCCGGACCCGGCTCTGCCGTGGAAGGCCATGCTCGAAGCCACCCAACTGACGCTGACGCTGCTGGATGAACTGGGCTTGAAAGTGTTTCTCAAGACCAGCGGCGGCAAAGGCATGCACCTGGTCGTGCCGCTGACCCGGCGGGCCAGCTGGGACGAGGTCAAGGCGTTCAGCCACGCCATCGTCGACTACCTGGCCAGGCTGTTCCCCGACCGGCTCAGTGCCGTGTCCGGTCCCAGCAACCGGGTCGGGCGCATCTTCATCGACTACCTGCGCAACGGCAAAGGCGCGACCACCGCCTGCGCGTACACCCTGCGCGCCCGTGAAGGCCTGCCGGTATCCGTGCCGATCTGGCGCGAGGAACTGCCACAACTCAAGGGCGCCAACCAGTGGAACATCGGCAACGTGCTTGAACGCCTGGGCAATGTGGACGACCCCTGGGCCGATTATGGCAAGACAAGGCAATCGATCACCGTACGCATGCGCAAGCAGCTGGGGCTGGTGGAATCATGACGCCTTGCGCGTCTTCTTCGCCGGCTTCTTGCCACCCAGGCTGCGCTTGAGCAGTTCGGTAAGGTCGATGATATCCGCCCCCTTCTCTGCTTCTGCACGGTCGCCCTTCTCCACCGTACTGATCTTGCCCTTGCTGGCTTTCTCTTCCACCAGGTCCATGATGGTCTGGCGGAAGGCATCCTGGTAATCCGCAGGCTTCCAGGGCCCGCTCATGTCTTCCACCAAGCGCTTGGCCATGTCCAGTTCGCGCTTGTCCACCTTGGCCTCGGTCACGCTGCTGTCCAGCTCCAGCGTTTCCAGCCCGCGCACTTCTTCGGGCCAGCGCAGGGTGATCATCACCAGTGCGTCGTCCAGCGGTCGCAATAGCGCCAGGTGCTGGCGGGTGTGCAGTACCACCGTGGCCAGCGCCACCTTGGCAGTCTTGGCCAGGGTTTCGCGCAGCAAGGCGTACACCTTGCCGCCACGGCGGTCGGGGGTAAGGTAATACGGCGTGTCGAAGTGCTGCAGCGGGATCTCGCCGGCGTCGACGAAGGAAAAGATATCGATCGTCTGGGTCGCCTCGGGCCGGGCCTTGCGGATTTCCTCCTCGCTGATCACCACGTAGCGGCCCTTCTCGAGCTCCACGCCCTTGACGATGTTGTCCTTGTCGATTTCCTTGCCGGTGACCTTGTTCACCCGCTTGTAGCCCACCGGCTCCATGCTGCGCTTGTCGAGCCAGTCGAAATCGACCCGTTCGGTGCGCACCGCGGTATTGAGGGCCACGGGGATGTGCACGAGGCCGAAACTGATGGCGCCTTTCCAGATTGCCCGAGCCATGAGCGGTGCTCCCAGGGTTGCCTGCCAATATCTGAATCGACTGCAATGGGCAGCGAAGGTTTAGCCGCCCCGCCCTATGGCAGCGGGTTGCCGCCCGTCACGCCGAACACCTCACCGGTGATGTAGCTGGACTCCTGACTGGCCAGCAACACATACACCGGCGCACATTCGGCGGGCTGCCCAGGGCGCTTCATGGGCGTATGCGCGCCGAAGTCAGGGATTTTCTCCGGGGGTTGGCCACCACTGGGCTGCAGCACGGTCCAGATGGGCCCCGGGGCCACGGCATTGACCCGGATACCGCGCTCGATCACCTGCCTGGCCAAGGCCTTGGTAAAGGCGACGATGGCGGCCTTGGTGGTGGCATAGTCGAGCAAGGTGGCCGAAGGCTGGTAGGACTGGATCGAGGCGGTGTTGATGATGGTCGCCCCCGCCGGCATCAGCGGCACGGCCGCCTGGCACAGCCAGAACAGCGCGTAGACGTTGGTTTTCAGGGTGTGGTCGAACTGCTCGTGGCTGACCTGGCTGATGTCCTTGCGCGCTTCCTGCTTGCCGGCGATGTTGACCAGGATGTCCAGGCCGCCGAGCTGCTCGTGGGCCTGGTCGACCAGTTCCTTGCAGAACTGATCATCCTTCAGGTCACCGGCAAGGGCCACCACCTTGCGGCCTTCAGCTTCGACCAGCTTGATCACTTCGCGGGCGTCGGGTTGTTCGATGGGCAGGTAGTTGAGGGCAATGTCGGCACCCTCGCGGGCAAAGGCGATGGCCACGGCCCGGCCGATGCCCGAGTCCGCGCCGGTGATCAGCGCCTTGCGCCCTGCCAGGCGGCCAAAGCCCTTGTAGGTGGTTTCGCCGTGGTCTGGCTCGGGCTGCATGTTGGCATCCAGCCCCGGTGCTGGCTGCCCTTGGGCCGGGAACGGCGGGTGCGGGTACTGGGTCAGCGGGTTCTGCATGCTGAACTGGTCATGGGGTTTGCTGGGCATGGGGGCCACTCCTCTGGTAAAACCGGTATTGGCCCATTCGCGGGCTTGCCCGCTCCCTCAGGTACACCACAGGTCTTGAAACCGGTGGTAATCCTGTGGGAGCGGGCAAGCCCGCGAAGGCCGCTCTACCGTTTTCGAGGTAAACCGCCATCGATGGTTTTTTCCGGCTGGCCCAAACACCGACCAGCGGTCGATACGTCCCTGAAAGGACTAGTTCCGTACCTCAACCGCGTCGACATCTGGCGCGTCGGGTGCATCTGGCGCATCTGGCGCATCGTCCACATCCGCCCTGGCAGCGTCCCGGGCGGCATCAGCAACAGCCCTGGCAGCATCTCTGGCTGCATCAGCTTGGTTTCTGGCGGCGTCCCGGGCGGCATCTGCCGCGGCCCTGGCCGCGTCTCTGGCTTCATCTGCACCGGCTAGGCCAGCAGCTTTCGCAGCGTCGCGGGCTGCATCCGCTTCAGCTCTGGCAGTGTCTCGGGCTGCATCTGCCTCGGCCCGGGCAGCGTCTCTGGCTGCATCAGCATCGTTTCGGGCTGCGTCCCTGGCGGCATCTGCTGCATCGTTATCGTTATCGTTGTCATGCGCATTGCCTGGGCCTCTCCCGGCCATGCCACCATGGTCAGCATCGCCGCCCCCCGGGCCGCCATGACTGCCACCGCCATCACCACCGTGGCCACTACCGCCTCCTGAGCCACCGTGACCACCACCCCCGGAGCCGCCGCTGCCGCCACCGTGACCACCACCGCCTCCAGAGCCACCGCTGCCGCCACCGTGACCACCACCGCCTCCAGAGCCACCGCCACCACCGCTGCCACCGCTGCCACCGTCTTTGGCATACACGCTGGAGAAACTACCGATGTAGTCGGGCACCAGGACGGTCGATGCCGACAGGACTCCACCAATTGCCAGTGCCAACAAACATTTCTTGAGCAACATGATGCACCTCCGCTTGGAGTTGCGTCGTCATCTCCGTATCGAACGCAATGACCAATGAGTTCGCAACCGCCCATGGAGCGGACAGCCAACCGGCGCGGCCATAGATCTGCAGTATTAACGAGCAGCTTCGGTTTTCGCACGATCCTTCAGCGCCAGTCAGCATCGTTGCGTGGGAAATATTCCCACATATTAAGACTAGTACTGTCTGCCTGAGTTCCAAAGACCGAATATCAGAACCGAGCTACGTTTCAGGGCTTACACCAGCGATGGTTGCTTCAGCTGGTCCTGCCACCGCGCAGCGGTTACACCTGGCTGAACAACACCCGCCTGAAAGCCTCGGCCGCCAGGTGTACCTGCACCGCCCAGTCCTGCGCCGCGTCACTGCCGGCATCATCGGAAATGTACTTCAGGCACACGAACGGGATACCTTCGCTACGGGCGATCAGCGCCAGCACGTAGGCTTCCATGTCGACCACGTCATAAGGCGCATCGCCATGATTGATCTCGAAGCTATCGCCACTGCCGCAGGTTTCCAGGGCCAGGCCGGGGATCTGCGTTGCATGCTCCAGCACCACCGGGATATCCGACAAAGGCGTCTGGTAGCGGGCGAAGCCGAGCGGAGTCACGTCCATGTCGCGCTGCACGAAGCGGGTGCAGCACACCACCTCGCCTTTGCCATGACGCTGGCTACCGGCCGAGCCGAGGTTGACGATCAGCCTGGGCCGGCGCGCGGCAATTGCCTTGGTCAGAGCGATGGCGGCATTGACCTTGCCGATGCCGGTGAACACGGTGTTGACGTCAGCGAATACATCGCCGGCCTCGGCTTCGAGGGCGAAGACAAACAACGTGTCGTCCAGGGAAATGTCGGGGAATTGCTTGATCAGCATCATGGCGCAGGTGGTTCCAAGTGGCTGCGAAAGGCGCGGCCATTTTCGGCCAACCCCGGCTAATTGCAAGCCCCCGCGGCCACCACGGCCTGCAACGCCTGCGCCCTGCCCAGGCTGGCAGCGCTGGCCTGGGCCAGGCATCGCAATTGCTGGTCGGCATGAGTGCCGTCACGCAGCAAGCGTTGCGCATGGTGGAAGGCGCGTTCGGCGTCGGCGGTGTCGATCGGCACCTGCTCCTGCAACTGGGCCAACCAACCTTCGGCCGTAACCGGCTGTTGCTCATGCAGGCCAATGAACTCACCCTGGCGCCCGTGGCGCATGGCGCGCCAGTAGTTTTCCTGGGCGATCCAGTGCAGCTCACGGTTACTGGGCGCCGACTCATGCCGGGGCATGATGCTGTGCTCGACCAGGTGGCGAAACAGAGCCGCGATGCACAGCGCATCCTCCAGTTGCGGACAACCGTCGCAGATGCGCAGTTCGACCGTCGGGAAGCGCCGCGAAGGACGGATCGCCCACCAGAAATCGCCATCCGCGGCCAGCGAACCGGTACGTTGCAACAAAGCGCGGTAGCGCTCGTAGCCGGCCCAGTCCGGCAAAGGCTCGGGCAACCCCATGTGCGGCCATTCCCCGCAAATCCCCCGCCGGTAGCTCATGTAGCCGGTACGCTGGCCCGCCCACAGCGGGGATGATGTACTCAGCACCAGTAACAAGGGCCGCCAGCCCAGTACGCGGTTGATCAGTTGCATGCGGTCGCAGCCTGGCGGCACGCCCACGTGTACATGCAGGCCGTTGAGCAGGCTGCGCCGCGCCACATGCCGGTAGTCAGCGAACAGTTGCCGGTAATGCGCCGGGGCAGCAGGTTTCTGCCGCAGCCAGGCGGCATTGGGGTGGCTTGCCGCACCGTACAGGCCCATGCCCTCTTCGGCCAGCGTTGTGCGCAGTCGCTGGCGGCTGTGCTGGAAGAACTCGCGTGCCTCGCACAGGTTGGTGAACACCGGCGAGGCCACTTCGATCTGGCTGCGGAACATTTCCTGGGCAAAATGCTGGCCCAACACCTCCCGACAACGCCCGATCACGGCTGGCGAAGGTGTGGCCGGCACCTGCCCTGTGCCCAGTTTCACCAGCAGGTATTCTTCCTCGATGCCGAACGTGCAGGGTCGGGCCATGGCGCCTCAGCCTCAGCTATTGCGGGTGACTGTGAGCACCACGGCGGCGATACGCTCGACCTGCTCGTAGCCGGGTTCGGCAAGTTGTTCGCCAAACACATCCGGGTCGATTTCCCGATACACCCAGGACCATTCCGGCCCCGCCAGGCGCAGGCGGATGGCTTCGAGCAAGGCATCACGGCCTTCGACGATGGCCACGCCGGTATACAGCAGCAAGGTGCCGCCCCGGCCCAGGCGCTCACGGGCCTGCTCGACGATGCGCAAGGACAGTTCGGCGCCCAGCGTGCCGCCGCCGTGGCGATAGGTGCGCGCATTGCGATCGAGCATGTAGGGCGGGTTGGCGACGATCAGGTCGAACCTGCCGGTGATGCCGTGCAGAAGGTCGCTGGGCTCGACGGAAACGTTGCTTACCCCCGCCAGGGCCGCATTGATCGCGGTGTAGCGTAGCGCCATCGGGTTGATGTCCACTGCGCTGACCTGTGCATGCTGCGCAGCCCGGGCGATCAACAATGCACCCACGCCGCTGCCACAGCCAACATCGACCGCATGCTCGATCCGGGTGAGGCTATGTTGCAGGTGGTCGTGGATGACCTGGGCAAAACGGTAGCTGTCAGGGCCGAAGAACACCGCATCACCAGCGTCAGTGGGGAACGCCGAATGCACCAGCAACAGGTCGTCCAGGCTCGACCAGCGTACCCTGCTGGCCAGCAGTTCTCCCTGCGGCACCAGCACCTGCGCACCTTCAAGCTCCTGCAATTCGTCGGCCGAGAGCAGCGACGGTGCAAAGGGGCGGCTCCAGCCGAACACGTCGCGAAGTGTCCTGGCCTGTTCAGTGCCTTCGCGGGCGTTGACCCGGCGGTGGGTAGCAGGCGTGACGCAGGTGAAACGGTAACCGTCCGCGCGCAGGCGTTTGCCCAGTTGCAGCAGCGCCTGGTCGGCCTCGACCTGTTCCGGTGCAAGCATCATCAGCGGGGTTCCTCCTGTAGCAGCCCGGTGGTACCGATGAAGGCCCGGGTGGCCGACAAGCCGTCGGGGGTGGCATGGCGATTACCGGCCATGCGCTCGATCAGCACTTCGGGGGGCATGCCTGAGGCTGTCGCCGGCCGATCGTCCGGTGCCTCGGGCTGCCCCCAGCTACCCGCTGCGACGCGGCGAATGGGGGCCTGCCAACCATTGGCAATCCAGTCATGCCATAGCTGTTTCTCATAGGCGTTGAATACGCCGAACATGGCCGCAGCCGGCCCTTCGATCAGGGTCCACCAGCGGCTTTGCCGCGGGTCCTGACCACGGCGGATCCAGCCTTGAGCCTGCAAGGCGGCGACGAACGCCGGCATGGCGCCGGGCTCGGCCAGCCATTGGTTGAGGGTGCGCTTTTGCAGGCGGCAATGGTCGCCATGCATGAACTGGCCGTATGCACGCTTGCGCTCGAGCGCCGCGAACAGTTCGGCCTGCAGGTCGAACTGGCGGACCAGATCCGGGGTGGCGATGCCCAGGTCATTCAGGCGATAGCCGCGTCGCACCCGGGCGTAGAACGCCTGCCCATCGTGCTCGGCACTCAGCTGGCGCAGCGCCTGAATCGACAGGTGCGCGTGGCCACTGGCGGCATTGTCGATGGTCACATGCAGCTGGAAGTACTGGCCGTCGATGCCCAGCTCGGCCAGTTCGCAAGTGGTGATCAGCAGGTGCAGCGGTGGCTGCTCGTAACCGAGGTTATAGCCCACCACCTCGGGCAGGTAGATATCGCAATGCTGACCCAGGGCCAGTTGCAATGCACCTTGCAGATAGCGCTGGTCTTCCAGCGGCATGGCCTCCAGGCAACCCAGGCGGCTGAGCAGGCGCTGGTAGATCAGCACGTGGTTGCAGCGCGGGTCACCATTGCCAAGCTCTTCCAGGCAAGTGCGGATCAGCCCGTGGTAGCGCGGGTCGCGCCAATGCTGAAGGGTGCCGTGCAGCCAGGCGCCGTCCACCGCCTTGGTGGGCGCCACCTGTTGCAGGAGCCACAACGCATGGGCACGGTTGGCAAAGAAACGGCGTGGTGCACCCTGGCGCCGCCGGGCAAGGTAGTCTGCGTAGTCCTCGGCCACCTGGGCGGCATGCCGCGCGCTCCAGGCTGGCAGCTCCGCCGGTGTGTCGGGCAGGTCATCGGGCAGGTTTGCAGCACCTGCCAGCTGCTCGTCGAGCCAGGCTGCAGTGTTTTCATCCTGGCCTGCCAGCAGCGCCTGGTAGCGCTGTTGCAGGTGGCCTGATGCGCTAGGCACCGGGGCGCTCCTGGGCGTGTTGCGGTTCATCACCGTCATGCCTGCTCCTCGTGCACTTACTGGCCAGTTTTCTCCGGCATGGACTCGGCACCGGGCGCAGGTTGCGCTGCCGGCGTGGCATCAGGTTGCTGCATCTGCAGCGAAGGTTTGCTGGGGTCGGCGTCCTTGGCCGGGTGGTCGTTGTCGCGGTCGAAACAGCCGCCAACCAGGGTCAGCGAGCCCAACAGAAGCATGAAAGATGTCAGTCGCATGGGGTACTCCCCTTCCTGCAGATTCGCAGTGTCGGGTCGACCCGGCACTGCGAATCGGTCATTTACGAGCGGCCACCTTTGCGGCCGGACTCGCGATCGTGCGGCATGTTGTTGCCCGAGGACTGGCCGCCCTTGCGCCCGGCTTCGGAAGCCTTGTCACGGTCATTGGCGAAGTTGCCCGGGTTCTTGTTACCACCCTGGCTGCCTTGTTGATTGCCGGTACGGCTGTTCTCTTTGTTGGCCATGGTCTCAAACCTCATATGACTGCGGGATGCACGGCGAGCTGCCGTACACAGGTTCGGAGTTCGTCCCGGCCAGGGGATTCGGTTAATTGCGAGGGGTTCGGACCGGCGGCGTTAAATAAGCGTCAGCGGCTTATTTGGTGCGCCTGTCAATTGCGCGGTGGGAAACAGGTCAGCGAGCACGCTCCGGGCTGGAAGGCCCGGGCGCTGATGAAACTCTGTATCTGGATGTTTAGCGATCAGGCCTGCAGCAGACCAAGGTCGACACCCGCCCCGGTCATGGGTGGGCACCAATAATAACCACCGGTCAATGGCCGGCTGAAGCGGTACAGGCCGTCGATGATGCCATCCTCCAGGCCGCTCATGCGCCGCAGCTGTACTTCGAACGCCTCGAAGCTGTGACCCAGGGCCACGAACGCCAGACCAGCGCCACGTTGGTCAGCCCAGGCCACCGAACGACGGACGATGAACGCTTCTGGCTCGAAGCTTTCCTGGGCCGTACGCTTGACATGGGCGGACTCGGGGGCGTCCTCGAGTTCTTCGTTGTCGCTCAGGCGGCGGCCGATGATGTTGTCCTGATCGGCTTGAGGCAGCGACTTGAAGTACTCCAGGTCGTGCTTCCACAGCTGGAACGCGGCAAAGCTGGAGCCGTCGGCGGCAATGGCCGCCTGCACGGCCTCTTCGGCCAGCGGGTTTTCGGTGCCGTCTTCATAGCCGGTAAGGTCATGGCCGCCACGGTGCAGGAAACCGTCGACGCTGTCGGCCAGGCGCAAGGCCGGTGCCAGCGCCAGCTCCAGAGCCTGGGCACGCAGTAGCAGGTCGCCGCGCTCGTTGCCGCGCAGCCACAACCACAGGGCATGTTGGGTGCTGGGGTTCTCCACGGCGGCATCCAGCTGCGGGAAGGCGCGCAAGCCAGGTACTTCACGGCCCAGGGCCTTGGCCAGCGGTGCACCGACACCCAGGATCAACTGTTCGCCATCGACCTGAGGCAGCAAAGCGTCCAGGGCGGCAGGCAGGGCCTCGGGCGACTGCAGGGTGAAGAACAGGTGACGGGCGTGGGCCGGCACCGGGGTGGCAAGCAGACCTTGCTGGAAAGGCATGACAGGCTAATCCTCGGTTAAAACAGGAATGCTACTGCGCCTGCAGGCCCACTGCAACGCGGCATGCAGCCTCACCAGCCGCTGCGTTTGGTAACAAACCGTTACCAAGCGCTGGCGCTTTGCGATTATCCATCAATCAGGGCCGGCCTACACTCCTCGGGATCCTTCGCCCAAGAGACCGCACATGACCGCCTCACCACTGCTAACCGCCTTTCTGCCGCTAGCCCTGGGCATCATCATGCTCGGCCTCGGCTTGTCGCTGACCTTGGCCGACTTCGCCCGCGTGTTGAAATACCCCAAGCCGGTAGTGGTAGGCCTGGTTTGCCAGATCCTGCTGCTGCCACTGGTATGCTTCCTGATCGCCAACGGCTTTGGCCTGGAATCGGCCCTGGCGGTGGGGCTGATGCTGCTGGCCGCCTCGCCTGGCGGCACCACGGCCAACCTGTTCAGCCACCTGGCCCATGGCGATGTGGCATTGAATATCACTCTGACGGCGGTCAACTCGCTGATCGCGATCCTGACCATGCCACTGTTGGTGAACCTGTCGCTGAGCTGGTTCATGGCATCGGACCAGGCCATCCCGCTGCAGTTTGCCAAGGTGATGCAGGTGTTCGCCATCGTCCTGCTGCCGGTGGCGCTGGGTATGCTGATTCGCCGCTTCGCACCCGCTTTCGCCGCACGCATGGAGACGCCGATGAAGCTGGTGGCCGCGCTGTTCCTGGCGTTCACCATCGTCCTGGCCCTGGCCAAGGACTGGCAGACCGTGGTTGCGTACGCACCGGTGGTGGGGCTGGCCGCGCTGCTGTTCAACCTGCTGAGCCTGGGCGTGGGCTATTGGGTGCCGCGCCTGCTGAACATTCCCAGACGCCAGGCGATTGCCATCGGCATGGAGATCGGCATTCACAACGGGACCTTGGCGATTGCCCTGGCGCTGAGCCCTTCGCTGCTGAACAACGCCACCATGGCAGTGCCGGCGGCGCTGTACAGCCTGATCATGTTCTTCACGGCGGCGGGGTTTGGCTGGTGGGTGAGCCGCGGGCATGTGGCGCTGCAGCCCAAGGGTGAAACCGTAAATTGAAGGTGCTGCCTGTGGCCCTATCACCGGCAAGCCAGCTTCCGCAGGTACGGTGCAGGGCTGAAGGCTGGCGCTGTCCTTGTGGGAGATGGCCCAGCCCTTTGGTCTGCGCTGTCGCATAGAGAACTGAATTCGCAAGCGGTCCGTGCATCCTGTGCGGCTTTAGCCGCGAAGAATCCAACGCGGTGCATGGCACCGGCTGCGCCGGTGTTCGCGGCTAAAGCCGCTCCCACAGGGGCCCTGCTAATTCAACGAGTTATGTGCAGTTCTATGAGAGCCGGCTTGCCGGCGATAGGCCCGGTACAGGTTGTTACAACTGGCTGCGCTTGCGCCGCAACTGCTGCTTCAACACCTTCAACGGCGGCGCATAGAAGAACCCGAACGACACACTCCCGGTGCGCCCCTTCACCGCATGATGCAACCGGTGCGCGCGGTACAAACGCTTGAGGTAGCGGTTGACCGGCCGTGGTTTGCGCGGCCAGTGCCGGTGAAAGAACCCGTCGTGGGCCACGACATACAGCACGCCGTACCCTGCCACCCCGCCGCCCACCCACTGCAAGGGCGCATAACCACCCTTGCCCAGGGCCACCAGCACCGTGGCGATCAGCCCCAGGGCCACCAGGTACAGGTCATTGGTTTCGAGCATGCCCAGTTGCGGCTCATGGTGCGAGCGGTGCAGCCACCAGCCCCAGCCATGCATGATGTACTTGTGGGCCAGCGTGCCAATGCCCTCCATGGCCACCAGGGTGCCGAACAGCACGGCGAGATTGAGCAGCATGGAACAGTCCGGGGGATGGCAAGGGAAGGCGCAAGGGTACCGATTGCCTGCGTTTTTTTCCATGCAGGCGTCACCGGTGCAGGCCCATTACGGATGAAGCCATTGTCATGTTTTCACCCTTGACCTGGCTTGCCACGGGGCGTAAGGTCCGCGGCGCAATTTTGCTTCCCTGAACAGGAGACCTGCATTGGACAGTAGCCCCAGTCGCATGCGACAGGCCCACGTGGCGCGCTAGTCCGGCAGTGTCCTGCACTGTCTGGCCGGTCTGGCAAGACGGTGGTTTCTTGTAACCCCTCTTCTTCCTTCCCCTTCGTGGTCCTGCGCATTTTCTGGTTTTTCAACCGCGCCAGCTGATGGCGTTCATGCGGGCGTGTGCCCGTGGAAGAGGTTTGCTATGGATTGGAAAGTATTTCTGCTGCGCGTCAGCATCGCCCTGCTACTGGGGGCGCTGATTGGCGCCGAACGTCAACTGCGCCAGCGCCTGACCGGGCTGCGCACCAATGCACTGGTCAGCACCGGTGCCTGCCTGTTCGTGCTGATGACCCAGGCGGTGCCGGGCATGGCACCCACCGATGCGTCGCGTATCGCCGCGTACGTGGTGTCGGGCATCGGCTTTCTGGGTGGCGGTGTGATCATGCGCGACGGGTTCAACGTACGCGGCCTGAACACCGCCGCCACGCTGTGGTGCACGGCTGCGGTCGGCGTGCTGTGCAGCCTGGGGCTGTTGTTGGAGGCGACGCTGGGTAGCCTGGTGGTGCTGTGCGCCAATATCCTGCTACGCGACATTGCCCAGCGCCTGGACCGCCAGGAGGTAGTGCCGGCCAGCGAGGTGGAGCAGCACTTCGAAGTGCGCATCGTCTGCCGCGCCGAGGACGAGATCCAGGTCCGCAGCCTGATGTTGCACAGCCTGGGCGACCCGCAGCTGCGCTTGCAGTCACTGCACAGCGAAGACCTGGCCAACCCCGCACGTCTGGAAGTGCGCGCCGAACTGCTGGGCACCGCGCAGGCGCCAGCGCAACTGGAGCGATTGGTCAGCCGGGTCAGCCTGGAGAAAGGTGTAAGCTCGGTGCGCTGGCAATTGCAGCCGCAGGTGCTGGCGACAGACTAGGACGTACCATTTGAAAAGGACTGCCCCATGCGCATACGCCCTACCCTTGAGGACGACATTCAATGGCTCCCGGACGTCGAGCGCTCGGCGGCTCAGGCCTTTGTCGCCTGGCCGGCGCTGGCATGGCTGGCGCAGGGGGATGTGATGGGCTGCGACGCACACCGGGCTTTCGTCGACGCGGGCGGTAGCTGGGTGGCTGAGGATCTGCAGGGGCGCATTCTGGGGTTTGCCTGTGCCCGGGTTGAGGGTCAGGCGCTGCATCTTCACGAAGTTTCGGTACGCCGGGAGGCCCAGGGGCAAGGTGTCGGGCGCAGGCTGCTGCTACAAGTAGCCGAAATGGCGCGCCAGGCAGGTGCGCGGGAGCTGACCCTGACCACCTTTGCCGATGTGCCATGGAATGCGCCGTTCTATGCGCGGCTTGGGTTCGAGGTGGTTGATGAGGGGCTGCTGAATGCGCGGCTGCGGGGCATTCTGGCCAGTGAGCTTGCCCATGGGCTCGTGGGGCGCTGTGCGATGCGCCTTTGTGTAGGGGCTGAGGCCCTGGGGCTGCTTCGCAGCCCATCGCCGGCAAGCCAGCTCCCACCTCGACCGCATTGACCTCAAGCCATGCGCGTTCCCTGTAGGAGCCTTGCTTGCCAGCGATAGGGCCGGTGCAGGCAATCGAAGGAAATTATTCTTCCACCCCCACCACCACACTCCCCGCCACACAATACCCATCCCGCCCCTGGCGCTTGGCCTGGTACAGTGCCGCATCCGCTGCCGCCATCAGGTTCTCGGCCGTCACCCCCTCCCGCGCCAGGTCGCCCACGGCAATCCCCGCACTGAACGACACCCGCCCCAGTGGGCTAGCGGCATGCTCCAGCAACTGCCGACGCAGCAGCTGTTGCACTTCCTGCACCAGCAGCTCCGCCCCACGGGCATCGGTATCGGGCAGCAGCAGTGTGAACTCTTCGCCCCCATAGCGCACAGCCAGGTCGGCCGGCCGCTTCAGCGCCTGTTGCAGCAACTCGGCAAAGCGCCGCAGGCACTGGTCGCCGGCAGGGTGCCCGTAACAGTCGTTGTAGGCCTTGAAGTAATCCAGGTCGAGCATCACCAGCGCCAGCGGATAGCCCTGACGTCGCGCCCGGCGCAGCTCCGCCTCAAATACCGCATCCAGCCGCCGGCGGTTGCCCAGGCCGGTCAGGCTGTCGGTCAGTGCCAGGGCCTTCAGAGTCTGATGTGCCTGGTGCAGGGCCCGCTCGATGACAATACGCTCGCGCAACTGGCGCAGCACTACACCACCAAAGGCCGCCAGCCCCACCAGTAACAGCAGCAATACCGACACCGACTTGATCGCGTCATGCCGCCAGGGCGCGACGATCGACTCCCGCGACAAGCCCGCCTCGACCACCAGCGGGTAGCTGGACAGTGCGCGATAGCCATACAGCCGTGGCGTACCGTCGACCACGGCGACCGCCTCGGCCAACCCTTCCGTTGCATATGGCAGGTGGTTGCGGAAGATCTCACTGTTGCTCAGGCTACGGCCCACCACCTGCTCGACGAACGGCCGCCGTACCAGGATGGTACCGTCGCGCTTGGCCAACACCAGCGCGCCACGTTCGTCTATCTTGAAGTCGCCGTAGTAACGCACGAACCATTCCACCTTGATGGTGCCCAGCAACACCCCGGCGAAGCTGCCATCGGCATATTCCAGGCGCCGTGAAATGGGGATGATCAGGTCGCCCGTGGAGCGGCTGCGTACCACCGAGCCGATATGTACCCCACGGTCGGTATGCTCGCGGTGGTAGATGAAGTAGTCGCGGTCGGCATTGTTGGCATTGGGTGGAACTAGCGCCTGGTCGGTCACGATCCAGCTGCCGTCCGGGCCATACACGAACAGCCCGTGCAACTGCGGCATGATGCTTTTCTGCTGGGCCAGCAAGGTATGCAGGCGCGGCCGGTCGATGTGCTCAAAGCCGTCGCCTTCCAGGCGCTCGGCCAGCGCCGCGGTGATGGCGTCGACCTGGCGGATGGCATCTTCGGCATGCTGCGCCGTGGCCCGGGCCAGGTTGGTAACCATGTTCTGGGCATTGGTGAAGGCGTGCCGGTAGTCGCGCCAGATACGCCAGCCTTCCACCACGACGAAGGCCAGCATCACCACCAGCATGAACGTCAGTACCAGGCGGAACAGTGCCACGGCGCGGCCCTCGCCGGTTATCGCGAAGAGTCCGTCCTCATCCTGCCTCCGGGCTGCACACATTGAAATCCCTAGCCATACCGCGTTCGCCGTCTTTCACTATAGTTCAGCACCACCTGGGCGCAGCCGGCCAGCAAAAAGACATTTCCGTGCCCGATGAGGTGGCTTCGCCTGTCTTTGGCTTACTGCGCCGCGCTTGCGGCAGACAACTGCGACTGACACTGGTGCAACGCGGCGTCTCGCGCCTTGAGCTGCTCTTCAAGCTGCTGCAGCTGGCGAGCCTGTTCCGCGCACAAGTCGCGCCTGGCCTCCAGGCTCTGTGCCTGCACATCCAGCTGCCGGCGCATTTCCTCGCTGGCGCCTTGCGCCTGGGCCAGGATCGTGCGCAAGCCCTGAATCTGCGCATCGCGCTGTTCCAGCAATTCATCCTGCGCCCTGCAGGCGCTGGCGGTCTGACGATGCTCACCGAGCAAACGCTCGTTGTCACGGTGCAGGCGGGTCAGCTCGTCCTGCTTGACGATCATGCCCTGTTGCAGTTGGCGTACTTCCACCTGCAATTGTTGCAGTTGCGCTTCGTGGCGGCGTTGTTCCTGTTCACGCTGTTCGCGGCTGGCGTTGCGGTAGTGCTCCAGCGCGTCGCGGGCATGGCGGTGCTTGTCTTCCAGTGATTTTACCTGCTCGTCCTTGTCGGCCAGGCGCACCTGTAGTTCGCCCAGCGACTGGTTGAGGCTGGCACTGCGCAACTGTTCGGCTTGCAGGGTGCTTTGGGTGGAAAGCAGTTTTTCCGATTCGGCGGCCAGTGCGGCCACATCGATCTGATGCTGCTGATGCGCCGCAGCCAGTGCCTGCTGGGCAATCAGCAGCTGCGCCTCCAGCTGCTCGCGCTGTTGAGTGAAGATGCTTTCGGCCTGCTCGATCTTCAGGTCCGCCTCATCCTGCAACTGGGTTGCCAGTTGCCCGACCATTCGGCTCAGCACGTCGCTCAGGGCAATGCCGCCCTCGGCGGCCACAGGCTGCTGGCCGTTCAGCTCTTTCAAGTAGCGGTGAATCGTGGTCTTGGAGCCGGTATTGCCCAGCTCGATACGTATGGCATCGATGCTGGGGTTCTCGCCCCGGGCAATGAGGGCCTGACGCGCCTGCTGCACTACAACCTTGTTTATGCCGCCCCGGGCCATGCTAGCTCCTACGATTTTGTACCGTGTTATGTACCATGTAATTACATACCAATTATGAAGACAGGCAACTGTCACTGCAAACATTTCCTCAGATGGAATAATCACGGCTTATCGAATGAGAGATGGAAAATAGCGCTGTTTTCGAGCCGGGCAAACGTACCGGCCCTGTCTGTAGCCACCTTGTGTCAGTTGCGCTTTGCCGCCACCATGGGCGTCCAGCACCCGATCATCGACAGAAAATGACCCTGGAAAACTACAAGGCAATCGCCGACAGCATCGCACTGCTGCTGTACCCGCACGCAGAAGTCATCGTTCACGAACTGCGCAGCCAGACCGTCGTGCACATCGCCAACAATTTCTCCCAACGCAAACTGGGCGATGACTCGGCGATCGACCATGAACTCGGGGACCTGCTCAACGGCGCCAACCTGGGGCCCTACGAGAAGCTCAACTGGAACGGCCAGAAGATCCGCTCCATCAGTACCGTGCTGCGTAACCAGGACGGTGAAGCCGAGCACCTGATGTGCATCAATCTGAATGTGTCGGTACTGGAGCAGGCCCGTGCGGCGCTGGATGCGTTCTTCCAGATGAGCCGGCTGGTGCCGCAGCCGGATTCGCTGTTCCGCAACGACTGGCAGGAACGCATCAACACCTTCCTGCATGCGTGGCTGCAGGAGCGCAACCTGTCACTGCAAACGCTGCAGATAAAAGACAAACGCAGCCTGGTGCAGGCGTTGCACGCCGAGGGCGCGTTCGAAGGCCGCAGCGGTGCCGACTATGTCGCCAACGTGCTCAACATGGGTCGGGCCACGGTGTACAAATACCTGAAGGAATGCCGGACCTAGGCAACAACCCTCCCCTCTATGCCACAACGCTGGCAACCAGCCAGCGGTGCCAATGGTTGCGCTCGCCCTCTTGCTCATTGTGGATTAATAGTCTACGGTAGACGCTAATTCCACAAAGAGACAGGAGTGCAGTCATGTCGGCCGCCACAGCTTCCCCCACCGTTGTCGATGCCCGTTACCTCGATGCGCTATACGAAGCGATCAAGGATGCTCATCTGGCACTGCGCCCGGCCGTCAGCATCACCCCGCTGACCTACAGTGCCCAGCTGTCGGCAATGAGCGGCTGCAACGTGCTGCTCAAGTGCGAACACCTGCAGCACACTGGCTCGTTCAAGTTTCGCGGGGCCAGCAACAAGATTCGTCTGTTGCCGGTCGATCAACACCAGCGGGGGGTGATTGCCGCCTCTTCCGGCAACCACGGGCAGGCGCTGGCGTTGGCGGGTAAGCGGGCAGGCGTACCTGTCACCGTTTACACCAGTACGTCCGCCTCTGCGTACAAGGTGCAAGCCATGAGTGCACTGGGCGCCGAAGTGGTCCGCCTGCGCACCGACCCGCTGGGTGCGGAACTGGAGGCAGCCAGGCAGGCCAAGGCCCAGGGCAAACCGTTCGTGTCGCCCTACAACGACCCGCAAGTCATCGCTGGCCAAGGCACCATCGGCATCGAGCTGTTCGAGCAGGCGCCAGAGTTGGACGCCGTGTTCGTTGCCGTGGGCGGTGGCGGAATGATCTCCGGTATTGCTGCTGCCCTGCGGGTACTCAAGCCTGGCACCGAGATCATCGGCTGCTGGCCAGAAAATGATCCGGCCCTGCAGCAGTCGCTCAAGGCCGGCAAAATCATCGACATCGAAGCCACTGACACACTGTCCGATGGCACGGCCGGCGGTGTCGAACCAGGCAGCATAACCTTCCCGCTGTGCCAGGCATTGCTGACCGATACCGTGCTGGTCAGCGAGGCAGAGATCAAGGCCGCCATGCGCGACATTGCCAGCAGTGAACGCTGGATAATCGAAGGTGCCGCCGCCGTTGCGGTCGCCGGCATGCAAAAGCTTGCCGAGCGCTACCGTGGCAAACACGTCGCGGTAATCCTCTGCGGCCGCAACATCCTCCTGGACAAGTTCCTCGAGGCCATTCAGTGAAGGTCTTCAGCAAAGCGCAGATCATCGCCAGCCTGGACCCTGAGGTCGCGGTACGCTACCTGGAACAAGGCTTCATCGCCTACTCCGAGGGCAAGGCGCAAGTCCCGCCAGTCCAGGGCTTTGCCTTCCCTGGAGCCAACGGTGACTGCTGCGTCAAGTCGGCCTATATAGAGGGCAGCGCCACCTTCACGGTCAAGCTCTCGACCGGCTTCTATGACAACCCGCCCAAGGGCTTGCCGAGCAACGATGGCTTGATGCTGGTGCTGTCTGCACTCACCGGGCAGCCGCTGGCCCTGCTGCAGGACGAGGGCTGGCTGACCGGTATGCGCACAGCCCTGGCCGGGCGTATCGCTGCGCGGTTGCTGGCACCGGCACAGGTCACCGCCATTGGCATCCTGGGTACTGGCATGCAGGCGCGGATGCAGCTCGAACAGCTGGGCACGGTCACCGACTGCCGCCAGGTCATTGTCTGGGGGCGCCATGACAGCGGGCTTGCCGCCTATCGCGCATTTGCCCGCGAGCTGGGTTATCAGGTGCAGACCACGCATGACGCCGCAGAAGTCGCGGCGGCAGCAAACCTGATTGTCTGCACCACCCCGTCCCGCCAGCCGCTGCTGCGCAGCGAGTGGGTCCAGCCCGGCACACACATCACCGCTGTCGGTGCCGATGCGCCAGGCAAGCAGGAGCTGGAGCCGGCGCTGGTGGCCAGGGCAGATCGCATCATCGTCGACTCAATGGCCCAATGCTGCCAGTACGGCGAGGTTGCCCACGCCTTGAACAGCGGCCGGATCGACGCAATGCAGCTGATCGAACTGGGTGCGCTGCTGGCTGGCCGCGCCACAGGGCGTGAGCATGAGGGCCAGATCACCCTGGCGGACCTGACCGGTGTAGCCGTACAGGATGCGCAGATCTCAAGCTGTGCCCTGGCTGCGATGGCCGCCTGAGACCACGCCGGCATCAGGCAAAGCGCTGCACCTGCGCCGGCGTACGCTGCATCAGCACCTTACCGTTGCGTACCGACACCAGCGCCTGCCCCTGGCTGCGCACCATCTCGTAATCGTCCGGCGCCGACAGCAACAACAGGTTCGCCGGCCGCCCCACCTCGATGCCATAGCGCTCGCCAAGGTTCAGGGTGCGGGCGCTGTTGTCGGTGATCAGGTCCAGGCAGCGCTGCAGGTCTTCGTAGCCAAGCATATGGCAGATGTGCAGGCCGGCCTCGAGAATACGCAGGATGTTGCCGTTGCCCAGCGGGTACCAAGGGTCGACGATGGAATCCTGGCCAAAGCATACATTCATCCCGGCGCGGTCGATCTCGGCTACGCGAGTGACGCCGCGACGTTTCGGGTAGTTGTCGAATCGCCCTTGCAGATGAATGCTCTCGGTCGGGCAGGACACGAAATTGATACCTGACTGCTTGAGCAGGCGAAACAGCTTGTAGCAGTAGGCATTGTCATACGAGCCCATGGCCACGGTATGGCTGGCTGTCACCCGGGGCCCCATGTCGCGCACCCGGGCCTCTTCGGCCAGCACTTCGAGGAAGCGCGACTGCGGGTCGTCGGTCTCGTCGCAATGCACGTCCACCAGGCAGCCGCTGCGCTCGGCCAGGTCCATCAGGAACTTCACCGACGACACGCCCTGGTCGCGGGTGTTTTCGAAATGCGGGATACCGCCGACCACATCGGCACCAATGGCCACCGCTTCGGTCATCAGCGCCCGGCCGTTGGCGTACGACTCGATACCCTCCTGGGGGAAGGCGACGATCTGCAGGTCGAGCAGCTGGCGGACTTCGTCGCGTACTTCGACCATGGCCTTGAGCGCGGTCAGGGTGGGGTCGGTGACATCGACATGGGTGCGCACATGCTGAATGCCATGGTCCACCAGCATGTCGATGGTCTTTTTCGCGCGGTTCTTGATGTCGTCGTGGGTGGTGATTGCCTTGCGCTCGGCCCAGCGCTCGATGCCTTCGAACAGGGTGCCGCTCATGTTCCACTGCGGCTCGCCGGCGGTCAGCGTGGCGTCCAGGTGGATGTGCGGTTCGATAAAGGGTGCCACCACCAGGTTCTGCCCGGCATCCAGGTCATCGGTAGCGCGCGGCGCCACCCCTCCGGCCTGGGCCACGATGGCGGCGATGCGTTCGCCGCTCAGTTCGATGCGGAACAGGCCGGGCTTGCCGCGCAGGCGTGCGTTGACGATGTTCATGATGCTTCTCCCTGGGCTTTGCTAATGGCCCTACCCGCATAGTGGCCCAAGCATTGTGGTATTTGCTACCGGCCCTATCGCTAGAGCTTGATTCGCAAGCGCTCGGGGTACCTTATGGGAGCACCTGCCTTGCTCAATTGTTAAAAGTTGACGCGATCCTTGTGGGCGCTGGCTTGCCGGCGATAGGGCTGGTGCTGGCAGTCGATCAGGCCTCGCCTTGCGTGCCGCCCTTGCCGGGATTCCCTTGGTGGCGCTCAGGAATACCCCTGGGCGCCGTTATTGTCACTACCCAATCTGTGGGCAATGGAGTCCCCACTAGTGGGGACCTTCACCCATTTTTGACGCTATGGCATTTAGCGCGCATCAGCCCCTACAAGGAATTGTTTAACAAGGTATTCCTCGAACATAGGTTGGCACAGCCGTTGCTCTAACCTCATAAACGGGCAAAACGCCATTGATGGCCGCAAGCCATAAGGCCGCGAGCGAGGCATAAGGCAATGAAAACAACTGCCGTGATCCAACCTGGCAGGCATGCACTCCAGCTGTCCACCGTCGCTGCGCTGATGCTTGGCCTCGGGCTGACCACAGCTACTGCCGCCCCCCTGGACGACAACAGCATGCCACCGCCAACCGACCCGTCGGCCTACACCGACCAGCCGGCCGACCCGACCCAGGCATTGCTCGACCTGTACAGCATGCCAGAAGCCAACCGAGGCTCACTCGAGTTGACCGATGGCGTGTACGGCGACCGCGACACGGTAAGCGCCAACAACGTGCTGCCGCCGCTCTTGCAAACCGGCAACAAATACCCCACCAACGGTAAGCCCAGCCCGCTGTTCGGGGCGCTGCCGTATACCCAGCAGTTACTGCTGTTCGAGGAATTCGGCTCGGAAAAACTCGACCCCACGCTGCCGCCGCCGGCCCTGACCTTCCCGGTGCCCACCCTGGGCGCAGCACCGACGCAGGACCCGAACGTGGTAGCCCGCAGCGGCCCCAGCGGCACCGCGTTGGAAGCCTTTCTCAAGCAACCGGGCCTGTACCCGTTCCCAACCCAGTATTCCAACGTGCTCGACCGCAACCCGTGGAAGGCGCAGATCGAGATGTTCCTCAACCGCCAGCCGGTCGGCTCGCCGGCAGAAGGCCGGCCCCCAGGAAAAGGCTGGTCGCACCAGCGCTGGAACGAGTTCTACCCGCAGGCGGGGTTCAAGACCGCCCAGGCCGGTGCGCGCATCAACCTCGGGCTGCGTGACCGCAAGCAACTGCACAACTATGCGGTTGGCGAGTTCGCTCCGGGTGGCCTGTACTACCAGACCTCCGACCTCCCGACCACGCTGGGTACCGCCAAGGGTATCGACACCCGTTTCCACCCGAAAATGCCACTGCAAAACCACAAGTCGCTATGGACCTTCGATGGCACCTTCCCGCCCAAACTGCTGATGGCGCGCTATGGCCAGCCGATCCTGATGCGCCATTACAACGCCCTGCCGATCGACCCTGCGGCCAACAACGGCTTTGGCCTGCACACCCTCTCCACCCACGAGCACAACGGCCATTCGCCGGCCGAGAGCGACGGCTATGCCAACGCCTACTTCTTCCCTGGCCAGTATTACGACTACCGTTGGCCGTTGCAGTTGGCCGGCTACGACACCATCAACACCCGCGCCCAGGACCCACGTGCGGCGTTCCCCTGCTCTCCGGGTGAAACCCTGTTCGTCAATGACGCCTCGCCAGGCCTGAAAACCTGCCAGAACGGCAGCATCAAGATTCGTGGTGACTGGCGCGAAACCATGAGCACCCACTGGTTCCACGACCACATGATGGATTTCACGGCGCAGAACGTCTACAAAGGCAACGCGGTGATGATGAACTACTACAGCGCCCTGGACCGCGGCAACGAAGCCCTGCAGGATGGCGTCAACCTGCGCTTCCCCAGTGGATCGGGCATGCCGTGGGGCAACCGCGACTATGACGTCAACCTGCTGATCGCCGACAAGGCCTGGGATGCCAACGGTCAACTGTGGTTCAATCCGTTCAACACCGATGGCTTCCTCGGCGACCAGATCCTGGTCAACTGGCAATTCCGGCCCACGCTCAAGGTACGCGCGCGCAGCTACCGCTTCCGTATCCTCAACGGCTCGGTGTCGCGCTACTTCAAGTTTGCCGTGGTACGGGAAATTGCCGGCACCAGTGGCGAATTCAAAGGCCCGACCGGTTCCAACCTGTCGTATGCGCGGGTGCCGTTCCACATGATCGCCAACGACGGCAACATCATGGAACACACCGTGCCGTTCGACGGCACCATGGACCTCAACGGCGACGGCAACCTGCAGGACAACAACGGCATCCTGCCGCTGCAAGGCATCGCCGAACGCTACGACATCATCATCAACTTCGCCAAGAACGGCATCAAGGTCGGCGACAAGCTGTACTTCGTCAACCTGGAGGAGCACCAGAGCGGCAAGGGCCCGGAAGGCGCCATCGCGCTGGCCGACGTGCTGTCGGAAAAATACAAGCCGGTGATCAAGCAGACCAGCAAAGGTCCGCGCTGGGAGAACGGCGACCCGGCGATCGGCAAGTTCCTGCAGCTTGTGGTACAGCCCTACAGCGGCCAGGACCTGAGCATGAACCCGGCAGCCTATGAACCGGCCAAACCGGGCAAGGCCGAAGGACTGAAGATGCTCCCACTGCCGATTGACCGCAACTCTGCCACCGACCAGGCCAAGCTCAGCGCTGCCCGCCACCGCGAGTTCATCTTCGGTCGCTCCGACGGGACCGACACCCAGCCGTGGACCATCAAGACCGATGGCGGCTTTGGCTACAGCATGGACCCACGGCGCATCAACGCGGGGCCGCAACTGGCCCAGCAGTCCACCGACGGCGGTTTCAGTGGCGACGGTACCCTGGAAGTGTGGAAGATCATCAACGGCGGCAATGGCTGGAGCCACCCGGTGCATGTGCACTTCGAGGAAGGTGTGATCCTCAGTCGCGACGGCAAGGCACCGCCAGAGTGGGAAAAATGGGCGCGCAAGGACGTGTACCGCATCGGGCCGGATGTCGATTCGTCGGAAGAAGTGGAAGTGGCCATCCGCTTCCGCGAGTTTGCCGGTACCTACATGGAACACTGCCACAACACCCAGCACGAGGACACGTCAATGCTGCTGCGCTGGGACCTGGAGCACCCAGGCCAGTTCCAGGTGATGCCGACCCCGCTGCCGGGCTGGGATGGCGTGGAGTACGTGGCCTCGGTTGGCCTGCCGACCTTCCGTACCAAAGGCGAGGACGATGACCCGGCCAACAAACCGCCGGTCGCGGCCAACGACAGCGCGGCAACCACGGCCGGCAAGCCGATCACCCTGAACGTGCTGGCCAACGACAGCGACCCGGAAGGCAACCTGCCGCTGAGCGTCGTCGGCCTCAGCCAGCCGGACTCCGGCCAGGGCAACACCAGCACCGATGGCACCACGGTGACCTACACCCCGCCGGCCACGGTCGCCACACCGTTCACCGCCAGCTTCAACTACTCGGCGCGTGACGCCAAGGGCGCCGAATCGGTAGCGCCGGCCACGGTCAGCATCGCGGTAGGCGCGGCTGTGGCGATCGACCAGCTCCAGGTCACCAGTGCCACGGTGCAGGTGCTCAGCAGCAACCGTTTCACCTGGGAGGTGGCAGGCACTACCTCGGTGGCCGCGGGCAACAGCATCACGGTGACCGTGGCCACTACCGGCGGCCCGGTGAACCTGGGCACCGCCACAATGACCACCACGGGCAGCGGTGCCAGCTGGCGGTTGGTGGCAACCACCACCGGCTACGGCCCGGCCACACCGGCGACGGTGACCGTGAAATCGGCGCTGGGGCAGAGCGTGACCGCGCCAGTCCGATACAAGTAAGGGTAAAGCGGGGGCCGCCATGCGGCCCATCGCCGACAAGCCAGCTCCCACCTCGACCGCATTGCCCCCCTGCAGGAGCAGGCTGGCTGCATGGCAGCCCCAATACCGTCATCGACGAGGACCGCATCATGCCCGGCTCATGGCGTTTCCTGCTGGTGCTCTCGCTGTTCGCCGCCAGCATCCCGTTCTGGCCGCTGCAACCGCAACAACCCGTGGCCGAGGAAGCTGCCACCCCTTGGGGCGGCGACTACTTTCCCAACATCCCCCTGCTCACCCAGGACGGTGAAAAAGTGCATTTTTTCGACGACCTGATCAAGGACAAGGTCGTCGCCATCAACTTCATCTTTACCGGCTGCTCCGACTCCTGCCCGGTGGAAACCGCCCGGCTGCGCCAGGTGCAGAAAATCCTCGGTGACCGGGTCGGCAAGGACATCTTCCTCTATTCCATCAGCATCGACCCCTACAACGACACCCCCACCACCCTCAAGCGCTACGCCGAAAAGTTCGGCATCGGCCCCGGCTGGACGTTGCTCACTGGTGAGCCGGCCGATATCGAACAACTGCGCCGCAGCCTGGGCCTGTACATCGAAGGCCTGGAAAACGGCCGCTCCAAGGACCACAACCTGAGCCTGATCATCGGCAACCAGGCCACCGGCCGCTGGATGAAGACCTCGCCTTTCGAAAGCCCGTATATCCTCGCCGACCGCCTGGGCAACAGCCTGCACAACTGGAAACAGGCCAGCGCCATGGCCAATGACTACGCCCAGGCTCCCAAGGTACGCGCCCCCAGCAGTGGCGAGCAGCTCTTCCGCACTCGCTGCTCGTCCTGCCATACCCTTGGCAACGCCGAGCCAGGGCAACCCGGCATCGGCCCCGACCTGCTGGGCGTGACTCGCCAGCGTGACGCCAACTGGCTGACCCGCTGGCTGAAGGAGCCCGACCAGATGCTGGCGCAGAAAGACCCCCTGGCCCTGCTGCTTTATGAACAATACAACCGCCTGGCCATGCCCAACATGCGCCTGGGCGACGCCGAAATCAGCGCACTGATGAGCTACATGGAGGAAGAAACCGCGCGCCTTCAGACACCCCTGGCAGATAAGGGAAATCCTTAGCGGCAAATGGCCATTAGTCATTAGACTGTCATCTTACTGTCGTATTTTCCGACAATCACCCAGGGTCGGGAACTATCAGCAGTGATTCGCCGTTCGCTTTCATCCGCCAGCCTTCTGCAGCTGCTGATCCTGATGCTCTGTGCAGCCACCCTGGCCTTTCTCTGGGGGCTGCATGTTTCGCAGAAGGCCGCCGCCCGCCAGGACGCGCTGTCGGCCAAGGCCGCCGAGCACCTGAACCTGGCCAGTATCGTCGGCGAAAGCCTACGCCAGCTGGTAGATCGCGCCCAGGCCGTAGGCCGGGTCACCCAGGACGACATGAAAGTGTTGCGCCAGGGCAGCGTCAGCCTGGCGCGGATGCTTGCCGAAGACCCGGTATTCAAGCGCATGAGCCTGTACGACCGGCAAGGCCGGCTGTTGTCGGCCAGCCATGCCGGCGAGGCCGCCGAGCTGCCCGAAGACTGGTTACGCCAGCTGCAACGGCACGTTGCCCGCTACGGTTTCAAACCGTTCCTGCCCAGCGTGCAGGCCCCCGGCCAACCGGCCAGCCTGCCCAACTGGCGGCTGCCCTTCCTGCTGCCGCTGACCAACCTGCCCGGCCGCGAAATCGACAATATCCTGGTAGTGCAGCTGGACATCGGCTACCTGGCGGTGCTGTTACAGCACATCGACCTGGGCAGCAGCGGGCTGGTGCGCCTGCTGCAGGATGACGGCCTGGAGCGCTTGCGCATCGATAGCAGCGGCGTGGTGGTGGCCGCCAACGCGCTGCAGCCCGAGCTGCCGAACAGCGGCAGTGAAACGGGCATGCTGACCCAGTACGCGGCCCGTGACCCGTACCAGAGCATGTACCGGCGCCTGCCCGAACGGGGTTTCAGCGTGGTGGTCAGCCAGCGCCAGGAAGAAATCCTCGCGCCCTCGACGCTGGCATATTCCCGGCAGTTCTGGCTGAACCTGAGCATGACCCTGATGATCCTCGCCAGCCTGCTGTGGACCTTGCGCCTGTTGCGCAAGCGCCAGGAGGCCTTCAGCGCGCTGGAGCATGCCCAGCAGGTCAACCAGCAGTTGATCGGCCGCCTGGAGGACGAACACCGGCGCAGCAGCCACGCCGCGGCCACCGACCATCTCAGCGGCCTGCACAACCGCCGCCAGTTCGTCGAGGTGGCCGGCCAGACGTTGACCCGGCAACGCGGCAAGCGCCGGCTGATGGCGATCCTGTTCATCGACATGGACCGCTTCAAGTCGATCAACGACTCGCTCGGGCACAAGATCGGCGACCTGCTGCTGCAGGCCGTGGCCGGGCGTATCCAGCGCCTGCTGGAGCCCGGTGACGAGGCTTCGCGCTTTGGTGGCGACGAGTTCGTGGTGCTGCTGGCCGGCGAGCGCAGCGAGGAACAGATCAATGCCTGGGTCCGCGAACTGGTACAGAAGCTGTCGGCCACTTACGCCCTGGACGACCAGGAGGTCAACACCAGCCCCAGCGTCGGCGTGAGCATCTGCCCGCGCGATGGCCAGGACATCGACAGCCTGATCCGCAGTGCCGATGCCGCGATGTACTCGGCCAAGCAGGCCGGGCGCGCCCAGTACCGTTTCTTCGACCCGTCGCTTAACCTGGCCGACATCCAGGCCTTCACCCTCGAACAGGCCTTCGGCAGCGCTCTGGCCGAGCGCCAGTTCGTGCTGCACTACCAGCCACAGATTCGCCTCGACACCCAGCAGGTGCTGGGCTACGAAGCGCTGGTGCGTTGGGACCACCCCGAGTTCGGCCTGCTCTACCCGGACCGTTTCATTGACCTCGCCGAGCGCAGCGGCTTCATTGTCGAGCTGGGCTGGGAGGTGTTGCGCCTGGCCTGCGAAGCCTTGTCGGGTTGGGACGCCCAAGGTCGCGAGAAGCGGCTGGCGGTCAATGTATCCGCCCTGCAGCTACGTCAGGCGGACTTCGCTGCGCGGCTATTGAGCAAACTGCAGCGGTACCGGATCGCCCCGCAGCGGTTGGAGCTGGAAATCACCGAAACCACCATTCTCGACCCCGAAGGCACGGCGGTGGCGCACCTTCTCACCCTGCGCAACGCCGGGCTGGGCATCAGCCTGGACGACTTCGGCCGCGGCTACGCCGGCTTCGCCCACCTGCACTCACTGCCGCTGAGCAAGCTGAAGATCGACCGCTCGCTGATTGCGCCGCTGTCCAACAGCCACGACGACAGCCCGATCGTGTCCTCCACCATCATCCTTGCCAAACGCCTGGGCCTGGAGGTGGTGGCCGAGGGCGTGGAAACCCGCGAACAGGTGGTATGCCTGAAGCTTGCCGGCTGCGATATCGCCCAGGGCTACCACTTCAGCCGGCCGCTGTCGCTGGCGCAACTGTGTGAATCTCCGGCGTTCAATGGTGTTGAAGAAGTACTGTCTTGAAGGGGATGGTGCGCTCGATGTCAGCAACCCCACCGATCTCAAGCCAGGCCCATCGCGAAATCCCCCAGCCCCACCCACGACAGCCAACCCATTTCGGTTTATCGTGTGCCCATTACCCATCGACCCCCGCACCATGACCGACATCGAGCGCTACCTCCGCGCCGCTACCCGTGACAACACCCGGCGCAGCTACCAGGCCGCCATCGAGCATTTCGAAACCCACTGGGGCGGCTTTCTCCCGGCCACGGCCGAGAGCATCGCCCGCTACCTGGCCGATCACGCAGCCCAGCATGCCGTAAGCACCCTGCGCCAGCGCCTGGCCGCGCTCAGTCAATGGCACGTCGCCCAAGGTTTCCCCGACCCGACCAAGGCCCCGTTGGTGCGCCAGGTGCTACGTGGCATCCGCACCCTGCACCCGACACCGCCCAGGCAGGCCGCGCCGCTGTTGCTGCAGCACCTGCAAAGCGCTGTGGAATGTTTTGAAGAAGAAGCCCGCCAGGCCCGGGAACACCACGACCTGGCCGCCTTGCGCCGGGCGCGGCGCGACGCTGCCTTGCTGTTGCTGGGCTTCTGGCGCGGCTTTCGTGGTGATGAACTGGCCCGCCTGCGCGTCGAGCACATCCAGGCCGAAGCCGGTGTCGGCATTACCCTGTTCCTGCCGCGCAGCAAGGGCGACCGCGAAGCCCTGGGCGTACAACACCGCACCCCGGCCCTCAAGGCCTTGTGCCCGGTCACGGCCTACCTGCAATGGCTGGAAGTCGCCGGCATCGCCCATGGGCCGGTGTTCCGCAAGCTCGACCGCTGGGGCAACCTCAGCGACGCCGCGCTCAACAGCAATAGCCTGGTCGGTCTGCTGCGGCGCATGCTGGAACGCGCCGGGGTACCGGCGGCGCTGTACACCGGCCACTCGCTGCGCCGTGGCTTCGCCACCTGGGCCACGGCCAACGGGTGGGAGTTGAAGTCGCTGATGAGCTACGTGGGCTGGAAAGACGCCAAGTCGGCATTACGCTACATCGACGCCGCGCAGCGCTTTGGCGAACTGGCCGTGCTACCGGCCAGCCAGGCTCAAAAGCTTATTCCTTGAAACTGTGCCGGGCGATGCCGCCAATTTCCGGGCTGATGGCATACAGGTCGCCAGCGTCGGGGTAATGGTGCAGGTCTTCGGCGCTCATGCCAAAACGCGCAGTACTGATGTACAAGGTATTCATCCCCGCCCCGCCGAAGCAGCAACTGGTGGGGCACGGCACTGGCATCAGCACCTGGTCGGTCAGGTGGCCGTGGCGGTCATAGCGCAGCAGGCAACTGCCATGGTACTGGCACACCCACAGGCCGCCTTCGCGGTCCAGCGCAAGGCCGTCCGGCCGCCCCAGTTCGGCGGGGGTTTCGGCAAACAGAGTAACCGCGCCCAGGCGGCCTTCGGCCAGGTACCTGGCGCAGTAGATCGAGCGCGCTGCCGAATCGACGAAGTACACCGTGTGGCCGTCCTGCGACCAGGCCAGGCCGGTGGGCAACGCCATGTCGTCGTGGATCACCTGGTCGCTCAATTGCCTGTCGAAGCGGAACAGCGCCCCGGTGTTGCCACTCAGGGCATCGTCCATCAGCCCGGTGACGAATCGGCCCTGCGGGTCGCAGGCGCCGTCGTTGAAACGGTAGGTCGACCGCGGGTGCACCGACAGCGAATGCTGGCGCACTTTGCGCCGCGACACGTCGAAGATGGCCACGCTGGCATCCTCGGTGAAAATCAGGTTGCCCTGGTCGGTCAACGCCAGCGCGCCGATGCGTGCCGCGGATTCATACAGGCACTCGACTTCGCCATCGGGCGTCAGGCGGTTGATGCGCCCGCCAGAGATATCGACGAAGTACAACGCGCCGCTGCATTCGTCCCAGACCAGGCTTTCGCCCAGGTCGGCGCGGGTGCTGGCGACGTTGACTGGCACGTAGTGGCATGCCTTGAGGCGGTTGCGAAGCTCGCCCATCTCCGCCAGCGTCATGGAACAGGCCAGTCCCAGGCCCTGTGCGGCATCGGTGAATACCGCGACATTGTCGTGGAAAGGGTCTGTGACGGGCATTAACTGGCTACCTTCGATTCTCCTTTTTACGATAACAATAAAAAAATCAATGACTTAATATTAAAAGCATGTGATTTTGATATCTCATGGATATCACCGCTGGGTCAACGGGCCGGAGGACCGCAGGATGATCGAGACACGTTTGCTCCGGCAGTTCATTGCCGTGGCCGAGGAGCTGCACTTCCACAAGGCCGCCGAGCGCCTGCACATGGCACAACCGCCGCTGAGTCAGGCGATCGGTCGCCTCGAGGACAAACTCGGTTTCAGCCTGTTCCTGCGCAACAAGCGCGGGGTGCGGCTGACGGCGGCGGGCACGGCCTTCCTCGGTACCGCCTACCGCACGCTGGCCGAGCTGGAACAGGGTATCGAGTATGCGCGCAATGTATCCGCCGGCATCAGCGGCAAACTGCACATCACGGCCATTTCCATCGCTTATTACGAGTCGCTGCTCACTACCTTGCGCCGCTTTCGCGAGGCGTACCCAAACGTACAGCTGACCATCCGCGAGATGCCATCGGCCTCGCAGGCCAAGGCTCTGCTGGCCGGTGAGGCGGATATCGGCTTCATGCGCAGGTTGCCGTTGCCGGCCGGGACCCTGGAGTCACGGCTGCTGCTTGACGAACGGATCGTCATGGCCCTGCCCGCCTGCCATGCGAAAGCACGAGAGGGCGCGGTAGACCTGCGCGAGTTCGCCGATGAGGATTTCGTCTTCACCCCGCAAGCCTTGGGCGGCGGCTACCACGCGCAGTTGACGGCGCTATGCGAGGCGGCGGGTTTCTATCCCAGGGTGGTGCAGGAGGCGGCACAGCTCCACACCCTGCTCGGCCTGGTGGCCTGTGGTTTTGGCGTAGCCCTGGTACCGGCCTCGTTCATCGGCTCCATTGCGCGCGAGCGCGTGCAGTTCCGACCAATCCTGCCAATCGACGGCCAGCCCGCCCCAGGCCTGGGTTTGTACATGAAATGGAATGCCCGGAATGCTTCCCCGGCACTGGCCAACTTCATTGCCATGTTTGAAAACCCGGGCATCGCCGGGCATTAGGAGCACCATTCAAGAACAGCACCACATGATTCTGTGGGAGATCACCCAGCCCTTTGGGCTGCGCTGGCGCGCAGAGAACCGAGTTCGCAAGCGGTGCGCTCCCACAGAGGCCCTGCCAATTCAATGAGTGTCCATTCGCGGGTAAAGCGCAGGTTTCAAGGACAGCGGCAAACCTGTGGGAGCAGGTTCACCCGCGAAGAGGCCAGCCCAGGCAACACAAAAGCTACCCGTCGCCACCGATCGTCAGCTCAACGCATCCCCTCCCCGAGCCAGGCGTCAAATGGTTCCAAAGGCCCCTTGGAGAACCCCCATGACCCAGTACGCCGTGGCCCGTCTGGCCCAACTCGACGAACACCGCCCCCTGCGCGTCCAGGCCGGCAGCGAAGAGCTCATCCTCATCCGCCAGGGCGACCAGGTGCACGCCTACCAGGGCAACTGCCCTCATGAAGGCGCGCCATTGAATGAAGGCATGGTCTGCGGCGGTCTGCTGGTCTGCCCCTGGCACAAGGCTGCGTTCGCCGTGGACGAGGGCGCGGTCTGCGAGCCGCCGGCGCTGGCCGACCTGCGCCGTTACAGAACCTGGGTCAAAGGCGACGAGGTCTGGGTCGACGATCAACCCCTGCCCAGAACCGAGCCGCCCCGTCACAGCGATGCCCGCTGTTTCGTAGTGGTCGGCGCCGGTGCCGCCGGCAGTGCCGCAGTCGCCACCCTGCTGGCCCATGGCTTTGCCGGCCGCCTGGTCTGGGTCGATCAGGAGCGCCAGCCAGCCTATGATCGTACTTCCCTCAGCAAATTCGTGATCGCCGGGCAGATGCCACCCGATGAAGTGCCCGCCCTGCTCGACGCCGACGCCCTGCGCAAGGGCCACCTGGAGCGCAAGCATGGCAAGGTGCGCACCCTGAACACCCAGAAACGCCAGATTACCCTGGCCGACGGCCAGCAGATCGACTATGACGCCTGCCTGCTGGCCAGCGGCGGCAAGGCGCTGCGACCCGATATCCCCGGCGTCGATCTGCCCGGGGTATTTACCTTGCGCTCACGGGACGATGCCACGCACCTGCTGGACGCTGCCGAGCCCGGCCAGCCGGCGGTGATCGTCGGCGACGGCTTCATCGGCCTGGAAGCCGCCTCGGCCTTGCGCAAGTACGGTGTGCAGGTGCATCTGGTCACCCGCCACGAAGTCCCCCTGGCCCGGCAGCTGGGCGAGCGCATCGGCCGTAGCATCCGCGAGTTGCATGAACGCAAGGGGGTCACCTTCCACGGCCCCACCGAGGTCGAACGGATCGAGGGCCAAGGCAAGGTGGAGGCCGTGTTGCTGGCCAACGGTGAGCGGCTACTGACGCCATTGGTGCTGCTGGGCACCGGGGTCGAACCGGCGACCGCTTTCATCCAGGGGGTGCTGCTGACCGAGGACAAGTCGGTGCAAGTCGACGCTGAAATGCGCGCTGCAGATGGCCTATGGGCCGCCGGGGATATCGCCACCTTCCCGCTCACCGGGCGGCCGGTGCGTATCGAACACTGGCGCCTGGCCCAGCAGCATGGGGTGATCGCCGCCGCCAACATGCTCGGCGAGCAGCGCCGCTACGCCGACGTACCGTTCTTCTGGACCTACCAGCACGGCCGCACCTACGAAGTACTGGGCCACGCGCGGGACTGGAACCGTATCGAGTTTGTCGGCGAGCCGGAAAAAGGCGACTTCATTGCCTTGCAATGCGTGGATGAGCGGGTCGAGGCGGTCATCGCCAAGGGCTATTCCGATGCCATGGCGACACTGTCGCAACGCCTGAAGCGCCCATTGAGCCTGCAGGAGGCCTTGGCGCTGATCGGTTGAGGGCGCCTTTCATTGCGCCCCGGTTGTGTGTAAAACAGGTAGATCAGCCGATTGCAAAAGGACCCACGCGCATGATCTACCGCCCCCTCGGCCACAGTGGCCTGCAGGTTTCCGCCCTGACCCTGGGCAGCATGATGTTCGGCGAGCAGACCAGCACCGAGGACGCCCTGCGCATCATCGACAAGGCCTGGGACCAGGGCATCAACTTCATCGACACCGCTGACGTGTACAACGCGGGGCGCGCGGAGGAAATCGTCGGTGAAGCGGTGGCCCGCCATCGCCAGGACTGGATCGTGGCCAGCAAGGTCGGCTTCGGCCCGGCCGATGGCCTGCCCAACCGCAGCGGGCTATCGCGCAAGCACATCTTCAACGCCCTCGATGCCACGCTGACGCGCATGGACATGGACTATCTGGATATCTACTACCTGCACCGCGAGGACCACAAGGTACCGCTGGAAGAGAGCGTGCAGGCCATCGGCGACCTGCTGCGCCAGGGCAAGATCCGCTACTGGGGCGTATCCAACTTCCGTGGCTGGCGCATCGCCGAGGCCTGCCACATTGCCGAGCGCCTGGGCGTGCCCAGGCCGGTGGTGAGCCAACCGCTGTACAACATCGTCAACCGCCAGGCCGAGCCGGAGCAGCTTACCGCTGCGGCTGCCCATGGCCTGGGCGTGGTGCCGTACAGCCCGCTCGCGCGGGGCGTGCTCAGCGGCAAGTATGCGCCGGGGTCGGCACCGGATGCCGGCAGCCGCGCCGGGCGCCAGGACAAACGCATCATGGAGGTGGAGTGGCGCCAGGAGTCGCTGGCCACCGCCCGGCAGATCCAGGCCTATGTCGAGGCCAAGGGCGTGGGTATCGTCGAGTTCGCGATTGCCTGGGTGCTGAACAACCGGCTGGTCAGTTCGGCGATTGTCGGGCCGCGCACGGAAGAACAGTGGGATACCTATGGCGGTGCGCTGGCGGTGAAGATCACGGCGGAGGATGAAGCGTTCATTGATTCGCTGGTTACGCCGGGGCATGCGTCGACGCCGGGGTTCAATGATGTGGCGCATTACGTGACTGGGCGGTTGGCCCGCAGCTGATCACCCTCCTGCTCCGGCTTCTTCGCGGGTAAACCCGCTCGTATGGAACTGCACATCACTGATTGAATTAGCCGGGCCTCTGTGGGAGCAGGCGAGCCCGCGAAGGGCCGCAACGCGGCCCCAATTCCTGGCTCAGGACAAGCCTTTGATGACCAGCAGATGCAGCGGATAGAACAGGTAACCCCAACGCCCCACTGCTGGCACCCGCCAATCATCATGACGCAGCAACAGTAATCCGACCGCAATCGCCAAGGCTGCAGCAACCAGTGCCAACACGGTAACCGGTGCCAACAGGTGCTCGCGCAACCAGCTATTGGTCAAATTCCCACCCATGGCCAACAGGCAAGGCAGCAGCCAGGCAACCCCGCCCTGCCTGCGCGCCATTAGCCAGGCACCCGGTAGCAACACCCCCGGCAACCCGTACATCAACCGCTCACTGAATAGCCACCCTGCAAGCAGGCCAGCAATGCCAAGCACTCGCGCCGATATCAAGGGGTGATGCACACCCCAGGCCACCACCAACCCCAACACCAGGGTCGGCATCACGCTAAATGTTGGCGAGCGACTGTCCAGCCAACGATACGCAGGCTCCGACAGCACCGCGAACACCAGCATCAGCCCCAGATAACGCAGGTTGCCGCGGGTATACAGCGCGTCTGCCCTGGCGCGCCCCACATTCACCGCAATTGCCAGGCAAAACAGCGGAAACGCCAACCGGCCAAGCACGAACAGGCCATCGACATTCGGCCACAGAAAGCGCAGGTGGTCGGCGACCATGGTCAGCATCGCCGTCCACTTGACCAGGTCCAGCCCGGCCGAACGCATGCCTCAGCGCCCGCGCTCGACTGTGCTGGGCCCCAGGTAACGATCGGTCCAGGCAGCCAGCGGCAAAGGTGGCTGCTGCTCGACGATCCTTCGCCAGATCAGCACCAGGTCGTCGCCATTGAACACCGACCCGGGCCCCGCGCCCTTCCACATCGTAGGCACATCGGCAATCCACTGCCCCTGGCTGTCACGGTGGGCCATGTTGAAGCGGAACGTGTAGTTCCCTGGGATGCCCATGCGCAGATCGGTGACCACCAGCGCATCGCCGATCTGGTCATAACGCAACCAGTCATCGGTAAACCAGCGCAAGCGCTGGTGCAGCGGGTCGTTGGCCAGTGCTTGGGCCAGTTCAACGTTACGCGGCAAACGCTGCATTTCTGGCGCCTGCTGGTCAAACCCGCTGCTGATGCCTTCGTAGTAATCGCCATCCGGGGTCTTGGCCAGCACCCGCCAGACCAGGCTGTTGAAGGCGATCGGCACGGCACGTACCTGGCTGACGGCGATACCTTGCTGGTCGAGGGCAGCCTGGAAACGCTGCTCGGCCGCCATGCGTCCGGCCAGGCCGAACCCCAGGTAGGCTGCGCTGAACACCAAGGCCAAGGTCAGTAACTGCGTAGCCCTGTTCGTCAGCCCTTTGATGGTTGCATAGACCACCGCCGCCAGCAGCGGTACGGTGTAGACCGGGTCGATGATGAACACCGCAGCCCAGCTTTCCGGGGTGGTTTGCAAGGGCCAGAACAACTGCGTGCCGTAGACCGTGAAGGCGTCGAGCAACGGGTGGGTGACCAGCACCAGCCAGAACGCCAGGAACAGCCTGGGCAAGGTATAGCCTTTGCCTGGCCAGCACTTGTTGACCAGCCAGGCCAGCAGCAACGCCAGCCCCGTGAGCACGAACAGGGAATGAGAAAAGCCGCGGTGGTAGGTCATCTGCGACACCGGGTCGGCGTAGCGGATGATCACGTCCAGGTCGGGAAGCGTACCCAGCGCGGCGCCATATAGCAGCGAGCGGCGGCCCTGGATACGGCCGAGCACGGTGCCTTGCAGGGCGGCGCCGAGAACGGCTTGGGTGATGGAGTCCAAGGGGGCATTCCTGAAAGGGTGGTTTCCGGAAGCTAACTTCATCCGGGCCCAATGCGCAATTCCTCTTGTGGGAGCATCTGTATCGGGCTGCCTGCACTGGCCTCATCGCCGGCAAGCCAGCGCCCACAGGGATAGCGCATGGCTTGGGCTCAACGCGGTCGAGGTGGGAGCTGGCTTGCCGGCGATGAGGCCAGTGCAGGCAGCATGAGACCGTTGCTCCCAGCGGGTTTGCACATGCCTCTATGGGCGATTTAGAACAACTGCCAGGTGTAAACCAGCGTCAAACGGTTCTCGTCGATGTCGCTACGGTAGTTGGAACGGGCCATGGCATTGCGCACCCGGATCCCCAGCCCCTTCAGCACCCCGCTCTGCACCGCGTAGCCAATGTCCAGGTCACGCTCGCGGTCACGTCCTTCATAACCCAGCCCGGTGTCGACATTGTTACCTGTTATGTAGCGCACGGTCGCGGTCAGCCCCGGCACGCCCATCGCCGCGAAGTTATAATCGTAGCGCACCTGGTACGAGCGTTCGTCGGTATAGGCGAACTCATAGGTGGGCACTTCGTTTCCCAGCGGCGAGATGTTGGCGAAAACCCGTGGGAACGGGCTGTCGCCATAAATGCCCTGGTAGCCGGCATGAAAGCTGTGCCCGCCATGCCGGGCGGTAAACATCGAGAAGAACGCCTGGTTGTCGATGTGGCCGAGCAACGCATCGCCATCCTCGCGGGCGGTGAAATACCCCAGGTTGGCGCTGAGCACCCAGTTGCCTAAGGGCTTGCTGTGCTTGAGGCCGACAAAGCCCTGTTCGTAGATGTCCTCCAACTGCCCGTACCACAGGCTGACACTGCTCTGCTTGGCATTGAACGCATAGTCCCCGCCCAGGTAGTTGAAGGCATCGCTTTCTACCTGGCGCATCGGCACATGGCCGAGCATGGCGTTCATCTTGCCGTCCCCGCCTTCGTTGCGCAGGTGGGTACTCTTCAGGTGCCCGGCCTGCACGGTCAGGCCGTCGATTTCCGCAGAACTCAGGCTGGCGCCTTGATAAGTCGGTGGCAGCAGGCGGATGTCGCTGAAGGTCAGCACCGGCAGGTTGGGTTGCAGTTCGCCGACGCGCAATTCGGTGTTCGACAAGCGGGCCTTGAAAGTGGGCGCCAGGCGGCTGTATTCGTCGGCAGCACGGCCGTCGCCGTGCACCGGCAGCAACCCGGTATTGGTGCGGTCGGGGCTGCTGTCGAGCTTGATGCCCAACAGGCCCAGGGCGTCAACACCAAAGCCGACCGTGCCCGGGGTGTAGCCCGACTTGAAGTCGAGGATGAAGCCCTGGGCCCACTCCTCGGCCCTGGATTGCCGGTTGGCCCCGACAATGTCGGAGAAATCGCGGCTGAAGTAGTAGTTACGGGCATTCAGGGTGGCCTTCGAATCTTCGAAGAAGCCGCCTTCGGCGGCCAGCAACGGTTGGCTGAGCAAAGTCAGGCCCAGGGCGACGCAAGGGGTGTGGTTCATTCCGAAGCTCTCTTGATCTTGTTTTTATGGGTAAAGCGTTGAAAACACAGCGGTTCATGGGCTACGGCGCAGCACCTCCCGCGCACGTGGCTGGCGCAGCCTGAGCAGCGCATGGGCCAGCAGGCCGAACAACAAGCCCCAGAACGCCGCCGACAGGCCCAGGAAGGCCACCCCCGAGGCGGTGACCAGGAAGCTGAACAACCCGGCATCGCGCTCGGCCGGTTCCGCCAGGCTGCGGGCCAGGGCTTCGCTGATCGCGCCATACAGGGCCAGCCCGGCCAGGGCGGCGATCAGCGCGGCGGGAAACGCCGCGAACAGCGACATCAGCGTGGCCCCGGCGATGCCCAGCAGCAGGTACAGCGCGCTGCCAGCCAGCGCCGCGACATAGCGCCGCCCAGGGTTCTCATGGGCTTCATGGCCGGTGCAGAGGCTGGCGGTGACCGCCGCCAGGTTCAGCCCGTGGCAACCGAACGGCGCCAGCGCGGCACCGGCCAGGGCACTGGCACTGATGATCGGGCTGGCCGGCGTGAGGTAGCCGGCGTTGCGCAGTACTGCCATGCCCGGCATGAATTGACCGGTCAGGGCCACCAGCACCAGCGGCAGTGCCAGGCTGAAAACCGCTGCCAGGCTGAACTGCGGGGTGACCCACTGCGGCGACGCCAGCGCCAGCACCAATGCCTCGCTGCGAAACGCCCCGCTGGCCAGGGTCACTACCGCGCCCACGCACAGTACCGCCGCCACGGCGTAGCGCGGCTGCACCCGGCGCATCAGCACGTAGGTGACGAACATTGCCAGCACCAGCAGCGGTTGCACCGGCAAGGCGCGAAACACTTCAACGCCAAAGCTGAACAGGATGCCGGCCTGCATGCCGGCGGCGATGGAGCCCGGCAGGCGCGCGATGATGTGGTCGAAAGCCCCGCTGATGCCGATCAGCAGCAGGACCAGGTTGGCCACCAGGTACGCCCCCACGGCCTGCTCCAGGCCCAGTTGCGGCAAGGCGGTGACCAGCAGCGCCGAACCGGGGATCGACCAGGCGATCACCACCGGCACCCGGTAGCGCACGCTGAGCAGCGCACCGAGCACGGCGCTGCCCATGGACACTGCCCAGACCCATGAGGACAGTTGCTGATGAGACAGGCCAGCGGCCTCGGCAGCGTGGAAGATGATCACCAAGGGACCTGCGTAGGAAATCATCGTGGCGATGCAGCCGGCGACAATGGCCGATAGAGAGCAGTCCTTGATCAGAGTTTTCATGAAGCTTCTCGCAAGGCAGCGGCCGGCCTTTGTGGCTGGCTCTTGTTTGGTGTCGGCTTCTTCGCGGGTGAACCCGCTCCCACAGGGACTGCACAGGTTCCAGCATTTGCGCCGTGCCTATGGGAGCGGGCAAGCCCGCGAAGCAGCCAACTCGGTGGATCAGGCCTCCTGCAAAGCCCGCGGCCGCCCGCTGCGCTGCTCATCGGCACCGCCTTGGGCCTGCTGCAACTGGAAGTCGAACTTCAGCTCGGCATGCCGCCCATCCGGCCCTTCGACGAACACCACCTCGCCCACCAGCCCGTCCCGCGTGGCATAGGCAAAGTCATCCCACAGGTACTTGTCCCCGGCCAGGTTGATCTGCGTGGTCAGATGCCGGTGCCCCGGTGCCGAGATGAAGAAGTGCACATGCGCCGGGCGCTGGCCATGGCGGCCCAGCAGGTCCAGGCATTCCTGGGTCGGCCCCTGCGGGTCGCAGCCATAGCCCGACGGCACGATGGAGCGCGCGCGGTAGCGCCCCTCGGCATCGGTAATGATGCGCCGGCGCAGGTTGTACTCGGACTGGCTCTGGTCGAAGAACGAATAGGTGCCACGGGTATTGGCATGCCACAGGTCAACCGTGGCCCCCGGCAGCGGCCGGCCTTGCGGGTCAAGTACCTGGCCCTCCAGGTACATCAGCGTGGCCTGGCCCTCCTCGCTGCCGTCGTCCATGCGCACTTCACCTTCAGCGATGGGCGCACCGGCCACGTACAGCGGGCCTTCGATGGTGCGTGGAGTACCGCCGACAAGGCCGGCCTGCTGGTCCTTGGCATCCTGCAGCAGGTCGAGGAAGTGCTCGATGCCCAGCCCCGCCACCAGCAGCCCGGCCTCGCCGCGGCCGCCCAGGCGGTTGAGGTAGTCGACGGCATGCCAGAACTCGTCCTCGCTGATTTCCAGCTCTTCGATCAGCCGCGCAGTGTCCTGCAGCACGCGCTGCACAATGCGCTTCAGGCGTGGGCTGCCGGCATCGTTGCCGAAGCCTGCGGCCTCTTCGAAGAACTGCTGTACCTCGGCAGTGTGGGAAATTTTTACGGTCATGGTGGGTTACCTCATCTTGTTGTTCTGGAGTTACGCCTGCGCCGCGATGGCCTGGGCATGCCGACGGCCGCTGGCCAGGTGCACGGCCATGGCCAACGCGGCAATTGCGCCGGGGATGGCGAAGGCAATGAAATTGAGTTGCAGGGGCAGGTTGATGCCCATCAGTGCACCACCCAGCAGCGGGCCGACGATGGCGCCGTTGCGGCCGATGCCCGAGGCCCAGCCCAGCCCGGTGGAGCGCACCGACAGCCCGTACAGCTGGGCGGCGCCGGCATACAGCAGGATCTGCGTGCCGATGGTGGTGGCGCCGGCAATGAAGATCAGCAGGTACAGCACCGGCGTCGGGCTGTTGACGCCGAGCAGGCTGATCGACAGCGCGGCGGCTATGAAGAACGCCACCTTGACCTTGACCAGGTTGTAGCGATCGCCCAGCCAGCCACCGAGAATCGCCCCGGCCATGCCGCCGAAGTTCAGCGCCAGCAGGAACGACAGGCTCGAACCCAGGCTGTAGCCGGCGTTGGCCATCAGCTTCGGCAACCACGAACTCAGCGCATAGACCATCAGCAGGCAGCAGAAGAACGCCAGCCACAGCGCCAGGGTGCGAATGGCCAGGCCGTTGCGGAACAGTTCCAGCACCGACGCCCCGCTGCCTTTGCGATCGGCCGCCTGCAGCACATCATCCGCCTGCACGTCGCAATTCGGGTCCAGCCGCTTGAGTAGCTTGCGGGCCTCGTCGGTACGGCCCTGGCGTACCAGGAAACCGATCGATTCCGGGAGGTAGTAGAGGATCACCGGCAACAGCAGCAATGGCACCGCAGCGGCGAAGAACATCGACTCCCAGCCGAAACGCGGCAGCATGAAGATGCCGACACCCGCCGAGAGCATGCCGCCCAGCGAGTAGCCACTGAACATGATCGCTACCAGCGTGCTGCGCAGGCGTTTGGGCGCGTACTCGTTCATCAGCGCCACGGCATTGGGCATCAGGCCGCCGCAGCCCAGGCCGGCAATGAAGCGGTAGATGCCGAACTCGCTCGGGCTGCTGGCAAACCCGTTGAGGATGGTCGCCCCGGAGAACAAGGCGAAACAGATGGCGATGCCCTTCTTGCGCCCGATGCGGTCGGCCAGGCTGCCGAATGCCAGGGCGCCGAACATCATGCCGAACAGCGCATAGCTGCCCAGCGCACCAGCCTGCAACGGGGTCAGGCCCCACTCTTTCATGATGACCGGCAGTACCACGCCGTAGATGAACAGGTCATAGCCGTCGAAGATCAGCAGCAGGCCGCACCAGGCCATGACCATCCAGTGGAACGGGGTAAAGCGCGCGCTATCGATGATCGGGTGTACGTCAAGGGTTCGCATGGCATCTGTCGCTCTTGTTTTTGTTGTGAAAGAAAGCTCTTGCCGTGGGGTATTCGCTCAGCCGAGGTCGCCGCCCCCTACCGGCAAGGTCACACCGGTGATGTACGAGGCTTCGTCGGAAGCGAGGAACAGAATCGCGCCCACCTGCTCGTCGATGCTGCCGTAGCGGTGCATCAGGCTGCTGTCGAGGGTCTGGTCGACGATCTGCTGATACCAGTGCTTTTCCTGTTCGCTCTGCTCGGCACTGTTACGCGGCACGCGCCGCGGTGGCGCTTCGGTGCCGCCGGGGGCGGTGGCGTTGACACGGATGCCACGGCCGGCGGTTTCGAACGCCAGGCACGCGGTCAGCGCATTGACGCCGCCCTTGGCCGCGCCGTAGGGCACGCGGTTTACCCCCCGGGTGGCGATCGACGAAACGTTGACGATGGCGCCGCTACCGCGTTCAAGCATGTATGGCAGTGCGGCGTGGCAGCACCACAGGGTGGGGAACAACGAGCGGCGTACCTCGGCTTCGATCTGGTCCACTTCGTAGTGTTCGAAGGGCTTGGCCCAGATGGTGCCGCCAACGTTGTTGACCAGAATGTCGAGGCGGCCGAAGGTGTCTACCGCGCTGGCCATGACCCGGGCGCAGTCGGCGTGTTGTTCAAGGTCGGCGGTGAGCGTGAGCATGCCCTCGCCGGCCAGTTCGTGGACCAGTTCGGAACGGTCTACCGCAACCACCTGCGCGCCTTCGGCCTTGAGCCGCCAGCACACGCCACGGCCGATGCCTTGGGCGGCACCGGTGACCAGGGCGACCTTGCCTTGAAATCGGTTGTTCATACGCAAATCTCCGCGTGCCCACGGTCTCTGTAGGAGCGGGTTTACCCGCGAATGCGTCCGCCCAGGCAATACCGCTATGTCGGCTGGCCTCTTCGCGGGTGAACCCGCTCCTACAGGGGGCGGTGTTGTGTTCGGGATGAAGAAATCAGGCCGCCGCCGCGAACTTCTCGTAGTAGAAATTGGCCGGGGTAATGCCCTGCTCGCGCACGTACTGACTGACCGCCTCGACCATCGGTGGCGGGCCGCACAAGTACAGGTCGACATCGCCATCATTGAGGTGGCGCGGCTCGATGTGCTGGGTCACGTAGCCCTTCTGCGGGTACTGGCTGTCCGGGTTGGCCACGCAGGCGCTGAAGGTGAAGTTGGGGATGCGCGCCGCCAGCGCCTGCAGGCGGTCGAGTTCGACCAGGTCGAAGTCGTTGGTCACGCCGTAGATCAGGTGCAGCGGGTGCTCGCTACCCTGCTCGGCGATCTTCTCCAGCATCGCCGTGAACGGCGCCAGGCCAGTACCACCGGCCAGCAGCAGCAGCGGGCGCTGGATCGGCCGCAGGTAGAAGCTGCCCAGCGGCCCGGCCAGGGTCATGCTGTCGCCGGCCTTGGCCAGGTTGGTCAGGAAGCTGCTCATCAGCCCACCCGGCACGTTGCGGATCAGGAAACTGACTTCGCCGTCCTTCTGCAGCGAGCTGAACGAATAGGCGCGGCTCTGCTCGCTGCCCGGTACCTTGAGGTTGACATACTGCCCCGGCAGGAAAGCCAGGCGGCTGAGGGCCTCGCCCTTGATCGACAAGGCAATGGTACTGGCCGACAGCTGACGGACATCGCTGATGGCAGCCTCGAAACTGGCCTGTTCGGTCTTGCACAGCTGCGACGAGGCCGGGATGCGGATGACGCAGTCGCTTTCGGCGCGCATCTGACAGGTCAGGACGTAGCCTTCGGCGATTTCGTCTTCACTCAGGGCGTCTTCGATGAAGTTGTCGCCCAGCTCGTAGCGGCCGGACTCGGCCTTGCACTTGCAGGTACCGCAGGCGCCGTCGCGGCAGTCCAGCGGGATGTTGATGCCCTGGCGGTAGGCGGCGTCGGCCACGGTTTCATGGCCGTTGGCTTCGATGAAGCGGGTAACCCCGTCTTCGAAATTCAGTGCGATCTGGTAGCTCATGTTGCACCTCGCGGGCGAGCCTGGGCACGGCGCGTTGCAGGACGCACCGGGCAGCGCTCGCAAAACCCTGGATCAGATGTGGTAGATGTCGATGACCTGGCGCACGTAGTCGTTCTTCAGCACCACCTTCTTGGCCTTGATCAGCGGCTGCTCGCCGCGCAGGTCGAGGGTGTAGAAACTGGTACCGAAGTAACTGTCGGTGGTCTTGTAGCGAAAGCTCAGGGTGTGCCAGTTGAAGCGCACCTGGCACTCACCCTCGCCCTGCTCGACGATCTCGATGTTGCTGATGTTGTGCGAGGTGCGGGTGTCGGGCACGGTCGCACTGGAGCGCTCGGTCTTGATGCGGAACACGCGGTCTTCCAGGCCGCCACGGTTGCCGTACCAGATCAGCGAGATTTCGCTTTGTGGGTCTTCGGTGAGGGTGTCGTCATCGTCCCAGCTCGGCATCCAGAAGCTGGCATCGCTGGCGTACAGTTCCAGCCACTGGTCCCACTGGGCATCGTCCAGGTAGCGTGCTTCGCGGTAGAGGAAGTCGCGCACGGTTTCATACAGGCTCATTGCACGGCCTCCACGGGGATCAGTTGCTGTTCGTCCTTCAGGGCCTGGATCATGGTGTCCTGCCAGTACTTGTGCTGCAGCACGAACAGCCCTTCGTCCTCGGTGCGCACACCAGACAGCAGCGGCTTGAGTTCGATCTCCCTGGCCGCCTCATCGGCGCCTTCCACCCAGTGTGCAGCGCCGCGGGACATGTCGTTCCAGCCGGTACCGCCGCCGTAGCCGGTCTGGCACGAGCGGAACTCCTCCAGGTCATCCGGGGTGGCCATGCCGCTGACGTTGAAGAAGTCTTCGTACTGGCGGATGCGCTTGGCGCGGGCATCGGCGCTCTCGCCTTTCGGCGCGATGCAGTAGATGGTGATTTCGGTCTTGTTCACCGAAATAGGCCGGGCGATGCGGATCTGCGAGCTGAACTGGTCCATCAGGTACACGTTCGGGTACAGGCACAGGTTGCGCGAGTTCTCGATCATCCAGTCGGCACGGGCCTGGCCGAAGTCGGCGGCCAGCTGGTCACGGCGCTCGTAGGCCGGGCGGTCCTCGGGGTTGGCCCAGCGGGTCCACAGCAGCAGGTGGCCATGGTCGAAGGAATAGAAGCCACCGCCTTGCTTGGCCCAGGCGCCGGCACTCATGGTCTTGATCTCGTCACCCGCCTCGCGCTGCTTGCGCTGGTTCTGGGTGGCGGCGTAGTTCCAGTGCACGGAGCTGACGTGGTAGCCATCGGCGCCGTTCTCGGCGGTGAGCTTCCAGTTACCTTCGTAGATGTACGAACTGGCACCGCGCAGCACTTCCAGGCCTTCCGGCGACTGGTCGACGATCATGTCGATGATCTTGGCCGATTCGCCCAGGTGCTCGACCAGCGGTTTGACCTCGGCATTCAGGCTGCCGAACAGGAAACCACGGTACGACTCGAAACGCGCCACCTTGGTCAGGTCATGGGAGCCGTCGCAGTTGAAGCTGTCGGGGTAGCCGGCGTTGCTCGGGTCCTTCACCTTCAGCAGCTTGCCGCTGTTGTTGAAGGTCCAGCCGTGGAACGGGCAGGTGTAGCTGGAACGGTTGCCGCGCTTGTGCCGGCAGAGCATGGCGCCGCGGTGGCTGCAGGCGTTGAGGAAGGCATTGAGCTCACCGTCCTTGTTGCGCGCGATGAAGATCGGCTGGCGCCCCATGGTCAGGGTGAGGAAGTCGTTTTTCTCGGGGATCTGGCTTTCATGGGCCAGGTAGATCCAGTTGCCCTCGAAGATGTGTTTCATCTCCAGGTCGAACAGGCGTGGGTCGGTGAACATCTCGCGCTTGCAGCGGTAGATGCCTTTTTCACGGTCGTCCTCGAGCAAGGCATTGAGGTAGTCGAATCCCAGGGACATGGCCAGGGTCTCCCTTGTTATTGTTTAGACCTGGTCAGGTTAGGGAGACGGCTGGCGGGGGACTATCCGGATTGTGCAGAGTGCTATCCAGTTCTTTTAGAGAGGGTCCTGTCCAGACGGATAGAACACAACCTTCGAAGTAAACTGTCTGTTGATGCAGGCGATGCCGTACTGTGCACCTAACGCTTTCTTTGCGACTAGGACGGTTTTCCATCGTCTCGCACAATCGCCATAGTCACCGAGACTCCTAAGTCGCGCCTTGCGGCTTTCATCAGCCTTGCGCCCTCGTGAAGGTATGAGTTTCGTTTGTCCTTCAGGCGCTGAAGATTGTTCGTGTCCGTTTCAGTTAGGGGCGCTGGGGCCGACATAAGCTCTGCCACCTTCTTGTTGATGTCTTTAAGCTCTCCGAAATCTCCTTCGCGAATATACCCCTTCATGCTTCCTGGCGTGCCATCTGATCTTACGACGCGGATCATTTGTTTCTGGATGATTGGCTCTGGCTGCCATGTTTTTGTAAAAAAACTACCGTCCTGGTCCGTAATAATCGCGGTCCCGTTGGGCACCTGGGTCCCAGGTCCAACTTTCATCACAGTATTGACGGGCTGGCGTCGGATTGTTCGAGTAATCATCAACTTCGTCTTACCGGAAGGATCAACAGCGTTTATGGGATCATTCCCACAATAGGAGTATGTGTTGAGACCGCCCGCCAGGAAAGGGCTGAGCGAATCAGGCGACAGAAATCTCATTATCACTGGGTTAAAACTACGATGGCCGTTACCTAAGAGATAACTCGAATGTGGTGCATTAAAGAGTTCACCATTAAAGCCGAGTAATGTGAGCGATAAGGGTAAGGTTGAGCCGTATCCATATACAGTAAAGCTAAGCGTTTCGTGCGCCACAGCAGATTGGGCTTGAAATATTGATTCTTTCCCATCCGTGGCGAGCATGCTGCTTTTTGAGTCCCCTGAGGCCCCCAGCTGGGCTAGGGGTAGCTTGTTACCTCGCAAGATTATGCAGTGACGATCAGCTTGCTTCACTGTTACGAGCCTTTGCCCTTGATAGAAATGCAGCGAACTGCTGATTTTATTGCTCATGGTCAGGCCCTTTTCATATTGAATGAGCGGATGGCATTTAGGCACTCATTCTGACTAGCTGATAAAACTATACAACTAGTAAAAATGATAGGTGCTCTGGCCATCAAAACCCAGACCAAGCAAGATATGGCAGAAATACCAAGATGAAGAACAAGGTACTCTACGTACGCCGCTTGAACGTCTGCGAAGGCAGCTCGCCAAACTGCTGCCGGTACACTTCCGAGAACCGTCCAAGATGCAGGAAACCGTAATCCAGGGCCAGCTCCGTCACACTGCGCACGCCACAGGTGGGGTCGTTCAGGCAAGCATATACCCGCTCCAGCTTGCGCTGTCGCACGTAATGCTTGGGTGTGGTGCCCAAGTGCTGGTCAAACAACGAATACAGCGAACGCAAGCTCATGCAGGCCTGCTCTGCCAGCACTTCAGCCGACAGCTCCAGTTTCAGGTTGCGCTCGATGTAGTCGAGAATGCGCTCCAGCCCTGCCTGCGGCCCGCTCAGGCTTTCCCGGCGGATATTGGTGCTCATCAGGGTCAGCAGCTTGCTGGCCACAATCTGGCTGTAATGGCCCTGCACCCGTGGCAGCGAATCGCTGACCTCCGCCTCATGGCAGACCATCGCCAGCAGGTTGACGAACCCGTCCAGTTCGTCCAGGCGGTAATGGTTGCGCAGGAAGCGCACCCCGCCTTCCGGCCGGTGCCAGCGCTGCTCATCGCAAATCGAATCCAGCAGCCGGGTCGGCACCTTGAGGATGAATTTCTCGCAGTCTTCCGAATAGGTCAGGTCAACCGGGTCGTCGGGGTTGATCAGCAGCAGCTCGCCCGGCACCAGATGCTGTTCGCGCTTGTGCCCACGCCACAGGCAGTTGCCATTGAGCAACACTTGCAGGTGGTAGATGGTTTCCAGCGCTGGCGTGGTAACCCGCACGCTACCGCCGTAGCTGATGCGGCACAGGTCGAGTTCGGCGAACTTGCGGTGGCTGAGGCTGGCTTGGGGGTGGGTGGTGCGTGACAGACCGATGCAATGCTGGCCGACATGCTGGTTGACATAATCAGACACAGCATAAGGGTCGGCGTGATGAAACACGCTACTGCGCTCGCTCAGCAGGCGGCTTTCCATAGGCAAGGCACTCGGATCGTTATTGTTCTGGTCACCGCTTCCTACGGCCCGGTGGGCTGTGGTCGCGGTCGTCACGGTCATTCTATCGAGCCGGCTACGGGTCGCGGAGGCAGGCGACAACCGGCGGATGGGCACACTTAAGCAAAAAGGCGGGGGTTGGGCAATGCGGCCTTGGGATTGGATGGGCGGATAGCGGACAGACAGGACAGGGTCTGTGTTCGTTTATCGCACGGTACAGGCTACCCAGAATTCCCGGAACCGCTCACTTCACTGAACAGGCAGGAAGTTCATCAGCAGCAGGCTTTGCGCGTAATTCAACCCAATCCGCCGATACCGCTCATCCAGCAACTCCGCCAGCAAGTCCAGCCGTGCCACGATCTTGCCGAACTCCACCGCAAAACTCAGGTTGCTGCCCTCTTCCGAGATTTCGTTGGAGAACAACAGCAGCACGCCATTGGCATCCTGGCGCTGGCTCAACATCCAGGTGGCTTTCTCGATATTGCGCGCCGCGTTGTTGACGAACAGCGGGTCGATGGTATCGGTCATGTAGAACTCGGTACGCCCGCCGTGCGCGGTGATCAGCATGCTGGCGATGGCGTAGATGAAGGCGCCGACCCGGTCACCGCGAAACTCGGGGCTCAGCGCATAGCTCAAGGCAGCCAGGTCGCGACGGTTGCCCAGTTGCGGCAAGGGCTGGCGTTGTTCGATGGCGATGCGGATCTGCCGCTCGGCAGTGGCGGCATCGACGTAGCCGGACATCTTCCACTGGTTGGGGTTGCGCAGGTACAGCTTGTTCATCAGCAGGTACAAGCTCTGCAGGTTGTCACGCATGGACAGCGTGGCCAGGCGGTCGACGCTGGTCTGGAACAGTTCGCCGGGCTTGCCGTTGCCGAACTGGTCGAGCATGTCGCGGCCCTGCTGCTGGGTGCAGGCGCACAGGCATGTGAGAGCGCCTGCCAGCAGCAGGCGGGAGAAGACATTGGCTTTGCTTGCAACCATCGGCACCGGGTCGATATTCGGCGGCCGCACCGGGGATCAGTGTGGCCTGGCCAAGCATAGAGCCCGGAAATCGGAAAAAGTGCGGTGATTGGGAAGATAGCAAGCCTGTACCGGCCTTTTCGCGGGTAAACCCGCTCCCACAGGATCATCACAAATCCTGAAAACTGTGCAGTACCTGTGGGAGATGGCCCAGCCCTTTGGTCTGCGCTGTCGCATAGAGAACTGAATTCGCAAGCGGTCCGTGCATCCTGNGCGCCGGTGTTCGCGGCTAAAGCCGCTCCCACAGGGGCCCTGCTAATTCAACGAGTTATGTGCAGTTCTATGAGAGCGGGTTTACCCGCGAAGAGGCCGTACAGGCGACACATCACTTACATGGCGTGACGCAACATCTCCACCACCTGCGCATGCAGCGCCGGGTCACCACAGGCCACCACGCACCCGCCATTCTGCGCGCTGCTACCATCCCATGCCGTGATCACCCCGCCCGCCCCTTCGATGATCGGCATCAGCGCCTGCACGTCATACGGCTGCAGGCTCGCCTCGACGATCACGTCGACAAAGCCGGAAGCCAGCATGCAGTAGGCATAGCAGTCGCCACCATAGCGCATCAGCCGCGCCTTGCCGGCAACGGCCTCGAAGGCCGCCTTGCGCGTGGCGGTATCGAACATGTCCGGGGTGGTGCACATCAGCGTGGCCGAAGCCAGGTCGGCACAGGCGCGGGTCTTCAACGGCGTACCATTGCGCCAGGCGCCTTCCGGGGTGCCGACAAAGCGCTCGCCGGTAAATGGCTGATTCATCACCCCGACCCGCGGGCGCGTGCCGTCGTTCAAGGCAATCAGCGTGCCCCACAGCGGCAGCCCGGTAATGAAGGCGCGGGTGCCGTCGATCGGATCCAGCACCCAGGTCAGCGGGCTGCTGCCGACTGCCACGCCGGCTTCTTCGCCGAGGATGCCATGCTCGGGATAGCGGGCCTGGATCAGTTCGCGCATGGCGTCCTCGGCAGCCTTGTCGGCCACGGTCACCGGGTCGTACAGGCGCCCCCCCTTGTCCTCGACCTCCAGGCTGGCGCGAAAGTATGGCTTGATCGCCACAGCTGCAGCATCGGCCAGCTGCTCGGCGAAGGCGCGGAATTCGCCGATCTGTTCAGCACTCAGGGACATGGGGCGGGCCTCGTGAAAATGATGGGGCCAGCATGATACCCGACACGCCGTGCCGCGCCAGCCTCCGTCAGGTGCTCATGCAGCGCTGCGCGGTCTAGACTGAACAAGACCAGTTCACCGGGGGGCTGCCACACGTGGAGGTGTGAGATGAGCCAGTTCAAGCGTCTGTTCGTCATGCTCGGCCCGCAGATGCGCCACACGCCGGCGCTGCAACGCGCTGCGGCGTTGGCCGAATCCAGCGGTGCCTTGCTGGATATCAACGTTTTCGTCGACGATGTCGACACCTTCGGCTTGATGAGCGATAGCCGCGAGCGTGAGCGGCTGCTCAGCGACAACCGCCAATGGCTGGCGGACGAAGCTGAACAACTGGCCAACGCCGGCCTTGATGTGTCTACCGAACTGCTGCTGACCCGCGACCCGCTGGGCAGCGTGCTGGAACGGGTCGAACGGCTGGGTTGCGACCTGTTGATCAAGGACGTGCAGCATGAACCGGTACTCAAGCGCCTGCTGGTAACGCCACTGGACTGGCAGTTGCTCAAGGACAGCCCGGTGGCTGTGCACCTGGTCAGCGATATCCGCCTGCCCCTGCCCCGGCAGATTGCCGCCGCGGTGGACTTGAACAGCCATGGCGCCGGCGAGCACCTGGATGAGCAGGTGATTCACTGCGCCCATGCCCTGGCCCTGCAGTGCAACGCTGAGCTGCACCTGTTGCATGTGTGCGACGCGGCCAAGACCCACATTGCCGACTTCGGTGCCGGTGCGGTGACCATGCCCGGCTTCGATGTCAGCGTGCGGACCGCCCAACGGGCAGCGTTCAACCGGCTGGGCGACCATCACCAGATTCCGCTGGAGCGCAGGCACTTCCTGGAGGGGGCAGCGATCAAGGCCATCGCCCAGTTCGTCGGCCACAGCCGGGCGGATGTGATCGTGATGGGTAGCCACCGGCATGACGCCATGCAGACGTTCCTGGGCGGGACCACGGCGCATGTGCTGGAACAGCCACTGTGCAATGTGCTGGCGATCAAGGCGGTTCGCTGAGTGCTGGTATACCTGAACCGGCCTCTTCGCGGATAAACCCGCTCCCACATGGCCCCCAACGCTTGAAACCTGTGGCGTTCTTGTGGGAGCGGGTTTACCCGCGAAGGGGCCGGCCCAGATTTCACGCTTGGCATCTGGTACCTCAGTACCACTTAAAAAGAATGCATTTGATAATGATTCGTAGTATTTTCTCGGTGTTTGCCCACCCTACCCCTCAGCGCCTTACTTCAGGATCGTACTGTCGATGCGTCGCACGTTCGTTTCGCTTTGTGTGCTTCATGCTGTCTCACCACTGGCCTTTGCCGAGCCTGAACCGCTCGGCGAACCCGCCCAGATCGAACTCCAGGCCCTGAACATCACCAGCAGCGCCGACAGCGAACGTGCCGATGGCCCGGTCGAGGGCTACAGGGCAACCCGCTCGGCCAGCGCCACCCGCACCGACACCGCCCTGCACGAGACCCCGCAATCGGTCAGCGTGGTACCCAAGGATGTACTGCAAGACACCGGCGCCACGCGCCTGCAGGACGGCCTGGACTACGCTGGCGGCGTCGGCCGCGCCAACAACTTCGGTGGCCAGGGCCTGACCACCTTCACCGTGCGTGGTTTCACCACCGGCGAGTTCTACCGCAACGGCTTCCCGATCAACCGCGGCTACCCCAACGCCCCCGACGCCAACACCGTCGAGCGCCTGGAAGTGATCCGTGGCCCGGCCAGCAGCCTGTATGGCCGTGGCGACCCCGGTGGCACCTTCAACGTGGTCAGCAAGCAGCCACTGCCAGAGTCGAAGGTCACCCTCGGCAGCCAGTTCGATGACCAGGGCATGCACCGCGCCACCCTGGACGCTAGCGGGCCGCTGAACCAGGACGGCTCGCTGGCCTACCGCCTGAACCTGTTGGGCGAAGGCGGCGAAAGCTTCCGCGACGACGTGGAAAGCGAGCGCTATGACGTTGCGCCGGTGCTCAGCTGGCAGGTCAACGACAGTACCAAGATCGTCTTCGAAGGCGATTTCATGCGCAACAACCACCCGCTGGACCGTGGTCTGACCCGCTACCCGACCCAGACTGGCAGCGCCTCGCGCGACACCAATATCTGGGAAAAAGGCAGCGACAACCTGCTGCACAACGACAACAACATGGCCCAGTTGCGTTTCGAGCACCTGCTCAACGACAACTGGACGCTGGGCGGTGGCATGCAGTGGCTCGACGGCTCGCTCAAGGGCAATGCCGTGGAGGCCTACACGCTACAGTCCGACGGTCGCACCCTGGATCGTAACTTCAACTACCGTAAACTGGAGTGGACCGACCGCGACTACCAGCTCAACCTCACGGGCCACTTCGACACTGGCGGCTTTACCCATACCCTGCTGACGGGTATCGAGTACGAAGACTACGACTACAACTCCATCATTCAGCGCTCCGCCAGCGGTGCCGGCGTCTACCCGATCGATCTGTTCGACCCGGTACTGGGCCAGCCACGCCCAGCCCTGACCCGCATCACCACCCACGACAAGGAAAACCTCAAGACCTGGGCCGCATTCATCCAGGACCAGGTGGCCCTCACCGAGCGGCTGAAAGCCCTCGCCGGGGTTCGCTTCGAGCGTTTCGAGCACGATTACGACGACAAGCTGCCGGCGAACCGCGACTTCAGCAAGGGCGAGAACGGCGTCACCCCGCGTTTTGGCCTGATCTACGACCTGACCGACACTGTGGCGGTTTATGCCAACACCGCCCGGTCGTTCAAACCCAACACTGGCACGCCTGCCGGCAGCGGCAGCGGTGGTTTCAACCCGGAAAAAGGCAAGTCCTACGAGCTGGGCGTGAAATGGGAGGCGCTCGACCGTCAGCTGAGCATCGATGCCGCGATCTACCACATCGTCAAGGAAAACGTACTGGCCAACGACCCGAACGACTCCACCAACACCTACAAGATCGCCGCCGGCGAAGTGCGCAGCCGTGGCCTGGACATCAACATCGCCGGCAACCTCACCCCTGAATGGCGGGTGATCGGTGGCTATGCCTATGTAGACGCCGAAGTCACCAAGGACACCACCCTGCCCAAGGGCACGCGCCTGGCCAACATCCCGCGCAACAGCTTCAGCCTGCTGAACACCTATGAGTTCCAGGATGGCCTGGTCAAGGGGCTGGGGCTGGGGGTTGGCGTGAAGTACGTGGATGATCGCGCCGGCCAGACAGCCGCAACGACCTACACCATGGAGCGCTACAGCGTGGTGGACCTGCTGAGTTTCTACAAGGTCAACGAACACGTGCGGTTGAACCTGGACGTGAAGAACGTGTTCAACAAGGGCTATGACGAGGGCGCGTTCAACAACTACGTCTACCCGGGTGCGCCGCGGACGGTGCAGGCTGGAGTTTCATATACCTTCTGAATTGCCGGGGCTGCTTTGCAGCCCATCGCCGGCAAGCCAGCTCCCACCACGACCGCATCGGCCTCGAACCAGCAGATCTGAAGAGCTGCGCGGTCCCTGTGGGAGCTGGCTTGCCGGCGATGGGCCGCACAGCGGCTCCATGCATCAGAACCCTTTGCTGTAGAACAGCGAGTACGACTCGATCCCGTCGTTAGGCTGCTTGAGCCCTGCGTTGGAGTAGTGCATCGCGCGGACTCCCACCTTCTGCTCCCCCGGCAATTTCAGGCCAAAGCCGATGCGGTCTTCGAAGTTGACCGCCGAACCCAAGCGCTGGTCGCCCACGTCGGTCTTGGAAAACGCCGCCAGGCCAATGCCGGCCTCGATATACGGGGTGTAGGTGAAACCGCTGAATTCGTAGGTGAACACCGGGCTGAACGACAGCGAGTGCGCACCACTGGCCTCACCGCCTTCCCAATAGGTATAGGCCGCATCCCAATATCCGGTCAGATAACCGGTGCTGCTTTCCAGCCATTTCTTGTCCCAGTCGAACGACAGGCCGATACGGTAGGTCATGTCGCCTTGGCCAGTGGCGCCAACGGCGCCGGTCACCTGGGCTGCCTGAGCCAGATTCGCCCCGGCAAAGGCCAGCACTGCAGCAGCCAGCGAAGCTGCTAGACGGGTTTTCATCAATGACTTCTCCTGATGGTCTATACGGCAAGCGGGGGCTTGGGCCCCTCGATCTTATGCGCTGACCGGATACATCCAGACCGGTCACACGAAGTAATACTTTTCTGATTATCGTCCAGATAATCAGAAAGTTGAAAGTGAGTTGCCACTATTGGCTAATTCCGTCAACCAGCACCTGCGCAACCGAGCGGCGGGACTCAGTCGTATTCCGCTTCTACGTGTTCGCCCAGCAGGCGCCTTTGCCTGGGGGTGGCCTCCTCCAGCACCTGCGGGTTGAAACGCCAGTTCAGGTACGGCGAAAACTTCTGCGCGACCATGCGCCGGCCATAGTGCACTTGCAGCATGTCGCGCTCGCGTGACTGGCTGCAATTGGCCCCGCCGCTGTGCCAGACATCGCTGCGAAACACCAGCGCGTCCCCTGCCTTGCACAGCACCGGCTGGGCCTCACGGCCCTGCCAGTGTCGTTCACCAGCCTGCGGTGGCCGCGCTGCACGGTGGCTGCCGGGCACAATCCAGGTTGGCCCGATTTGAGGGTCGATATCGCTGAGGTACAGCTGCGCGGTGAGGATCTGCGGGGGCTGGGTGAAGTCGCCGCGCGCGCTGAGCCAGTCGGGCAACTGCATGGGCAGATGGTCCAGGTGCAGGGCCATGCCGGGATAGCCCGGGTGGCTGCGCCAGGCGGTTTGCCCGATCACATGGCAGTCGGCACCCAATGCTGCTTCGGCCAGGGCAATCAGCGGTGGCAGGTCGAGAAAGGGCAACCACAACGGGTTGCGGTTGAACACGCATTTGTAGTGTTCCAGCAGCCCCTGGTAATCCCAGTGGATGGGCTGCAGGTCATCGATGGCGCAGCGCAACAAGGCGATATGCAGGGGTTCGAGCACGCCGGGGAGCAGCACATAGCCCCGCTCGTCCAACATCTCCAGTTGAAGGTCCAGGCTCATGGCAATGCGCTCCTCTCAGGCAGGAGCACATCCGTACTCCTGCCCGTTTTCCATCAACGCCAGTTCAGGTTTACGGTCGCGGGGGCCTTGCCACTCACGGTCACCAACTGCTGCACCGTCTCACCCTGCGCGTTGCCCGTGACTTTGTACTTGCCGGGAGGCAACTGCACGTACAGCAGCGGCCCGGCATCGGTAACGCTGAGCACAGGCTGACCCTGTGCATTCTGGATGTCGACGGTGGCACCGCTCTGGAATTTGCCTTCCGGGCCGGTGGAGAGTTCTACGTGCAGGTCATAGCCTGGGGTCTTGCGCAGGGCGTTGGCTTCATCCTGGCCGATGCCGCCTTGCAGGTAGCGGACGCCGTTCTGCTCCTGCTGTTGCAGTTGCACGGCCTGCATGTCGATAGGGGCATTGAGGTCGGCGGCGGCCGCCAGGGTCCATGGCAGCGCCAGGGCGATCAGCAGCGCCGCGCCAAGGGCATAGTGATGGTTACGCATGGTACGACCCTCCTTTCGAGGATGGCTTACCTATTATCTGATCCTTCAGGCGTAACAGCGTTCGTGCTGATGCATGGTCGTCCGGATGAAATTCGCTTTAATGATATGGAAATTGCGCTGGAACATCACTTTGCGCGCGCTTCTTCGAGCAATTTCACGAACATGCTCAAACTGCGCGACACCGTGCCCCGTCGCCACACCAGCCAGGTTTTCAGATAGCGGAAATCTTCCGACATCGGCCAGGCACTGACGGTGCTGCAACCGGGCATGTTGTCGAGCATGCTACGCGGCATCATGGCCAGGCCGGCACCGGCGCTAACGCAGGCCAGCATGCCGTGGTACGACTCCATTTCGTGGATCTTGCCCGGCACCGCCTGGTCCTGCACGAACCAGTTCTCGAAGTGGTGGCGGTATGAACAGTTGGCGCGGAAGGCGTAGATGCTTTCGCCATTGACGTCCTGGGCGCGGGTTACCGGGGCGTGGTTGAGCGGCGCGATGACCATCATTTCTTCCTCGAACACCGGCATGCCTTCCAGCGTCGGGTGCAGCACCGGCCCGTCGACGAACGCCGCCACCAGGCGGCCGGACAGCACGCCTTCGAGCATGGTCCCGGAAGGCCCGGTGGACAGGTCCAGGTCGACCTTGGGGTAACGCTGGTTGTAGGCCGCCAGCAAGGCCGGGATGCGCACCGCCGCCGTGCTTTCCAGCGACCCCAGGGCGAAAGTGCCTTGCGGGTCTTCACCGGCCACGGTCAGCCGCGCCTCGTGCACCAGGTCAAGGATGCGCCGGGTGTACTCGAGGAAGTTCCAGCCTGCGGGGGACAGGCGCAGGCGGCTCTTTTCACGAATGAACAGTTCCACGCCCAGGTCCTCCTCCAGTTGCTTGATGCGCGTGGTCAGGTTCGACGGCACCCGATGGATATGCTGCGCGGCGGCACTGATGCTGCCCTGCTCTGCCACGGCCTTGAAGATCTCCAGTTGCACCAGGTCCACAGCCTTTCTCCAAACGTGAATGTTTCGCTCATTATTATTCAGTTTTCATTAAAGCCATAGCCCACTAGTCTGGCGTCACGGTTCAACAACAACGAGAGTGTCCCGCCATGAGCGCGATCAGCAGCCTGACCCACGCCATCTCCCTCGACCCCTACAGCGGCGAGCAGATCGGCGCCTACCCGTTCGACAGCGACGCCGCACTGGAAGCGGCGCTGCAACGCGCCAAGGTTGGCTACCGCCAGTGGCGCCAGGTGTCGCTGGGTCAGCGCAGCGAGTACCTGCTGGCCCTGGCCAGCACCCTCGAAACCAAGGCCGAAGCCTTCGCGCAAATGATCAGCCGCGAAATCGGCAAGCCTGTCGCCCAGGCTCGCGGTGAAGTCAGCAAGTGCGTCGGCCTGTGCCGCTGGTACGCTGAACACGGCCCGGCCATGCTCGCCGCCGAGCCGACCCAGGTCGAGAAAGCCCGCATCGAATACCGCCCGCTGGGCCCGATCCTGGCCGTGATGCCATGGAACTTCCCGGTCTGGCAGGTACTGCGCGGCGCCGTACCGGCGATCCTGGCTGGCAACACCTACGTGCTCAAGCACGCGCCGAACGTGATGGGCAGCGCCTACCTGCTGGGTGAGCTGTTCAAGGATGCCGGCCTGCCGGAAGGCGTGTTCGAAGTGCTGAACGTGACCCCGGATGGCGTCACCCGCGCCATCAACGACCCGCGCATCGCCGCCGTGACCCTGACCGGCAGCGTGCGTGCCGGCATGGCGATTGGTGCACAAGCCGGCGCCGCGCTGAAGAAGTGCGTGCTGGAGCTGGGCGGTTCCGACCCGTTCATCGTGCTGGCCGATGCTGACCTGGACGCCGCCGTGCAGGCTGCGGTGATCGGCCGCTACCAGAACACCGGCCAGGTCTGCGCTGCGGCCAAGCGCCTGATCGTCGAGGAAAGCATCGTTGACGAATTCACCCGCAAGTTCGTTGAAGCCACCCGCGAGCTGAAGGTCGGCAACCCGCTGGAAGACGGCACCTACATTGGCCCGATGGCCCGTTACGACCTGCGCGACGAACTGGATGGCCAGGTCCAGGCAACCATCGCCGAAGGCGCCACCCTGCTGCTGGGCGGCCACAAGCTCGATGGTGTGGCCAACTTCTACGCGCCGACCGTGTTCGCCAATGTCACCCCTGCGATGACCGCGTTCAAGCAGGAGCTGTTCGGGCCGGTGGCAGCGATCATCAGCGCACGGGATGCGGAGCATGCGGTGGAGCTGGCCAACGACAGCGATTTCGGCCTGGCTTCGACCATCTACACCGCCGACTACGCGCTGGCCGAGCGCATGACCGCGGCGCTGGATACCGGCGGCGTGTTCATCAACGGCTATTGCGCTTCCGACCCCCGCGTGGCGTTTGGTGGGGTGAAGAAGAGCGGCTTCGGGCGTGAGCTGTCGCACTTTGGGGTGCGTGAGTTCACCAATGCCCAGACTGTCTGGCTGGACCGTAACTGATCTGTTGCCTTGGGGCCGCCTTGCGGCCCCGAATGCTTCAATCGCGCACCTGGTCCTTGACCCAGTCCAGCATCCCCCCCGGCACGATCAATTCATGCCGCGCCCGCGAGCAGGCGGTATACAGCCCTGCCAGCATCCGTGCCCGCTCATTGCGGTTGCCCGCCACCTGCGGCACCACCATCAGCTCCGGCGACACCATTACCCGGGCGAACTCCATGTTCTTCACATCCCGCACCCGCCCCAGGAACAGCTTGGGCGCCTTGTCCCAGCGATAACGGCTCTTGGCCCTGGCAAAGTGCTCCGGCGTGTAACCCTTGCGCAGCATGTTGGCCACCGCCACGAACGCCTTGTCATCACCCTTGTCCTGCTCCAGCGCCTGCCAGCTGGCATAGCGGAACAGCATCGGGTGACGTGGCCGGGTGCCATGGCGGTACAGCTCGATGCAGTCTTCGACGAACAGCTCGAAGTCCTTGCGCGCGCTTTTCAGCAGCACAAACGGCACGCCCTGGTGGGTCAGGCGCTGGAACCAGCCAAACAGGCCCCATTCATCGTCGACGATCAGCGCCGTAGGCTGTTCCGGCACGCTCACCGTATCGAAGAAGCTGACCCGGGTGTAATGCTCGGCGCTGCCACTGAAGGCTGCCTGGATCGCCGCCGGGTGCGCCTGGATCAGCGGATTGAGCACGTTGTCCATCGCCGGCCCGGCCCGCAGTGAATGGTCGATGTAACGCTGGCGGATAAAGCCGCCATGGTGCGCGCTGAGGCCGTTGAGGTTCTGCAGCTCGTCACCCAGGGCAATGATCGACTGCGGGCTGCGGTCGAGCACGGCAAGCATCGGCGCCGACAGCTCGTGGGCCTCGTCGACGATGACATGGGTGTAGCGGCTGTCGATCACATAACCGGTCAGCGACAGCAGTTTGACCCGGTGGTAGTCGCGCACCGGCAACTGGATTTCCCGTGCCGACGGGCGAATCAGCTCTTGCCAGTACAGCCGTGCCTTTTCCAGCAACACTTCCTGGTCCAGCGGCGAGGTCCCCGGCCCGGCCCAGGGCAAGTGGTGCAACTGCAGTTGGGTGTCGGCGCTGTGGCAGAACGTACGCACCGCGCGGATGCACAAGGCAACCACATCGCGCGCGGCGAGCGGGCCGATGTCGGGGATGGCCAGCCAACGCACCACCTGCGCATCCTGCGGGCGCCACGACAGCTTGGTGCGGTACGGGTCACGCAGGCGCCAGCCGTTGCTGGTGAGGTCGCGGTTGAGCAATTCGTCGGCCAGCTGGCCGAAGGTCAGCGCGGTGTAGGCGGCGGCGTCCTTGACCCGCGCCTGCAGGGCACGCAGCTGGCCTTCGGTCAAGGCCAGCAACAGCGTACGCTGCGGCTCGAGCAGGCGGGCGAACTGGTGAATCAGGAAGGTCTTGCCGGTGCCGGCAAAGCCCTGTACCGCCACCGACTCGTCGATACCACTGAGGAATTCACGCAACAGGCGGTTCTGTTGGTCGCTGAGCATCAGGTCGCTGGCCAAGGCCGGCAGGTACACCGGGTGCAGCGGGGTTGCCCGCTGGCGGTAGCTGTCGGCGAACTGGAAGTTCCACTGGCCCTCGGCGTCCAGCAGTTCGTCAGCCTGGTACTCCACCTCGGTCGACAGCAGTGCGATACCGTTTTCGCCCAGCATGCCCAGGCCCATGGCGAAGGCTTCGTGATCGAAGTGCTGCGCCACCTGGCCCTGGAAGCGCCCGGGTGCGGCGTTCTCGACCTCGTTGGCGATGCGCACGATTTCGGCAAAACGGCGCTCCTGCGCGTCCGCCGAGGCGGTGGCGGGCTGGCGCGGCAGGTTTTGCACGAACAGTACCGCGGCAGCGTCGAGGGCGCTGGCAGTGGTGAAGAAGTCGGTGGTGGGCTCGCTGGCGAGGCGGTCGGCCTGGTCGCTGGGCAAAGGCAGGTAGAACATCGGCACCTCGGGTGGAATCAGGGCGGCACGATAGCAATTTTCGCGGTGGAATGCTGGGCTGTGTATGTCTGGGCCTGCCTCTTCGCGGGTGAACCCGCTCCCACAGGGACCTCACAATGCCTGGCCCCGAGGTGATCCTGTGGGAGCGGGTTCACCCGCGAAGAGGCCAGTAGCTACACCACCAAATTCAGCCCCTGCCCCGCTTCAAGGTCTCGCTGGGAAACTCCCTGAACAACTGCCGATAACTCTCTGAAAACCTTCCCAAATGCCAGAACGACCAACGCATCGCCACCTCGGCCACGGTCACGCCACTGCCGCGCAGCAGATCGCGCCGCGCACCGTTCAGCCGGCGCAGGCGCAACCAGTGCGCCGGCGGCATCCCGGTAAACGCCTTGAACGCCTGCTGCAACTGACGCAGGGAAACCCCCGCAACATCCGCCAGCTCTACCAGGTTAAGCGTCTCCTCCGGGCAGTCGGCCGCCCACTCACTCACCCGGCGCATGATCGCCCGCTCCTCGTCACGCCGGCCCAACGCCACGCCCTGCAGGCGCTGGCAGGCATTGTCGAGGATGAACAGGCAGTCCTCCAGCAGTTGCTCCGCCAGGGCCTGTCCCTGCAGCGGGCAATCGGCCTCGCCCAGGTGGGTCAGCGTGGCGCTCAGCCAGCTGCCGAACAGCGCATTCTGCCCGCTGCCCAGCGGCACCATGAACAACCCCTCCAGGCGCTGCGGGTCAAGCCCATGGCGGGCCAGGAAACCCTGGTCGAACACCACCGCCACTTCCTGGTAGTGCTCCGGCGTGATCCAGATATTGCGGCTCTGTTCGTTCAACAGGTACAGGCTGTTCTCGCTGCGGTCGAAGCAGAACGCCAGCGAACCGCTCGGCGCACGGAAAAACTGCTCCACCCGGGTGTTCAACCGCTCCTCGTACACCTCCACCCCATCCAGCCCCAGGCAACGCAGCTCACCGCTGAAATGCCCAGGCGACATCTGCCGGTACTGCTGCTGCCAGCCAGGGGTAGCACGTACTTGCTCGGTAACGTCGGTGGTGTGGAAGGCCTGGACTTGCAGGGCATTGGCGGTTGTCACGCGCGGTCCTAGTTGCACTCTTTTGGTGCATTAATTGCCGAAGAAAGTGGATAGATCAGCCTTGCAGGCTGCGACCAAGATAGTCTCCAGCGCGTCACCTGGGAAGCGGGACGTCTTCGAAACCGTAAAACGGTTTTCGCCGGCACCCTCGCGCCCACACTAAAACCCAACCAAGAGGTCTGTATGAACGCCCCCTTCGATCAGCTGTCCACCTGGCTGAAAGAACACCGGATCACCGAAGTCGAATGCGTGATCAGCGACCTGACCGGCATCGCCCGCGGCAAGATCGCGCCCACCGCCAAGTTTCTCCACGAGCGTGGCATGCGCCTGCCCGAGAGCGTGCTGCTGCAGACGGTCACCGGCGACTACGTTGACGATGACATCTACTACAACCTGCTCGATGCCGCCGACATCGACATGGTCTGCCGCCCTGACCCGACTGCGGTGTACCAGATTCCGTGGGCGATCGAGCCGACCGCGATCGTGATCCACGACACCTTCGACAAGCAAGGCAACCCCATCGAACTGTCGCCGCGCAACGTGCTGAAAAAGGTGCTCAAGCTGTATGCCGACAAAGGCTGGCAACCGATCGTGGCACCGGAGATGGAGTTCTACCTGACCCAGCGCTGCGCAGACCCGGACTTGCCACTGCAAGTGCCACTGGGGCGTTCCGGCCGCGCCGAAAGCGGCCGCCAGTCGTTCTCGATCGATGCCGCCAACGAATTCGACCCGCTGTTCGAAGACGTCTACGACTGGTGCGAGATCCAGGGCCTGGACCTGGACACGTTGATTCATGAAGACGGCCCGGCGCAGATGGAGATCAACTTCCGCCATGGCGACGCCCTGGACCTGGCCGACCAGATCACCGTGTTCAAGCGCACCATGCGTGAAGCGGCGCTCAAGCACAACGTGGCCGCCACCTTCATGGCCAAGCCGATCACCGACGAGCCAGGCAGTGCCATGCACCTGCACCAGAGCGTGGTCGACATCGCCACCGGCAAGCCGATCTTCGCCAATGAGGACGGCAGCATGAGCCAGCTGTTCCTGTACCACATCGGCGGGTTGCAGAGGTACATCCCCAAGCTGTTGCCGATGTTTGCGCCCAACGTCAACTCGTTCCGCCGCTTCCTGCCGGACACCTCGGCACCGGTAAACGTCGAGTGGGGTGAAGAAAACCGCACCGCCGGCCTGCGTGTGCCCACCTCCAGCCCCGAGGCGATGCGCGTGGAAAACCGCCTGCCGGGCGCCGATGCCAACCCGTACCTGGCCATCGCCGCCAGCCTGCTGTGCGGCTACCTGGGCATGCTCGAGCGCATCGAGCCCAGCGCACCGGTGCAGGGCCGTGCCTACGAGCGACGCAACCTGCGCCTGCCGATCACCATCGAGGACGCCCTGCAGCACATGGAAGACTGCGAGACCGTGCAGCAGTACCTGGGCAAGCAGTTCGTCCAGGGCTATGTGGCGGTCAAGCGTGCCGAGCATGAGAACTACAAGCGCGTGATCAGCTCGTGGGAGCGCGAATTCCTGATGCTGAGCGTCTGACCTTTTCGCGGTACCTGTGGGAGCGGGTTTACCCGCGAATGCTGTGGTGCATTCAACGACGTATTCGCGGGTAAACCCGCTCCCACAGGGCACGAGCCCCTGCACCGAACTCGAAGAACAAGACCAACGAGGTGTCCCCATGCGTCATCTGCAAGCCCTGATCCCCGCTGCATTCACTCTGCTGTTCGCCACCACGACCCAGGCCACCCCCTCGGTCAGCGTGTACAACTGGACCGACTACATCGGTGACACCACCCTGGCCGACTTCCAGGCCAGCAGCGGGATCAAGGTGGTCTATGACGTGTTCGACTCCAACGAAACCCTGGAAGGCAAGCTGCTGGCCGGGCGCACCGGCTATGACGTGGTGGTGCCATCCAACCACTTCCTTGCGCGCCAGGCCCAGGCCGGTGCCTTCCTGGCGCTGGACCGCAGCAAGCTGCCGAACTGGCAGCATCTGGACCCCAAGCTGCTCAAGCAGCTTGAGCAGAACGACCCCGGCAACCAGTACGCCGTACCCTACCTGTGGGGCACCAACGGCATCGGCTACAACGTCGACAAGGTCAAGGCGGCCCTGGGCGTCGACCATATCGACTCATGGGCGGTGCTGTTCGAACCCGAGAACCTGAAAAAGCTCAAGCAGTGCGGCGTGGCGTTCATGGACTCGCCCGACGAACTGTTCCCGGCCATGCTCAACTACCTGGGCATGGATCCACGCAGCGAACAACCCACCGACTACGCCAAGGCGGAAGCCCGCCTGCTCGAACTGCGCCCCTACATCACCTACTTCCACTCCTCCAAATACGTTTCCGACCTGGCCAATGGCGATGTCTGCGTGGCCTTCGGCTACTCCGGCGACGTGTTCCAGGCGGCCAACCGCGCCGCGGAGGCGAAGAACGGCGTGAAAATCGCCTACAGCATTCCCAAGGAAGGCAGCAACCTGTGGTTCGATCTGCTGGCCATCCCCAAGGATGCCAACAACCCCGAACAGGCCCTGGCGTTCATCAACTACCTGCTCGACCCCAAGGTGATTGCCAAGGTCAGCGCCACGGTCGGATATGCCAACGCCAACCCCGATGCCCAGGCCTACATGGACGCGTCCCTGGTGAACAACCCCGAGATCTACCCACCCCAGGAGGTGCTGGACAAGCTGTACATCTCCAGCACCCCGAGCCCGAAGATCATGCGCGTCATGACCCGCTCCTGGAGCAAGATCAAGTCCAACCGCTGAGTCGAGAACGCCCATGTCTTTCACTACCCAACACACCGCTTCGTACTATGCCGCCACGGCACGCAATGCGGCGCCCTACCCATGCCTGGACGGCGAACTGACCGCCGATGTGTGCGTGGTCGGCGGCGGGCTGACCGGGGTCAATACCGCCCTGGAACTGGCCGAACGCGGGCTCTCGGTGGTGCTGCTGGAAGGCCGGCGCATTGGCTGGGGCGCCAGCGGCCGCAACGGCGGCCAGCTGATTCGCGGCATCGGCCATGACGTCAGTGGCTTTGCCCGGCATGTCGGCCAGGACGGCGTGCATTACCTGAAACAGGCCGGCATCGACTCGGTAGCGCTGGTGGCCAGCCGCATCGCCCAGTACGGCATTGCCTGCGACCTGCGCTGGGGCTTCTGCGAACTGGCCAACACCCCTGCGCAGTTCGCCGCCTTCAAGGACGAACAGGACGACCTGCTTGCACTCGGCTATCGCCCGGAAACCCGCCTGGTCAGTGCCGCCCAGTTGCATGAAATCGTCGCCAGCGACCAGTACGCCGGCGGGCTGGTGGACATGGGCTCGGGCCACCTGCACCCACTCGATCTGGTCCAGGGCGAAGCCCGCGCCGCCCACGGCCTGGGCGTGCGCATCTTCGAGCAGAGCCCGGTGCTGCGCATCGAGCATGGCCCCCGCGTGACCCTGCACACGGCCCGCGGCAAGGTGCGGGCAAGCAGCCTGGTGCTGGGCTGCAATGCCCACCTCGAAGAACTGGAGCCACGCCTGAGCGGCAAGGTGCTGCCGGCCGGCAGCTACGTGGTGGCCACCGAGCCACTGCCCGAAGCACTGGCCAGCAGCCTGATCCCGCAGAACATGGCGCTGTGCGACCAGAAGGTCGGCCTGGACTACTACCGCCTAACGGCAGACCGGCGCCTGCTGTTCGGCGGCGCTTGCCACTATTCTGGCCGCGACCCCAAGGACATCGCCGCCTACATGCAGCCCAAGGTGCTGAAGGTGTTCCCGCAACTGGCCAAGGTGCGTATCGACTACCAGTGGGGCGGCATGATCGGCATCACCGCCAACCGCTTCCCCCAGGTCGGGCGCCTCAGCCAGCAGCCCAATGTGTATTACGCCCAGGGCTATTCCGGGCACGGGTTGAACGTAACGCACTGGACGGCGAAACTGCTGGCCGAAAGCATTGCCCTCGGCCACAGCCGCGGGCTGGATGTGTTCAGCGCGGTGCCACACCTGACCTTCCCGGGCGGCAAGGCATTGCGCTCGCCGCTGCTGGCGCTGGGGATGTTGTGGTATCGATTGCGTGAGGCGCTGGGTTAACAGCTGCAAATTGAACCAGCCTACTGGCCAACTGTCGCCCACCTGCTAGCGTTGTTCTGGCCGACCTATCACGGATGCATCTTCATCATGAAATCATTGCCCCGCATTACCCTGTTGTGCGCCGCACTGCTTGCCGTGGCCGCCTGTTCCAGCAATCGCGTAGACCCCAAGGACTACTCCGGCTTCCTCAAGGACTACAGCCGACTGCAGGAAGCCAAGAGCCCTTCGGGTGACCCGGTGATGCGCTGGATCGACCCCAAGGTCAACGTCAACCAGTACAGCCAGGTGTTCATCGAGCCCAGCCAGTTCTACCCCAAGCCACAGCCGACGCCGGTCATCTCGGCGCAGACGCTGCAGGAAATCACCCGCTACTTCAACGAAGCGCTGCGCCGTGAAATGGGCAGCGTCGTACCGCTGGCCAAGGGCCCCGGCCCGGGCGTGATCGTGGTGCGCCCGGCAATCACTGCAGTGTCCACCAGCAACGAGGGCCTCAAACCCTATGAGGTCATCCCTATTGCGCTGATTTCCGCCGGTGTGAACACCGCCATGGGCGGCCGTGACCAGGACGTGGATGTCGGCGTGGAAGCGGCCTTCCTCGATGGCGCCAGCCAGAAGGTACTGGCCCAGGTGGTACGCAAGGGCGCAGGCCAGGAACTGGAGAACAAAACCACGCAACTGACCCTGAATGACGTCAAGCCGGTGCTGGATGGCTGGGCCAGGGACATGCGTGCGAGCTTCCTTGCAGCGAGGCAGAAAGCCCGCTGATCCCGACCGAACACGGAACCTGTGGGAGCGGCCTTGTGTCGCGAAAGGGCCGCGGAGCGGCCCCGAAATCTCAGCTCAGGCGCATGAAATGGGGGGCTGCTTCGCAGCCCTTTCGCGACACAAGGCCGCTCCCACAAGGTCGCGCTGACCGCTCCGGTGACTCAACATTCGACGAAGGCAACGGCCAGGCCGCCGCGCGAAGTTTCCTTGTAATTGGCATGCATGTCCGCCCCGGTATCGCGCATGGTGCGGATCACCCGGTCGAGCGAGATGAAATGCTCGCCATCCCCGCGCAACGCCATCTGCACGGCGTTGATCGCTTTTACCGCAGCAATCGCATTGCGCTCGATACACGGCACTTGCACCAGACCACCCACCGGGTCGCAGGTCAGGCCAAGGTTGTGCTCCAAAGCAATCTCGGCCGCGTTTTCCAGCTGCGGCGGCGTAGCGCCCAGCACCTGCGCCAGGCCGGCAGCGGCCATCGAGCAGGCTGAGCCCACCTCGCCCTGGCAGCCAACCTCGGCCCCGGAAATTGACGCGTTCTTCTTGCACAGGATGCCGACCGCCGCTGCCGCCAGCAGGAAGTCCACCACATCCGCGTCGCACGCGCCCGGGTTGAACTTCATGTAGTAGTGCAGCACCGCCGGGATGATGCCAGCCGCGCCGTTGGTAGGCGCTGTAACCATGCGCCCGCCGGCGGCGTTCTCTTCATTCACCGCCAGGGCGAACAGGTTGACCCACTCCATGGCACTGAGGGTGGAACCGATCACGTTGGGCTTGCCCAGCTCCTGCAGGCTGCGATGCAGCCGTGCCGCGCGGCGCTTGACGTGCAACCCGCCCGGCAGGATGCCTTCGTTGCGCAAGCCATTGTCGACGCATTCACGCATGGCGCCCCAGATCCGCAGCAGGCCCTCGCGTACCTCGGCCTCCGGGCGCCAGGCGCATTCGTTGGCCATCATCAGTTGCGCCACGCTCAAGCCATGGGCCTTGCACAGGGCCAGCAACTGCGCAGCGCTGTCGAACTCGTACGGCAGCGCCACCGCATTCGTTTCGCCTGGTGGCGCGTCGATCTCGGCTTGCTCGACGATAAAGCCACCGCCCACCGAATAGTAGGTCTGACGCAACAGGCTGCCCTGCCCGTCCATGGCTTCCAGGCTCATGGCATTGGGGTGGTACGGCAGGTTTTCGTCGAGCAGCAGCATGTCGCGACTGTACTCGAACGCCAGCGGGTAGCTGCCATCGAGCATCAGGCAGTGCTCCTGCATCACTTGGCCAATGCGTGACTCGATGGTGGCCGGGTCGATGCGGTCCGGCCACTGCCCCATCAGGCCGAGCAGGCAGGCGCGATCGGTGGCGTGGCCAACCCCGGTGGCCGACAGCGACCCGTATAGCCGCACCTCGACACGGTTTACCCTGGGCAACAGCCCCTGCTCACGCAGGGCCCGGGCAAAGGTAGCCGCCGCCCGCATCGGGCCGACGGTGTGGGAACTGGACGGCCCGATGCCGATTTTGAAAAGGTCGAAAACACTGATAGCCATGCTAATGCCTGACCGTGCCCGGGTATGAAGCCGCAGCACGGTTATCTGGAAAAATTGAGTGATATTGCGAAGTTGCGCGATACTGCCTAGCTGGCTCACGGATGACCAACGAAACTTCCTAAGCAAGGCTTTAGTGGTACTAAACGATGCGACGACAACTCAATGGCCAGATGTTCGTCTGGCTGCATGTGTTCGCCTGTGCGGCCCGGCACTTGTCCTTCACCCGCTGTGCCGAAGAGCTGCACATCACCCCGGGTGCGGTCAGCCAACAGATGCGCCAACTGGAAGAACGCCTGGGCTACCGACTGTTCCTGCGCCGGGCGCGTGGTGTGGAACTGAGCGCCGAAGGCCAACGCCTGGCGCAGACGGTGGCCGAAGCCTACGGCAGCATCGAAGCCGAACTGCTGCGCCTGGACGCCGGTGAAATCCGCGGCACCTTGCGCCTGCGCTCGATCCCCTCGTTCCTGGCCAAATGGCTCACGCCTCGCCTGCCGCGCTTTCAACAACGCTACCCGGACATCGAGCTGCGCCTGGTGGCCGAAGACAGTGCCCAGGCATTGAACTTGGGCGATTTCGACCTGGCCATCGACCTGAACGATGGCAGCTACCCCGGCATGCTCTCGACGCCGCTGCTGGACGAGCAGATCTTCCCCGTGTGCTCCCCCACCTTGCTGCGCGGACGCCCGCCGCTACACGGGCCGGCGGACCTGGCGCACTACCCGCTGCTGCACGACATCACGGCCTGGCGTGGCAGTTCGGAATATGCCGAATGGGAGTTCTACCTGGAGGGCATCGGCGCCGCCGGCCTGGATGTACGGCGCGGACACACCTTCAACCGCAACCACCTGACCATCGAGGCGGCGATTGCCGGCATTGGCGTGGCGATTGCTCGGCGCACGCTGCTCAACGACGAACTGGAGCGCGGTGCGCTGATCGTGCCGTTTGGCGTACCGATCGCCAATCACAAACGCTATGTGGTGCATTACCCGCCGGGTGGGCTGAGCCAGCCTGGTGCGCGAGCGGTGCATGACTGGCTGGTGGAGGAAGCGCGGGGGTTCAGGGAGACCTATCTCAAGTTTTGAGGTGGAGCGTGAATCGAGCGCCGCGCGGGCGGCGCGATCTCCCGGGCGACGCCTCTCCATCGCCGGACCCTCAAAGCCACACCGCATGGCATAAGGTCGCGGGATGGCCCCGGGGTGCCTGGCGTAGGTTATGTGGCGGTGCCTAAATCGCGCGCCGCACAGGCGGCGCTCGATCGCAAAGCCAGTGCAATTGTCGCCCCCACCCGCCCCCCGCAGCAACTCGGCTCAATAGGCCTGCTTGCCGGTAAAAGCACTAAGCGTACGCAGCAGAATCACGAAATCCAGCCACAGCGACCAGTTGTTGATGTACTCGATGTCCGAGTCCACCCGCTGGATCATCTGCTCGATATCCTTGGTCTCGCCCCTGAACCCGCGCACTTGCGCCAGGCCGGTCATGCCAGGCTTGATATTGTGGCGGGCAAAGTAGTCGACGATGTCCTGCGAATACAACGTGTCATGTTGCAACGCATGCGGCCGCGGCCCGACCAGTGACATCTCCCCGCTCAGCACATTGAACAACTGCGGCAGTTCATCCAGGCTGGTGCGGCGGATAAAGGCGCCGACCCGGGTCAGCCGCGGGTCGTTCTTCTGCGCCTGCTTGACCACGCCCTCTTCCGGCTGGTGGACATGCATGCTCCTGAACTTCCAGATGCGGAACGCTTCCCCGGTCCAGCCAGTGCGTTCCTGGCGGAAGAACACCGGGCCGCGGCTATCGAGCTTGATGGCCAGCGCAACGGCCAGCAATACCGGCGATGCAAACAGCAGGATCAATGCCGCCAATACCCTGTCCTCGAGGTTCTTCAGGAACAGGCTCATGCCCGTCAGCGGTGTTTCCGACAAGGTCAGCACAGGAATACCGGCGATTTCCCGCACGCTGTGGTTGATCAGGCGCAACGAGAAGATATCCGGCACCCAGTTCACCGCGATGCATTTGTCGAGCAACTTGAAATACACATCGTTGATGACCTCGGAACCGCCCAGTGGGGTCACCAGGTACACCGTGCGGATGCCGTAGCGGGCCAGGATATCGTCGAGCTCGGCAATATGCCCGAGCACCGGCAGGCGCTGTTTGCCTTCGGCGCTTTCGCGCACCGCCTCTTCGGCCTTGGCGATCAGCACGCAACCCAGCACACGCTCGCCGAACCAGGGGTTGTTGCTGATTTTCTGATACAGGAAGTTGGCCAAGTCACCGGCGCCTATGATCAGGGCGTTGTCCAGGCGTGCATGTGCAGTAAAGCGTTTTTGCAATTCACGCACGGCAAAGTGCAGGAACAACTGGGCGATGTAGCCAATGATGAACAACTGCACGACCAACAAGCGCGAATAGGTTTCGCTCTGCTTGGTCAGGAAAGCCATGACCACCAGGAAGCAAAAGGTTGCCGACCAGGCCTTGAACAGCCGGAAAGCCTTGATGGAAAGCCCGACATTGGTACGGTAGATCGCATAATGATCGTAGATCACTGCCAGTGCGCCAACCAGCAACAGCAGCATGATCACGTAATCGGAAGTGATGTAGCCAAACTGCTCGTAGATCAGGTACCAGGCAATACCGGTGACTGCAATTCCATCGAGGCCGGCCTGAATGGCGTTACTTACGCTGCTTCTTCTCTGCAGTAAGGAACGACTGCTTCTGGGTTCGAGAACCATTTCAGACCTCATCAATTTGCGCGTAGCAAGTGCCTTCCATCAAACAGCAAGTCTTGACAACGGCTCATGCAAAGCCAGTGAAACAGCATCGTGCAGCCTCAAGCCATTGATCTCACTGTAGCAGCCACCCGCCATCAGCGTGCCCGGAATCATCGCGCGCGCGGATATCGGCCGACTCATACCGTGCGCCTGGCTGCCCCCCGGCCCCGGCGGTACAGCAGGGTGCGCAGCAGGAACAACGGGTTGCCCACTACATAGCGCATGAACAAGCGCTTCGGTTCGCGCAACAGCCGGTACAGCCACTCCCCGCCCAACCGCCGCAGCCACTCGGGCGCCCGGCTGACCTTGCCGCCGAGAAAGTCCAGGATCGCGCCACCGCACACGATCAGGCACGGCCCGCCAGTGGCCGCCAGCCTTGCCGCCACAGCCTCCTGCCTGGGCATGCCCATGCCCAGCACGATCAGCTCCGGTTGCTGCTCCCTGGCCAGTTGCAGGTAGGTATCGACGCTGGCAAAACCATCGTGAACCGACACCGGCACCACGCCGAACATGGCTGCGCTGCGCTGCACGGCCTGGTCCAGGTAAGGTTGCCGGGTGCCCCAGAACGCCACCCGCCGCCCGCGGTAGGCGGCCAGGAGCCGAGGAATGAAGTCGGTACCATTCATGTTGAGCCCAGGTTCAAGCCCCAGCCGGCGATAGAGAATCGCCATGCCGGAGCCGTCGCGCAGTAATACGTCGGCCGCCGACAATGCCTGGTGGTACGCGCCATCGCGTACCACCAGGTTCATTGCGTGGGCATTGACGAAGCCCAGCACGGTCGCGGTTTGCGGGGCGCTCAGCTTGTCGAGCAGGCGCTGCGCAGCAGCGCCATCAGCCACCACTTCGAGCTTGCCGACAAGGGTGTTCCAGCGTTTCTGCCACTCAGCCATCAGTCTTCATCCCGTTTCGAACGTACCCATTCAACCTGGCGCTTGATCAGGAACCCCAGATACACGGGGACCTTCCTTGCAGCGTAAAACGGCGCGTACAGCAGCACGGAAAACGGGATCAGTTCGCGACAGAAGCGCGCCCAGGCCAGCACGATGGCAAGGCCCAGCAATACCAACGCAACAAGGGCGATCCACGCAGGTGCCGCCAGGCCGAACAGCAGGTACACCAGCCAGGCCAACAGGTTGAGCCCGAGCAGGGCCAGTACCAGCAACGCCAGGGGGGGCACCAGCAGGTCCAGGGTCATGGCCAGCAAGCTGCTGTTACGCTGGATGATTGCGGCCAGCGCACGCCTGGGCGCATCGGCCAGTATCAAGCCCAGGTGCCCATGCTCCCAGCGTGTGCGCTGGCTAGCCAGGCCTTGCTGGCTGGCAGGGAACTGGCTGCTGACCACGGCCTCGGGGCAGAACACTGGCGGCTTGCCCTGCTGGCACAGGTCCAGGCCCAGTTTCACATCCTCCGCCAGGTGCCCATTGGCCAGGTCGATCAAGGCCAGGTCACACCAGCCGAACGCCATGCCCGCCCCCATCAACTGGCAAGGCAGGCCCAGCCGTGCCCAGCCACGCGGGCGCACCAGGTTCTTGACCCGCCAGGCGAATTCGGCAACCTGCACTTTCAGCCCTGCCCCTGCCGGTGCGCGCATCAGGTACAGCGCCTGCACCGGGCGAGCGACCTCGCGGCAGCGCCGCGCCAGGCGCTCGATTGCCCCCTCGCCCACCTGGCAATCGGCATCCACCACGATTACCACCTCGGGTGGCTGCCCGGCCAGGTGGCGCACGCCAAAGTCCAGGGCGTAGCCCTTGCCGCGCAACCGCGCGTCGTGACGCTCCACCACTTCGGCACCGGCCTCGCGCGCCAGTTGCGCAGTGCCGTCAGTGCAGTTGTCCGCCACCACCAGCAAGCGGTCGCCAGGCCGCAACTGCGGGGTAATGCTCGCCAGCGTGGCACGAATGATCGAAGCCTCGTCATGGGCTGGCACCAGCACTGCCACCTGCGGACGAGTATTGTTGACCAACGGCTGCACGCGCGCCGGCAGGCAGGCCATCAGCACCTGCACCAACAGCAGCAGCACCGGCAACAGGACGATGACTGCCAGCATGCCCAGTAACCAAGCCAATACGCTCATCATGCGGATGCCTTGAAATAGCCGGCCAGCCTGGCCGCCTCGGTATCGATGTCATGCCGTTGCAGCACACGTTGGCGGGCCGCCTCGCCCATGTGCTGCAGCACTTCGGCAGGTTGCGCCAGGCAGTCGGCCATGGCCTGCGCCAGCTCGTCCACGGCGCCGGCGGGGAACAACCAGCCATTCTCGCCCGGCCGCACCAGCTCGGGAATGCCTGCCACATAGGTGGTCAGCACTGGCCGGCGCAAGGCCATGGCCTCCATGATCACCACCGGCAAACCCTCGGCAAAACTGGGCAGCACCAGCGCGCGGGCGGCAAGGATTTCCTCGCGCACCTGTGCGCTGCTGATCCAGCCGGTGATGCGCACCTGCTGCTGCAAGCCATGCCGTGCAATCAACGCCTCGATCTGCCCACGCATTTCACCGTCGCCGGCCAGCACCAGCTCGAAGGCGATCGACCGGGCGGCCAGTAGCCGCGCAGCCTCGAGCAACAGCAGTTGGCCTTTCTGTTCACACAGGCGGCCGACGCACACCAGGCGCGGCGCCGTGGGCAGGCTGACCGGCGCCACCTCATGGAAACTGCGCTCGAGGCCGCAATGCACCACCTTCACCTTGGCCCACTGGTCGTATGCCACCCAGCGAAACAACTGGCTGCGCCCGTACGAACTGACCGCCGCGACAAAAGCGGCACGCCGCACCTTTTCGCCCATGTGCAGGAACTGCGGCTTGTCGAACTCTTCCGGCCCGTGCACGGTAAAGCTGTAGGCTGGCCCGCCCAGCACATTGGCCAGCATCGCCACCTCGGTGGAATTGGTGCCGAAATGCGCGTGCACATGTTTTGCCTCGCCTGCCTGCAACCACTGCAGTACCTGGCAGGCCTCGGCCAGGTAGATCAGGTGGTAGGGCCAGGCGCGGTCGGCCCGCAGGCCAAGGCGCAAGGCCAGCCACAGCGCCTGGAAGAACCGGCGCGGCTGTGCGCGCAGTACCTGCAAGGTCGGTATCAGCAAGCCTTTGATGCCACTTCGCAGCACGTAGCGGGTCTTGTCCCGCTCGCTCGCATCCTCGGCGTCCTGCAACTCGGCGTCCCAGCCGCGCAGGGCAATACGCTGCACCTCTATCCCCTGGCGTTCCAGCGCCAGGATCTCGCGGCGGATGAAACTGTGGCTGACCTTCGGATACTGGTTTATGAAATAGGCAATGCGCATAGGAATCCAGATCAAGACCCGCGTAATGAACCTTCAGACCTGCCGTGGCGGCGCCCCGCCGATACCACCTCGTCAGGTGCGTCCCCCTGTTTCCCTTGTAGTCCAAGGTTGTGACCGCTGCCTGGCAACGCGGCCTGCAAGCGGGTGAAAACATCGTCGAGCAACACCTGGCGGCGGCGATACATCGCCCGTTTCTTCGCCGGGATGTCCTGTTCTGCCCGCTGTACCGCAGCCAGCGGAAGGGCGAAGAAGTCCGCATGGTGCGACGTGGTAGCGCCGTGCTCCAGCCAGATCACGTCATAGTTGGCCGCCAGGTCCTGGCCTTTGTCGGTGCCAAAATACGCGTGCCGATGATGGCGGCAGGCATCACTGACGGCATACAGGTGCGCCACGCCCAGGGTCCTGGCCAGGCATTTCAACCCCTCGAGCAGCAGGCTGCGGGGGCGCAACCCCTCGAAGTCCTTGGTCAGGTCGCGGTAGATGGCCAGCGAGGTTTCGCTGTCGATGCCCTTGTGGATGCCCTGCACGGCCCCGATGAACAGGCACAGCTCGCCTTGGCTGCGGCACAGGCTGAACGCCAGGGAAGCTACGCGCAGGTCGCTTTGGAACAGGTTCAATACCAACTCGCCTTCACGCTTGAACCAGATCGGCCGGTCCAGGACCAGGCGACAGCCCGGCGAATGGCTGGACAGCTCGCACAGCGCCAGGCTTTCGTCCCGCCCCAGCAGCAACAACGCCGGGAACTGCCCGGCCAGCACTTCGAAGTGCGAAGCCACCACCTCCAGGCGCTGCGGGGCTTCCCAGCATTTGCTGAGGTAAGGCCACTGCACGACACCGATGCAGTCCACGCCCAGCCGCTGCAGACCTTGCTGGCCCAGCGCCGCCGTCATGCGCTGCAGGAACGCATTCAGTTCAGGCCATTGCCTGGCGATCTGCAGCGTCAATTTGTACTTGTTGTGCAGCGCCCGCAACGAGTAGCCCGGTTGCAAGGTAAACACGCTTTTCACGATCGTGCCGAGCATCATTGGGCCTCTCTCACTTGTACTCGATCAGCGCCGATTTGCCGGCCGCGATGCGGTGGCGCAAGAACTTCAGTTGCCCGAGCATTTCCGGGAACTTGCCCAACACCAGAAACACCGCCTGAAGCCAGTTCTCCCGCACCGATTTGCCACCACGGCGGGCCAGGCGTACGGCCTGCAGCGGGTAGACCAACAGCAACAACAGGCCCCAGCCGCCCAGCAGCAGGCAGGCCAGTACGATCACCACGGGTATGCCCAGGCCCCACAGCCAGGCCCGGCGCGACTCGCGCAGCCAGTGCCGCTCCGGCGGCTGACCATGCAGGTAAGCGCCCTCGGCATAGGCATGGCCAGCACGCAGGCTACGCCGCCACCATTGGCTGAAACGGGTCATGGCGGCGTCGTGCAGCGTCATCTCGGCGTCCAGGCGCCAGACCTTCCAGCCCTTTGCCCGCAAGCGCACGCACAGTTCAGGCTCTTCTCCGGCGATCAGCTCGGGGCGGAAGCCGCCGACGGCGGCGAAGGCATCTGCTCGCATCAGGGCATCGCCACCACACGCCTTGGCCTCGCCGATGGGGGTGTCCCACTCCAGATCGCACAACAGGTTGTACACCGAGTGCTGGGGGAAGCGCTCGCGTCGGCGGCCACATACCACTGCCACTTCGGGACGGTCGTCGAGAAATGCCTGCGCCACGGCCAGCCAGCCAGCATCCACCTCGCAATCGCCGTCGACGAACTGCACCAGGGGCATCGACGGCAGCAACCGCCGCAAAGCGGCAAAGCCTTCGTTGCGCGCACGCGCGGCGGTGAACGGGGTGCCCATGTCCAGTGCCAGTACCTCCACCCCCAGGCTGCGGGCCAGGTGCGGTGAACCATCGGTGGAGCCCGAGTCGACATACATGACCTTGTCCGCCCCCTGCAACAGCGAACGCAGGCAACGCTCCAGGCGCTGGCCTTCGTTGCGGCCAATCACCACCACACCGATCCCGTTCGCCATGGGCCTCACTCGACGGGTGCCGTGGCGGCCGGTTGCCTGGCTTTGATGATGGCCGGCACCCCCACCGCCAGCGAGTTGTCCGGCACATCCACCAGCACCACGGCATTGGCACCGATGATCACGTTGTTGCCGATACGGATGCTACCCAGCACCTTGGCCCCGGTACCGATATCGACGTTGTTGCCGAACACCGGTGCAATCGGTTCGTTGACGTTCTTCAGGCCCACCACCACGCCGTTGCGGATGCGGCAGTCATCGCCGAACCGGGCATAGCCGCTGACGACGATGCCGCCAAAATGGTCGATGACGAAGTTGCGACCGATCACCGCTTCGCACGGCAGCTCTACACCAGTGATGATCTGCACACACTTGAACAGGATCTTGTAGATGAGCGAAAACAGCTTGCGCAGCAGTGCCGGGCGCACGCCATAGCGCCAGCGGCCGAAGCGGTACACCAGCAATACCCAGAAGCCCTGGGCGCCCCAGTCGCCACCATGGGCCCGCAGATCGGCACGTATATTCTCGAACATGGTTCCACCTACCTTGTCGGTTGGCTGGCGTACCGGGTCTTGAACAACAGTGACCAGGTCGCCCTGCAGTGACGCCAGCAGGCCTGTATTGCGCCCCGGCCGCGTCGTTTCAACAGCGCCTTGAGTGCCAGCACCAGGTCGCCCAGGGTAACCAGCAGCATGTGCAGGGCAAGCCCCGCCCGCCCGTGATGCTTGCGGAAGTACAGCAGCTCGCTTTCGATCTGGTATGACGAGATCTGCCGGCTGGCCGCCTCCAGCTCGGCCACCGACCTGGAACTTTCACCACCGATGTGCACCACCGTGGTGTGCGGGTAGAACACCACCTTCCAGCCTGCCGCCTTGACCCGCTTGCAATGGTCGACCTCCTCGTAATAAAGAAAGTAGCGCGGGTCGAACAGGCCCACCTGATCCAGCACTTCGCGGCGCACCAGGTAGAAGCAGCCCGGCAGCCAGTCGCACTCACGGACCGAGGCGTGGTCCCAGTTCATTTCGTCGACCATCTTCAAGCCCGGGAAGAAGCGCCCCAGCCCGGTACGCCCGACGAACACGTTGAGCGGTGTGGGGAAGTAGCGGCAGCTGGGTTGCAGGTCGCCGTCGCGGCCCTCCAGACGCACCCCCAGCACCCCGCACTCAGGGTGGGCGTCCATGTAGTCGAGGGTTTTCTGCAGGGAATCGGCGGCGACGAAGGCATCGGTATTCAGCAGCAAGGCGTACTTGCCCTGCAGATGCGCCAGCAACTGGTTGTTGGCCCGGCCGAACCCCACGTTCTGCCTGTTGCTCAAAAGCAGCGCTTGCGGGCACACCTCGGCCATGCGCCGCAGCGAGTCATCGACCGAGGCGTTGTCCACCACCAGGTAGTTGGCCAGCCGTTCGCTGTCGGCCCGGCGCAGCGCCTCGAACATCGGCTGCAGCAGCCCGGCCGTGTTGAAGTTGACCACCATGACGTCCACAGGTTTACCAGCCATTGTTGCCATCCCTCGAAGAAGTACCCGCGTCTTTGCAAGCTCAGCACAACCTGCGTCACACCACCGCGTCCCTGGCCGCGCTCAGCCTGGCATCGAGGTGGTCGGCCAGGCGTACCGCAAACTGCAGCAGCGGCATGGTCGGGTTGGAGGCGCCACCCGTGGCAAAGATGCTGCTGCCGGCGACGTAAAGGTTTTCGGTACCGAACACCTTGCAATTGGTATCGACAACACCGAACTGTGCCGACGACGCCATGCGCGTGGTACCCATATGGTGGGCATGTGGCGACAACTTCAGCGGTATCGAGGTGTCATAAACGAAGTCATTGAGCTTGACGAAACCCAGGTTCATGTCAGCCCACTGCTTGGCCAGTTCGCTGCCAATGCACTTGATGGTGTGCCGGTCATCGGCGCTCAGGGTCCAATTGACATTGACCTTGGCCACGCCCAGTGCGTCTTTCTCATCCAGCAGCGAAATGCGGCTGCGCAGGTTGGGGAACTGCTCGATCATGGTGCTGATGACGCCGTCACCGGGGCAACTGAACTTGGCCACGAAAGCGATCTTGCTGGCAACCCCCATGTCACAGGCCAGGTTCTCCAGAAAATGCTTGACCTCGGCAGTACGACCATAGGTCTGCACATCGGCCAGCAAGGCGGCCCTGACATTGCCTTTACCTGCCTTGTATTCGTCGACGAAGGCATCGGTGGTGTAGTACTCGCGCGGCTCAGGGGCCAGCCCCGACCTGAGGATGAAGGTGCCAAGATCAATGTTCAGATGCTCCATGAAGCATCCGCCGACCAGCCCGTCCTTGCGCACGACCCCGGCCGCCAGCAACGATTCACTGTTTAGCAGTTGCCTGGCATTTTCGATGGCTCCGGTGGCCAGCACGAAGTTTCTCGCAACCAGGCGCTGGCGATTGCGTTCGTAATCAGACAGCACTACTGCGGCCAGGTGGCCGGTGGCCTGGTCGAACTCAAGGTTCACGCAATTGCAATTGATGAATACATCCAGGCCTTGGGTCTGCTCAAGGGCCGTGGCGTATTTTTGCGCAAAACGCGTTGGCGGGCTGAGCAGAAAGCGGTCTGGCTCGAAGTCACCGCCGTCCAGGCCAGTATTCAAGGCCTGAAAATCCGACCCGGGCGGCAGGTCGACGATGTCCATGGCTGCAGGCAGGTAGGCGGCGATCTCCGAATAAGGGATGGGCCAGCCAGGCAGGTCACCAAGGGGGGGGATGGCGAAGTCCGAGGGGCTGAACGGCCGGCAACGGCCTGCCCAATGGTTGGATGTGCCGCCCAGGTAACGCAAGCGAGCTTCCTTGGCATACAGCTCCAGGCCGGTGGATGCACAGGCGTACAAGGCTTGCGAGTTCGCCGAATACTCACGCCCGCCGCCTTCGGCAAGCAGTACGCTCCAGCCGGCGGTGGCCAGGCGCAGGCCCAGGGTGATGCCCGCCGGGCCGGCGCCTATGATGCAGACATCGTAGCTGTCGCGCAGTGCCTTCTGCTGCTGATAGTCCTTGATCATGCGTGTTCGTTCCGGAAGTAACGGGACGGCAATACCCAGCCGTTGATCACCACAAACCCGGACTTGTCGGCAGGTTGACTGGCAACGGCTGGCGTAGCGCCGAACACCGCACCACCAACGCCCAGCAAGACACAACTCTGGAGAAAGCCTCTACGGCCCAATTGCGCAGTACAAAAAGTAAGCTTCCCCATGATCCGGTGACCTGTATCTTTGAAGTTTTCACCCAGCAAGCCGCATTACAGCCAGTTGAAAAAGGCTGTCAGCAGCGCCCCGCAAAGCGCCCCGACCAGTAGCATCGGCAGCACCACCAGCTCACGTTTGAGGCTGAAGATATCCAGCTTGCAATTCACGTACACGATCAGCACCAGGGTTGGCACTGTATGCAGGGCAACCCCCCAGATCGCCCAGTCCACACCGCCGATCGCCAGCAACAGCGGTAGCAGCCCCCACAGCGAGACCAGGCGAATGATGTTGTCCATGGCCTGGTACTTGGTCAGGCCCAGGGCAATCCACACCTGATGAGCCAAGGTATAGCGCAATGTGAGGAACGACAGCGAAAGAATAGCCAGCATCGGGCCGGCTTCACGGTAGCGGTCGTCGTACATCCAGCCGATCAGCAGCGGGCTGACGGTCAGGAAACCGCCACAGATGAACAGCACCAGCAGGTCGACCAGCAGACGGAAGCGGTAATACAGCGCCTTCAGGCGCTCCTTGTCATCGGCCCGGGCCGCTTCGCTGAAGGCAGGCAGCGCCACGGCCCCGAAAATTTTCAGCAGCGCGCTCTGCACGGCACCGAGAATCAGCACGGCAATCGAATACACCCCAAGTTGTGTCGCCGTCATGCTGGCGCCGAACCACATGCGGTCACCGTACATGGCCAGCACGCCGACCATCGACGACAGCAGGATCCAGCGGCCAAACACGATCAGTTCGGTCAGCGCGCTGCGGTCCCACTGCAGGCGGTTGTCGTGCCCCTCGAGGGCGGTGTGGCCCAGCATGGTCCAGGCCAGGGCCGACACCAGGCCGGCGATCACCAGCGCCCAGACCGAGTGGGTCAGGTAACCCAGCACCAGCATCACCACCAGGCCGACCACCTGCGAGGCCAGGTCGACCAGCACCACGCGCTTTTGTTGGAAAGTGCGTACCGCCACATCTATCTTGGTGGACTGGAACCCCCAGATCACCGCCGACAGCCCGGTCGCCGCCAGCACCATCGGCAACACCGGTGCGGCATAGGTGGAGTCCGCCGGCCACAGTTCGGCCAACTGGGCAAACCAGGCTCCCAGGGCCAGCAGCAAGGTCAGGGCACACAGCACGAAGCCGCGGATGATCTGCACCGTCCATGCGGTATTGAGAAAATGCGGGTCGTCCCCGCGATGGCTCTGGATGATGTTCTGGCGCAGGCCGACATCGGACAGTAAATGCAGGAGTACCGAAACGGTGGTGGCGATGACCATCACCCCGAACATTTCCGGCAGCAGCAAGCGGGCCATGATCAGGTTGCCGCCAAGGCGCATCACCTGTGACGCCACCTGCGCAACCAGGTTCCACGACCCGGCCCTCAGGGCCCGCTTGCGCAGGCTCGCGGTGGCAGACACATCAATCGACGGCATGACGTCAATCTCTGACTGATTGGCTAAAAGGTCACTATAGTTCAATCAGCCACGCTGCTAGCCGTTGCCCACCGACGCAAAGGTGTACATAGCCAATGCCTGAACATTTTCGTGCGTTGATCGTCATCCTGTTTCTGGCGAGCGTGGTCTTCCTGCTGGCGCGGCGGCCTGCCAGCGACCTGATCCCGCTGAATGACTTCAAGCGCCGGCGCAACCTGTGGTTCCTGCTTACCCTGCTGGCCTTCGTCTCGCACAGTTTCTGGGTTTACCTGGGGGCTGGCGCCGTCATCCTGTATATCGCCGGGCGCCGCGAGCACAACCCCATGGCGCTGTTCTACATGCTGCTGTTCCTGATCCCGCCGGCTTCGGTGCAGGTGCCCGGGTTTGGCGTGGTCAATTACCTGGTCGACCTCAACCATATCCGCCTGCTGACCCTGTGCGTGCTGTTGCCGGCGGCACTGGCCCTGCACCGGCAAAGCGACACCCTGCGCTTTGGCCGCACCTGGCCCGACAGACTGCTGGCGGCCGGCCTGCTGCTGATGAGCATGCTGTACCTGCGCGAAACCACCCTGACCGATACCTTGCGCCAGACGCTGTACCTGTATGTCGATGTATTCCTGCCGTATTACGTGGCCAGCCGTGGCCTGCGCCAGATCAGCGATTTCAAGGACACCCTGCTGGCCTTCGTGCTCGCCGCCTTCATCCTGGCCCTGATCGGCGTCGCCGAGTACGTGCGCCACTGGCTGCTGTACAGCGCCCTGGTCGACGCCATGGGCGTGCCGTGGAGCATGTCCGGCTACCTGAGCCGTGGCGGCTCGCTGCGCGCCAGCGTCACCACCGGGCAGGCAATTGCCCTGGGCTATGTGATGAGCGTGGCCATCGGCCTATTCCTGTTCGTCCAGGGTTATGTGCGCCGCCCCCTGCAGCGGGCACTGGGTGCCCTGCTGCTGGCCGCCGGGCTGTTCGCGCCACTGTCCCGTGGCCCATGGATCGGCGCCGTGGTCATCGTGGTGGTGTTCATCGCCCTGGGCAAAGGTGCGCTCAGGCGCCTGGCGCTGCTCGCCGCGGCCGGCATGCTGGCCCTGCCCTTGCTGACCATCGTCCCCGGTGGCGACAAGGTACTGGACCTGCTGCCGTTCATTGGCACCCTCGAAAAAGAGAACATCACCTACCGCGAACGGCTGATGGACAACTCGTGGATCGTCATCCAGCGCAACCCGCTGTTCGGCTCGTTCGACTTCCGCAACACCCCGGAAATGCAATCGATGATCCAGGGTGAAGGCATCATCGACATCGTCAACACCTATATCAACCTGGCACTGCGGGTCGGGCTGGTCGGGCTTGGCCTGTTCGTGGCGTTCTTCGCCAGCGTACTGCACGGCATCCGCAAGGCCATGCGCAGCTTCCCCGACAAGGATGACGAGCGACGCCAGCTCGGCCGGGTATTGCTGGCGACACTGATCGGCATCCTGGTGATCATCTTCACCGTCAGCAGCATCACCTTCATCCCGGTGGTGTACTGGTCTGTCGCCGGGCTGGCCGTGGCCTACATCCAGATGGTCCGCAAGCTGCACAACAGCCAGACCATCGCGCTGGCCGACCCCGGCCTTCAACCCAGGTAACGCCTATGAACGTGCTCACCCTGCGCTGCCCAGGTTTTCAAACCCTGCTGCAGGTTTCGACCATTGCTGGCCTGGCCTTGCTGCCGCTCACCGGCTGGGCATCGGCATGGCAAGTCAGCGTCGATGAACAGAATGGCCTGCCTATGGTGACCCACGGTGGTGGGCCGGTGATGAAAGCCAAGTTCGACTTCTGGGCAGGCAACTGGAGCTGGACGGGCTTCGCTACAACGTTCAAGGTCAATGGCCCTTACCACTACACGCTGCAGGGCAAGAACAAGGAGCTGGACTTTGACCTGGCGGCGGATATCCGCAAGGAGCAGGGGCAAACCCTGAGCTGGGCCTTCGACCTCGACGCCCACAGCCGCCAGGCCGGGGTGATGGGCGGCGGCATGGTGTTCCAGTTCGACCCGGCGCAAATAGCCGGGAACATGGGCGCCCCGCAGCTGCTGCCCGGCAACCGTGGCTGGTCGTGGGGCAAGGCTGACCAGGGCCGGCGCATCGAGATGCGCTTCGAGCCGCCGCTGGCCAAGGTGTATTTCGAGCGCGGCAACCCGTCCGAGCTGCGTGCATTCATCTACAACGACCCGATCAGCGCCGGCCGGCAGCAGATCAAGGCAGTGCTGAACATCACCGGTGACATCGACCTGGGGCCCACGCCCAGCGAACGCTTCGGCCTGGTCGACCCCGCCGGTTGGCCCGATGACCAACTGGACTGGCGCACCTCGCCAGTGGACCTGTCGTTCCTCAATGCCGCGCAAAAGCCTGCCGGCAAGCATGGCTTCGTCAAGGCCGTCGGCGAGCAGCTGATGTTCGAGGACCACACCCCGGTGCGCTTCTGGGGCACCAACCTGTCCGCCTATTCGTTGTTCAAGAGCCCCGACGAAGAAATCCGCCAACAGGCCAAGCGCCTGTCGGCACTGGGTTTCAACCTGGTGCGCCTGCACCACCACGACTCGCCCTGGGTCAACCCGAACGTGTTCGGCGACGCCACCCTGGTGCGCGATACCCGGCAGCTCAGTGCCGAATCGTTGCGCAAGCTCGACCTGTGGATCAAGGCACTCAAGGACGAAGGCATCTATATCTGGCTGGACCTGCACGTGCAGCGTGCGCTTACCGCCAATGACCACATCGATGACTTCAAGGAACTGGCCAAGGGAGAAGAACGCGTTGACCTGAAGGGCTACGCCTATGTGAACAACAGTATCCAGAAAGCGATGCAACGCTTTGCCGAGCAGTACCTGACCCATGTGAACGAATACACCGGCCTGGCTTACAAGGACGACCCGGCCATCGCTGCCGTACTGCTCACCAATGAGAACGACCTCACCCAGCACTATGGTAATGCCTTGATGCCGAACAAGGATGTACCGCGCCACAGCGAGCGCTACATGAACGCGGCCAAAGCCTTCGCCAAACAATATGACCTGCCCGCCGACCTCACCTGGCGCGCCTGGGAGCATGGCCCCTCAAAGCTGTTGCTCAACGACCTGGAACAGCGCTTCAACGCCGACATGATCGCCCACCTGCGCAGCCTCGGCGTGAAAGTGCCGATCGCCACCACCAGTACCTGGGGCGGCAATGGCCTGAGCGCGCTGCCGGCACTCACCGCAGGCGATGTCATCGACGCCCATAGCTACGGCGCCAACGGCCAGCTGGAGAAGAACCCGCTGACCAGCGATGGCATGATCGACTGGCTCGGCGCCGCCCAGGTGGTCGGCAAACCACTGACCGTCACCGAGTGGAACGCCGAGCCATTCCCACTGCCCGACCGTCACACGCTGCCACTGTACGTGGCCGGCACCGCCGCCCACCAGGGCTGGGACGCCATGATGCAGTATGCCTACAGCCAGCAGGCCTTCAACCCAGGTTGGCGCACGGCGGATAACTGGCACGCGTACAACGACCCGGCAATGATCGCCACCCTGCCCGCTGCCGCCCTGCTCTATCGCCGTGCAGATGTGAAGCCGGCCACTACCCGCTACGTGTTCGCGCCGACGCCCGCCATCCTGTACAACCAGGAGATCACCCCACGCAACTCGCCGCTGCTGCGCACGGCCATGGAAAAAGGCCAACTGCAGATCGCCCTGCCACAGACGCCGGAGTTGCCCTGGCTGAAACCCGCCTCCATCCCTGCCGGTACGCAGGTGCTGCAGGACCCGGGGCAGTCCCTGCTGCCAGCCGACGCCACGGAAGCGATCAGCGACACGGGTGAGCTCAAGCGCAACTGGCAACAGGGCATCTACACCATCGACACACCGCTGAGCCAGGCCGCGACCGGCTGGCTGGGAGGTCGCTCGATCAGCCTCGGCGCCATCCAGGTGCAAGCACAAACGCCGTACGCCAGCGTCGTGGTGCAAAGCCTGGACGGCAAACCCTTGGGCCAGTCGCGCGAACTGCTGGTGTCGCTGGGCACCCGTGCCGTGCCCAAGGCCGATGACAAGACACCGTTCAACGTCGAGCCGCTTGCCGGCACCTTGCGCATCAAGGCACCCGCTGGCCTGAAGCTGTTCGCCCGGGATGCGCAGGCGCAGTTGAAACCGTTGCCGATGGCTTACCAGGATGGGCGCTACAGCATCACCTTCGACAGCAAGTACATGTCCAATTGGCTGTTCTTGAAATAGGGTATATGGCCATCTACCCTCACAACAGACCTGTAGCTGAAAAGCGCGGCTGTACAACAGCAGAGTCCAGGAGGCATGGATGAAGTTTCTGGTTGTCGGTGGCGCAGGCTACATTGGCTCGCACATGGTCAAGCACTTGCTTGGTGCGGGCCATGAGGTGGTGGTGGCGGACCTGGTCTCGCCCGGTCCCGGCGTCCAGTGGGCGAAGCTGGACATCGCCGACGAACCCGCCCTGGATGTGCTGTTTGGTGTTTGCCGTTTCGATGCCGTGTTCCACTTTGCCTCGTTCATCCAGGTGGGCGAGTCGGTCAGCGTGCCCGGCAAGTACTACCAGAACAATGTCGCGGCCACCCTGGTCCTCCTGCAGGCCATGGTGAATGCCGGTATCAGGTACCTGGTGTTTTCTTCCAGTGCTGCCGTTTACGGCAACCCGCAGTATGTGCCGATCGACGAAGCGCATGCCAAGGGGCCGATCAACCCGTATGGGCTGAGCAAATGGATGGTCGAGCAGATTCTCGAGGACTTCGACCGGGCCTACGGCTTGAAGTCGGTGTGCCTGCGTTACTTCAATGCAGCGGGCGCTGACCCGGAAGGCCAGTTGGGGGAGCGCCATGACCCGGAAACCCACCTGATCCCGCTGATCCTGCAGGCCGCTTCGGGCCGGCGTGAGGCGGTGACGGTATTTGGCCGCGACTACGACACGCCGGATGGTACCTGCATACGCGACTATGTGCATGTGGCCGACCTGGCGGCGGCGCATGCGTTGGCGGTGGATTATTTACTGACGGGTGGCGAGCGCACTGCGTTCAACCTGGGCAATGGCCTAGGTTTTTCGGTGCAGCAGGTAATCGATACGGCCCGGGCGGTGACCGGGCGGCAGATCAGTGCCCTTGACGCGCCGCGCCGAGCTGGCGACCCGCCACGGCTGGTGGCGGATGCGAGCAAGGCGCTGCAGGTGCTGGGCTGGCGGCCGGAGTTTGCCTCGCTGGAGCAAATTGTGCGGCATGCGTGGCAGTGGGAGTTGCAGTACCCCTGGACTACGCGCCAGACCTGAGGTGCGGGAGGTGCTGCGCCTCCCTGTTGGCGCGGGTTCACCCGCGAACACCGGTGTAGCCGGTGCCATCCACCGCGTCGCCTGCTTCGCGGGCATTGCCCGCTCCCACAGGGGAAACCGCCAGCCAAAGGCGTGGATGTATCTGTGGGAGATGGCCCAGCCCTTTGGGCTGCGCTGTCGCATAGAGAACTGAATTCGCAAGCGGTCCGTGTATCCTGTGGGAGCGGCTTTAGCCGCGAAGAATCCAACGCGGTGGGTGGCACCGGCTGCGCCGGTGTTCGCGGCTAAAGCCGCTCCCACAGGGGCCCTGCTAATTCAACGAGTTATGTGCAGTTCTATGAGAGCGACCTTGTGCCGCGAAAGGGCTGCAACGCAGCCCCGGGATCTAAAGCTTCAGTAATAGGTCCGCGGCTGCTCGTCGGCCTTGTTCAATACCGTCCCGACCAGGTTCACCCTGGCCAGGTGATGCAGGCAATCCTCGATTTCCTTCTTGTTGTTCATACCGTTGGCCACCACCAGCAGCACACAGTCGAACTTGGGTATCACGGTGATCGCATCGTCAGAGCTGAGCAGCGGCGGCAAATCGAAAATGCAGATGCGCGACTCGTAGCGATTACGCAGTTCGTTTATCAGGTTGCTCACTTTGGGCGACGACAGCATTTCGGTAGACAACGGCACCGGTACGCGCGTCGGCAGCACCACAAACCGAGGCAAGGTCGGGTTGACCAGACAGTCCTGCAGCTCGGCCTCGTCCGTCAGAAACTCGTTCAGCGCCTGCTCCATGGGCAGGCCCAGGGTGCTGCCGACCTTGGGCCGACGCAGGTCGAAGTCCACCAGCAACGCGGTCTTGGTAGTGTGGTGGGCGATGCTCATGGCCAGGTTGATCGCCAGCACTGTCTTGCCCGCTTCTGGGGTTGGCGAGGTGATGGCCAGGGTTCGCCAGCCATTCTCGTCCATGGTCCTGAGCACTTGCGTACGCAGCAGGTCGATTGGCCCATTCATGTTGGAGTTCTTGTTGTAGGCGACGATGCGGTGACGCTCCAGGTGCTCCGCGCGCAGCGGCACCACCTTGGTGTTCACGTAATCGAACTGGCCAGGCACTTCCGCCAGCGCCGTACCAGGGGCGGGTGACAAGGCCTGCGGAGTACCCGGGGTAACCTGGTGAAGATTATTACCAACAGCCGGCTTGGTCCTGTCCATCACTGCTTCCCTATGCAAACCGAGAGATGACTTTGAACAACAGCACATCCAGTGGCATGTAGAACACGTGTACCAGCCCTACCATGATAGCCACCAGCGCCAGCGCCGCCAGGATCAGCCAGTTGCGCCAACGCTTGCGCCTGGCCATGTCGGCCTTGGTATCGATGTAAGGCAGCGCCACCAGCACCCGTTTGCCCAGCAGGTTCTCCAGGGCACCAACGCCGCGAATGCGCTGGTTGAACATTTCCAGCAGCATCACCAGTGCACCGCCGCCTGCCGGTGCCAGCACCAGGCCCAGTGCGGCGATTTTCTTGCGGTTGGGCTTGATCGGCTTCTCGGGCATCAGTGGTGGCTCCAGCAGTACAAAGCGCTCAGCCTTGTTCTCCTGTTCCAGGCTTTCGGTAATCTTCGCGCCCATTTCCTTGGCGCGGATTTCCTCGTACTTCTTGCGCGCGTTGTCGTGGTCGCGCATCAAAGTCACCAGGCCACGCTCGACCTGCGGCGCCTCGAGGATTTCCGCTTCGTAGCCTTCCATCTTCCTGGTCAACTCGCGTTTCTGTTCGGCCAGCGAAACGATCCGCTCCTGTGCAGCACTCATCTTGGCGCGCACGCGGGCGACGTCGAGGCCGACCGTGGAGGCTACCGCCGTGCGATTACCACTGGCTTCGAGCGCCTGGATCTTGCGCTTGGCTGCCACTACATCGGGGTGGGCTTCCTTGTAGCGGCTCAGGAGGCGGACATACTCGGCCTTCAGGCTTGGCAGGTCTTGAAGCTGGTCGACACTGGCCGTCCTGGGGCCTTCGCCGGTCTTGGTGGCCAGCCCGGCACTGGCCGCGGACAGTTCCAGCTCCAGGTAGCGCAGTTCTTCCTGCGCAGCCTTGTAATCACGGTCAACCTCACGAAACTCCAGCTCCGACCGCGACAGCATGTTCATGCGCAGAGTCTGGTGCTCGGGCAAGGCATTGGCATGGGCCTGCTTGAAATCCGCCAGCTGGTTTTCCAGGCTGGCCAGCTCGGCGCCCAGCTTGTTCGCCTCCTGGGTGAGGAACTCGGTGGTTTCGTTGGCCCGCTCGGTACGCTGCTTGAGGTTCTCGTTGAGGAACAGCGTCACCAGCTCGTCAGCGACTTCCTTGGCCACTTCCGGCTGTTTGTGCTCGAAGGACACATTGAACGCCACGGTCGCTTCACCGCGCCCGCGCACATAGGTGGTGAGGGTCTCGACCACGACGGCACTGCGCATGTGGTCGATCTTGTCGCTATCGCTGAAGCGCTTGTCGGGGAACAGGTTGTACTTGCCGATGATGCGCAGCAGGTTCTCACGGGTCATCACCCGCTGGCGGATCACCTCGATGCGTTCATCGGCAAAGCTGGTGTTGTTGGTCGCTACCAGCTCGGGCGAAATCTGCTGCGACTCCACCAGGATGGTGCCGGTCGACTGGTAGATCGGCGGCACCATCACTGCGACAGCAACGGTCGCGGCCAGGATGACTACGACGCTCACCCCCAATATCAGGCCCCGGTCCTTGATTATGGCGATGTAATCTCTGAGGGAGAGCTCGTAGTCAGACTTCATGGGGCCACCTGCCTGAAGTTCAGATGTCGGGGTACCTGTACGTCAACGTCAAACCCACGATCGTAGCGTTCGCATCGGGTTCCTGATCCTGCTGCCTTTCCTTGTACATCAGCGACAGGCGCAGGTCCCAGTACGGCGAAAACTCGCGGCTGGCCCACACACTGTAAGTCTGCAGGGTGTTGGGGGTCTGCCCTTTGCTGTCCTGCCAGGCAGCGTCTGCGCCCACCCGGGTCAGCTCGCTGACAGCGTAACTCCACACACCGCGCACCTGATCCAGTTCGGCGAAGCCGCCTTCGGCGCTGGCCACCGTGCTGCGTTCGGCGGTGATGCTGGCGTCGGTGCGCACACCGGTGTACAGCAGCGCAACCCCACCCTCCCCGCGTCGTCCACCTTCGTCGCCGGAAACCTCGGTGACACCAACATGCGCATCGGCGCTGAGGCGATCGGAGAACTGGTACTTGACCCCGACCGCCGGGCTGTAGCTGTTCGAGGCCGTCGCCGTCTGGTCCTGCTCGGGTTCATAGCGCCGGGCGCCAAAGCGGCTGTACAGATCAGCCCGCTCGTTCCAGGCGTAGGTCCAGGTGAACACGTTGCCCAGTTCGTCGTAACCCGTCAGCGTAGTGATGTCATAACGGGCACGGTTGTACGTGGTTTCGTTGCTCAAGGTGCTGCGTTCGGTAACCGCCTGGCTCCAGTTGCCGGTCAGCGTATACAGCTTTTGCGTGCCATCGGTGGTGACCACGCCGGTGTCCAGTACCGTTCCCGAGAGCGTCGAGCTTTCGTTGTAGCGCGCCAGCAGGCCGAAACGCCCGCGCTCGGTCTGGCGTTGCCAGCCCAGGCTTACATCGGGGTCCTCACGGTTATCGACCACCGCCGTGTCGGACGAGCGCAATACATGCATGCCCAGCCCCAACCTCAGTTCGTCACGGTCGAAAGTGCCGATCAGGGCGTAATCCGGCGCGATGATCGTGCGGGTTATGCCTTTTTCACCCGACGACAGCAGCAACGGGTTGCTGTCGTACTCGACGGATGTCGGTACCACTACCGTAGACTGCCAATTTGCCGCCAGTACGGGATCCGCCAACGGCAACACCATGATTGCCGTTGCAATGCTAGTTGTTCTAAGAAGTGGCATTAAATGTTCTTATTAAAGGCAAGATCAAGGAACGACCAGCGTATCGCCAGCCTGAAGTTGGATGTTGGTGGACATATCCCGGCCAGACACCAGGTCTCTATATCGCACGGGCAGGATCTTTTGGGAAGCGCCGGTGCCGCGGACCACTTTGATTTCGCTTTCGTCGGCAAACTTGTCCAGGCCGCCCGACATGCTCAGGGCCTGCAGCACTGCGGTAGGGCCCGCCATTTGTACCGGCCCGGGCTTGATCACTTTGCCTTGTACATAGACCAGGTTGCCGGCGATGCTCTTGACGACAACGCTGACGTTCGGGTCGGGAAGAAATTTTTCGAGTTTGGCAGCCACTTGTTTTTCAACTGCCGTGACATCCAGCCCGGCAACATCAATGCGCCCGGCAAGGGGGAAAGTGATACTGCCATCGGGAAGGACGGTGGCTTCCTGGCGCAGGCTCTCCTCCTGCCACACCGAAACCATCACCACATCGCCGGGGCTGAGCAGGTAGGCGGCATTGTTCGGGTCGGCGTTACCGGCACCGGACCACACCATCAGCATGCAGAACGCGACAAACATTGAACGCACCATGAGGGTCCCTCCGGCCGTAAAGGCCCGACAAAGAGCACTGAATGAGAACAGCACACCAACTCTCGCTCCGCTTCGCGGCATACGCCAGCCGCAACGGCCTCGATCTTTCAGGAGGCCTTACCTTGACGCTGTGCAGCCTGGGCTGTGCTGCCTCAACCGTGGACCTGCACGGGCTACTGGCAATATAGCAACGGTTGGGGAATTGACAAGCCAAGCCCCGGGCCCGCTGGCGTCAAGGGTAAAACTCAGGCTGGCGGATTCAGATCTTTCTCCTGTTGGCGACTGCCACAAAGCCAACGACAGCAAATGCAAAGAACCACCCTGCGGTTGAACCAGGGATGATACTGTTCTGATTTATATACACATCCGCCGCACGCGCCGCGCCACTTAACAGCACCAGCAAAGACATCGATTTGATAATCAGAGCCGTGCGCATACGCCCCTCCTTTAAAGAGGAAAATCAACTATTTGTTGGCGCGGTGTTCGGGGGTTGTTTCACTATTGAATTGAGCTTATGGGCACAATGACATTGCGTCAATGATTCGACACTATAATAAAATTCAATGAGCGATGCCCGATATCGTCAAAATATCGACACATCGATTGAGCTTGCAAGCGCTGTCGGTGATGGCGTCAGTGTTTCATCGCTGAGAAAGGCAAAAACCGTGGGGCACTCGGGCGCCCCGTCGTTTTACTCGTCTGCGTGGTGTACCACGACCAGCAACTGCGCCGGCAGCGGCCCCACCGATCTTAGCCGGTGTGGGGTCTGGGCATTGAAATGCAGGGCATCTCCTTGCTCCAGCAGCACCCGCTCGTTCATGAAGTCCACTTCCACCTGGCCGGCGTGGACGAACAGGAATTCTTCACCCAGGTGTTCCTTGAACGTGGGGTCGCTGAACTCGGTCGGCGGCTGGATCAGAAACGGCAGCAGGTTGCGCTGGCCGACCTGGCTGGTGAGGGCTGCGTACCCCGGCCCTGCGCCGTCACCCACCAGGGCCTGGCGCTCGCCATGGCGCACCAGGCTGTAGCGGCTCTGGCCGGCCTGCTCTTCGGCGAACAGTTCTTCGACGTTGACATTCAGTGCCCGCGCCAGCTTCAGCGCGGCGGCGATCGAGGGGGTGTTCAGGCCGCGTTCGACCTTGGACAGGTAGCTTTTGGTCATGCCGGTCTTGTCGGCCAGCAGTTCCAGGGTCAGCCCCAGTTTCTTTCGCAGCAGTTTCAATCGAATAGACATGTGACGCGGGTTTCCCTGGCGAAGGCAGCCTGACCATCATACGTGGACTGCCAGGGAAATGCTGGGGCTGCTGTGCAGCCCATCGCCGGCAAGCCACGCGCCCACAGGAACTGCGCATGGCTTGGAGCCAATGCAGTCGATGTGGGAGCCTGGCTTGCCGGCGATGAGCCGCGCAGTGGCCCCCCGGCTTTACGGCATCACCGGCGGCAAGTACTGCAACGTCGTACCCAATGCCCACAGCAACACCAGCACCAGCGGTACGTGCACCAGCAATTGCACGAACGAGAAGCCGATCAGGTCGCGCGCCTTGAGCCCCAGCACACCCAGCAGCGGCAGCATGTAGAACGGGTTGATCAGGTTCGGCAAGGCTTCGGCGGCATTGTAGATCTGCACCGCCCAACCCAGGTGGTACTGCAGGTCATTGGCCACCAGCATCACGTAGGGCGCCTCGATGATCCACTTGCCACCACCCGAAGGGATGAAGAAGCCCAGCACCGCCGAATACACGCCCATCAGCACGGCATAGCTGTCATGAGTGGCGATCTGGGTGAAGAACAGCGAAATGTGATGGGCCAGGGTCTGCTCGTCGACACCCTTCACCTGGGTGAGGATGGCAGCGATCGAACCATACAGCGGGAACTGGATAAGCACACCCGTGGTAGTCGGAACCGCGCGCGCCACCGCATCGAGGAAGCTGCGCGGGCGCCAGTGGAGCAAGGCACCGAGCATGATGAACAACAGGTTATAGGTATTCAGCCCGGAAATGGCGGTAATCGCCGGCTTGGTGGCGAACTCCTGGTACAGCCAGCCGGCGGCCAGAGCCACCAGCATCAGGATCAGGATCGGGCTGTGTTCCAGCCATTCGCCAGGGCGGGTACGCTGGGGTGCTGGTGGCGCGGTGAAGCTGGGGTCGACCCCACAGTCCTGGGCGCTGCGCGCACTGTTCGGGCCTGGGGCCGTAGCGTAGGCGATGACCAGCGAGACCACCACCAACGCCGCCAGCATCACGCCGGACTGCCAGAGGAAGATGGTTTCGGTGAACGGGATCACCCCGGTAATCGACAGGATCGACGGTGGCAGGCTGGCCGGGTTGGCCTGCAGTTGCGCCGCCGACGAAGACAGGCCCAGCGCCCACACGGCGCCCAGGCCCAGATAGGCGGCGGCGCCAGCGGCGCGGTAGTCCATCTTCAGTTCGGTGCGCCGGGCCAGGGCGCGCACCAGCAGGCCACCGAACACCAGCGACAGGCCCCAGTTGAGCAGCGACGCCAGCATCGAGATCAGCGCCACCCAGCACACCGCCGAACGGCCATTGCCGGGGATGCGCGCCAGGCGGTCGATCAGCCGCGCGGCGGGCGGCGAGCTGGCCACCACGTAGCCGCCGATGACCACGAAGGCCATCTGCATGGTGAACGGGATCAGGCTCCAGAAGCCATCGCCAAAGGCCTTGGCGGTGTCGGTCGGCTTGGCGCCCATGGCCAGGGCGCCGATACCCACCAGCATCACCGCCAGGGCAGCGAATACCCAGGAGTCAGGGAACCAGCGTTCGGCCCAGTTGGAGCAGCGCAAGGCAAAGCGCGCGGAACGGCTGTCTTGGATTTCAGCGGCCACGGTTCAATTCCTTTTATTGGTTTTATGAGATGAAACAGCAAAAACCCTGTGGCAGCGGGTTTACCCGCTGCCACAGGGATTGCGGTAGTGCCTTAGAAGGTCATTTCCTTGACATCATCCGGCACGATCAGCTTGCCGGCGGTCTTCTCGATGATTTCCTCAACGCTCACCCCCGGCGCGGTCTCGCGCAGGATGAAGGCGCCGTCTTCGATTTCCAGGTAGGCCAGGTCGGTCAGCACCTTGCGGATGCAGCCGGCGCCGGTCAGCGGCAGGCTGCACTGTGCCAGCAGCTTGGACTCGCCGTCCTTGGAGGCATGGGTCATGGTGACGATGATGTTATCGGCGCCGGCCACCAGGTCCATGGCGCCGCCCATCCCCTTCACCAGTTTGCCCGGGATCATCCACGAGGCGATATTGCCTTGCACATCCACTTCAAAAGCGCCGAGCACGGTCAGGTCGACGTGGCCGCCACGGATCATGGCGAACGACTGTGCCGAATCGAAGATCGAGGCACCGCGGCGAGCGGTGACGGTCTGCTTGCCGGCGTTGATCATGTCGGCATCGATGGTGCCTTCGGTGGGGAATTCGCCCATGCCGAGCAGGCCGTTTTCCGATTGCAGCATCACATCCATGTCGGCGGGTACGTAGTTGGCCACCAGGGTCGGAATGCCGATGCCCAGGTTGACGTAGTAGCCGTCCTTCAGTTCACGGGCGACGCGTTGCGCCATCTGTTCGCGGGTCAGTGCCATGGTCAGGATCTCTTTGTTGTTCTGGTGGATGGCGCTCAGGCCTTGACGGTGCGCTTTTCGATTCGTTTTTCGAAGGTGCCGACGATGACGCGGTCCACGTAGATGCCCGGGGTATGGATCTCGCTGGGCAGCAGCACGCCGGGTTCGACGATCTCTTCCACTTCGACCACGGTGATCTTGCCGGCGGTGGCCGCCAGTGGGTTGAAGTTCTGCGCGGTATTGCGGTACACCACGTTGCCGTAGTGGTCGGCCTTCCAACCCTTGACGATGGCGAAGTCACCGGTGATGGATTGTTCGAGGATGTACTTGCGGCCGTTGAACTCGCGCACTTCCTTGCCGTCGGCAACCGGGGTGCCGTAGCCGGTGGCCGTGTAGAAGGCCGGGATGCCGGCGCCACCAGCGCGCATTTTCTCGGCGAGGGTGCCCTGCGGGGTCAGTTCCACTTCCAGCTCACCGCTCAGCAGCTGGCGTTCGAACTCGGCGTTCTCGCCCACGTAGGAAGCGATCATCTTGCGAATCTGCCGGTCTTCCAGCAGCACGCCCAGGCCAAAGCCATCGACGCCGCAGTTGTTGGAGACCACGGTCAGGCCCTTGACGCCACGGCGCTTGATTTCGCTGATAAGGTTTTCCGGGATGCCGCACAGGCCGAAACCACCAGCCAGTACCGTCATGTTGTCGGTCAGGCCTTCGAGGGCCTGTTCATAGGTTGCAACGCGCTTGTCCAGTCCGGCCATGCTGATCCGCCTTTTGTAGTTGTTGAACCGACGAGGCTGTCGGTGAGCGTGTGGGGACATCTTCACCGCAAGCAACTGATTTGTTAATTTTGTTTTCATCATTGATTGATAACTTTTGCAAAACAACCAACAGGCCTGTCATGAACGTCAAGCAACTGCGCGCTTTTGTCACCGTGGCCAAGTACCAGAGCTTTGCCCAGGCCGGTGAACACCTGCATGTCTCGCAACCAGCCCTGAGCCTGACCATCAAGGCCCTGGAAGAGAACCTTGGCGGCGCCCTGCTCAGCCGCACCACGCGCAGCGTCAGCCTGACCGCCGAAGGCGAGGTGCTGCTGCCGTTGGCGCGGCGCCTGCTGGCCGACTGGGACGACACCGAAGAGATGCTACGCCAGCGTTTCACCCTGCAATTGGGCCGGGTTTCGGTGGCGGCCATGCCGGCCTTTGCCGGCAACCTGCTGCCCTACTCGCTCAAGGTATTTCGCCAGCGCTACCCGAAGGTCAACGTCACCGTGCACGATGTGATCAACGAACAGGTGCTGGAACTGGTGCGCCATCGCCGCGTCGAACTGGGCATCGGCTTCGAACCGGACAACATCGATGGCCTGGATTTCCACCCGTTGTACATGGACCGCTTCGTCGCCGTGGTGCCCGCCGATTCGCCCCTGGCGCAACTGCCCCAGGTCAGCTGGGCACAATTGCTGGCCGAAGACTTTGTGGCCCTGCAACGCCCTTCGGCGGTGCGCCTGCTGATGGAGCAGAACGTGGCCGCCCGCCACGGCAAACTGGCGGTGGCTTTCGAAAGCCACCAGCTGTCGACCATCGGCCGCATGGTCGCCAGTGGGTTGGGGGTCAGTGCCGTACCGGCGCTGTGCATCAACCAGATGCAGGAGCTTGGCGCCCGCTGCGTAACCCTGGTCGAGCCCACGGTCGAGCGCCGCATCGGCGTGATTGCCCTCAGCGAACACAAGCTTTCCACGGCGGCGCAAGCGCTGCTTGAGGTACTGCTTTCCAATACCCGGATCCCGGAGGTGACATGCGTTACGTGAAACTGGCAGGTTCGAGCGTTCCGGCCATCGGCCAGGGCACCTGGTACATGGGGGAAGACCCAGGCCGCAAGGCGGCCGAGGTGGCGGCCCTGCAACAGGGCATCGAACTTGGCCTGAGTTTGATCGACACCGCCGAGATGTATGCCGAAGGTGGCGCGGAAGAAGTCGTTGGCCAGGCCATTGCCGGGCGCCGTGACCAGGTATTTCTGGTCAGCAAGGTCTACCCGCACAATGCCAGCCGGCGCGGCATGGCGGCCGCCTGCGAGCGCAGCCTGGCCCGCCTGGGCACCGACTGCATCGACCTGTACCTGCTGCACTGGCGTGGCCAGCACCCACTGGAGGAAACCGTCGACGCCTTCGAGCGCTTGCGCGAGCAAGGCAAGATCAAGCGCTGGGGTGTTTCCAACTTCGACGTCGACGACCTGCGCGAGCTGCACAACCCCGATTGCGCCACCAACCAGGTGCTGTACAACCCGGCCCAGCGTGGCATCGAGTTCGACCTGTTGCCATGGTGTGAAAAGCGCGCCCTGCCGACCATGGCCTACTGCCCGCTGGCCCAGGCCGGGCGCCTGTTGCAGCACCCGGTGCTGGCGCAAATCGCCGAGCGCCATGGTGCCACAGCGGCCCAGGTCAGCCTGGCCTGGATAACCCGGGATGACGGGGTGATCGCCATCCCCAAGGCCGTGGCGCCCGAGCATGTGCGCCTGAATGCGGCTGCGGGGGCGCTGAGCTTGACCAGCGAAGACCTGCGGGCAATCGATCGGGCGTTCCCGCCACCGACGCGCAAGCAGCGGTTGGCGATGGTCTAGCTAATGACACGAAATCGCTTTTTGTGGGAGATTTCCCAGCCCTTTGGGCTGCGCTGTCGCAAAGAGAACTGAATTCGCAAGCAATCCTCGCGCCCTGTGGGAGCGGCTTTAGCCGCGAACAATCCAACGCGGTGCATGGCACCGGCTGCGCCGGTGTTCGCGGCTAAAGCCGCTCCCACAGGGGACCGCGCAAAGATCAAGATTTTGCGTATGGTGCCGGGGATTAATGGAAGTCCCGGCTGCGCACATCCAGCCCTTGCAACAGCGGGCTTACATCCTCCAGCCGCCGCGCAATCAGGTGGCGCACGCCATTCTCCTGCTCCAGGCGCCCGCTGACCTTGAGCAACTGCGCCCCCACCAGCGCCCGCCGCTGCCGTTCGGCCAGATCCCGCCACACCACCACATTGACCATGCCGTGCTCGTCCTCCAGGGTGACGAAGGTCACGCCACTGGCGGTCTGTGGCCGCTGGCGGCCCACCACCAGCCCGGCCACGGCAATGTGGTCGCCATGCCCGACAGCTTGCAGTTCACACGAACTGCGACAGCCCAGCGCCCGCAGGCGTGAGCGCAACAAGGTCAAGGGATGCGGCCCAAGCGTGGTACCAAGGGTCTGGTAATCGGCCATCAGGTCCTCTGCCACGCTGGGGACAGGCAGTGCAACGGTGCTTTCCGGCAAGGCTTCCACATCGGCGAACAAAGGCAGTTGCGGCTGCACCGCCGCCACCAGCCAGCGCGCCTGGTGCCGGTCGCTGGCCAAGGCGCGCAACGCGCCGGCATCGGCCAGGTGGGTGCGAGCACGCGAGTCGAGCCCGGCACGCAGGCACAGGTCTTCCACATCGCGCCATGGCCGCTGCGCCCTCGCCTGCGCCAGGCGCCTGGCATCGGCCTCGGCAAAACCGCGCACCAGGCGCAAGCCCATGCGAAGGGCCAGGGCCCCTGCTGGCTCAGGCTCAAGCGTGCAGTCCCAGTCACTGTGGCACACATCCACCGGCCTTACCTCGATGCCCTGGCGCCGGGCCTCTTGCAGCAACTGGTCGGGGCTGTAGAAACCCATGGGCCAGCTGTTGACCAGCGCGCAGGTGAAAATCGCCGGTTCATGGCACTTGAGCCAACTGCTGGCATAGCACAACAAGGCAAAGCTGGCCGCGTGCGATTCCGGGAAGCCATAGCTGCCAAAGCCCTTGATCTGCTCGAAGATGCGCTCGGCAAACGCCAGCTCGTAACCATTGCGCAACATGCCCTGCACCAGCCGCTCGCGGTGCGGCTCCAGGCCGCCGTGGCGCTTCCAGGCGGCCATGCTGCGGCGCAACTGGTCGGCCTCGCCCGGGGTGTAGTCGGCCGCGACCATCGCCAGCTCCATCACCTGCTCCTGGAACAGCGGCACGCCCAGGGTGCGCTCGAACACTTCCTTCAGTTGCGGCGAGGGGTACGTCACCGGCTCCTGCTTCAGCCGCCGGCGCAGGTAAGGGTGGACCATATCGCCCTGGATCGGCCCGGGGCGGACGATGGCTACCTCGATGACCAGGTCGTAGAACGTTTCGGGTCGCAGCCGTGGCAGCATGGCCATTTGCGCGCGTGACTCGATCTGGAACACGCCCATGGTCTCGGCACGGCTGATCATGGCGTAGGTGGCCGGGTCTTCGCCGGGGATGGTCGCCAGGGTCAGGTGCCGGCCACGGTGGTGTTGCAGCAGGTCGAAGCAACGACGCAAGGCGCTGAGCATGCCCAGCGCCAGTACATCGACCTTGAGCAGGCCGACCATGTCCAGGTCGTCCTTGTCCCACTGGATCACCGTGCGCTCCGGCATCGCGGCATTCTCCACCGGTACCAACTCGTCCAGGGGTTGCTGCGAGATAACGAAACCTCCCGGGTGCTGTGACAGGTGCCGGGGGAAGCCGATCAGTTCGCCGGCCAGTACCAGCACCCGCCGCAGCGAAGGGCTACCTGCCTCGAAACCGGCTTCGGCCAGGCGTTGGTCATCGGGTAGGCGATCGCTCCAGCGGCCACAGCATTTGGCCAGGGCATCCACCTGATCGGCGGGCAGCCCCAGCACCCGCGCCACATCCCGCACCGCACCGGCGCCATGGTAGGTGTTGACCACCGCCGTGAGCGCCGCCCGGTGCCGGCCATAGCGACGGAATACATACTGGATCACCTCCTCGCGCCGGTCGTGCTCGAAGTCCACGTCGATGTCCGGTGGCTCGTTGCGCTCGCGCGACAGGAAGCGCTCGAACAGCAGGTGGTGCTCCATGGGGTCAAGCTCGGTGATGCCCAGCACGAAGCACACCACCGAATTGGCAGCCGAACCCCGGCCCTGGCACAGAATGCGCTGGCTGCGGGCGAAGGCGACGATGTCGTGCACTGTCAGGAAGTAGCTTTCGTAGCCCAGCTCCTCGATCAGCGCCAGCTCCTTGGCCAGCACTTCCCGCACCTTGCTGCTCGGCCCTTCTGGCCAGCGCAACGGCAAACCCTGCCGGCACAATTCACGCAACCAGCTCGCTGGGGTATGCCCCTGGGGCACCAGTTCGCGTGGGTACTGGTATTTCAACTCGCTCAGTTCGAACTGGCAGCGCGCAGCGATGGCCAGGGTCTCGGCCAGCAGGTCGGCGGGATAGAGTTCGCCCAGTTGCGCCTGGCTACGCAGGTGCCGCTCACCATTGGCAAACAGGAAGCGCCCGGCCTCGGCCACTTGGCAATGCTGGCGAATGGCGGTCATGCAATCCTGCAAGGCGCGGCGACCGCGCACGTGCATGTGCACGTCGCCACAGGCCACGGCGCGAATGCCGACCCTGGCCGCCAGGCCGCGCAAGCGTTCAAGGCGCAAGCCATCGTCATTGCCGCGGTGCAGGTGCACGGCCAGCCACAGGCGCTCGCCGAACACGCTGCGCAGCCACTGCCCGGGGCTGGTATCGCCGCGGTCATCGGCCACCCACAATGCCAGCAGGCCCTGATGATGCTGCTGCAGGTCATCGCGAAACAGTTGGTACTCGCCCTTCTGCGCCCGCCGTCGGGCCCGGGTGATCAGCGCGCACAGGTTCTGGTAGCCGGCCAGGTCCTGCACCAGCAGCACCAGCCTGGGGCCGTCCTGCAACTGCACTTCACTGCCCACGATCAGCCGCAGCTGGTGTTCCTTCGCCGCCTGCCAGGCTCGGACGATGCCGGCCAAGGTGCATTCATCAGTGATCGCCAAAGCCTGGTAGCCCTGTTCGCGCGCGCGCCGAAACAGCTCGTCGGCGCTCGACGCGCCGCGCTGGAAGCTGAAGTTGGACAGGCAATGCAGCTCGGCATAACCCGGGGTGTTCATGCGAACCAGCCCTGCAGCCACAACGGGCCGGCCTTGCTCAGGTCGCGGTAGGCCCAGCCGCGCAGGCCGTCACGGGTTTCGATTCGGTAATAGTCGCGGCGCACATCGCCGCCATCCCACCAGCCCGACTCGATGCGCTCGGCATGGCCTTGCACGCGGTAGCCGGCTTCGTCCAGCGCCATGGGGGCCGACAGCAACCAGCCAGGGCGGCTGCCAGGGGCCACCGGCAGGTTGCCCTGGGCACCCTGCTCTAGCGCTTGCCAGGCACATTCGGGGCGATGATCGGCTGCCACGCTCAGGCCCTTGACCGCCTCATCTCCCAAGCGGGCACGCAGCCGTTCACGCAATTGTTCCCAGGGTTGCGCCTGTTGCGCACGCGGGTCGAACAATGCCTGGTGTTGCGGTACAAAGGGTGGCAGGTCCTCGGCAACCAGCCGCAGGTTGCGCACCGCTGCGCGAATGCGCAGCGGTTCCAGGCGCCCGCGCGCCAGTTCGAACAGCATCGCGGCATCGCGTTCAGCGGCCAGCAGGCCTACCTTGAGCAAGGTATCCGGCCCTTCGGCGTGTTCCAGGTGCAGGCAGAAACGCTGCACCCCACAGTCACGTCCGGCGAGGAACGCGGCAAGGTCGTTGAGCATGCGTCGCAGCGGGAACAGCAGGGCCTGGTGTGATTCGACGTCGAAGTTCAGCTCCAGCCGGCTCTCGAAACGGTCCGGTGGCTGATAGAAGTCCAACCCCAGGTTGCGCAGGCCGAGCAACTGGTCAAGGTGCAACTGCACCTGGGCCGGAAAGCGCCTGGCCAGGCTGTCGCGGGGCAAGGCCAGTACCTGGCCCAACTGGCGCAGGCCCATGCGGGCAAAGGCTTCGGCAGCCTGTGCAGGCAAGCCGATACGCTCGATGGGCATACCCAGCAGCGCCGCACGGGTGGCGTCGGCATCGCTCACGGCCAGGCTATCGTGGCCGTTGGCGAGCATGCGCGCCGCCACCGGGTTGCTGGCCAGGACGATGCGTTGGCGCAAGCCCAGTTCCGCCAGTTCCTGGCGCAGGCGTGCCTCGAACACCGGCCAGGGGCCGAACAGTTGCAGGCTGGAACCCACTTCCAGCAACAGCGCCCGTGGGTAGTGCAGGCTGACCTGGGCACTGAAGCGATAGGCCCAGGCCGCCAGCAACTGCTGCACCTGGTCGATGCGCCTGGGGTCGGCTGCGACACAGCTGAAGCCATCGGCCAGCGCACGCGCCGCCGTCAGGGTTTGCCCGGCCCGCAGGCCGAGTGCGGCCGCCGCCGGGTTGACCGCCTGCAGTACGCGGCGCTGGGTCGGCCCGCCAAGCAGCACCAGGGGTGTATCGGGGTCGTCACGCTCACGCAGGACCGTGTCCAGCGCCAGCTGCGGGAACAGGATGCAGGCCCAGAGCATGCTGCATCAGCCCCGCCCCGGGCAGGCGATGGGCAGCGCCGGCGGCATGCCACCACGGCTTTTCAGCACGCGCCATTGTGCCGGACGGGTGTCGACGGCAATGCGCAGTGCAGCAGGTGAAGGGTTGTGCGCCGCCTGTTGCGGCCTGCAGGCGAAGGCCAGCGCCTGGCCGGTTTCGGCAGCTACCTGCAAGCGCCGCAGGGCGCGGTCATCGGCACGTTCCGGCCAGCACAGCACCGCCGCGCAACTGCCGGAACGCAGGCACTGCTCGGCAGCCCACAGGGCATCGGCAGGTGCGGCGTCCACCTGTACCAGCCAGCGCAGGTCCACCCCCGCGGCCTGCCAGGCCGGGGCGTAAGGAATGAATGGCGGTGCCACCAGCACGATTCGACTGGCTTCAGCGCTCAGGCGGGCCAACGTTGGCCACAGTAGCTGCAATTCGCCACAGCCAGGGCTGGCCAACAACAGTTCGCTAAGGGCAGCCGCCGGCCAGCCGCCTTCCGGCAGACGCTGGTCAAGGATGGCATGGCCCGTGGGCTGCAGGCCGAGTGGCCGCGCCTGGGCCTGCCGGCCGCGCCATACCTGGCGCTGGTCGAGCAGCCTGTCGAGGTCGACCACCGCGCCCATCAGTCACGCCTCAGCAAGCCGCAGAACACGCCTTCGATGAAGAACGCCTGTTCAGGTCGCACATCGATGGGCGCATAGGCCGGGTTGCGGGGCAACAGCCGGTAACCGCCACCCTGGCGTTGCAGGCGCTTGATGGTCACCTCGCCGTCCAGGCGCGCGACCACGATCTGGCCATCGCGGGCGTCGGCCTGCTGGAGGATGCCAACCAGGTCGCCGTCGAAAATGCCGTCGTCGATCATCGAGTCGCCACGCACCTTCAGCAGGTAGTCGGGGGTACGGCGGAACAGGCTGGGGTCGAGCAGCAACTGCTCGTGAATGTCGAGGTCCGGGCCGATGGGGGCGCCCGCCGCCACCTGGCCCAGCACCGGCACTTCGAGGATTTCCGGGCGGCGCAGCGGTTCGGCCAGGCGAATGCCCCGCGCCTGGTTCGGCGTGACATCGATGTAACCGGCCTGGCACAGGGCGGTGATGTGCTTGCGCGCCACACTGCGCGAGGCAAAACCGAAGCGCGTGGCGATATCGGCCAGGCTCGGTGGCTGGCCGTGATCGGCGATGCGCTCACGGATGAACTCGAAGATGGCGCGACGTTTTGGGGTGAGATTGTCCATGGGGCACATTTGTACTCCTTTCGGAGCACGCTGAACAGCCCCCTTCGTCGTCGGCTTTCGCTATCATCCCCAGGCGTGTGATTTTTGATCTGGATATCCAATGCTGACTGCCCTGCTGTTCGACCTCGACGGAACCCTCACCGACACTGACACCTTGCACCTGCAGGCCTTTCGCCAGCTGCTGCGCGAGCATGACGGCCGCGAACTGAGCCAGGCGCAGTTCGATGCCCAGGTCAGCGGCCGTGCCAATGGCGAGCTGTTCGCCGAGCTGTTTGCCGGTGCCAGTGCCGAGCAGTGCCAGGTGCTGGCCGACCGCAAGGAGGCACTGTTCCGCGACATGTCGCCGTCTCTGGAGCCGATACCAGGCCTTGTGCGCCTGCTGGAACATGCCCGGGCTCGTGACATCGGCATGTGCGTGGTGACCAATGCGCCGCGGCTGAACGCCGAGCACATGTTGAACGCCATGGGCCTGGGCCAGCACTTCGCGCATGTGCTGGTGGCCGAGGAACTGGCACGGCCCAAGCCGGACCCGTTGCCCTACCTGACCGGGTTGCAGCGGCTGGGTGCCGAGGCCGGGCAGGCACTGGCCTTCGAGGATTCGCTGCCGGGGGTGGCAGCAGCGAGCGGCGCGGGGATCTTTACCGTGGGCATGGCCACTACGCAGGCGCCAGAGAGGTTGCTGGCGGCGGGGGCCGGGTTGGTGATCGATGATTTCAACGACCCAGAGTTATGGGCCTTGATCGGATCCATGCAATGAGCCTACGGGGCTGCGAAGCAGCCCCAGGATTGCAATGCAATATGCATGCCCCTGCCCTTGTGCACACCCAGGCCAACCCATGCTGATCGACGAAGAACTGACCCTCAAGAAGCTGGAAACCTTCCTCGCCTTCGTGCTGGAAAAGAAAGCTCGCCAGCTGATCCAGGACGCCGAGCAGATGGTCCGCCAGACCCGCGAGGCCGCCGGCTTCTACGCCGAACGCTTCCGCCTGGGCGCGCTCTACTCACATTACCCTGACCCAGGGCTTTGCCACCCACCGCGATGGCGCACGGGTATTCCAGCAGGCCGGCTTCGAACCCAAGGTGGCCATGCAGGTGAACGATATCTTCACCCTGCTGAGCATGGTCAGCTCGGGCGTGGGCTTTGCCCTGCTGCCCGGGCGTATCGCGGCGGTGTACGAAAACCGGGTCCGGTTGATTGCCCTGAAGCCGCAATATCGCTTGCAGCAGCAACGCGGCTCGCCCAGCGCGCGCTCGTCGGTGGGCAGCGTCACCACGCTGTCCAGCTCGATCCGCATGCTCTACTCCCGTGCCCTTCATGCACTCGCAGAACGCGCAGATGCGCAAGCGTGTGTCGCAGTACATGCGCCCCAGCCCGTGCCCGTTGTGCCAGGGCAAGCGGCTCAGGCGTGCGGCGCTGGACGTAACCTTCGCCGGTCGCGACATCGGTGAGCTGTCGCGGTTGTCGTTGCAGGCGCTGGCCGAGGTGTTCCGCCAGGTCGCTGCACCGGGCTATCTGGAGCAGCACGACGACAACCTGACCCTGGAAAAACGCCTCGCCGCACAACGCATCGCCAACGAGTTGCTCGAACGCATCGGCCCCCTGCTCGACCTGGGTCTGGGCTACCTGGCCCTGGAGCGCAGCACCCCGACCCTGTCCTCTGGCGAGCTACAGCGCCTGCGCCTGGCCACCCAGTTGAACTCGCAGTTGTTTGGCGTGATCTACGTGCTCGACGAGCCGTCGGCCGGCTTGCACCCGGGCCTACCTGTTCAGTGCATCGGCCCAGACCACGCGCACGCCACGCCAGGCCCACGACTGGCTGAAGCTCGAAGGCATCTGCCGCAACAACCTGAACAACCTCAGTGCCGAATTCCCGCTGGGCTGCTTTACCGCCGTTACCGGTATCTCCGGCTCGGGCAAGTCGAGCCTGGTCAGCCAGGCCCTGCTGGAGCTGGTGGGTACGCACCTGGGCCAGGCCGACCAGCGCAACGAGCCCGAAGAGCAGAGCCTGGAAGATGAGACCGAACAAGCCAGCAGCGGGCAGGTGAGTGCGGGCCTTGGCAGCATCAAGCGCCTGGTCCAGGTCGACCAGAAGCCGATCGGCCGCACGCCCCGCTCCAACCTGGCCACCTACACCGGCCTGTTCGACCTGCCATGGCGCCCGCTACAACCCGGAAACCCTGGCGGTGAACTGGCAAGGCATGAATGTTGCGCAGGTGCTGCAGTTGACCGTCGACCAGGCCCTGCAGGTGTTCGCCGAACAGCCAGCGGCGCGGCGTTGCCTGCAGGTGCTGCAGGATATCGGCCTGGGCTATCTGCGCCTGGGACAGCCGGCAACCGAACTGTCTGGCGGCGAGGCGCAGCGCATCAAGCTGGCCACCGAGCTGCAACGCATGACCCGCGGGGCGACGTTGTATGTACTGGACGAGCCTACCAACGGTTTGCACCCGCAGGACATCGACCGGCTGCTGGTGCAGCTTAACCGCCTGGTCGATAGCGGGCACAGCGTGGTGGTGGTCGAGCATGACATGCGCGTGGTGGCGCAGAGCGACTGGGTGATCGACATTGGGCCAGGGGCCGGGGATGCCGGGGGGCAGGTGGTGGTCAGTGGGACGCCGCAGGTGGTGGCGGAGTGCCAGGAAAGCCGGACAGCGGAGTTTTTGGCCAAGGCCTTGTAGCGCCTGTACCGGCCTCTTCGCGGGTGAACCCGCTCCCACGGGTTCTGCATAGTTTCCAAGACCTGTGGTGATCCCTGTGGGAGCGGGCGTGCCCGCGAAGAGGCCAGTACAGGCGGTAGACTGTTTTCACCCCAAGTTCCCTCAAGTACAGTCTGCCCTATGGACAAATACGCCCCCCGCCAGTGGCTCCCCCACGAAAAACCCAGCCTCCCGGGCTCGCCCTCCACGCCCCTGCACACGCCCGCCAAACGCCTGGCCTATGGCGTGGTCGGCCTGCTGGTGGCAATCACCGGTGGCCTGGGCAACGCGCTGGTCACCGCCAACCTGGTGTTCCTGCAAGGTGCGCTGGGCGCAACAACGGCGGAAATGGCCTGGCTGCCGGCCGCCTACGTAATGACCAACGTGTCCATCAACCTGCTGCTGGTGAAGTTCCGCCAGCAGTTCGGGCTGCGCGCGTTCACCGAGGTGTTCCTGGTGCTCTATGCCCTGGTCACCTTCGCCCACCTGCTGGTCAACGACCTCAACTCGGCCATCGCCGTGCGTGCAGCCCATGGCATGGTCGGTGCCGCGCTCAGCTCGTTGGGGCTCTACTACATGATCCAGGCGTTCCCGGCACAGTGGCGGCTAAAGGCAATGGTGCTGGGCCTGGGCGCCTCGCAACTGGCGTTGCCGCTGGCGCGGATCTTTTCCGAAGACCTGCTGCAGATCGCCGAATGGCGCGGCCTGTACCTGTTCGAGCTGGGCCTGGCGCTGGCCGCGCTGGGCTGCGTGCTGATGCTCAAGCTGCCCCCCGGTGACCGCTTCAAGACCTTCGAGCCGCTGGACTTCCTCACCTTCTCGCTGATGGCCAGCGGCACCGCCCTGCTCTGCGCCGTGCTGTCGCTGGGGCGCATCGACTGGTGGCTGGAGGCGCCGTGGATCGGCGTGGCCCTGGCGGCCTCGATCGCGTTGATCTTCAGTGGCCTGGCCATCGAGCACAACCGCCAGAACCCACTGCTGATGACCCGCTGGCTGGGCAGCGGCGCAATCATTCGCCTGGCCCTGTGCGTGGTACTGATCCGCATGGTCACCTCGGAGCAGTCCACCGGTGCGGTCGGTTTCCTGCAGGCATTGAACATGGGCAGCGAGCAGATGCGTACGCTATACGGGGTCATGCTGCTGGGCGCGGTGGCCGGCCTGGTCTGCAGTGCACTCACCATCGACCCCAACCACCTGGTGATCCCGCTGCTGGTCTCGCTGCTGGCCATGGCTACCGGCGCCTTCATGGACAGCAGTTCGAGCAACCTCACCCGCCCCGCGCAGATGTACCTCAGCCAGTTCCTGCTGGCGTTCGGCAGCACCTTCTTCCTCGGCCCGTCCATGGCCCTTGGCATCAGCCATGTGCGCGCCAACCCGCGCAACCTGGTAAGTTTTTCGGTGCTGTTCGGCATCTGCAACAACCTCGGCGGCCTGATTGGCGCCGCGCTGCTGGGCACCTTCCAGACCTGGCGGGAAAAATTCCACTCCAGCCACTTGATGGACCACCTCAGCTATCTGGAGCCCTTGGTCACAGCGCGCGTGCAAAGTGGCGGCGCCGGCTACGGCGGCATCATCGCCGACCCGGCCCTGCGCAGCGAAGCCGGCATGCGCCTGCTGGCCAGTGCCGCCACCCGCGAAGCCAATGTCATGGCCTACAACGATGTGTTCGCGCTGATTGGCAGCATCGCTATCCTGACCATGATCTGGATCTGCATCCGTAGCACCTGGCTCTGGCACACAAAACGCCAGGCCCTTTCCCCTGACTCCACCTCCGGCGCGCCCACCCGATGACTGACGACACCCGCACCACGACCACCACTGCCATCGCCGAAACCCCGGAAGGCGTCACACCGCCCAGCAAGCCGACCAGCCCGGTGCGTTCACGGCGGGTGCGTATCCTGTCGTCGATCAGCTTCGCCTGCGTGGCCCTGGCCGGCATCCTGCTGGTGCTGTATGCCTGGCGCCTGCCGCCATTCAGCAGCGCCATCGAAAGCACCGAGAACGCCCTGGTGCGCGGCCAGGTGACCATCATCGGGCCGCAGCTGAGCGGCTACATCGTCGATGTGCCGGTGCATGACTTCCAGTTCGTCAAGGCCGGCGACCTGCTGGTGCAACTGGACGACCGCATCTACAAGCAACGCCTGGCCCAGGCCATCGCCCAGCTGCAGCAACAACAGGCGGCTCTGGCCAACAACCTGCAGCAACGCAACAGTGCCGAAGCCACCATTGCCCAGCGCCAGGCCGCCATTGGTGATGCCGCCGCCCAGGCAGCCAAGGCCAAGGCCGATCTCGGCCGCAACCGGGCGCTGGTAAGCGACGGCTCGGTATCGCGCCGCGACCTGGACCTGGCCCGCGCCAGTGAAGCCGCGGCGGTCGCCAGCCTGGCCCAGGCCAAGGCGGCGCTGGAAATCGCCCGCCAGGACCGCGAAACCGTGCTGGTAAACCGGGCCGCGCTGGAGGCCTCGGTGGAAAACGCCAAGGCCGCCGTGGAGCTGGCCCGCATCGACCTCGACAACACCCGCGTCACCGCCCCGCGCGACGGCCAGCTGGGGCAGATCGGCACGCGCCTGGGGGCCTATGTCAACTCCGGCGCGCAGCTGATGGCGCTGGTACCCGATACCCTGTGGGTGATTGCCAACATGAAGGAAACCCAGATGGCCAATGTGCGCATCGGCCAACCGGTGAGTTTTACCGTGGATGCGCTGAACCACCTGAAGCTCCACGGGCACGTGCAGCAGGTTTCACCGGCCACCGGCTCCGAGTTCGCCTTGCTGCAGGCGGACAATGCCACCGGCAACTTCGTCAAGATTGCCCAACGCATACCAGTTCGGATCACCGTGGATGCCGACCAGGCGGAGGCCCGACGCTTGCGGCCGGGGATGTCGGTGGTGGTCAGTATCGATACCCGTGGCGAACAGTGATGTTGCCTTTACCGGCCCACACGGAGATGCCGTCTTGCCACGATTGCGCCGCTCTAGCCCGTAGGTTCTAATCGCGCCCGACCCGTTTGCCTTTGTCACTCAAGGAAGTGTCACCATGTACAGGAAGATCCTGCCGCTGACGCTGTTGGCAACCCTGGCCGGTTGCTCGAACAGCGAGGACACCAGCGAGGCCAGTTTTCACAAGGCCGCCCAAGCCTACCTCGATACCCAATACCCGCACTGCTTCGTCATCAGTTCATTCCCCACCAGAACCCAGGACTTCGACCTCCATGGCACCAACAAGGCGTTGCATGCCCTGGCTCAGGTAGGCGTGGTCAGCGAAAAGGAGATCTCGCGCACCGAGGTGCCCGCCCGCCTGTGGCAAGCGGCACGCACGGACATCTACTACGCCTATGACCTCACCGACGAAGGCCGCAAGTATTACAAGGCGGATAACGGGCTGTGCTTCGGCAAGGCGCAAGTCACGGCCATCGAACAGTTCAGTGAGCCGAGCGAAGCGACCGGGCAGAAAATGTCGCGTGTGACCTATGCCTACAAGATCACCGGGTTGCCGGGGTGGGCTGCCAATGAAGAAGTGAAGGCCAGCGTTGCCGAACTGGGCAAGGCGGTGGCCAGCAATGAAATGCCGCTCAAGGACACCCGGGAAATGGTGCTGACCAGCCAGGGTTGGCGGTTGCAGGACAAATAGCCGCTTGCTCCGGTTCGCGGTTGGCGCGCACTGCCATCAGGTAGTTGAACACCGCCACCGGCATCGCCGACTGCACCACCAGCACTGCGCGCTCCAGGCAGGCCATGGCCATGCTGGTGAAGGCGTTCGGGTCCAGTTCGGTGCGGCTGAGGGTGGACAGCACCAGCGACGGGGTGGCTTTTCTTGGAAGTGGGCCGGGCATTATGCCGCAGTCTGCGGGATTGCCGGGGCTGCTTTGCAGCCCCCGGGTTGTCTGCCCAAGACACATTGGTGTCGCCCACAGGCTGCGGCGTCTCGTCGCACACCCAAGCCCCTTGGGCAAAACCGCGCAAGCCCGTAGAATCCCGCTTCCTTTTCGCCCGTCGCCTTGAACGGTGGCAACCGGCAGCAATGACAGAGTCCGTGCCTGAACACATGACCGCACATGTGAAATAGGCTCAACCCTCCCCGCCCGGCCCGGCTCCCACAGGGCCCAGCGGTTGAGTCTTGCCCAGGTCGCATCCAGCCCAGGCACATCCGTACAGCCCCTCGGCCCCGTTCGGGTCGAGCCGGTGTGCGCGTCCGAAAAGGCGCTCATTCCGCTCATCCAACTAGAGGTACGTATGTCTCCGCGTTTGCTGGCCATGGCGCTGGCGCCCCTGCTCGGGCTGTTCATCATTGCCCTGGGCAACGGCTTCATGTCTTCCCTTACCACCCTGCGCCTGGGCGCTGCCGGTGAGTCAGCCACCACCATCGGTGTAGTCTCCTCGACCTACTTCATCGGCCTGACCCTCGGTGCCATCTTCAACGACCGGCTGATCCTGCGCATCGGCCATATCCGCGCCTACACCAGCTTCGCCTCGCTGATCGGCGTGACCATCCTGCTGCAAGGCCTGTTCTACGACGTCACCTGGTGGTCGGTGCTGCGCCTGGTCAACGGCTGGGCGGCAGTGGGCGTGTTCCTGGTGATCGAAAGCTGGCTGCTGCTGGCCGGTGACGCCAAGATCCGTGGCCGCCTGCTGGCGCTGTACATGATCGCCTTCTACGGCGCCGGGGTGATCGCCCAGGCCGGCCTTGGCGAAATCACCCACATGGGTGACACCGCACCGTTCATGCTGGCCGGGGTGCTCGCCGCCTTGTCGGTCCTGCCCATCGTGATCCTGCCGCGGGTGTCACCGCTGCTGGACCAGGTCGAACCGCTCAAGCCGCGCCAGTTGCTGGGCGTGGCACCGTCGGGGCTGGTCGGCTGCTTCGGTTCGGGGGTAGCCATTGCCGGTATCTATGCCCTGCTGCCCCTGTACCTGCAGCGCATTGGCCTGGATGTGGGTGAGGTCGGCAACATGATGGCCTGGGTGATTCTGGGTGCCATGCTGCTGCAATACCCGGTCGGGCGCTGGTCCGACCGCAAGGACCGCCAGGATGTGCTGATCGCCCTCGCCGCGCTGTGCGTACTGCTGTCGCTGGTCACGGTATTCCTGCCGTCGGACTCGGTCCTGCTGCCGGCCATGCTGTTCCTGCTGGGCGGTGGCGTGTTCACCCTGTACCCGGTGGCGGTCAGCCATGCGGCCGACCGGGCGCCGTCCGATGCGCTGGTGCCGATGATCCAGGGCCTGCTGCTGATCAACTCGCTGGGGTCGGCCATGGCGCCGGTGGCGATTTCGCCGATGATGACCGAGTTTGGCGAGGCCGGGTTGTTCTGGGCCTTTGCCGTGGTCAACCTGGCCATGGTGTGCTTCTTCATGTGGCGCCGTGGCAAGCGCCCGGCGGCAGAGCACCCGGCCCCGTTCACCGCTTCGACCACCTTCTCGCCGACCGGTGCCGAACTGCGGGTGACCGAAGACCTGATGCATGCGGCGCAGGAGCATCCGCCGCTGGAGCCGGTGGAAAGTGCAGCGCCAGCGCAGGCGCAGCGTTCAGAATCGCATTGATCGGGGGGCTGCCTTGCAGCCCTTTCGCGACGCAAGGCCGCTTCCACAGAACTGCACATAACTCATTGAATTAGCAGGGACCCTGTGGGAGCGGCTTTAGCCGCGAACACCGGCGCAGCCGGTGCCATGCACCGCGTTGGATTCTTCGCGGGTGAACCCGCTCCCACAGGGGCCGCGCAGGCTTGTGGATCTGGCGTCAGCCATTCACCAGGTTGACCGGGCGCTCACCGGCCAGCGCACTGAGCAGGTTGTCCACCGCACAACGCGCCATGGCCTGGCGGGTTTCCTCGGTCGCCGAGCCGATATGCGGGGTCGCCACCACGTTGTCCAGTTGCAACAGCGGCGAGTCCGCCGGCAGCGGCTCCTGCACGAATACATCCAGGCCGGCGCCGCGTATGCGCCGGGCACGCAACGCTTCGATCAGCGCTGGCTCATCTACCACGCGTCCGCGGGAAATGTTCACCAGGATTGCCTGCGGCCTCATCAGCGCCAGTTCGCGCGCGCCGATCAGGCCTTCGGTGCTGGCACTCAACGGCACGGTCAGGCAAACGAAATCCGCCTGCTGCAACAGCTCGTCCAGGCTGCATTGACGCGCAGCATAGCACGCCTCCACCTCGGGCTTGGCACGCTGACTGTGATACAGCACACGCATGCCGAAGCCGGCCGCGGCGCGCCGGGCCAGGGCCTCGCCGATGCGGCCCATGCCGACGATGCCCAGCGTCTTGCCGTGCACATCGCTGCCGAAGTGCGCCGGGCCAAGGTTGGCCTGCCAATGACCGTCTCGCACCCAGCTCGCCAGTTCCACAACCCGCCTGGCGGTCGCCAGGATCAAGGCAAAGCCAGTGTCGGCGGTGGTTTCGGTCAGCACGTCGGGCGTGTTGGTCAACATCACGCCACGCCGGCTGAGTTCGGCGATATCGTAGTTGTCCACACCGACCGAAACGCTGGACACCACTTCAAGTTGTGGCGCCAGGTCGAGCAGGCTGGCGTCCAGACGCAGGCTGGCCCCCAGCAGCCCGTGTGCACCCGGCAAGGCGTCGCGCAGGCGCGCCAGGCCATCGGGCTGGGTGGTATCCACCCAGGTCACCTCGACGTGATCTTGCAGGCGTGCCATCAAGTCGTCGGACAGGCGTTTGTACAGGACGATTCGCTTCTTCATTGCAGAGGTTTCCTAATGGTTCATGGCCAGACGCGAACCGCCGCGCTTGGCCCGGCCAGACGTCTGGGAGGTATTGAGTGCGGCGGTGAGCGCTACTGCGCTCAGCAACGCACCGCACATGAACAGATAAGAGGCACCGGGCCCACCCGTAGCGCCATTGAGATAGCCCACCAGCCACGAACCGCCGAACGAGCCCAGCGCGCCCATGCTGTTGATCAACGCCATGGCACCGCCCGCGACGTTGGCCGGCAGGATCTCGGGCACGATCGCGAAGAACGGGCCATAGGGTGCGTACATGCAAGCGCCGGCGACCACCAGCAACGCGTAGGACAGCCAGAAATGCTCGCTGCCCAGGGCGTACGAGCCATAGAACGCCACGGCGGCGATCAGCAGTGGCGGCCAGACGAAGCGCTTGCGTTTCTGCAGGCGGTCGGACGCCCACGACACGCCAACCATGGCCAGCACCGCTGCCAGGTAAGGTACCGACGACAGCCAGCCGGCCTGCACGATATCGAGGTTGGCCGCCTGCTTGAGGATCGATGGCAACCACAGCACGAAGCCATACACACCGATGCTCCAGCAGAAGTACTGCAGCGCAAGGATGATCACTTGCGGCGAACGGAACGCCTCGCGGTAGTTCTTCACCGGCTTGATGCCTTGCTGCTCGGCGGCCAGCGCCTGCTGCAGGGCGGCCTTTTCCTGCTCGCTCAGCCAGTTCACCTGGGCCGGGCGGTCATCCACCAGGCGCCACCAGCAGAACGCCCAGATCACCGCGGGCAGGCCTTCGATGATGAACATCCAGCGCCAGTCGTAATGCTTGATGAGGTAGCCCGACACCACCGACATCCACAGGATGGTCACTGGATTGCCGAGGATCAGGAAGGTATTGGCACGCGAACGCTCGGCGCGGGTGAACCAGTGGCACAGGTACACCAGCATCGCCGGCATCACCGCCGCCTCTACCACCCCGAGCAGGAAGCGGATGCCGATCAGCATGTAGACGTTGCTGACCACGCCGGTGAGCGTGGCAAGGCCACCCCAGAGGATCAGGCAGACAAAGATCAGCTTCTTCACACTGCGCTTTTCGGCATAGATGGCGCCGGGCACCTGGAAGAAGAAGTAACCGAGGAAGAACAGTGCCCCCAGCAGCGAAGACAGCGCGGGGGTGATCTGCAGGTCTTCAGCCATGCCGGAAGCGGCGGCGAAGCCGTAGTTGGCGCGGTCCAGGTAGGCCAGGCTATAGGTGAAGAAGACGATCGGGATGATGTACCACCAGCGGCGAGGCGCCAGGCTTTGGCTTTGCATGGTTTGTTTCTCCTGAGCTTGTTGTTTTTGTTGCAACAGGTATATCGGGGTCAGTGTTCACGCACTTCTGCGCAGCTCGTGGGCTTGCAGTTCGTGGCGCAGCGGCAGCCCTTCCATGTCGCCACGTGACTGCACGGCGCGGCTACCGCACCAGTTGCCACGCGTCACAGCCTCGGCCACCGGGTGGCCCTCCAGCAGCGCGCTGAGCACGCCGACAGCAAAGGCATCGCCAGCGCCGACGGTGTCTACCACATGGCTGACCGGCACTGGCGCGACCTGGCCTTCAGCCTTGGCGCTGCGAAAGTAGGCACCAGCTTCGCCCAGCTTGATCACCACCAGTTCCACCCCTTGGTCGAGGTAGAACGCGGCGATGTCTGCCGGGGTGCGCTGACCGGTCAGCAGCCGCCCCTCCTCCAGGCCTGGCAGAACCCAGTCGGCCTTGGCCGCCAGGGCATTGACTTCGCGTACCATGCTGCTCTGGTCAGGCCACAGCGAAGGGCGCAGGTTGGGGTCGAACGAGATACTGCGCCCGGCGGCACGCATGGCGTCCACCAACGCATGGGACAACGCCCGGCAGCCCTCCGACAGCGCCAGCGGGACGCCGGTGGCGTGCAGGTGGCGGGCCTGCAGCCAGGCTGGGCGAAGCAACTCTGGCGACAGGCGGCTAGCCGCCGAACCACGGCGGAAGTACTCCACCGCCGGGTCGCTGCCGTCATCGCAGCGGGCCTTGAGCTGAAAGCCGGTGGGGTAGCTGGCATCCACCTCGACGCCGGAGCAGTCCAGGCCTTCGCGGCGCAAGCTGTCGAGCACGAAACGGCCGAGCGAATCGTCGCCCACCCGGCTCAGCCAGCGGACCTTGAAGCCCAGCCGCGCCAGGCCGATGGCCACGTTACTGTCGGCACCGGCGATACGCTTGCCGAACTGGCCGACACTGGCCAGGTCGCCGGCCTGCTCGGCGACGAACATGGCCATGGTCTCGCCGAAACACAGCACGTCATGCTCATGCATGGCTCAGCTCCTCACGGGTTGCCACGCCCTGCCCCAGCGCCGCCAGGTTGCGCACCTGGGCACGGGTCAGCGCCAGCAGATCGTCGCTCACCAGCGGGTACTCGACGGCACGCACCACGCCGGGCGTGAACTCGGCCATCAGCGCTGCCCACTCCCGCAGGTCCGCGGCCTCTGGCGGCACCGCCGCCAGGCGGCCATCGGCCAGGCGCTGCACGGCTTTGCAATGCACATAGCGCACCCAGTGGCCAAGCTGACGTGCGGCGTGCCGGGCAGGCTCGCCCTGCCACTGCCAGTTACCGATGTCGAAGGTCATGCCCAGGTTCAGGCCAAGCTCGTCGGCGCGCTGGAAAAACTGCTGCAGGGGTTCAATTCGTCCGCCTTGCACGGTCTGGTCGTTCTCCACCAGCAGCAACGGCCCGTGTGTCGGCAACAGCGTCGCCAAGGCTGCGACGTCACAGCCCGCATGGTAGTGCCCCAGGGACACCTTGAGCGCTACCGCGCCAAGGGCGCGCGCGGTTTCCAGCTTGTGCACCAACTGCGGGTCGGGCACGCCTTGTGCGGTCCATAGCTCAAGGGGCGTGGAATACAGGCACTCCAGGCGCAGCGCGGCAATGGCCGCAGACAGCGCTGCAGTGTCCGGTGCATGGGTGAACAATTCTTCGCGCAGTTCCACGCGGGTAACGCCAGCGGCAGCCAGCAGGTCAATGAACTGCTCCTGGCCACGTTGCCGGACAAACTCGGCGCCGTAGCTGGAGAGACTGATGGAAACGGGGTTCGAGTGCATTGTTGTTGTCCTTATGAAACCGGTTTCATTTTTTCGCAGCAGCAGGCACGCAGATGCCTGCCTGTGATTACTGTGGCTGGGTTGAACCTCGGATGATCAGCTCGGCCTTGAAGTCGATGCGCCGGGCTGCCCCGCTGTCGCCGCGCAGGCGACCAAGCAGGCTCTCGAATGCTGCCACGCCGATTCGCTCGGTGGGCTGGGCCAGTGCAGTGATGCCACTGCCGACCAAAGGGTACCAGTCGAGGTTGTCGAGGGCGATCAGCCCGACGTCCGCGAACAGATTGCGCCCTGCCTGGTGCAGGGCCCGGGTCACGGCCAGGGTAGCGACACCGTTGCAGGTGAAGATGGCCTGCGGGCCATGGCCACTGCCGGCGAGGAACGAAGCCAGTTGGCCATCCAGCCCGGCGCCGATTTCCAGCACTTGCTGGCGCATGCCGGGGCGCCGGCTGACCGACGCACCGAACGCCTGTACCCGCTCCAGGCGCGAGCTGGTGCCATCGAGGGGCTCGGTTACCGCCAGGATGTCGCGATAGCCCTGCGCCTGCAGGTGGTCGAGGGCCTGCTCGACCGCGTCGGCATTGTCCAGGCCTACCAGGTCGACATTCAGTTCGGGCAACTGGCGGTCGACCAGTACCATGGGGATGTCGCGCTGCAGGTTGAGCAGTTCGCCGGGGTGATGGCCAAGCGTGTTCACGATCAGCCCTTCGACGTTGTAGGACTGCAGGGCCACCAGGTGATGACGCTCCTGCTCGTCGTCGCGGTTGGTGTTGCACACCACCAGGCTGTAGCCGTGCTGGCGGCAGGCAGTTTCCACGCCATGCATCACGGCCACTGAATAGGGGTTGAGGATGTCGGCCACCAGCATGCCGATCAGCCGCGTCTGGCCGCGCTTCAGGCCACGGGCCATCTGGTTGGGGCGGTAACCGAGGCGTTCGATGACTGCTTCCAGGCGCTTGGCGGTGGCTTCGGCGAGCAACTGGCGGTCACCACCGATGTAACGGGAGACGGTGGCCTTGGAAACGCCAGCGACACGCGCTACTTCACTGATGGTGACCCGTTCGCGGGCATGGGCAGGCGCGTCGGTCATGGGCTTTCCTTATGATTGTTGTGATAGCGATGAAACCGGTTTCAATACAGCAAAAACTTTCGCGCTCGTCAACCTGCCGTTGGTCGGGAGTGCGATTTCAGTGCGTAGTAAATACAACAAGAATACGTTTTAACTAACTGATATATATAGTAAATAAGATACGAAACCCTGTGGGGGATGGCCCAGCCCTTTGGTCTGCGCTGTCGCATAGAGAACTGAATTCGCAAGCGGTCCGTGCATCCTGTGCGGCTTTAGCCGCGAAGAATCCAACGCGGTGCATGGCACCGGCTGCGCCGGTGTTCGCGGCTAAAGCCGCTCCCATAGGGGCCCTGCTAATTCAACGAGTTATGTGCGGTTCTATGAGAGCGGGTTCACCCGCGAATGCGATGTTGAATGTGCCGACGCATTCGCGGGTAAACCCGCTCCCGCAGTGGATCGGGGGTGCAGACAGAGGGATGCAGTTAACGGAGGGCTTTCACATCACCGGCAGTGACCGCGCTGCCCTGGTTACCCCAACTGCTGCGAATGAAGTTCACCACCTCGGCGACCTCCTGGTCACTCAGGCGCCAGCCGAACGCCGGCATGGTGAAGTTCGACGGCGCCGTGTGCGTCGCCGGCACCGTGCCCCCGGCCAGCACTACGTGGATCAGCGATGTGGCATCCGCCGTCTGCACCACCGGGTTGCCGGCCAGGGCCGGGAACACACGGGTATAGCCCTGGCCATCGGTACGGTGGCAGGCCGCGCAGTTGTCGATATACACCGCCGCCCCAGGCTTGCTGTCGTCGCCCTTCCACAGCGCATCCGCCACCTGTTTGTCGTAGACGTGCGGCCGGTCGTCAGGGTTGCTCGGTGGCAGCGTCTTCAGGTAGCGGGCGATGGCGGTCAGGTCGGCGTCGCTCATGTGTTGCATGCTGTGCTCGACCACGTCGCTCATGCCACCGAACACGGCACTGCGGTCGCTACGGCCGGTCTTGAGAAACTGTACCAGCTGCGCTTCGCTCCAACTGCCGAGGCCGTCTTTGTGGTCGCCGCGAAGGTTCTTGGCGATCCACCCTTCCAGCGGTGCGCTACCCGCCAGAAACTGCTCGCCATCCTGTGGGCTGAGCGCCTTTTCCTGCATGGTCAGCGCCCGCGGCGTATGGCACGCACCACAATGCCCCAGGCCCTCGACCAGGTAGGCACCGCGGTTGACCACCGGGTCGGCCGCCGACGACGCCTGCCAGGGCTTGGCCTCTGGCGCGAACAACCCACGCCAGACCGCCAGCGGCCAGCGCATGCTCAGCGGCCAGGGGATGTCGGTGGCCTTGTTCGGCTGCTCGACCGGCTCCACGCCATTCATGAAGTAGGCATACAGCGCCTGCATGTCCTGCTCGCTGACGCGCGCATAGGACGGGTATGGCATGGCGGGATACAGGGTGCTGCCGTCCTTGCCGATGCCCTTGCGCACCGCCTGGTCGAAGTCTTCGAAGCTGTACTGGCCGATACCGCTGGCCGCCGGGGTGATATTGGTGGAGTACACCGTGCCGATCGGCGTTTCCATCGGCAACCCACCGGCGAACGGCTTGCCGCCCTTGGCGGTATGGCAGGCGACGCAGTCGCCGGCGCGGGCCAGGTACTCGCCCTGGCGCACCTGCGCATCGTCATTTGGCGCAGCCTGTGCAGCCACGCTGGCACCCAGCAGGGTTGCGATCAACAGTGTCTTCATGCGCATCGCTCCTCAAGCCTGGACCAGCGGGCCGGGGTTTTTCAGGTATTGCTCACGAATGGCGCGGGCCGACCAGTAGGTCAGCGCAGCTACCAGCCCGGTCGGGTTGTAACCCAAGCCTTGCGGAAACGCTGAAGCGCCCGGGACGAACACGTTGTGCACATCCCAGCTCTGCAGGTAGCGATTCACAGCACTGGTCTTGGGATCGCTGCCCATGATCGCGCCGCCGTTCAGGTGCGTGGTCTGGTAGCTGGCGGTGTTGAAGTGGTCCTTGACCTTCTTGCCCAGCACGGCAATGGTCTTGGGGTTCATCGCCTGGGCGATCTTGCTGAGTTTGTCGACCATGAACTGGTTCATCTTGATATCGTTTTCCTGCCAGTCGAAGGTCATGCGCAGCAGCGGCTGGCCATAGGCATCCCGGTAGGTCGGGTCAAGGTCCAGGTAGTTGCCACGGTAGGACTGGTGGGCGCCGTGGGCGTCCATCGACACCTGGTGGGTATAGTAATCGGCGGTAGCCTTCTTCCAGGCGCTGCCCCAGGCCGGCGTGCCGGGCGGGGTCGCGCCGCCGGCAATCGGCCGTGTGCCGGCCTGGTTCACCCACATGGGCGAACCACCGACGAAGCCGTGCGGGCCATGGTCGAAGTTGTCGGCGTTGAAGTCATCGATGGCAATGCCATTGCCACCGGCGCCGATGAAGTTGTTGGTGTAGGTGTTCTTGTCGAAGAACGCCTTGACCGTGCCCATGTTCTGGTAGGCGAAATTGCGCCCGACCACGCCTTCGTTCTTCACCGGATCGTAAGGCTTGCCAATGCCGGAAAGCAGCATCAGGCGCACGTTGTTGAACTGGAACGCCGCCAGGATCACCAGGTCCGCCGGCTGCTCCACTTCCCGCCCCTGGGCGTCGATGTAGGTCACCCCGGTGGCCTTGCGCTTGCTGTCGTCGAGGTTGACCCGCAGCACATGGGCATTGGGCCGCAATTCGAAGTTCGGCACCTGGCGCAGCGACGGCAGGATGTTCACGTTGGGTGAAGCCTTGGAGTACATGTAACACACGTAACCACTGCAGAAACCGCAGAAGTTGCACGGCCCCATCTGCGCCCCGTACGGGTTGGTGTACGGCCCTGAGGTGTTGGCCGACGGCAAGTTGTAGGGCTTGTAGCCCAGGCTGGCGGCCGCCTTTTCGAACAGCCTGGCCGACACCACGTTCTTCTGCGAAGGCAGCGGGAACGGGCTGGACCGGTCCGGCGCATAGGGGTTGCCGCCCTGCCCTTCGCCAACGACCTGGCCGTTGACGGTCCAGGCCTGGCCAGAGGTACCGAATACCTTTTCGGCGAAGTCGAAGTGCGGTTCCAGTTCTTCGTAGCTGACCCCGAAGTCCTGGATAGTCATGTCTTCGGGGATGAACTTGCGCCCGTAGCGTTCTTCGTAGTGGCTGCGCATGCGCAGTTCCATCGGGTCTACCCGCAAGTGCACGCCCGACCAGTGCAGGCCTGCGCCACCTACACCTTTACCCGGCAGGAAGGCACCGAGCTGGCGATTGGGCAGTGCCACGTCATTCATGCTGTGGCGGATGGTGACGGTTTCTTTCGACACGTCGACGAACAGCTTCTTGCGCACGCTGTAGGTCAGCTCGTCGATCACCTGCGGGTAGCTGCCTTCTGGGTAGGTGTCCTGCATCGGCCCCCGCTCCAGGGCCACCACCTGCAGCCCGGCCTCGGTCAGCTCCTTGGCCATGATCGCGCCGGCCCAGCCGAACCCCACGATCACCGCATCCACTTTCTTCAACACAGTCGCCATGCCTCAGGCCCTCTCGCCACGGATCGAAACAGCCGGGAACGGGTAAGGCTCGTTGCGCTCGACCCAATCCATGAAATCGGCGCGGGCGCCGGGGAAGCCGATCTGGGTCCAGCCGATCATGCCTTTGTTGCCACCATGGATCGGGTCGCAGAAGAACCCTTCACGGGTGTTCTGCACCAGCAAGCTGAAGAAAACCTTGGCCGGCACGCTGTCGAAAACCAGCTCTCCAGCCTCGATCTTGCTGAGAACATGGTCTCGGGTAGCGCTATCTTGCGCAGCGAAAACTTGCCCGGAATTGGCCTTGCACCAGCCGTCCACGGCGGCAATGCCCAGACGGTAGATCTGCTGCGGGCTGAGTTGCAGCTGGTAACCGAGTTCAGGCGCGGCGTCGGCCTTGAACGGGCCCTGCATGTACCACTGCGCGCCGGTTGCGTAGGGGGTGTTCATCTGCCGGTCGATGAATTCGGCAGCGCCGGCTTCCAGGGCACCGGGGCCAAGCTCGTCGGCCGGGATGATGCGGGCGACGGCCGCCTGCACAAAGGCCCACTCCTCGGCAGTGAAGAAGGTCGGCTGGTACTGGCCCGCTGGCGGCGTGGCCGGCACTTTGGGTTCGTGTTGCGGGGCCGCCAGCAGTTGACTGGCGCCCACGCCAAGCCCCGTACTGGCCACGGTGACCACAGGGATCAAGGTCAAGGTCTTGCGCAGAAAATCCCTGCGCGGGTTGTCTGGGGCATGCTCAGGCATTGTGAATCCTCATCGGCGGTGTGCGGCCTTGATAAGCGCCATCTGATTTTCAATGGGGGTGGTCTTGAAAGGCCATCAAGAAAACAGCCGGATAATCTAGCGCGTTCAGAAATGTTTTGAAACCGGTTTCATTGGTCATTTCAAAGGCTGTCACGGACGTTGTGGCCGGCCTGTGCCTGGCTGGCTACATTGGCATTTGCGGGCGAAGCCCGCTCCCAAGGGGCTGCGTTCACACCAATATCACAATTGGGTCTGCACGACCTTGCCCCCCCCAACCTTGGGGGCACGGTGCCCACCGGCAAACGCCTGGAAATGTCCTTGCCAAAGAATTGGATCCCTTGCCCTGCAAGGCGTACAGCACATTTTTTGCGGCTTGGCACGCCTATTGCCGACTTCCTGCCAGACGCCCCAAGTCCATGGGCCCGTTTGCAGGAGGAAATGACTCATGCACCGACCGATACCTCACCCGCTGGCAGTGGCGATTTTCGCTGGCGTGCTCCAGCTTCCGGCGCAGGCTGCCTTGAATGCTGTCGACCCAGGCGCCTATGTCCCCGCCAACGGTAACTTCCCCGCCTGGTACCAGGACAGCCACGGTCGCACACTCGACCTGTGCCTGAGCAAGGCGGTCAGCTCGCGTGTCCCTGGCGCGCCCGGCGCACCGTCGTACATGTGCACGCTGCTGCCCACCCCCGGCGTGTTCGACGATACCCAACCCATCGTCTTCCCCACCAACTTCCCTGACGAGGCGTTCTGGTTCACCGGCGACGCCACTATCGTCGACACCGCCCGCGGTATTGACCTCACGTATGTCTCGGCGATCGAGGCGGCATTTGCCGCAGAAGAACCCGTCGATGGTGACCAGGTCAGCTTCGCCCGGGTGCGTATCCGGGTCGATGTACCTACCGCTGGCACCTATGTGATCACCCACCCCTACGGCGTCGAAGTGTTCGACGTACCTGCGGGCGGTCTGCGGGCGATCAACCTGACCCGCGACATCGGCATTGCCGGCGCAGGCGACTTCACCGGAGCGCTGAAAGGCGATATCGGACCGTTCCTGCGCAGTGTCAACGGCCCCTACACCGAAGGCAGCGAGCGCTTCATCGGTGACCCGAACCTGGAAGAACGGGTGACCGGTAGCCCGTTCAACACCAACTATGTCCGCATCGAAGGCCCCGGCGGCATCGACCTGCGCACCGAGCTGTTCGCGGTCTCGGGCAAGCTTTCCGAAGTGGCCCTGCCAACCCCGCTGATGCCGCAACGCAGTACCTACTCGCGGCATACCGAAAACGGCGACCTGCGCGCCCAGCAGGACATCTTCGTAATGGCCCCGCCGCCGCCGGCCAGCGTCGCCCTGACCAGCCAGACACCCAACCTGAACCTCTCCGAGGCCAACGGCACGGGCGCCTGGTACGCCCAATCGGTCCTCGACCCGGCCGCCGGGACGATCCTGACGCTGACCGCCGACAACAGCGTGGCAATCCCCACCAGCAGCCTGAGCACCGCCAACGTGCCGCTGACCGACCTGGTCACCATTACCCAGGCCCAGTACCGCCTGTCCACCGGCGAACTGACCCTGGTGGCCAGCACCAGCGACGAAACCACGCCGCCGGTGCTCACCGCGCATACCGGCAACGGCACGCTGATCGGCAACCTGAGCGGCAACGGCGCCGTGAAGACATTGAGTACCAGCCTGTCGCCCATCCCGCCGGCCAAGGTGCAGGTCACCAGTGCCAATGGCGGTAGCGACACCGAAGACGTGGTGCTGGTGCCATGAACAGACAAAGGCTCAGCCTTCAAGGAGGCAGCATGAATACTTGGTCGCGCCGTGCGCTGTTGGCCGCCGGTTTCTCCCTTACCGTTACCAGCGCCGCCTTCGCCGCGCTGTCTGATGTCGACCCGGGGCCCTACACCTTCGCCACCGGTGGCTACCCGATGTGGTACAAGGACAGCCTCGACCAGTCCCTGGAGCTGTGCCAGTCACGTGCCGTCAGTTCGCGGGTCGCAGGCGCCCCGGGTACACCGGCCTACATGTGCACCCTGCTGCCGGAACCGGGCATCTACGACGACGCCCTGCCGCTGGTGTTCCCCGACAACTGGCCACCGGAAATGTTCTGGTTCCTGGCCGAGACCACCATCCCGGCCGTGGGCAACAGCGGCTATGAGCTGGAAGTCTACGTCGCTGGCGTGGAAGCGGCCTTTGCCGCCGAAAACCCGGTGGATGGAGACCAACAGAGCTTCGCCCGCATTCGTATCCGCGTCTCGGTGCCCAGTGCCGGCACCTACACCATCACCCACCCTTATGGCGTAGAGACGGTCAACGTCACCACACCAGGCCGACGCGCAATCAACATCACCCGCGACATCGGCATCGGCGCGCCGGGCAACTTCCGCGGAGCACTGGCGGGGGCGATCGGCCCTTGGCTGAAGGGGGTTGGCGGGCCTTACACCGAGGTCAATCCCGATACTGGCGCCACCGAAACCTACATCGGCGACCCCAATATCACCGAAGCGGTGACCGGCAGCCCCTTCAATACCAACTTCGTGCGCATCGAAGGCCCCGCTGGCACCATCCAGACCAACGCCTTCACTGTCTCGGGCAAGGTGCTGGACCCGCGCGCACAAACACCAGTCACCCTGGAACGCGCCACCTACTCGCGCAATGCCACCGGCACCCGTACGGAAGTATTTGCCGAGGCTCCCAGTGCAGCCAGCCTGTGCATGCGCAATGGCCTCGCCCTGGTCGGCACCCCGCCTTCGCCGTGCCAGTTCACCCTCACCGCCGACAACAACGGGCTGTTCTTCCACCAACAGTTCAGCCAGGACGCACCGCCTGCGGTGGTGGTGGTCACCGCCAGCAACAGCGCCGGCGGCACCCAGCCGACCGCGCTGTCGAGCAAGCTCACTGATGTGGTCAAGGTCAGCACCGCACGCTACGACTGGGCCAACAAACGCCTGCTGATCGAAGCCAGTTCCAGTGACGAGGTGGCGATCCCCGACCTGCTCGCCCAGGGCTACGGTCGCCTGTCCAAGGCAGGTACGCTGCAAAGCCTGACTGTCAACGACGTACCGCAGCCACCGGCCATCATTACGGTCAAGTCGGCGCGTGGCGGCAGCGATGTCGAACCGGTGGTCGTGGTCGGCAATGCTCCGGTCGAGGCCGCCAACCAGCCACCGCTGGCCCAGGCCGATATCGGCAGCACCAGCGTCGGTATCCCGATCACCCTCAACCTGCTGCAGAACGACAGCGACCCGGACGGCGATGTGCCGCTGACCATCAGCGACCTGACCCAACCCGGTGCCGGCCTTGGTGGCGTGGTGATGAATGGCACCACCTCGGTCACCTACACCCCGCCAGCCGGGGCCACGCAACCCGTGGTGGCCACCTTCAGCTACCGGGCGATGGACGCCAAGGGCCTGACCTCGGAACCGGCCACGGTCACCATCAACGTCGCGCCTAACCGGGCACCGACTGCCAACCCGGAAACCGTCGCCACCCTGGGCGTGCCTTTGACCATCAACGTGCTGGCCAACGACACCGATCCGGAAGGCAACCTGCCGCTGACTGTCCCCGCTGCCTCCCTCACCCAGCCGGCTACCGGCCGGGGCACCGTCAGCACCGACGGCACCACGGTGACCTACACCCCACCGGCCACGGTGACCACTGCCTTCACCACCACCTTCACCTACCAGGCACGTGACTCGCTGGGGGCGCTGTCCAACCCCGGCACCGTCACCGTCAACGTATCGCCACGGCCCGCCGCCGAAACCTTCGCGGTCACGACAGCCACGGTCACGGCACGCTCCAACAACCGGTACACCTGGGACGTCAGCGGTACCTCGTCGGTTACCACCGGCAACACCGTGACCGTACGGGTGACCACCACCACTGGCGTGCAGACCCTGGGCACCGCCACGGTAGGGGTGAACGGTCGCTGGCGCCTGTCCGTGAACAACAGCACCACGCTGATCCCGACCGCGACACCGACGGCGACGATCACTACCAGCCAAGGCACCACCCGTACCGTCAACGTCGTCGTGCGGTAAAGGCTGGAGATTGCAATGAAACGCCTGTCCCCCTTGCTGCTCGGCCTGGCCCTGGCGGGCCCGGCCAGTTGGGCCGAGGACCTGATGGACAATGCCGACCTCGCGCCCGGCAACGACCTCGGCGAACCGGTGATCATCCGCCTGTTGCCGGCCGGCGCCGGCCAGGCTGCGCTGATCGGGCAGCAAGGCTCGGGCAACCGCGCCGCCCTCGACCAGAACGGCCAGGCCCTGCTGGGCCGCATCGTCCAGGCCGGTGGTGCGCAAGAAGCGTACATCCTGCAGGACGGCAGTGACCTGATGGCCATCATCAGCCAACAGGGAAATGGCAACAGCGCATCGATCCGCCAGAGCGGCAGCAGCAACAGCGCGGCCATCGAGCAGATCGGCAATGACAACAGCGCCAGCATCGTGCAGAGCGGCACTGGCTTCAACAGCTCCGTGATCCAGGCCGGCAATGGCCAGCACGTTCAGATCACCCAATACCGATGAACCTGGAGGCACCCCCATGTACAAGCTCGCTCCGTTAAGTGCCGCTATCGTCCTGGCCCTTGCAGGTCAGGCCATGGCTGCTGACAGCACTTCGTCCCAGACCCAGGACGGCAAGGAAAACATCGCCGAAGTCAGCCAGTCCCTGGCGCCATACGCCTCGGCCACCCAGAGCCAGACCGGCAAGGGCCACAACCACATGGCGGTGCAGGCCGAGAGCACCAGCGATATCCAGCAGAGCGCCACCGGCCAGTACAACGCCGGCTACGCCGATCAACTGTTCGAAAACGGCAGCAAGATCACCCAGCACGCCAGCGGCAGCTACAACGGTGTCTTCGCCAGCCAGTCGCTGGGCCTGGGCAACGAATCGCTGCAAACCCAGCAAGGCGTCGAAAACACCTCGACCGTGTGGCAGGACAGCCAGCAAGGCAGCAAGGCCACCACCTGGCAATCCGGCCAGCGCAACGAAGCCTTCATCGAGCAGACCTTTGGTGGCAGCAACAACCACAGCAGCATCAACCAGGCCGGCCAGGACAACTACGCCGCCGCAGAGCACCTGAATCACGTCGATGGCGATATCCAGATCTACCAGGATGGCCAGGGCAACTGGGCGTATGGCGACCAGCGTGACGGCACCGGTGGCACCATCGGCATTGGCCAGTACGGTGGCGGCAACTCGGTGGAAGTGTGGCAGGACGCCCAGACCGCTAGCCAGGCCTCCGTTACCCAGTCCGGCCAGATGAACGAAGGCTATATCGACCAGAGCTTCGGCATGAACAACAAGGTCAGCCTGTCGCAACAGGGCACGGCCAATGCCAGCTGGTCGGACCAGTTCGAGACCAACAACTCGACCACCACCATCACCCAGACCGGCAGCAACAACCTGCACTTCACCTACCAGAACGGTGAAAACCTCAACCTGACCATCAACACCAAGGGCAATGGCAACAGCATCACCGCCAGCAACTGGAAAGGCGCCAAAATGGGCGGCCAGTTTGGCACCAACCAGAACGCCACCATCAACCAGAACGGCAATGGCAACGGAGTCAACCTGACCCAGAACGGTGACAACCAGCTGGCCACGCTGACCCAGAAAGGCACCGGCAACCAGATGCAGACCAAGCAGTCCGAGATGAACAACGAGCTGTACTTCGAGCAGAACGGCACTGACAACATCCTGATCGCCGACCAGCGTGGCACCGACAACTATGCCTACGGCAACAGCCAGGGCAACGGCAACCTCATCAACCTGGACCAGTCCGGCTACAGCAACCAGAGCTACACCAACCAGCTGTATGGTGGCGGCAACGAAGCCACCATCAAGCAGGCGGACAGCTACAACGTCGCCTACGTGACCCAGGGAGGCCAGGGCAACAAGGCGTATGTCGACCAGAGTGGCGTCAACCAGACCGCGACCATCAGCCAGCTGGGCAGCGCGAACCTGGCCACGGTGACCCAGCAGTAGATCGCTCCCCCTTGAACCGCGGTGCTCCTCTCCCTGGTGCCGCGGTTCCTTTTTTTCCTGTCAGAACACCTTTCTTTGCCGGCCTGTTCGCGGGCACGCCCGCTCCCACTGGGACTGCACAGGGCTTGAAGGCAGAGTGGTGTCTGGTGGGAGCGGGTTCACCCGCGAATAGGCCAGACCTGCCAAGCACATTACAATGGTCCACACCCAAGCCGATGCCCAATCCATGATCCAGTCCGACCTCGACCTGTTCGGCCCCCAGCCGCAACACCTGGCCAGCCATACCGTGCTGCTGCCCGGCTTTGCCCTGGCCGACATCGAGCCGCTGCTCGATGCCCTGCGCCCAGTGCTGCGTGCCGCGCCGTTCCGGCACATGCACACCCCAGGCGGCCTGCGCATGGCGGTCGGCCTGACCAACTGCGGCTCCCTGGGCTGGGTCAGTGATGAACACGGCTACCGCTACAGCCCCTGCGACCCGCTCAGCGGCAAACCGTGGCCTGCCCTGCCCCCAGTGTTGCTCGACCTGGCCGCCCGCGCCGCGGCCATGGCCGGGTTCGACGATTTCGTGCCGGATGCCTGCCTGGTCAACCACTACCTGCCGGGCACCCGCCTGAGCCTGCACCAGGACCGCGACGAGCAGGATTTCGGCCAGCCGATCGTGTCGGTATCGTTGGGCTTACCGGCGGTGTTCCTGTTCGGTGGCCTGCAGCGCGCCGACCAGACCCGGCGCATCCCACTGAGCCATGGCGATGTGCTGGTCTGGGGTGGCGAAGACCGCTTGCGCTTTCACGGCGTGCTGCCGATCAAGCCCGGCGTGCATCCGCGCCTGGGCGAACGGCGAATCAACCTGACCTTGCGCAAGGCCGGTGGCTGAATCGGACCTGCGGCCCGTCACCCGGCGCAAACAGGATGAACGCACATGAAACACGTTGAACATCTTGGCCAGGCAAGCTTCAAACGATAAGCCACGCCCTCTTCAGCCTGGAGCCCGCCATGCCCTGCCAGCCCAGTTCCCCGATCCCTCACAGCGGAGCCGCGCACCCATGAAAATGCCCTGCCGCGCGCCCAATGCCTCGCTGCAACTCGATTACGTACGTGACACCCTGTTCGGCCCGGTGGCACAAAGCGTGGAGTGCCAATGCCAGCTCGCCGCCCTCAACCTGCAAGGCCGCCCGGGCCTGCGCCTGCACATCTGCCCGCCGCTGCCCGACAAGGTCGACCGTGCCCACAGCGTGGCCTTTGTCTGGGACGGGCGCAGCTACCACGGTGTGGTTCGTGACCAGGGCAAATGCGGTGATGGTGGCCTGAACCTGCTGCTGGAACTGCAGTGAGGCGATCAACGAGTGTGCCTGAGCATGGGCAGTGCCGCACAACTGGCGGATAGATGCGCCCAGCCAGCCTGGGCTGAGCAGGGCGCGGTGGGCGCGCTCAGGCAATCGCCTTGAGCGGCGCCGGGTGGCTGTCACGCAGCGCGTGCAGCTGCCCCACCAGGTTGACCAGGTCGCGGCAACTGTTGAGGCTTTGCAGCGGGACCCCGCTCAAGGTCACGCCCTCGTCGAGACTCTGGCCCTGACCCAGGCGGATGGTCAGGTTGACGCCGTCCGGGCAGCTGACTTCACAACGGTCGGGCAGGCAGGCCTGCTCGATCATCTGCCGCATTTCTAGCATCGAAACTCCTATCAACGACATGGTACGACCCTCTCTGTGGGATGGCCTTTTTGTGGGAGTACGCCTTTGTCAGGCGAGGCGCCAATTGATATTGCGCATGCCGAGGCAGGCGTCCATGCGCCTGGGCAATGATCATGCGGGGAATCCTCTAGCACCTTAGTGGAAGATTGCCTGCGCAGGCCGAGTGTTCGTACGCAATGGCAGACTTAGCGACGAGTGGTCCCGGCAGGCCCCAGCGATGCCCACAGGTGTTGCGCCGCATAGGCCCGCCAAGGTCGCCAGGCCAAGGCTCGTTGCGCCAGTTGGGCATCAGCGCCTTCGAGCAAGCGCAACGCCTTGATCAGCGCCACGTCGCCCAGCGGCAAGGCGTCGGCCGCTCCGGCCTGGCGCAACGCCAGGTAGTGCGCGCTCCAGGGGCCGATACCCTTGAGTTGGCACAGGTTGCGCAACAGTTCATCCAGCATTTGCCCGCGGCGTAGCAGCCCAGGCTTGGCCAGCAAGGCACTGGCCAGCGTGCCCAGGGTGGTGGCACGCGCCCGCGGTATGCCCATGCCGTCGAACTGCGCAGCCGCCAATACCGACAGTGCCGGGAACACATGGCTCAAGCCCGGTGCGTAACAGCGCAGGGGCACGCCGTGGCGTTGCACCAGTCGACCGGCCAGGGTCATGGCCCCGGCAACACTGACCTGCTGGCCCAGCACAGTGCGCATGGCCTGCTCGCAGGCGTCCCAACCTTGGGGCACGCGCAGGCCTGGGCGTTGCTGTAGCAGGCCGGCCATCAGCGGATCGCGGGACAGTTCGGCATTGATGCGCGCGGGGTCGGCATCGAGGTCGAAGACCCGCCTCAGCCTGGCAATCAAACCGGGTAGCGCGTGGGCCTGAACACCTTCAAGGCGGACCCGCAGGTACTGGCTGACCGAAGGCGTAGCGTGCAAAACAGCGTGGCGGCCGGCAACCATCAGGGTACGACGGTAGGTGCCATCGAGGCAGGTCTCGATGCCGGGGATGCAGCGGGCAGCGAGGAAGGCCAGGGTCGAGGGCCAGTGGTAAGGGGCACGGTAGCGCAGCCACAGGGTGTGGTGGCCTGGGGTGGGCAAAGATCGGCGCACGGCGTGCAGGGGGGTGAGCTTGGGCATGGCTGCATCATGCCAGCAAATGTAATGCCTGTACCGGCCGTATCGCCGGCAAGCCAGCTCCCACAGGTTGGGCACCGCCTTCAGGCTCGGTGGAATACCTGTGGGAGCTGGCTGCCGGCGATACGGCCGGGGCAAGCCATTCAATCAAGCAGGGTCAATGTGCCGCACCGTCCCGCGCATCTTGCATCTGCCCGAACCGCCCGGCATGGAAGTCGTCGAACGACTCGGCGATCTCTACCTGGCTATTCATCACGAACGGGCCATAACCCACGATCGGCTCGTCGATCGGTTCACCGCTGAGCAGCAGCAGGCTGGCCCCCTCCAGCGCTTCGACGGCAACATCTTCACCGTCCCGGTCAAGCAGCACCAGGCTGGATGGGCCGGCTTCGCGCTCGCCGTTGATCCGCACATTGCCACGCAACACCACCAGCGCCGCATTGCGCCCGGCGGCCACTGGCAACTGCAAGGCTGCAGCGGCATTCAGGCGCAGGTCCCAGACATCCATGGCGGTAAAGGTCCGCGCCGGCCCCGAATGCCCACGATAGTCACCGGCAATCACCCGCAGGCTGCCGACCTCGCCGTCCAGCGCCACCACCGGGATGTCCTTGGCCAGCAGTGTCTGGTAGCCAGCCGCTGCGCGCTTGTCCCGTGCCGGCAGGTTGACCCACAGCTGGACCATCTCCAGCGTACCGCCACTGCGGGCGAAACCCGGGGAATGGAACTCTTCATGGATGATGCCGTTGGCAGCAGTCATCCACTGCACGTCACCGGGGCCGATCAAGCCGCCAGCGCCGGTGGAGTCACGGTGCTCCAGTTCGCCCTGGTAAACGATGGTCACGGTCTCGAAACCGCGGTGCGGATGCTGGCCAACGCCACGCCGCGCCCTGGTCGGGGTGAAGTCGTGGGGGCCGGCATAGTCCAGCAGCAGGAACGGGCTGATCTTGCTGGCCAGGTTGTCGTAGGTGAACAGGCTGCGCACCGGGAAACCATCGCCTACCCAGTGGGCGTGGGGGCTGCGGTGAATACCCAGAATCGTTTTCATGAGAAGGCTCCTCTCCAGGTTGAGATAACCTTACCAGTGATACCAATCAGGCAATAGCTGGCTTAGATGACATGCATCGTCTCATTTACAGGACAATCAGAAGAACACCGCGTGAAGTATCGGATGCCCCGTATACTGCGACCTCAACCAATGTTCCAGCTTCAACGAAAAGGCTTGCCCTCGCACCCTGAGCTCCCGATAGACCGGATCCGCCATTGCCTGGCCAGGGGTCAGTCGGTCCAGATGGCGGCGATTTTCCACCGAGGATATCGACTCGAGAAAGACTGCGTAGTCTTCAAACAGGGCGACGCTATATGGGTTGGAATGACCGAGCATTGCCAGACGTTGCAAAGGCGTGAGGGCCAGCAATTGTTGAAGGCGTATGATCTTCGACGGCGCTGGGAGGTCATGGACCTCGGCAATCGCCACGATGCCGCCTGCAAAAAGCAGTTTTCGAGAAAACAGCAGTTTGATGTTGCGTACCCCCCAGGCCTTGCCTTCGGCTCTCTTTTCCTCGAAATTCGCCATGAGGGTCCGGTAGTAGCGGATCAGGTCGTTAAGCAGGAACCTGGCAAGTCCACTTCCATGATCGTCAGGAACATAGCGGCACAGCAGGTCATTTTGCCACCTGGCAAAGGCGTCGTACCCAAAGAGGGGTCGGCCTTCAAGCAACATCAGCATTCGCCTGGTCAGCGCCGTATTGTCTTCGCACTTCCAGCCTATGTGTTCGCTCAAGTCTGAGTACACCGCCAACGCCCCACGGCCGAATTTCGCCTCGTCGCTTTCTCCCGGGTGGCTGATGGGCCGGACAAGGTCGCTGACCTGGCGCAATATGTCGTCCAGGCGATCCGCCGGCAGACTGGTGTCATGCACGATGAAGAAGTCGATGTCCGAAACAGGGGAAACTTCGCATCGGCCATAGGAGCCCACGCTAACCACAGCCAAAGGTGCCTCCCCTGCCAGCGGTGCCAGCGTGCTGTACATGGCCTGCCTGAGTGACTCGATTGTCATGCAGGAGTAGTCGTAGCGTTTTTGCAGATAGGATGGCTGTAGCAAGGTCTTGCTGGTCATTTTCGTAAGCTCGGGCAAAGCCCAAGATTACTCACGCCCTCCTACCCGGTGCTGTCTGGAAAAACTATCCCGCCGGTCCCTGCAGCAGGAAAGCCTGCACTTCTTCGGCACAACCCTCAGGATGTTCCTGCATGAAGCAGTGCCCACCTGCAACCTGCCTGGCGGTCACCTGAGCGTTGAGCGCCGCCAGGCGGTTCACCGAATGGGGCACGAAGGGGTAGGTGCGCTCGCCATACAGCACCCGCGTAGGCGTGCGGATCGCCACCAGGCTCGCCCACATGCGCTTGGGGAACGAACTGAAGATTTCCACTTCGCGGCTGGGCCGGCACTTGAGCACTACCGCTTCGCCACAGTCGCCGATGGCATGCTCGATGTAGGCCCGCAGCGCCGCATCGGTCCACCCCTTGAAGATCCCCCGCCCATGCAGCGAAGCCAAGGCCGCCTCGCGGTCGGGCCAGTGGCTGCGACGGCTGGCGGCCTTGCGCGCCAGGGCATGCCGCCGGTGCAGGCCGACCAGCGCTGCAACCCCCATCACACCCAACATGCGCCGGCTGAACAGTACCGGATCAAGCAACACCGCACGCGTGAACAGTTGCGGTTCACTGGCCAGGATCAGGCCGGTGAGCACACCACCGAAGCTGTGCCCCACGGCAAAGCGCGGCACGTCGCCATACTCGCCTCGCCCGGCTGCGAAAGCGTCCACTGCCAGCGCAGCGGTACGGTTCCAACCACGAAACACCCCGCCATGGTCACTGTCACCATGGCCCTGGACATCGCTGAGCCACAGGTCGAAATGCTCGCCCAGGCGCATCAGCAATGGCTGGTAGGCCAGGCAGCAGAAGCCGTTGCCATGGAGAAAGTGCAGCAGCGGCTTGCCACTGGCCGGGGTTCGCCAGCCACGCAGGGTGAAGCCTTCGACGCATTCGTAGGACCAGGGAATCAACTGCATCGGCTTACTGTACTCGCGGGGTCAGGAAAACACCGATTCTACAAACAGTAGCGGGTACAGTGAAATCACCAGCAACAAGGCCATCAGGACATTGAACAGCATCAGCCAGCGCGGGTTCTGCAACAGGTTGCGCAAGGCGCTACCAAACATCACCCACACCCCCACGCTGGGCAGGTTGACCAGGGCGAACAAGGCGGCAATCACAATGACGTTGGTCACATAGCCTTGCGCCGGCGTGTAGGTGGTGATTGCCCCCACGGCCATCACCCAGGCCTTGGGGTTGACCCACTGGAATGCCGCCGCCCCCCAGAAGCCCAGCGGTTTGCGGGCACTGGACGAGGCTGTGCCGACCGGCCCTGAGGTGGCGATCTTCCAGGCCAGGTACAGCAGGTAGGCGGCGCCGGTGTAGCGCAGTACCGTGTACAGTGGTGGCCAGGCCTTGAATACCTCGCCCAGGCCCAGGCCAACAGCCAGCACCATCACCATGAAACCGACGCTGATACCCATGGCATGGGGGATCGAGCGACGCACACCGAAGTTTACCCCCGAGGCCAGCAGCATGGTGTTGTTGGGGCCAGGAGTGATGGAAGACACGAAGGCAAACAGCACGAAGGCAGTCAGCAGGTCGGCAGAGGCAAGCATGGCAGGCATTCCACATTCTTTATAGGTGCTGTCACACTAACGGAGTCGCCCTCCTCTGCGACCGATACAGTTTTGCAAAATTGTGTAGATACACATCGCTGTACCGCTAACACCTGACCAAGGAAGCCGTCACCATGAGCCTCACCATTCGCCCTGCCGTACGCGCCGATGCCGAGCAGATCCTGGCCTTCATCACCGAGTTGGCCGAGTACGAACGCGCCCGCCACGAAGTGATCGCGAGCGTTGCCGACATCGAGCATAGCCTGTTCGACGAGGGCAGTACGGTGCACAGCCTGATTTGCGAGCGCGATGGCCGGGCCATCGGCTTTGCCGTGTATTTCTATAGCTACTCGACCTGGTTAGGTCGCAACGGTATCTACCTGGAAGACCTGTACATCACCCCTGAGCAACGCGGCGACGGCGCCGGGCGACAGTTGCTGCAGCACATTGCCCGCGAGGCGGTGACGAATAATTGCGGGCGGCTGGAATGGAGCGTGCTGGACTGGAACGAGCCGGCGATCGGCTTTTACCAGAAGCTGGGGGCCGAGGCGCAGGATGAGTGGGTGCGCTACCGGCTGGATGGGGACAAGCTGGCGGCGTTTGCCCGGGAATAACCGGGAGCGCTTTGCGTCCGCTTCGCGGGCAGGCCCGCTCTCTTGGAACTGCACATGACTCAGCGGGGACACTGTGGGAGCTTTAGCCGCGAACACCGGTGCAGCCGGTGCCATGCACCGCGCTGGATTTTTCGCGGCTGAAGCCGCGCACAGGGTACCCGGAGCGCCAGCAAACCCAGTTCTGGCAATTGACGCCAAGCCCGCTCCATGCTCTCCTTATGCCTCGCGTTCAGGTGCCCCCAATGGGGGTGAAACGGGAAACCGGTGCGTCACAGGCCCTCCAGCAGGGCCGGACAAAGCCGGTGCTGCCCCCGCAACGGTAAGCGAGCGAAGCGTCTGTACCACTGTGCCCGATCATCCGGCATGGGAAGGTGACGCCTTCCAGGAGCCTGACTCCTCCTCGCAAGCCCGGAGACCGGCCTGGCGTTCATGAACACCCCGCGGTGGGCGGGCGCTGTTGCATTCCCCTGGGCCACCATGCTTGGGGCTGCCGCGCTTGCCCATTGCCCACAAAAAGCAGAGGAACGCGTCATGCCCGTCACCAGCGCCAAGCAACACAGCATTACCACTCCCGTCACCCTCAGCCAGCGTGTCGTCATCGCCGTCGGCGCCAGCCTGCTGGGCCTGAGCCTGGTGTACTTCGCCGGTTTCTCGCACATCGAGGCCGTGCACAACGCCGCCCACGACACCCGCCACAGCGCCGCCTTCCCCTGCCACTGAGTATGCCCGATGATCACACGCATTGCCCGTACCGCGGGCTTCAGCGGGCTACTGGCGGCCTTGCTGCTGACCCTGCTGCAAAGCTTCTGGGTCGCCCCGCTTATTCTCGAGGCAGAAACCTACGAGTCTGCGGCACCGGCCGCCCAGCACGAACATGCTGGCGAAGTGGCCGCCCATGAACACAGCGCCGAAGCCTGGGCTCCGGAAGACGGCTGGCAGCGGGTACTGTCCACCACCGGCGGCAATCTGGTGGTAGCGGTCGGCTTCGCCCTGATCCTCACCGCCCTTTACAACCTGCGCGAACCAACGCGTGTCGGCACCGGTGCGCTGTGGGGCCTGGCCGGCTTCGCCGTGTTCTGCCTGGCCCCGACCCTGGGCCTGCCGCCGGAACTGCCAGGTACTGCAGCCGCCGACCTGGGACGACGCCAGGCCTGGTGGATCGGCACCGCCAGTGCTACTGCGCTGGGCCTGGCCCTGCTGGTGTTCGCCCGCCACTGGGTGCTGAAGGCGCTGGGCGCCGTGCTGCTGATCATTCCCCATGTGATCGGTGCACCGCAACCCGAGGTGCACCAGAGCCTGGCCCCCACAGCATTGGAAACCCAGTTCAAGGTGGCCTCCTGGCTGACCAACGCCGCCTTCTGGCTGGCCCTGGGCCTGCTCAGCGCCTGGCTGTTCCGACGCTCCAGCCAGGCCTGATGCCAGCCTTTTACGCCGGCTTCGGCTGCCGCCGGGGTTGCCCGACGGGTACGCTGGAAACCTTGCTACGCCAAGCCTTGGACAACCAGGGCCTGGCGCTGACCGACCTGCACGGCATCGCCAGCATCAGCCTGAAGGCCGATGAGGCCGGCTTGCAGCAACTGGCCAAACGCCTCGGCGTGCCCTTGGTGTTGTACGATACCGCACAGTTGCAACCCTACGAACACCAGCTCAGTCACCATTCCGCCGCAGCCTATGCCCACAGCGGCTGCCGGGGCGTGGCAGAGAGTGCGGCCCTGGCCCTGGCCAGCCAGCGGCTTGGCACGGCCAGGTTGCTGCTGACGCGCCAGGTACTGGGCCCGGCCACCCTCGCCCTGGCCTGTTGAACGTTTCACCCCCTCTTTCTTGCAAGGACTTTCCATGACCGTCTACTTCATCGGCGCCGGCCCCGGCGACCCGGAACTGATCACGGTCAAGGGCCAACGGCTGATCCGCCAGTGCCCGGTGATCATCTATGCCGGCTCGCTGGTGCCGGCCGCCGTGCTCGAGGGCCACCAGGCCAAGACCGTGATCAATAGTGCCGAACTGCACCTGGAACAGATCATTGCAGCCATGCGCAGTGCGCATGAGCAAGGCCAGGATGTGGCCCGGATACACAGTGGCGACCCCAGCCTGTATGGCGCCATCGGTGAGCAGATCCGCCAGCTGCAGGCACTGGGCATCGATTACCAGATCATCCCCGGGGTCACCGCCACGGCGGCCAGCGCCGCCCTGCTCGGCTGTGAACTGACCCTGCCACAGGTAGCGCAGACCGTTATCCTCACCCGCTATGGCGACAGTTCACCACTGCCGCCCGGCGAACAACTGGGCGACCTGGCGCGCCACGGCAGCACCCTGGCAATTCACCTGGGGGTCAAGCACCTCTCGCGTATCGTCGATGAACTGTTGCCGCACTATGGTGCGCACTGCCCTGTAGCGGTGGTACATCGCGCCACCTGGCCGGACCAGGACTGGGTGCGCGGCACCCTCGGCGATATCGTCGAGCGCGCCGCAGCCAAGGATTTCCGGCGCACGGCGCTGATCCTGGTGGGCCATGTACTGGGCGACACACCGTTTGCCGAATCGGCTTTGTACCGCGCGGGGCACGCCCACCTGTATCGCCCTGGCGACTGAGCATTGCCAGGTTCACCGCGGGCGTAGCAGACTCCAGGTTCCCGTCTGCAAACAGGAGTCATGCCCATGCTGGACCTACGCCCCAACTGCGAGTGCTGCGATACCGACCTGCCGGGTGACAGCCCCGACGCGCTGATCTGCTCCTTTGAATGCACCTTCTGCCGCACCTGCGCCGAAACCCGTTTCCAGGGCCGTTGCCCGAACTGCACCGGCCAGTTGGTGGCACGCCCGACACGGGTCGGCCAGGCACTGGCCAACAACCCCGCCGCGACCCAGCGCGTGACCAAATCCCACTCCGCCTGCGCTTGAGCGCCCTCAAAAACAGACATTGCCGCTTTGCTAGGGTGATGTCTTTCCCGTTATTTGTAGGATTTTTCAACAACAAGTGCGGGGACTTTCAACACTTCATATACTCGGCATTATCAAATTTCGGGAATGGTCGTATCGTGCAGCGCTTCCGATAACCCCACTTGCAGACGTATTCCTGAGTGATCCAGGAAGCGGACCACACCCCGACAGGAGTTTTCCTCATGACAACCGTGCTGATCGTAGACGACCACCCCATCGTCCGGCTGTCCTTGCGCCTACTGCTCGAGCGCGAGCGCTTCCATGTCGTCGGCGAGGTCGGCAATGGTAGCGAGGTGGCGCAGATAGCCCGCGAACTGCGCCCGGACGTGGTCATTCTGGACATCGGCCTGCCCGGCCTGGATGGCATGGAAGTAATCAAGCGCCTGCAATGCCTGGAGCCGGTCCCCAAGATCATGGTGCTGACCGGCCAGGCCACCGACCTGTATGTGCGGCGCTGCCTGGACGCCGGCATCGGCGCTTTCGTCACCAAGGAAGAAGACCACGAGGCGTTGCTGTTTGCCCTCAAGGCCCTGGTCAAGGGCTACTCGACCTTCCCGCAGATGTCGGTCAACAGCAACTCGCTGGAAAGCGAGCCGGTGCGCCTGGCCAGCCTGTCCAACCGGGAAATGGAGGTGCTGCGGCGCCTGGCGCGCGGCGAGAACAACAAGAATATCGGCACCTGCATGAATCTCAGTGCCAAGACCATCAGCACCTACCGGGGCCGCATCATGGAAAAGCTCAAGACCGAATCGCTGGTTGAAATGGTCGACCTGGCCAAGCGCAACAGCGTCTACTGAGCACTTGACGGCGATGAAGCGCCTGCTGACAAGCGCCCTCCTGGCCATAAGTCTGGCCGGCTCCAGCGCGCTGCTGGCCAATAGCGAACCCCGCCAGTTGCTGGCCCGCTCGGTCAGCGCCGCCGCCCCGCTCGCGCTGTCCAACGAAGAGCGGCAATGGCTACAGCAACGCCAGCACCTGGTGCTGGGCAGTTCGCGGCCCGACTACCCACCGCTCGAAATCAATGTCAGCCAGCACGACTACGAAGGCCTCAGCGCAGATTACGCGGGCATCATCGCTGAACAGCTAGGCGTCACCATCGAAGTGAGACGCTACGAAAGCCGCCACGAGGCCATTGCTGCGCTACGCGATGGCCGTATCGACCTGCTGGGCAGCTCCAACGCCTTCGAGGCGGCGGATGCCCAGCTCAGCCTCAGTTCGACCTATGCCGACGACCTGCCGGTCATCGTCACCCGCGAGGGGCGCAGCCTGAAGAACACGCCCGACCTCGCCGGCTTACGCCTGGCCATGGTCGATCATTACCTGCCGGCCAGTAGCGTCCGCACCCTGTACCCCAAGGCGCAATTGAGCCTGTATCGCTCGACCCTCGCCGGGCTGGCCGCCGTCGAACTGGGCGAGGCCGACGCCTACCTGGGCGATGCCATCAGTACCGATTTCGCGATTGGCAAGAGTTACCAGGGCACACTGAAGATCGACCATTTCTGCCAGGTCGCCCCTGGGGCGTTTGCCTTTGCCCTGGCCAGTGACAACCCGCGCCTGCACCAGCTGATCGACAAGGCGCTGGCGCGCATCAGCGAAAGCGAACGCCTGAACATCCTGCGCCGCTGGAGCAGTGGCAACACCAGCCTGCTGCTGCAGCGCCACCTCAGCGCCCTGACCGCAGAAGAAGAAGCCTGGATCGCTGCCAACCCCAGCATCAGCGTACTGATCAACACATCGCTGGCGCCGCTGACCTTCAACGACGCCCAGCACCGCCCCAGCGGCATAACCCTCGACCTGCTCAAGCAGATCTCGCTGCGCACGGGGCTGCATTTCAAGCCGATCGAAAGCGCTTCGGCACAGGCAATGGTCGAGCACCTGGCACGCGGTGATGCGCAGATGATCGGTGCATTGGGCTACGGCACGGACCGTTCGAAACAACTGCGCTATACCCGCCCCTACCTGGTCAGCCCGCGGGTACTGGTCACCCGCAGCGACAACACATCAGCGGTGCATGTCAAGGCACTGGATGGCCAGCGCATCGCCATGGTGCGCGGCTCGCCGCAACGGGCACTGCTGCAACAGCGCTACCCGCAGGCCAGGATCGTCGAAGTGGACAACCCGCTCGGCCTGATGGAGGCTGTGGCCAACGGTGCCGCCGACGTCGCCCTGAGCAGCCATATCAATGCCGCCTATTACATCAGCCATGTGTTCAAGGACCGCTTGCGCATCGCCAGTGTGCTCGACGACGACCCGGCCGTCGCCGCCTTCGCCGTGGCTGCGGACCAGCCCCTGCTGCAGGCAATCCTGGACAAGGCGCTACTGAGCATTCCCCCCGAAGAACTGGGCCAGCTGATCAACCGCTGGCGCACCAGCACCCTGGTCAGTGACAGCCCCTGGCGCGACTACCGCACCCTGGCCCTGCAGGTACTGGTGCTGTCGGCCTTGCTGCTGGCCGGGGTGGTGTTCTGGAACAGCTACCTGCGCAAGCTGATCAACCAGCGCACCGAGGCCCAGCACGCCCTGCAAGCGCAGCTGGCGCTGAGCCGCGGCCTGCTCGAACAACTACGCCAGGCCAAGGACGACGCCGAACAGGCAAGCCAGACCAAAAGCACCTTCCTGGCCACCATGAGCCATGAAATCCGTACCCCGATGAATGCCGTGATCGGCCTGCTGGAATTGGCCCTGGAAGACAGCCGCGGCGGCCGTTGCGACACCCAGACCCTGCAGACCGCCCATGACTCTGCCATCGGCCTGCTTGAGTTGATTGGCGATATTCTCGACATTTCCCGCATCGAGTCCGGGCACATTACCTTGCAGCCGGTACCCACCAACCTGGTCGAACTGGTACGCGCCACCGTGCGGGTGTTCGAAGGCAATGCACGGGCCAAAGGCCTGCATTTGTACAGCGAACTGCCCGCTGCGCCGGTCTGGGTGCTGGCTGATCCGCTGCGGCTCAAGCAGGTCTTGTCCAACCTGATCAGCAATGCCATCAAGTTCACCGACCGCGGCGAAGTCCAGGCCAGCCTGCTGCTACCCTCACCTGCCGACAACGATCACCTGGCAGTGGAACTGAATGTACGAGACACCGGCATCGGCATCAGCCAGACCGACCAGGCCCGGCTGTTCAATACCTTCGTCCAGGCCGACGGCCCCCGGGCACGCCAGGGCGCTGGCCTGGGGCTGGTCATCAGCCGCACCCTGGCCGAGTTGATGGGCGGCACCTTGAGCTTGCAGAGCGTGGAAGGCGTTGGCACCAAGGTGCAGGTCAGCCTGCAACTGCCTGCCTGCGCAGCACCGGCGCAGGTCCAACAGCACGCCCCGGCGCTGGAAAGCAGCAGCGGCCCGCTGAACATACTGGTGGTCGACGACTACCCCGCCAACCTGCTGTTGCTGGAGCGGCAACTGCATACCTTGGGGCACCGCGTGACGTTGGCGGAAAACGGCGAAATCGCACTGGCACGCTGGCAGGCAGCGCGCTTCGACCTGGTGATCACCGATTGCAGCATGCCGGTCATGGACGGTCACGAACTGACCCGCCGCATCCGCAGCCTTGAGGGCGAGCGCGGCCTGGCTGCCTGCCAGATTCTCGGTGTGACCGCCAATGCCCAGGCCGAGGAGCGTGCCCGCTGCCTGGCCAGCGGCATGGACGAATGCCTGTTCAAACCGATTGGCCTGCGCACGCTCAAGACCCACCTGCCCCAGGCCCGCGCCCGGCAACAGCCGCCGACGCGACCCGGCAGCGGGTTCAACCTGAACGAACTGCGCCACCTGACCCAGGACGACGAACAACTGACGCGGCTTTTGCTGGAACAGCTGTCACAAAGCGTCAGCGAAGACCTGAGCACCTTGCGCGCACTGGCAGAGGACGCCCCCGACGAGGCTGTGCGCGCACTGGCTCACCGGATCAAGGGGGGGGCAAAGATGCTCAAGGTGCGCACGCTGGTCAAGGATTGCGAAGCCATCGAACAGGCCAACGGCCAAGGCCTGTCGACGGCTGACTTGCGCCTGCAACTACAAGACAGCCTGGAGGCCTTGCTGGACGAGCTGGGCGATGCGCTCAGTGCAATTGCTGCGTCGAACTGATCTGGCTTCCGCTAACCACTCAAGGCGAACTCAGGAACTTTCCCGCACCATCAACTCAAACCCCAGATCCTGCTGCGCGGTCGGCACCCGCTTGCCATCGAGCAATGCCAGCAGCGCCTGCGCCGCGCCGCGCCCCACCGCGGCCCGAGGTGTGCGAATCGAGGTCAGCCGCGGCACCATGTGCGCCGAAGCCGGCAGGTCGTTGAAACCGACCATCGCCACCTGCCGCGGCACCTCCACCCCCTGACGCAATGCCTGCAGCACGGCGCCCTGGGCCAGGTCGTCGTTGCAGAAGAAAATACCGTCGACATCCGGCGCCTGCTGCAGCAGCTGGCTGAACAGCGCGCCGCCCAAGGCGATGGAAGAAGGCTCCGGCGCCAGCACCTCCAGCTCGGCCGCCTGCAAGCCGGCCTCGGCCAGCGCCTGGCGGAACCCTTCGGCACGCTGCATCACCCGCGGGTCAAGCTGCGCGGCTATGAACGCCAGGCGCTTGCGCCCGCGCTCGATCAGGTGGCGGGCCGCAGCACGCCCGGCCTGCTGCTGCGAGAAGCCGACCGACAACGCCCCGGCCTCGCCATTCAGTTCCATCATGTGCACGCAGGGCACGCCACTGGCCGCCAACATCTGCCGCGATGCCTCACTACGCTCGAAGCCGGTCAGCAGCATGCCGCAGGGCTGGTAGGCCAGGTAATTACGGATCAGGTTCTCTTCTTCGGCAAGATCGTAGTGATAGTTGCCGATCAGCACCTCGAGCCCACGCGGGCGCATGACCTCGTGAATGGCCTCCAGGGTGTCGATGAACAACTGGTTGGACAGCGACGGGATCAACACCACCACCGACTGGCTGCGTGCCGAAGCCAGGGCCCGGGCCGCCGGGTTGGCCACGTAACCCAGGCTTGCTGCGGCCGCAACGACCTTTTCGACCAGCGCCGGCGCTACCGTGCTGACCCCACGCAGGGCGCGCGAGGCGGTAATCGGGGAAACCCCGGAAAGCCTGGCAACTTCTGCCAGGGTGGGACGACCTGTGGTGCGGGAGCCGGTGCGGGACATGGGTGTTGTAATTTTACTACTTGCAAGGAAAGGGAACGGCCACTAAGGTAGCGCTGTCTCAGGACGCAGGCAATGTAATCTTTGGTTGCAGCCACCACAGGCTCGCCGCCAAGCGTCCATACTGCGTAAGGACAAGACCAATAACACCGGGGAGGTGTCTGTTCGTCGACGACGAGACAGCGCTATCTCACCCGCAGGAGGTACTGATGAATTCTCCCCTGTCCGCCATCGTGGTGATGGGCGTGGCCGGTTGCGGCAAAAGCTGCATCGGCGCTGCCATCGCCACCCGAAGCGGCGGCCGCCTGATCGAAGGCGACGCTTTCCACCCTGCCGAAAACATCCGCAAGATGAGCGCTGGCATCCCCCTGGACGACAGCGACCGTGCCGGCTGGCTGGTGCGTCTTGGTCAGGAACTGCAAGCCACGACCCAGGCTGGGGAGCGCCCGATCCTGACCTGTTCGGCCCTCAAGCGCCGCTACCGCGAGACCCTGCGCGATGCCATGCCGGGGCTGGTGTTCGTGTTCCTCGAACTGTCGCCCGCCGAGGCCGAAAAACGCGTGCTGGCCCGCCCTGGGCATTTCATGCCGGCGAGCCTCATCGACAGCCAGTTCGCTGCCCTGGAACCGCCACACGGCGAACCCCTGACCCTGGCCCTCGACGCCACCCAGCCCATCGAAGCGCTTGCCGAAGCAGTCGACAGTTGGCTGAAGGGCCGCGGTGAGCGGGGCCTGGCACAAACCGCCTGACCCTGCGGCTTTGCTGGCTCACCAAAGATAGCGCTACCCTATCCCGTAAGCACGGGCAAAATTGCAAAAAAGCTACGCCAAAACAACGATAAGACCGAGGCCTTCAAACCATGTTCGGACTGGCTACTGATACCTTCCTGCTGCTCGACGCGCTGGTTACCATCGTCGGGCTGATCCTGCTGATCACCCACTTCAAAGTCCACCCTTTTGTCGCCCTGACTATCGCGGCCGGCTTCCTTGGCCTGACCTCCGGCATGCCGGTGGCCAAGGTCATGAAATCGTTCCAGGACGGTTTTGGCGGCGTTCTGGGCTTCGTCGGCATCGTGCTCGCCCTGGGCACCATGCTCGGCAAGCTGATGGCCGACTCCGGGGGGGCCGACCAGATCGCGCAAACCCTAATCCGCGCCTTCGGCAAGAAGAACGTGCATTGGGCCATGATGTTCGCCGCCTTCCTGGTGGGCATCCCACTGTTCTTCGAGATCGGTTTCGTACTGCTGATTCCGCTGGTGTTCATCGTTGCCCGACGCTCCGGCGTATCGCTGATCAAGATCGGCATTCCGCTGCTGGCCGGTCTGTCCGTGGTGCACGGTCTGGTGCCCCCGCACCCGGGCCCGCTGCTGGCGATCGGCATCTTCCATGCCGACATCGGCAAGACCATCTTCTATGGCCTGATCGTGGCACTGCCTACCGCCATCATCGCCGGTCCGCTGTTCGGTAACTTCATTTCCCGCTACATCCCGGGCACCCCGTCCCAGGAGCTGATGGACCAGATCGCCAAGGAATCCGACCAGGGCAACCTGCCGAGCTTCACCATCACGCTGGTCACCGTGCTGCTGCCGGTGGTGCTGATGCTGCTGAAGACCTTCGCCGACGTGGTGCTGCCCGCCGAGCACATCGTACGCCAGTGGATGGACCTGATCGGCCACCCCATCACCGCCCTGCTCGCGGCCCTGCTGCTGGCCTTCTATACCTTTGGCTCGGCCCGTGGCTTCAATCGCCAGCAGATCATGAAGATGCTCGACCAGAGCCTGGCACCGACCGCGGCGATCGTGCTGATCGTTGGTGCTGGCGGCGGCTTCAAGCAGATGCTGGTGGACACCGGCGTGGGCAACGTGATCGGGCAGATGGCCGTGCAGGCGGAAATTTCGCCGATCATGCTGGCCTGGCTGGTAGCAGCGGTAATCCGCATCGCCACCGGTTCCGCTACGGTCGCCACCATCACCGGTGCGGGCATCGTAGCGCCGGTGATCGACCTGGTGCCGGGGGTTAACCGCGAGCTGCTGGTGCTGGCCACCGGCGCCGGCTCGTTGATCCTGTCCCATGTCAACGACGCCGGCTTCTGGCTGGTGAAGCAGTACTTCAACATGACCGTGGCGGAAACCTTCAAGACCTGGAGCATGATGGAGACCATCCTGTCGATCGTCGGCATCATCTTCATCATGTTGCTGTCGCTGGTGGTATAACCGTTGATCGGGGCCATGGCACCTTGAGGTTTCGGGTAGGGCCGAAGGGAAGTATCAGCCCTACCCGAAGCGAAGGAGCCTGCCATGCCCCGCTCAAGCATCCTGCTGATTGCCCTGCTCGCCGCGCCGCTGGCACTTGCTGCCGGCACCGGCCCCACCTACCCCGACGCCCCGCACAACCCGGCGCCCAAGCCGGGCGTGGACAGTACCCTCAACCCGATCGAAAAGCCCATGCCACGGGACACCGACCCGCGCATACAGGGCAACGACCCGGAAAGCCCGCCGGCGAAGCAGAATGACAACCGCGACTTGCCAGGGATGGATGGCAGTGGCTCGGAGGGAAACGGGCGGCAGGGAGCAACCGATAATCAGCGTTGATCGATGATCCTGAATGTTTCGCGGCCCCTGTGGATACAACTGTCTTGCTCAAATTTTAAAAGTTGGCGCGATCCCTGTGGGAGCGGCTTTAGCCGCGAAGAATCCAACACGGTGCATGGCACCGGCTGCGCCGGTGTTCGCGGCTAAAGCCGCTCCCACAGGGGCCCCTGTACGGCCCATTATACAAGCTCACCACTGGCGCTTGTCCGGCCTGGTCAGCCCCAGCTTCTCGATCCGGTAACGCAGCATGTCCCGCGACAAGCCGAGCATGCGCGCCGACTTGGTCACGTTCCAGTCCGTGCGGTCCAGGGTCTTGCATACCAGGTCGCGCTCCATGTCCGGCAGACTGGTGCCGGGCTCCGGTTCGTGCCGGGGCATTTCGAACAGCGAAGGCGCCGCCTGCTGCACCAGCGGCTCGTCGATCAGGGCCATGCACAGGTTCAGCTGATGCGCCTGTACCACCTCGTTCGGTGCCAACAACACGGTCTGCTCCAGCATGTTGCGCAGCTCGCGCACATTGCCAGGCCAGCTGTAACCGAGCATCAGGTTTTCCGCCTCGGCGGAAAAGCGCAGGTTCGGCTTGCCGTAACGCCGGCCATGATGGGCCAGGAAATGCCGCGCCAGCAGCAGCACGTCCTGCCCGCGGGCATACAGGCGCGGCACCTTCAGGGCAATGATGCGCAGGCGGAAGAACAGGTCGCGGCGAAACTTGCCCTGCTGCACCATCTGTTCCAGGTTGCAGTTGGTAGCACTGATTACCCGCAGGTCGACCTTGCGTTCCTTCACCGCGCCGATCCGGCGGATTCTGCGGTCTTCCAGCAACTTGAGCAGCTTGGCCTGCAGCACCAGGTCCATTTCGCCAATCTCGTCGAGGAACAAAGTGCCGCCATCGGCAGCCTCCACCAGGCCCACCCGGCGCTCCTTGGCATCGGTAAAGGCGCCCTTCTCGTGGCCGAACAGTTCGGCCTCCAGCAGGTTGGCCGGGATCGAGGCGCAGTTGAACTCGATGAACGGTCCCTTGCTGCGCGAACCATCGAAATGCAGGGCGCGGGCCACCAGCTCTTTGCCGGTACCGGTCTCGCCTTCGATCAGCACCGGTGGCAAGTCGTCGCTGGCCATGCGCCGCTCGGCATCCAGCACCTGACGCAGGGTGTGCTTGAGGGTGAGCATCGTCGGTGATTCGCCGAGCAACGCCTGCAACCCGGACTTCTGCGCCTCGCGCTCCTGGTAGAACGACAACGTGCGCTCCATGCGCTCAGCGGCCAGCGCCTTGTCCAGGGTCAACTTGAGCTCAGCCAGCACCAGCGGCTTGGTCAGGTAATGAAAGGCGCCCTCCTTCATTGCCTGCACGGCATCTTCGACATTGCCATAACCGGTCATCATGATCACTTTCAGGCCCGGCACCTGTGCCACCAAGGTGCGCAGCAGGTCGTGCCCGCTCATGCCCGGCAGAGAGTTGTCGGTCAGCACCGCATCGGGCTGGGCCCGCTTGATCTGCTCCAGTGCCAGCTCCGCGCTGTGGCATACGGTGACCTCGAAGCCCTTGAGGCTGAGGTAGCTGCGAATGTTGTCGGCGAGGATTTCATCATCCTCGACTACCAGGATGCTGTGCTCCATGGTCCCCTCCCGCTGCGATATTGAATGTGAGGCTTACGCGGGTTCCTTCCTCTTCGCGGCTGCTCAGGCTGACCGAGCCGCCAAAACGGTCCATGATGCGTTTGACCAGGGCCAGGCCTACGCCGAGGCCGCCCTGCTTGGTGGTGTAGAACGGCTTGAACACCATCCGCTCCTGCTGCTGGCTCATGCCCTTGCCGGTATCGCTAAGGACGAATTCGGCACGCTGCCCATCCTGCACATTGACCAGGGCGCGCAGCATACCGCCTTCGGGCATGGCTTCCAGGGCATTGGAAAACAGGGTGTTGAGAATTTGCGTGAGCTGTAGCGGCTGGCTGACCACCCATTGTGACCCGGGGCCTTCGTAGCAGAAGCGCACACCGTTGCGTTCGATCTGTTGGGCAAAAGCCAGGTGGGTGTCCTCGATGGCCGCCACCAGGTCCACGGCCTCGGCCTCGTCACTGCTCGGACGCAACGACACCAGCAAATCACGCACCCAGCGCGACATGCGGTCGACCTGGCTGATGATGTCGGTGATGTTCTTCTGCGCTGCGGGGCTGGCGATTTCCTGAGCCAGTTCGGCGCTGGAGCGAATGTTGGCCAGCGGGTTGCGCAAGCTATGCGCCACCGCCGAGGACATCTCGCCCAGGGCCACATAGGTCTCACTGGCCACCAGCCGGTCCTGTTGCAGGTGCAGCAGCAGCGCCGCGCGGCGCACGATCCAGAACAGGCCGAAGTAGACCAGCGCCCCGCCCACCAGGGTCGAGGCCCAGATCAGCACATAACCGCGCTGGATGCGCCGGACCAGGTCCTGCGGCTCCTTGTAGATTTCCACCATGGCCAGCACCTGCTCGCCCTGGCTGTCGAACAGCGGGATGTAGTTCTCGATGAACAGGTAGCGCGGTTCACGCTGGAACTTCTGCTCTTCGCGGTCGTCCTCGGCCTGGTGGTAGCTGGCCGAAACCGCCTTGCGCGAGCGGAAGGCGCGGTCGAGGTCGCCATCGGCCTCGATGCGCTTGCCGATCAGCTCAGGGTTGGTCGACCAGACGATGGTACGGTCGCGGGCATAGACGTTGGCCAGCAAGGTGTCTGGCAGATGCTCGACATGGTCGAGAAACTCGACCCGGGTCGATTCAGCCAGCGCCGGGGTGAACTGCAAGTGCTGCTGGTCCAGGCGTGGGATAAGCAACTCGCCCATGGTGGTGCCCGGCGGCAACTGCGAATGGCGCACCTCGGCCTGGGCCATGGCCTGGATGAACTGAGCGGTGAGCATGGCATCGCGCTCGACGCTGTCGCGCACCACGAAACGTGTCGACACATAACCCAGCCCGCCCGCCACCGAGGCAATAATCAGCAAGCTGATGACCGAAAACCAGCGCAGCAGATTGAATTCGCACAATGGCACGGCCACATCGCTGGCGGTAGTACTGGCCTTGTCGGGAACTTCATTTTCCAGCATATGCATCGTGTGCTTCCCGCGCTGGGCGTCCGTTCAGAAATGCATCAAGGCGCCGAATAGTAGCCAATTGATAGCACCCCACCCGTGCAGCCGCAGCTGCCATTTGTCGCGTGTTGCGCTCCGTCTGTCGTACTGCAAGAACTCAGCCAGTTTTCCATATTTTACTTTTATTTATTATTTTTCATATAGTTACTGAATACTTCTAAAATAATCCTAAAGAAAAACCCCCACATTTGGGGAATCTCACCCAAAAACATAAATTCTTTATAATCAACAAGATAACAGAGCTTGTTAATGTTAATCAGGAAGCTTTGAACAACCGGAAACTCAACGAAACCCGCGTGCCATGGCCTTCACTGCTGCTGAGTCGAATGGTGCCGCCGAAGCGCTCCATGATGCGTTTCACCAACACCAGGCCCACGCCCAACCCACCCTGCTTGGTGGTGAAGAAAGGCCGGAAGGCCATGCGCTGTTGCTCTTCGTTCATGCCTTTGCCGTTGTCGGACAGGCGCAGGGTCAGGCTACGCCGGTCGTGGCGCACCACCTCGACACGTAACCGCCCCCCTTGCTCCATCGACTCCAGGGCATTGGCGATCAGGCTGCTGAAAATCTGCCGCAGTAACGCCGGGTGCCCCAGCACCTGTACCGCCGGTAACGGTTGCAGGTCCAGGCTCACCCCGCCGCGTGCCAACGGCACCGCGTAGGTCTGCAGGCTTTCCTGCAATGCCAGCGGCAAATCCACCGCCACTGCCTCATCGTTGAGCGGGCGCAATGACTGCAACATCTGGCGGATCCACTGCGACATGCGGTCGACCTGGCTGATGATGTCGTTGACATTGCGCTGCGCCGGGCCATCGTCGAACGCCTGGGCCAGTTCGGCACTGGAACGGATGCTGGCCAGCGGGTTGCGCAGGCTGTGGGCCACCGCCGAGGACACCTCACCTAGTGCCACGTAGGTTTCGTTGTTGATCAGCCGCTTCTGCTGCACCGCCAGCAGGCGTGCGGCGCGGTGCATGATGCCGTACAGGCCGACATAGACCAGGCCGGCACCGACAGTAATCGCCAGCCAGATCAGGATCAGGCCGTGCTCGATGCGCACGATCAGGTCGTGGGGCTCTTTGTAGATCTCGACCATGGCCGTGACCTGATCACCATCGGCATCGAACAGCGGAATGTAGTTCTCGATGAACAACTGCTCGGGTGGGGTGACGAACTTCTGCTCGGCGCGGGCCTGTTCGAAGTTGTGGTAGCTGGCCGAGACTCGCATCTTGTACTCGAAAGCCTCCTCCAGGTCGCTGTCGCCCTCGATCAGCTTGCCGACCAGCGCCGGGTTGCTGGACCAGATCACCGTACGGTCCGGGGCATAGATGTTGGCCAGCAGCATGTCGGGCAGGTGGGCGATGTGGTCGAGGAACTCACCACGCGCCCTGCGCCGGGCGTCCGGGTCGACGTCGAGCAGGTTGGCGCGGTCGATGCGCGGGTCAAGCAGTTCACCCATGGTGCGCACATTGGGGATCGACACATGGCGCACTTCGGCATCGGCGATGGAGGTAATGAACTGCGCGGTGAGCAAGGCATCTCGTTCGATACTCTCGTCGATGATGAAACGGCTGGAAATCAACCCCAGCCCGACCGCTACCGAGAGGATGATGGCCAAGCTGACCCAGGCGTACCAGCGCAGCAGGTTGAACGGCTTGCGTGAGGTGACCAGCTCGCTACCGGCAGATACTTCAATAGCGTCGGAACGAGGGGCGATGTCCATGGCGGACTCCACAACTGGGCACCTTCAGAAGGTTATAGCCCAGAGTTGGGGAAACCATCGGGTTAGCTTGGCGGCATCCGCCGAAGGGTCTTGTTTCTGTCCTTGCCGAGGGGCGCCCGCAGACGCCCGCTCACAGGGAAAGTTGCAAAGGCTAATCACCCGCCACCCCCTGCAACCTGCGGTACTCCCGCAGCACGTTGGGCACATAGCGCCGGGTCTCGGCGAACGGCGGTACCCCACCACGGCGCAGCACCGCGTCGGGGCCGGCGTTGTAGGCCGCCACAGCCAAGGTGATGTCATTGTCGAACAAGTCGAGCATGCGCTTGAGGTAGCGGGCCCCGCCCTGCACGTTGTCTTCCGGGTCCAGGCGGTTTTCCACGCCCATCTCGCGGGCGGTATCCGGCATCAGTTGCATCAGCCCCACCGCACCCGCCGGTGAACGGGCTTTGGGGTTGTAGCCAGACTCGGCCTTGATCACCGCATGCAGCAACGCCGGGGGAACATCGTGGGCGCGCGCCGCGGCGGCAACCAGCTTGGCGTAGGGGCGGCCAGTGATCAACTGCGCGTTGGCCGGGCCGGCCTGGGCCTTCGGTTCGCTGATCACCGTTTCATAGAGGCGCCCGGGTCGATGGACGTTGGTCAGTATGTAGCTGCCTTTGGCATCGATGGAAATGTACACATCAGCCTGGGCAGCACCTGCCACCAGCCAGATCAAACCGAGAATGAGTCCTCGCATGTCGGTCGCCTCTTCGTGGTACCCCCGATGTTGGGGAATATGCCCCGGAAACCCCGAGGTCGATGACCACGACGCAAGCACTGTGCCGCTTTCCGTGCCGCATGGTGCAAGGGCCCAAGGCAGGCGTGCACGGCTGTTGCATGGAGCCTGCAAAAGCTTGTCCCCATGCAGCGGAGGGCTTCACCATGAAGCGCAGAACCACCCCCCAACATGGCTTCACCCTGCTCGAACTCCTGGTGGTGCTGGTGGTGCTCGGTCTGTTGGCCGGTATCGTCGCGCCCAAGTACTTCAGCCAGCTCGGCCGCTCCGAGGCCAAGGTGGCGCGGGCGCAGATAGAGGGGCTGAGCAAGGCCCTGGACCTGTACCGCCTGGAGGTAGGCCACTACCCCAACAGTGAACAAGGCCTGCAGGCCCTGGTGGTCGCCCCCAGTGGCGAAGCGCGCTGGACCGGCCCGTACCTGCAGAAGGCCGTGCCGCAGGACCCGTGGGGCCGCCCGTACATCTACCGGCAACCTGGCGAGAATGGCGGCGAGTACGACTTGCTGTCGATGGGCAAGGATGGACAGCCCGGTGGCGACGGGGAAAACGCCGAAATCACCAGCTGGCAGTAGGGAGAGCGGCCATGCGCTACAGCCTGAAAGCCCTGGGCAGGCAGGGTGTGGTGCAGTTGCAGATCGACGCCGAAGACGCCGACCAGGCCCGCCGCCAGGCCGAGGAGCAAGGCCTGCGCGTGCTCAGCCTGCGTGGCCACGGCGGCGCCTTGCGCGGCATGGCCTGGCGCCGCGAGGCAGGTTTTGACCTGGTGCTGTTCAGCCAGGAACTATCGACCCTGCTCAACGCCGGCCTGCCGCTGATCGATGCGCTGGAGAGCCTGGCGGAAAAGGCCCCCGCAGCCGCAACGCGCAAAGTGCTCGCCGAACTGGTCCGCCAACTGTACGAAGGCCGCTCGCTGTCCCAGACCCTGGGCCAGCAGCCACGGGTGTTCCCGCCGCTGTACGTGGCGCTGGTGCAGTCCAGCGAGCGTACCGGCGCGCTCGGAGACGCCCTCACCCGCTACATCAGCTACCGCCAGCGCCTGGACCTGGTCCGGCAGAAACTGGTGGGGGCCTCGGTCTACCCCTTGCTGCTATTGCTGGTAGGCGGCGGCGTGGTGCTGTTCCTGCTGGGCTACGTAGTGCCGCGTTTCAGCCAGGTATTCGAGGGCATGGGCACCGAATTGCCCTGGCTATCACGGCTGCTGATGCAGGTTGGTCTGTTCCTGCATGCCCAGCAACTGCCGCTGGCGCTGGGCAGCCTTGGCGCGGTCACGGCGCTTTGGCTGCTGCGCCGCCAGCCGCGGGTGCGGCGCTGGGCTGCCTGCCAACTGCGGCGCCTGCCGGCACTGCACCAACGCCTGATGATGTACGAACTGGCGCGCTTCTACCGCTCGTTGGGCATCCTGCTGCAAGGTGGCATCCCCATCCTCACCGCCATGGGCATGGCCCGCGGCCTGCTCGGCAGTGCGGCCGCCCAGGGCCTGGAGCAGGCCAGCCAGCGGGTCGGCGAAGGGCTGCCGCTGTCCGCCGCGCTGGAGGCCGGGCAACTGGTCACGCCGGTATCGCTGCGCCTGCTGCGGGCCGGCGAGCAGTCCGGCAACCTGGGCGAGATGCTGGAGCGCTGCGCCGACTTCCATGACCAGGAAATCGGCCGTTGGGTGGAGTGGTTCGTCAAACTGTTCGAACCACTGCTGATGACCTTCATTGGCCTGTTGATCGGCCTGATCGTGATCCTGATGTACATGCCGATCTTCGAACTGGCCTCGAGCATTCACTGAAGCACCTGGCCTGGGCTACCGTGCCCAGCGCCGCCCGCAGGGCGCTGGATCTCACAGGCACCGAAAATGTCGTGACGAGCACCTGCTGGCCTCACCACTCCTCCCGCAAGCCAACCCCAACCATGCCGCAAATCGATGACTGACCCACACATATCATTCATCGTGATAATAACCTTCGCCCCATTCGATTCGTGCCTCACGCGCAACACACTCACACTCCGCCCACTACTAATACATTGGCGGAGTTCTCCATGGAACAATCACTCAAACCCTTGCGCTTCCCCCTCGCTGCCCTGGCAGTGGTGGTGATCAGCGCTTGCGGTCGAACCCCCGACGCCGTGCAGGCTCCCGCCGCGCCGAAGGTCAGTGTGGCCAAGGTGATCGAGCAACCGATCAACGAATGGGACGAGTTCACCGGCCGCCTCGAAGCCCCGGAAACCGTCGAGGTGCGCCCACGGGTCTCCGGCCAGATCGACCTGGTGGCCTTCACTGAAGGCGCTCGGGTCAAGAAAGGCGACCTGCTGTTCCAGATCGACCCACGCCCGTTCCAGGCAGACGTCCGCCGCCTCGAAGCCCAACTACAGCAGGCCAAGGCCACCGCCGTCCGCAGCGCCAACGAAGCCCGTCGTGGCGAACGCCTGCGTGACAGCAACGCCATTTCCGCAGAACTGGCCGAATCGCGTAGCAGCGCTGCCGCCGAGGCCCGCGCCGGGGTCGACGCGATCCAGGCCCAGCTCGACCTGGCACGCCTGAACCTCAGCTTCACCCGTGTCACCGCGCCCATCAGCGGCCGTGTCAGCCGAGCCCAGTTCACCGCCGGCAACATCGTTACCGCCGATGTCACTCCGCTGACCAGCGTGGTCTCTACCGACAAGGTCTACGCCTACTTCGACGCCGATGAGCGCGTGTACCTCAAGTACACCCAGCTGGCCCGCGAAGGCCAGCGTGGCCAGAGCACCCCGGTATACCTCGGCCTGACCAACGAAACCGGCAACCCGCACCTGGGCCAGATGAACTTCGTCGACAACCAGGTCAACCCGCGCACCGGCACCATCCGTGGCCGTGCGGTGTTCGACAACAGCGACGGCCAGTTCACCCCGGGGCTGTATGCACGCCTGAAGCTGGTGGGCAGCGCCCAGTACCAGGCCGTACTGATCAACGACGAAGCCGTAGGCACCGACCTTGGCAAGAAGTTCGTGCTGGTCATGGACAAGGACAACAAGGCCGCCTACCGCGCCGTGGAGCTGGGGCCGAAGCTGGAAGGCCTGCGCATCGTGCGCAGCGGCCTGGGCAAGGACGAGCGCATTGTGGTCAAGGGCCTGCAGCGCGTACGCCCTGGTTCGCCGGTCACCCCGATCGAGGCCCCGATGGCCAGCGAACAGACCCTCGCCGCCCTCGCCCAGCAGCGCCAGGCTCTGGAGGCCAGCAACCCGGCGCCGAAGGTGGCGGGCAACAACGTGAAAGTCGCCAGCGCCCAGGCGCCACGCGGTTAAGGGACCACACCGATGAACTTCTCGAAATTCTTCATTACCCGGCCGATCTTCGCCGCGGTGCTGTCGCTGGTGCTGCTGATCGCGGGTTCGATCTCGCTGTTCCAGCTACCCATCAGCGAATACCCCGAAGTGGTGCCGCCCACCGTGGTGGTACGCGCCAACTTCCCCGGCGCCAACCCCAAGGTCATCGGCGAAACCGTCGCCGCGCCGCTGGAGCAGGCCATCACCGGTGTGGAGAACATGTTGTACATGTCCTCCCAGTCCACCGCTGACGGCAAGCTGACCCTGACCATCACCTTTGCCCTGGGCACCGACCTGGACAACGCCCAGGTGCAGGTGCAAAACCGTGTCACTCGTACCCAGCCGAAGCTGCCCGAAGAAGTGACCCGCATCGGTATCACCGTCGACAAGGCCTCGCCCGACCTGACCATGGTCGTGCACCTGACCTCGCCGGACAACCGCTACGACATGCTCTATCTGTCCAACTACGCCATCCTCAACATCAAGGACGAGCTGGCGCGTCTGGGCGGCGTGGGTGATGTGCAGCTGTTCGGCATGGGCGACTACTCGCTGCGCGTGTGGCTGGACCCGAACAAGACCGCTTCGCGCAACCTCACCGCCAGTGATGTGGTAGCTGCCATCCGCGAGCAGAACCGCCAGGTGGCCGCCGGCCAACTGGGCGCCCCGCCCGCCCCGGGTTCGACCAGCTTCCAGCTGTCGATCAACACCCAGGGTCGCCTGGTCAATGAGGAAGAGTTCGAGAACATCATCATCCGCGCCGGTGCCGATGGCGAAATCACCCGGCTGAAGGACATCGCCCGGGTCGAGCTCGGCTCCAGCCAGTACGCCCTGCGTTCGCTGCTGAACAACCAGCCGGCGGTGGCCATCCCGATCTTCCAGCGCCCAGGCTCCAACGCCATCGAGATCTCCGATGAAGTGCGGGCGAAAATGGCCGAGCTGAAGAAGGACTTCCCCGAGGGCATGGACTACAGCATCGTCTATGACCCGACCGTGTTCGTCCGTGGTTCCATCGAGGCCGTGGTGCATACCCTGTTCGAAGCGCTGGTGCTGGTCGTGCTGGTCGTCATCCTGTTCCTGCAGACCTGGCGCGCCTCGATCATCCCGCTGATGGCCGTGCCGGTATCGCTGATCGGTACCTTTGCCGTGATGCACCTGTTCGGCTTCTCGCTCAACGCACTGTCATTGTTCGGCCTGGTCCTGGCCATCGGTATCGTGGTGGACGACGCCATCGTCGTGGTGGAAAACGTCGAGCGCAACATCGGCCTGGGCCTGAAACCGCTGGAAGCCACGCAAAAGGCCATGGGCGAAGTGACCGGTCCGATCATCGCCACCGCCCTGGTGCTGTGCGCCGTGTTCGTACCTGCCGCGTTCATTTCCGGCCTGACCGGGCAGTTCTACAAACAGTTCGCCCTGACCATCGCCATTTCCACGGTCATCTCGGCGTTCAACTCGCTGACCCTGTCGCCGGCCCTGGCTGCCGTGCTGCTGAAGGACCATCATGCGCCCAAGGACCGTTTCTCGCGGTTCCTGGAAAAACTGCTGGGCAGCTGGCTGTTCGCCCCGTTCAACCGCTTCTTCGACCGCGCCTCCAACCGCTACGTCGGCGGTGTGCGTCGGGTCATCCGCTCCAGCGGCATCGCCCTGTTCGTGTATGCCGGCCTGATGGGCCTGACCTACCTGGGCTTCTCGTCCACCCCGACCGGTTTCGTGCCGGCCCAGGACAAGCAGTACCTGGTGGCGTTCGCCCAGCTGCCTGACGCGGCCAGCCTCGACCGCACCGAAGCGGTGATCAAGCGCATGAGCGAAATCGCCCTGAAGCAGCCTGGCGTGGCCGACTCGGTAGCCTTCCCTGGCCTGTCGATCAACGGTTTCACCAACAGCCCGAACAGCGGCATCGTGTTCACCCCGCTCAAGCCGTTCGACGAGCGCAAGGACCCGAGCCAGTCGGCGGCGGCCATCGCTGCGGCACTGAATGCCCAGTTCGCCGACATCCAGGACGCCTACATCGCGATCTTCCCGCCACCGCCGGTACAAGGCCTGGGCACCATCGGCGGCTTCCGCCTGCAGATCGAAGACCGCGGCAACCTGGGTTACGAAGCGCTGTACAAGGAAACCCAGAACATCATCGCCAAGAGCCACAACGTGCCGGAGCTGGCGGGCCTGTTCACCAGCTACCAGGTCAACGTGCCACAGGTCGATGCCGCCATCGACCGGGAAAAGGCCAAGACCCACGGCGTGGCGATCACCGACATCTTCGACACCCTGCAGGTTTACCTGGGCTCGCTGTACACCAACGACTTCAACCGCTTTGGCCGTACCTACCAGGTCAACGTCCAGGCCGAGCAGCAGTTCCGCCTCGATGCCGAGCAGATCGGCCAGCTGAAGGTACGCAACAACCTTGGCGAGATGATCCCGCTGGCGACCTTCCTCAAGGTCAGCAACACCTCCGGGCCGGACCGGGTGATGCACTACAACGGCTTCATCACCGCCGAGATCAACGGCGCCGCGGCACCGGGCTACAGCTCCGGCCAGGCGGAGGCTGCAATCGAGAAACTGCTGGAAGAGGAACTGCCCAACGGCATGACCTTCGAGTGGACCGACCTGACCTACCAGCAGATCCTCTCGGGCAATACCGCGCTGTTCGTGTTCCCGCTGTGCGTGCTGCTGGCCTTCCTCGTGCTTGCGGCCCAGTACGAAAGCTGGAGCTTGCCGCTGGCGGTGATCCTGATCGTGCCGATGACCCTGCTGTCGGCCATCACCGGGGTGATCGTGTCGGGTGGTGACAGCAACATCTTCACCCAGATCGGCCTGATCGTACTGGTAGGCCTGGCGTGCAAGAACGCCATCCTGATCGTCGAGTTCGCCAAGGACGAACAGGCCAAGGGGCTCGACCCGCTGGCTGCGGTACTGGAAGCCTGCCGCCTGCGTCTGCGGCCGATCCTGATGACCTCTATCGCCTTCATCATGGGTGTGGTTCCGCTGGTGTTCAGCTCCGGTGCCGGCTCGGAAATGCGCCATGCCATGGGTGTGGCGGTGTTCTCGGGAATGATCGGCGTGACCGTGTTCGGCCTGTTCCTGACCCCGGTGTTCTTCTTCCTGATTCGCCGTTTCGTCGAGCGTCGCCAGGCCCGCAAGGCCGAGCACGTTCAAGTGCTGGAGAACCATGCATGAACCTGCTCAAACCCTTGACCCCGAGCCTGCTGGCGCTGGCCCTGGCGGCCTGCGCGGTAGGCCCGGACTACCAGGCCCCGGCCACCGAGCCCGCACAGCTGGCCAGCGAGGTACAGGCCAAGGCCTACGACCGTAGCCGCTTCGAAAGCCTGTGGTGGAAGCAGTTCGACGACCCGGTGCTGAACCAGTTGGTGCAGGCTTCGCTGGACGGCAACCGTGACCTGCGCGTGGCCTTCGCCCGCCTGAAATCGGCCCGTTCGATCCGTGAAGACGCCGAGAACGATCAATTCCCGGTGCTCACCAGCCGCGTCAGCAGCGACATCGGCAAGGGCCAGGTCCCCGGCCAGACCACGCAACGGGTGAACAGTGAGCGCTATGACCTGGGCCTGGACATGGCCTGGGAGCTTGACCTGTTTGGCCGCATCCAGCGCCAGATCGAAGCCAGCGAAGCCCAGGAAGCGGTAGCAGCGGCCGACCTGCAGCAGCTGCAGGTCAGCCTGATCGCCGAGCTGGTCGATGCCTACGGCCAGCTGCGCGGCGCGCAGTTGCGCGAGAAGATCGCCCTGGCCAACCTCAAGACCCAGCAGGAATCGCGGGCCATCACCGTAACCCTGCGCGATGCCGGTGTGGGCAACGACCTCGACGTGGTGCGTGCCGATGCGCGCCTGGCCGGGGTGGAAGCCACCGTACCGCAACTGCAGGCGGAACAGGCACGCGCGCGGCATCGCATCGCCACCCTGCTCGGCCAGCGCCCGGATGCGCTCAGCGTCGACCTGTCGCCCAAAGCCCTGCCGGCGATTGCCAAGGCACTGCCGGTGGGTGACCCGGGGGAACTGCTGCGCCGCCGCCCGGACATCCGCAGCGCCGAACGCCAGCTGGCGGCCGCCACCGCCAATGTTGGCGTGGCCACCGCCGACCTGTTCCCCCGTGTCAGCCTCAGCGGCTTCCTGGGCTTTACTGCCGCCCGCGGCTCGCAGATCGGCTCATCGGCAGCCAATGCCTGGGCGCTGGGCCCGAGCATCACCTGGGCCGCCTTCGACCTGGGCAGCGTGCGCGCCCGCCTGCGCGGTGCCAAGGCCGATGCCGAAGGGGCGCTGGCCAACTACGAACAGCAGGTGTTGCTGGCCCTGGAAGAATCGGCCAATGCCTTCAGCGATTACGACAAGACCCAGCAACGGCTGTTGTCGCTGATGCGCCAGAGCGACGCCAGCCGCAAGGCGGCGCAACTGGCCTCGATTCGTTATCGCGAGGGCACGGTGGACTACCTGGTGCTGCTCGATGCCGAGCGTGAGCGGCTGAGCGCTGAAGATGCGCAAGCCCAGGGTGAGGTCGAGCTGTACCGCGGCATCGTCTCGATCTACAAGGCGCTGGGTGGCGGCTGGCAACCGGAGACTGTAGCCAGCTCGCACTGATACCCCCCGTTTCAACGACTCCTTTGGTTGGCTCCTCCCCCAACCGTTTGCCTCGCTGGCCTTGGTCCGCGGGGCTTTTTTATGCTGATTGAGGGTGTGTGCAGGGTGCATGCCTCTGGTTGCAATTACCCCCCGGCTAGCCCAAGCTCTGCCCTTCCCGCCGCCACGGATCAATCGATGCCCAGACGCCACCGCTACCTGATCGCCCTGCTGCTGTTGATCCTGGTATCGGCCCTGTTCGGCTACCTGTGGCGCGACGCCCCGCCAGCCCCGCCGAGCTTGCCGGCACACAGCTACGCCAAGGCCCTGCGTCTGGCCCATGAGGGCCAACCCGGCGCCGCGCGGGTGCTGTACCAACAACTGCAACGCACAGACCTGCCGCCCATCCGCCGTGCGGCCTTGTACGCCGAGTTGCCCAACTACCCCTCGCCGCAAGCATTGAAACTCGCCCGTCAGGACCTGGAGCATGCCGACCCGCTGGTGCGCCGCGCGGCGATTGCCGGTACCCGTCGCCTGCTGCCGGCGGCGCAGCGCAGCCTGGTACTCGGCCCGCTGCTGGACGCCGACGAGCAAAGCGTACGCTTTGCTGCGGTAGACGCCCTGCTCGGCCTTGACCCCGATGAGATCGGCCTGTATTTCGGCCCGCTGCAGGTAGCCCTGGGGCAATACCAGCAGGCCCTGGAGCAACAACCCGAGGATGCCGACGCCCAGGTGCACCTGGCGCGCCTGTACCTGCACGAAAACGACTACACCCAGGCCGCCACCGCCCTGCAACGCGCGCTGGCAGGCGCCCCCGGCAACCTCGACGCATTGGCGACCCAGGTACGCCTGCTGGAGCGCCAGGGCCATCACGACGCCTCGCGCCAGGTGCTGGGCAAAGCCCTGGCGCTAAGCCCCGACTCAGCCTTTCTGCAGTACGAGCTGGGGCTCTGGCTGAACCGCCACGAACAGCGCGAGTATGCCTTGCTGGCCTTGTCCCGCGCCGTCGAACTGGATCCAGACAACGCCGACTACCGCTATACACTGGCAGTCACCCTGCATGATCTGGAGCAACTCGACGCCGCGCAAAAGCAACTGGAAACCGTGCTCAGCCGCCAGCCGGCCAATCGCCGGGCAAGGGTGTTGCTGATCCGGTACTGGAAGGAAACCGGCCAGTTGCAGAACGTGCAGGTGCTGCTGGCCGAGTTGGAGAGGCAGAACCCGGACGACCCCGTGCTGCAACAGGGCCTGTAGACAACGCCCGGATTTTTGTTGAACCCTGGGACTGCGCCCAGGGTCCAGTGGATATCGGACCACCCTACAGGAGAGTCGTTTTGGCCAGTTCGTTGGCGCTGGACGAACGTGCGGTGATCCTGGCGCCCCCGCCATTAGCCGCAGATACTGCTCGCCTGCTTGCTTCCGCCGGTATCGACAGCCTGTGCGCGGTCGACCTGGCCAACCTGCAGGCCTGCCTGGTCGAAGGCGCAGGCCTGGCGATCATTGCCGAGCAAGTGTTCAGCCAGGGCCCAAGCGCATTGCTGCAGGCCTTCATCGACCAGCAACCGTGCTGGTCGGACCTGCCCATCGTGCTGCTCAGCCAAGGCAGCCAAGCGGCCATGGGCTCGACCAACCACCCGGTGGGCAACCTACTGCTGGTCGCCCCGTTCGAAAACGCCCAACTGCTGCACATGACCCAGTCAGCCCTGCGCAACCGGCGCCGGCAGTACCTGGCGCGCGACCAGTTGCTTGACCTGCAGCAACGCCTGGACGCCCAGGCCGCGCCTTCTGGCGGAGACCACGAGCGCAGCGAGTTCGCCCGCCACCAGACGCGCAAGATGGAAGCCATCGGCCAACTGGCCGGGGGGGTCGCCCATGACTTCAACAACCTGCTCACCAGCATTGGCGGTAGCTTCGAGCTGATCGACCGGCGCCTGCGCCAGGGCCGCAGCGATGGCCTGGACACCGTGCTGCGCATGGGCCGCGAGGCAGTTTCACGTGCCGCCCGCCTGACCCAGCGCCTCCTGGCCTTCTCTTCCCGGCAATCGCTGCACAGCCACCAGGTCGACCTGCACGGTCTGCTCCAGGCAAAGCGCCTGAAGGCCTGCCTGAGCCCGGCCGTGGTCCTGCAAGTGCGCATCGCCAAGGGCCTGTGGTCGGTCGAAGCCGATGACCAGCAGTTGCAGGAAGCCCTCGACAATGTGCTGCTCAATGCCTGCGAAGCCATGCCCGGTGGCGGTCAGCTGCAGATCGAGGCGAGTAACCAGCACATCGGCATCGGGCAATTTGCCGGCGGCGCCCTGTGCCCCGGTGACTACGTGCGCCTGCGCATCATCGATGACGGCCAGGGCATGGCGCAAAGCACGCTGGAGCATGCCTTCGAGCCGTTCTTCAGCACCAAGGCGATCGGCCAGGGCATCGGTCTGGGCCTGTCGATGGTGTACGTCTTCAGCAAGCAATCCCGCGGCCATGTCACCTTGCACAGCCAGATCGGCCAAGGTACCCGGGTGGATCTGTACCTGCCTCGCCATGTCGGCCAGGCCCAGGTGAGGCAGATTCTGGGCAAGCCCTGAAACGCATTACTCCTCAAGCATGCGTAACGCCTGGTCGGCAAGGTCCGCCAGCGGGAACGGCTTGTTCATCAATGCCGTGCCCGGCTGTTCGAGCAACTGTGCTTCGATCGGCTGATCCGCGTAACCAGTGATGAACAGGATCTTCTGCTGCGGCAGCTGCATGCGCATGGCCTTGGCCACCTGGCGACCACCGAAACCACCCGGCAAGCCGATGTCGGTGATCACCAGGTCGAACGGGCCACCATTGCGGAAGCGCTCCAGCGCACTATTGGCATCACCCACCTCAGTGACTTCGAAACCACGCTCGGTCAGGTACTCGCGCATGACCGCACGCAATCCGAGCTCGTCATCGACCAGCAACAGCCGTTCCCCCCCAGCCATGCGCTGGGAGCGCTGTGTCAGCGCGGGAGCCTCGGGTACCGGGCATGGCACCTTGGAAAAAGCATGGAGACCTTGGTGCCCCGGTTCGGCGCCGACTCGATCCAGGCGTAGCCCCCCGACTGGCCGACAAAGCCATACACCATCGACAAGCCAAGCCCTGAGCCGCGCCCGAGGGGCTTGGTGGTGAAGAACGGTTCGAAGGCCCTGGCAATGTCCACCTCCGGCATGCCATGGCCATCATCCTCCACATGCAAGGCAACGTAGTCGCCTGGCGGCAGGCCGTCCTCATCCGGGAAACACGTCTTCAACCGCTTGTTGACGGTGCGCAGCGTGACATTGCCACGTTCCAGGCACGCTTCGCGGGCGTTGGCGCAAAGATTGATCAAGGCATTTTCAAGCTGGGAAACATCCAGGTTCACCGCCCACGGCGTAACATCCAGTTGCCAGTGCAAATGCATTTCGGCGCCCAGCGTGCGCAGCAACAGTGGTTCGCTCAGCCGTAATTGCCGGTTGAGGTCCAGCGGTTTGGGAGCCAACGGTTGATGACGGGAAAACGCCAGCAAGCGATGGGTCAGCTCCATGGCCCGCTGCACCGAATCACGCGCCACCTCGACATAGGCCTCTACCCGTTCCAGTCGTCCTTCCTGCAGGCGCCGTTGCAGCAATTCGAGGCTGCCACCGATCCTGGACAGCAAGTTGTTCATTTCATGGCCCATGCCCCCGGCCAACTGGCCAACCAGCTCCAGGCGTTCGTTGTTGCGCATCAGGGCTTCGGATTGACGAGCGGCCTCTTCACGGTCCTCGGTGATGTCCCGGCCCACCGCAGTCAGCAGGCTGCCATCGAAGCGCGCGCTCCAGCGAAACCAGTGGTAATGGCCATCGCGGTGACGCAGGCGGGTCTCCAACTGCTCGGTGTTGCTGTACTGCAGGAACCCGGACACGGCCATCTGTACTTCGGCACGATCCGCCGGATGCACCAGTTCCAGTACCGGAGCGTCCCGTACCTGCTCCTCGGTCCAACCCAGAATGCGGTACCAGGCGGGGTTGGCGGCATGCACCTTCAGCTCGGGAGTTACCGTCATCATCGCATCGCACGACAACTGCCAGAACTGCTCGCGCCAATGGCGGTAGGCCTCAACACTGGCGGTGGTCTCGATCACCGTGTGCAGAAACCCCGCCACGCTGCCCAGCTCATCACGAATCGGCGCATAACCGAACGCACACCACAACGGCTCCATGCCTTCGCCGCAGACAATACGCAGCGGTGGGTCCTCGACAAAACTCGAGCGCCCTTCAAGCGCCTTGAACACCCAAGGCCCCATCGCCGGCCATGCATCGCTCCACAGCGCATCGAAGGCCAGGCCCAATGCATCCAGGGCTACCGGCCGCAACGCCCGATAGGCATCGTTGTGGATCACGCTAAGGTCTGGCCCCCAGACCACAGCACAGGGGAACGGTGACAAGTGCATCATGTCGACGGCAATGCGTAACGAGGCCGGCCAGCGCGGCAATGGCCCGAGCGATGTGCGCCCCCAGTCGAAACGTGCAATTCGTTCGCCCATCAGGTCGACCGGTGTCAACACCGGCGGTGGCTGGATGACCTGCAGCGCAGGCTGGCGCGGCGTACCGTTTGCGACCACCATCGTGACTCCAGCAGGGTTCAGGAAAGAGTACGGGCGCCCCCGTGAATGTCGTTCACGTTAGCACAACACACGCCACGCAATAATGGCGTACTCGCACCTGACAGCTATGCTCATTAGGTTTTCCCTCGGGCCAGGGAGCAACGGCCCATTCAGGTTGCCGACGGGAGCGTGGTCATGAGCAAGAAAATGCTGGTAGTGCTGACCAATACAGCCAAGTATCCGACCCTCAGGCGGGCGACCGGGTTGTGGCTGGGGGAAGCCGTGCACTTTGTCGAAAAAGTCGAAAAGGCCGGCTACACGGTCGATTATGTCAGCCCGCTGGGCGGCTACGTACCCGTCGACCCGCACAGCCTGCAAATGGCTCCCGACCTGGACTGGCAGTGGTATGACGACAAGCGCTTCATGACCCGCCTGGGCAATACCTTGAGCCCTGGCCAGGTAAAGGCCGAAGAATACGGCGTCATCTACTACACCGGCGGTCACGGGGTAATGTATGACTTTGCCGACAATCAACCGCTGCAAGAGCTGGCACGCCGGGTCTACGAGAACAAGGGCATTGTCGCAGCGGTCTGCCATGGCGTTGTCGGCCTGCTGAACATCAAGCTCAGCGACAACAGCCTGTTGCTGAAGGACCGTCAGGTGACCGGTTTCTCCAATACCGAGGAAAAGCTGGCCGAACTGGACAAGGTAGTCCCTTTCCTGACGGAAAACGAGCTGGGCGCCCGCGGCGGTAACTACAGCAAGCATGATGACCCGTGGCAGCCGTATGTGGTTGCCGATGATCGGCTGATCACCGGGCAGAACCCCGCGTCCACAGGCCCGCTGGCCGAGAAAGTGCTCGCGAAACTCAAGGGCCGTTAGCGGCCTACGCCGGGCTTCCGGATTTCCCATAACGCGCACTGCACCCGGCCTACAGCCGGCCGGTCATTGAATACATAGGCTCAGGGTTCAACTGTTCACCACGAACAGTTTCGGACCGGAGAGCGATTGGCCTATGTCGAAAATCATGCACGCCGGGCGCAGCTTGCTGGAACTGCTGCTGCTCATCGCCTTGGGCCTGGTGCCCGTGGTTTCAGGGTTGCTGGTGATGGTTTTCCAGCTGGAAACGAAACTCGCGGAGAACGCGAAAATTTCGGTCCAGGAGGCGGTTTTCAGTGTCGATCAGGCGCTGGACCGCATGCACGAAACCGCGCTTCAGGCCCTGCCCTTTGCGGGCAAACCGTGCAACGACGTCATCGGCACGTTGCAGGACCAGGTGGCCAGCCGCTCCATGGTGCGCTCGTTGTCCCTGCTCAAAGGCAACCAGGCCTACTGCAGCACCACATCGGATTCACTGGCTGACTTGTCGACCTTTGCCCTGTCCGGCCGCCAGGTCGAACTGGCCTACGGCTCAGAAGCAGCACCGAACAAATTGCTGGTCAACTTTTACCTGGATGGCAACGACAATGGTGTCATAGTGACCGCCTACGCCATGCAGCTACGCAACGAACTGGACGCGTTCCAGGACGGCTTGACGCTGCTGCTGGAGTTTGCTGACCGGTACATCTGGAGCCACGGAGACAGCCGCGACAGGCAGCCTCCCTCTCAGTCCGAATTCACCGCAAGCGCGCTTTCGGTCAAATATGGCTATCAGGTCAAGGGCGGCTACGCCCAAGGCTATACTGCCCGGGAAGCCCGCCAGTCGATGCTGCAAATCCTGCCTTCGCTGATGCTGGTGGGAATCGTGACAGGCTCGATTGTCTATCTGACCCTGTTCAGAGCGCGGGTCAACCGGCGAGGTACCACCGCCAACCATGCATGACGGCGGCGGTACTCCAAGGCGAATCAGTCAGTGCTCAGCACACCACGGCGCACCTGGTCGCGCTCGATGGATTCGAACAGGGCCTTGAAGTTGCCCTCGCCAAAGCCGTCATCACCCTTGCGCTGGATGAACTCGAAGAACACCGGGCCAAGCAGGGTCTCGGAGAATATCTGCAACAGCAGGCGCTTGTCGTCAGGCTGCGAGGCGCCATCAAGCAGGATGCCACGTGCTTTAAGCTGGTCTACCGGCTCGCCGTGACCAGGCAGGCGCTCTTCGAGCATTTCGTAGTAGGTTTGCGGCGGTGCAGTCATGAAGCGCATGCCGAAGCCCTTGAGGGCGTCCCAGGTCTTGAGCAGGTCATCGGTCAGGAAGGCCACGTGCTGGATGCCTTCGCCATTGAACTGCATCAGGAACTCTTCGATCTGCCCGGCACCCTTGGACGACTCTTCGTTCAGCGGGATGCGGATCATGCCATCCGGTGCGGTCATGGCGCGCGAAGTCAGCCCGGTGTACTCACCCTTGATGTCGAAGTAGCGGATTTCGCGGAAGTTGAACAGCTTCTCGTAGAAGCCGGCCCAGTACGACATGCGCCCGCGATAAACGTTGTGAGTGAGGTGGTCGATGATCTTCAGGCCGGCACCCACCGGGTTGCGATCCACACCCTCGATGAACTTGAAGTCGATATCGTAGATCGAGCTGCCCTCTTCGAAACGGTCGATCAGGTACAGCGGCGCCCCGCCGATACCCTTGATCGCCGGCAGACGCAGCTCCATCGGGCCGGTTTCGATTTCCACCGGCTGGGCGCCCAGCTCCAGGGCACGAGCATAGGCCTCATGGGCGTTGCGCACGCGGAACGCCATGCCGCATACCGACGGGCCGTGTTCGGCGGCGAAGTACGAGGCAACGCTCTTGGGTTCGTTGTTCAGGATCAGGTTTATGTCACCCTGGCGATACAGGTGCACATCCTTGGAACGGTGGGTAGCCACCTTGGTGAAGCCCAGCATCTGGAATACCGGCTCGAGTACGCCAGGGGTCGGCGATGCCAGTTCGATGAATTCGAAGCCCATCAGGCCCATTGGATTGTCGAAAATATCAGCCATGTTCGTGTCCTCATCTGTAGCGAAAATTTATTGATTGCGTGGGATGTGGAACGGAAACGGCGGTGAGCAGGGGATACCCCGCACGCTGCGGGCGAGGAAGTCACCTATGATCAGCTTGAACCCATGGTATGTCATATGGACCCATTCTCGGCGGGCTTGATCCCTCGGCGTTGAAGGACCTTATTGTTGTATTCGTAAACCGATTCTACATTGCGTAAAATGGTTTGTCGCGCTTTTAGTTGCTCGCGGGTTCCGACAAGCGGCTATCATCTCGTAATCCTCTCTAAAGATCAGACCAGCATGCCCCTTACCGTCAAACGCCGCGCCGGCCTCGGCTGGCGCCCCCTGCTGCCCTGGGTCGTCGGCGTGCTGCCGGTGGTGTGTGGCCTGGCCGTGATGGACTGGCAGATCGAGCGCGAGATGCAGGCCAGCAGCCAGGCCACCACTCGCCAGGTGGTGGAGCATGTCGAGCGCATTCTCGACAACCTGTCCAGCGCTGCCACTGCCCTGCTGCCGCTTGCCGGCAGCACGTGCGACCAGACCCAGCTCATGCTGCGCGCCCAGGTCACGCGTAACGCCTTCGTACGTTCGACCAACCTGTTCCGGCACAACGCCCTTTATTGTACCTCGCTGTTCGGCGCATTCGACGAGCCGGTCAACCCCGGCGACTACACCGACGGCAAGCTGTGGCTGATGGACGGCAACTCGGTCACCCCGGGCCACCCGCTGCTGGTGTACCGGGCCAGCGACGGTGACCGCGGGGCGATCAGCACGGTAGATGGTGACCACCTGCTGACGGCGTTACGCCTGATCGGCCCCGATGAAGACCTGCAGATCCGCGTGGGTGATGCCTGGATGGGCAAGGATGGCATCGTGCACAAGGGCGTTCCACCCGCCGCGGCCAGCGCGAATGTGCTGCTCGGCTCGACGCGTTACCCGTTCAGCGTGCATGGCGGCTATGGCGCCGACCAGCGGGGGCTGCTGTGGCGCAGCCACTACCCCGCCCTGTTCGGCTTGCTGCTGGTACTGGGTGCTGTGGCCGCCCTGGTGTGCCGCTGGCAGGTTCGCCGCGCCACCTCGCCCCGTGCCGAACTGCGCCGGGCGCTGGAGGCCGACGAGTTCCTGCCGTACTTCCAGCCGGTGGTGCGCAAGGGCGATTACCGTTGGGCCGGTGCCGAAGTGCTGATGCGCTGGAACCACCCGAGCGAGGGCCTGGTAAGGCCCGATCTGTTCATCCCCTACGCCGAACACAGCGGCCAGATCGTCGCCATGACCCGCGCGCTGATGATGCATACAGCGCAGAACCTGGCGCCATATGCCGGGCTGCTGGAGGACGGCTTCCACATCGGCGTCAACATCACCGCCGACCATTGCCGCGACTTCAGCCTGCTGGACGACTGCCGCACGTTCCTCCAGCACTTCCCGCCAGGCCGGGTGGTGCTGACCCTGGAGCTGACCGAGCGCAAGCTGATCGAGGCCACGCCGGTGGCCCTGGAACTGTTCGGGAAGCTGAATGCCATGGGCGTGAAGATCGCCCTCGACGACTTCGGCACCGGCCAGTCAAGCCTCAACTATCTGCGCCAGTTCAAGGTCGACTACCTGAAGATCGACCAGAGCTTCGTCGCCATGATCGGTGGCGACGCGCTGTCGGTGCATATTCTCGAGACCATCATCGAGCTGTCGGCCAAGCTGGGCCTGGGCATCGTTGCCGAAGGCGTGGAAACCGAAGCCCAGCGCGACTACCTGGCCCATCACGAGGTGGACTTCCAGCAGGGCTACCTGTTCGCCAGGCCCATGCCGGCTGCGCAGTTCCTCGAGGCACTGGCCGCACGCCCGACTGCGTCGCGGTTGCCGCAAGCCGCGCCCCCTGAGATCATGCGCGGCTGATTCACCCGCTCAATTCCCTATTCGAGGCATTCGTGTCAAAAGGCATTCTTTCGTCGGTCATGGCGTCCTGTCTGTTCGCCGTGATGTACTTCTATACCTCTCTGCTCACACCACTCGATGGCGAAGAGATCTTTGGCTGGCGCACCCTGTTGACGCTGCCCTGCCTGACCCTGTTCATGCTTGTCTCGAAAGACTGGAAACGGGTGGGCGAACTGCTCGCCCGGGTAAAACGCACGCCGCTGCTATTGCTGGGCATGGTCGGCACGTCGTGGCTGATGGGCGTGCAGCTGTGGCTGTTCCTCTGGGCTCCCCTGCACGGGCGCAGCCTGGAAGTGTCGATGGGCTACTTCCTGCTGCCGCTGGCCATGGTCCTGACCGGGCGGCTGGTGTATGGCGAGCGCCTGTCACGCCTGCAGAAGGTGGCCGTGGCCTGCGCCGCGCTGGGCGTGGGCCACGAGCTGTATCAGCATGGCAGTTTCGCCTGGGAAACCCTGGTGGTGACGATTGGCTACCCGATTTACTTCGTGTTGCGCAAGCGCTGCCGCACCGACCACCTGGGTGGCCTGTGGTGCGACATGTGCCTGCTGTTGCCCTGGGCATTGTACTTCGTGATCCAGGGCCCGCTTTCCCCTGCCGACCTGCAGGCACACCCCGCACTGTATGCGTTGATCCCGATCCTCGGGGCGATCAGCGCCTCGGCCCTGATCGCCTACGTGCTGGCCAGCCGCTTGCTGCCGTTCAGCCTGTTCGGCCTGCTCAGCTACGTCGAACCGGTGCTACTGGTCGGCGTGGCGCTGCTGCTGGGCGAAACCATCGGCGCGGATCAGTGGCTGACCTACCTGCCGATCTGGGCTGCGGTGCTGGTGCTGGTGATCGAGGGCTTCAAGCACCTGCTGCGTCAGCGTCGCCGTTCGGTGTAAGCCGAACCTGGCGCACCCGCCGCTCCTCGACCGCCTCCACGGTCAGCATCCAGCCATTCCAGGCCAGGCGGTCACCGACCATCGGCAGGCGGTCGAGCAGGCTCATCACCAGGCCCGCGAGGGTCTGGTAGTCCTCGGTGGCACGGGCGCTGAAGCCGGTACGCGCCTGTACCTGGCTGAGGTTCAACGCACCGCTGACCACAAAGCCTTCACCTTCCTTGACGATACCCGGGCCTTCGACCTCACTGGCATCCGGCAGCTCACCGGCAATCGACTCGAGGATGTCAGTCATGGTCAGCAGGCCGGTGAAGTCACCGAACTCGTTGACTACGAAGGCGATGTGGGTCGACTGGCCGCGCATCTGCTCCAGGGCGTTGAGGATGCTGAAGCTCTCCAGCAGGTTCAACGGTACCCGGGCCATGCTTTCCAGATCGGGCTGGCTGCCCGACAGCAGTTCCTTGAGCAGCTCCTTCTTGTGCACGAAGCCCAGTGGCTCGTCCACGCGGCCGTCGCGGATCAACGGCAGGCGCGAGTACGGTGAATTGGCCAGGGCCTGGGCGATGGCGTCGGCCGGCTGCGCCAGATCGATCAAATCGACCTCGGCGCGGGCGGTCATCACCGTACGGATCGGCCGCTCGGCCAGGTTCAGCACGCCACTGATCATCACCCGTTCACGGCGGTCGAACAGCACCTGCTCCTCACCGCCTTCGACCAGGTCGGCGATTTCCTCGCCCACCTCGTCAGCCTCGACCCGGCGGCCACCCAGCAGGCGCAGCACGGCATGCGCGGTGCGCTCACGCAACGGCCGGTGCTGCTGCAGGCTGCGCTTGCGGCGGGCACGGGCCAACTGGTTGAACAGCTCGATCAGGATCGAGAAGCCGATGGCCGCATACAGGTAACCTTTGGGGATATGGAAGCCCAGGCCTTCGGCGGTCAGGCTGAAGCCGATCATCATCAGGAAGCCCAGGCACAGCATGATCACCGTGGGGTGGGCGTTGACGAAGCGGGTCAGAGGCTTGCTGGCAACGATCATGATGCCGATCGAGAAGATCACCGCGATCATCATCACCGACAAATGCTCGACCATGCCCACCGCGGTGATCACCGCGTCCAGCGAGAACACCGCATCGAGCACCACGATCTGCGCGACGATCGGCCAGAAAGCAGCGTGGCGCACCGCACCGCTGGTCTGGGCCACATGGCCCTCCAGGCGTTCATGCAGCTCCATGGTGGCCTTGAACAGCAGGAAAACGCCACCGAACAGCATGATCAGGTCACGGCCCGAGAAGCTCTTGTCGAACACCTCGAACAACGGCGCGGTCAGGGTGACCATCCACGAGATACTGGCCAACAGGCCCAGGCGCATGATCAACGCCAAGCTCAGGCCAATGACCCGCGCGCGGTCGCGCTGGTGCGGCGGCAGCTTGTCGGCAAGGATGGCGATGAACACCAGGTTGTCGATACCCAGCACCAGTTCGAGGACGATAAGCGTCAACAGACCCAACCAGGCCGTGGGGTCGGCTAGCCATTCCATTAGCGGGTACTCACGAGGGCAGCGTCACGAGGACGGCAGAAGGAAGGCCTTGAAGGCCGGGGACTGGGGGGCTCCGCGAAGGTGCTCATATAGACCTTGATAGCAAAATGGGGAATTGATCCTACAAGTACGGCAGCTTTCCGTGATAGCGCAAAACTATTTCAAAACCTGTAACACCCTCAGCAGAAATGCGTTGGCCGGGCGTGAGGTACTTTTGTTCAATACCGCAGGCTGTCGATGCCCGAGCATGGAGGCCTCCTTCAACCAAACGGATCACCCTCATGAGCCTGTCTCTGTCCATGGCCGCTTTCGCACTGGCGGCCTCGATCTCCCCCGGCCCGGTCAACATCATCGCACTGGGCAGCGGTGCCCGCCATGGCTTGCGTGCCAGCCTGGCGCATGTGGCCGGCGCCACGCTGGGCTTCTGCCTGCTGCTGGTGCTGGTCGGGCTTGGCCTGCATCAACTGCTGCTGCGCTGGCCCTTGCTGGGCCTGCTGTTGCACTGGGGCGGCGTGGCGTTCCTGCTGTACATGGCATGGAAGCTGGCCAGCGACGACGGCCAGCTGGGCAGCGCACAACCCACCCAGGCCCCTTCGGCCTGGCACGGCGCAGCGATGCAATGGCTCAACCCCAAGGCATGGCTGGCAGCGGTGGCCGGGGTGGGTGCCTACACCGGCGGTGAGCAGCAGTTGCTGTGGCTGTTTGCCTGGATCTACGGGCCGATCTGTTTCATTTCGGTGGCCAGTTGGGCGTGGGCCGGGAGCGTGGTTCGCCAATACCTGGGCAACCCACGGCACATGCGCCTGCTGAATCGGGGCTTGGCGGTACTGCTCGTGGGCAGCGCGGTTTACCTGGTCATTCAAGGCTAGCTGCACCGGCCCTATCGCCGGCAAGCCAGCTCCCACCCCGACCGCACTCCCCTCAAGACCTGTGCAGTACCTGTGGGAGCTGGCTTGCCGGCGATAGGGCCATCACGGCGAACATGGCAATTCAGCCGAATGCATTGCGGTAATGCCCCGGCGTCGCCGCCAGGTGCTGTTTGAAGGCCCGCTGCAGGTGCGCCTGGTCGGCAAACCCGGCCTCCTGCGCAACCTCGGCAATTGCCCGACCCTGGCGCAGTTGCGCCCTGGCCAGTTGCACGCGCTGGTCGAGCAGGTAGCCATGCGGCGTCAAACCGAAGCGTTGGCGGAACGCGCGAATCAGGTACGAGCGCGACAGGCCACAGGCCGCGCAGATGTCGTCCAGGCTCAGCGGGTCGCTGCGATGGGCGCGTATGAACGCTGCCGCCGCGTCCAGCCGCGGGTTGCCCTCCTCGTTCACGCTGGCGTTACCGCCAAGCAAACCCGGCAGTGCGCCAAACAGCGCAGCCAGGCGGCCTTCCCGGCCAGGCATGCTGGCGTCGAACAGGTCGGCAAAGGCCTGCAACAGGCACCGGTACAACGCCGGCGAGCTACTCCAGATCTGGGCCGGCAAGGCAAAACCCAGCGCCTGCAACCAGGGCATATCGACGAACAACATCAGGTAGGACCACGGCTCCCCGGCGACGGGGTTGCAGGCATGCACCACACCTGGGTTCATCAGCACCGTGGTACCAGCCCCCACCTCGATGCGCTGGTCACCGTTCAGGTAGGTGCTGCGCCCACCCGTGATCACCCCGATGGAGAAGCTCTCGTGGGAATGCGCGGCGTAGCACACCTGGCGCCCGTCCCCTACCCGCCGGGCTTCGACGAAGGGTAACGCCGGATCGCGCCAGAACCGTGATACCTCGATCATCCCTCACCCCGCTCGCCGCTGCCATGCGCCCGAATACTACACGCTTATCGCGGAAACAGGTCCAGCGTCCGTTCCACTTCGCCGATATCGATGGTGAAACCATCGCCGTCCGGCATCCCGACCACAAAGCCGAAATGCTGGTGGTCACGATCCATCAGGTACTTGTAGTAGCTGACAAACCGATTGGGCGGCTGCAAGGTCAGCAGGCAACCGCCGGCCTGCAGCACATTGACCCCATGCACCAGTTGGCTACCCTCCACGCCGATGACCACCCTTGCCCCGGCGCAGGCCGCGACGATACTCGGCACATCGGACTTCAGCGGGTTGACGATGCGAAAGCCACGGGTGGCGCGCAAGTGCTCGGCCAGCGCCAGCTCATTGCGCAACAGGCGCAGGTCACCGTCGCCACCACGCAACAGGAACACCCCAGGGTGTGGCGCATGCTGCACATGCGACAGCAGCTTGTCGCCCATGGCCCGGTAGCGGGCATGCCGGCTGCGGTTGTTGGCCTGATCATCGAACAGCACCAGTTCACGGAAAAACGCACTGCGCAGGCGCAGCGGGTTCATCTCCAGCCAGTCTTCATAGGCCGGCGCCTGGGTAAACAGCGGGAATCTGGCCGAGGGCGCGGTGGTTACCGGTGTGCCTTCGTCACAGGCCAGCGCATAGGTCGGACAATCCTCCATCAGCCAGGTGCCGAACCAGGTATTGCCGTTTTGCGTGCAATAGATGGCCGCGCGGTCGATTTCGTTGTCCACGACGATGCTCGGAAAGGGGCCTGGCTTCAGCGACAGCCAGTGGCTGGCCTTGCCCTTGTACAACGCCCCGTCGACCAGCCACACCTCCTTGATCAGGTAGCCGCGGGTTGGCCCTTGCAGCGTGCTGATGCCGCCCTCCATGGTGCGCGCCGGGTGTACGTAGGGATAGAAGCGCTTGCCTTCCCAGCCCGTCACCCGCTCCAGTTGGCCTGGCAGGTAAATGGCCGCGGGCGAGACCGTGACTTCACCGGGGGCAATGTCCCAGCTCTTGGCCGCGATGCTCTTGAGGTCGATGGTGCTGTTCCCGCCCAGGCGTTTGCGCGCCATATAGCGGTAGGCGGCCAGGGTCCAGGTGTGCTGCCTGGCTGCAGGCGATGCACTGAACTGCGAGATGTCGCTTCCCATGAAGCGTCCTCCCTTGCTGACAAGGTCAAAAGCCTGGCGCAACGCACCAGATCAACGCCTTCCTGGCATCCGCTCAGTGGCACATGACCCTTTCCATGGCGGGCGGCGACTGCAGGTTGGCGTAACGGCGGCGCAAGCTTTCCACGAACGCATCGGCCGCGCCGTTGCCACCATAGAAATAAATCTTGTGCAGGCCACCAAACACCATCTCCTGGTAGCGGCTGGCAACTTCCTCGTCACTCGGGCCCTCGGGCAAGCCCAGATGCAGCGTGAGCTTGTCGCCTTCGATCGCGAACATCGGCGTGTCCCAGAGAAACTTCGCCGTGCCGGTTCTGGGTAAGCGGACAAACAGGCAGGCATGGTTACCCAGCGAATCGATATCGCCACCGCGGCGGCGCTTCCACTTCAACAAACCGTCATCCGGGCGCGCCAGGCAAAGACCGATGTCGTAATAATCGAAGCCCTGCTTCAGTGCCCATTCCAGGGCCATGAAGGTGGTGATCGAGTTCACCTCGCGCAACTTCCGTGCATCGGTAAACACTGCCTCGCAATAGCCAAAACGCAACGTGCTCCAGTAACGCTTGCCACCGCGCACCACTTCACAACCCAGATGGCAGCCGATCACTTCTTCGCCCAAGGTGATCAAGTCGAGCCGGCCGACGCTGCTGGCAATGCGATACACTTCCTCAGTGGGAAACTGCGCGGCATGGATACCTTGCCTGGCGCTGGCATAGGGGCGCAGCAGGTCGCGGTCAGCCATGGCGATCTCGTCGTCCGAGCGGGCCTGGCGCATCTGGTACAGCGGGCGGTTCTTGCGGATGCTGCGCCGCAACTCGCTGTCGTAGCGCGCCGTGATGTCATCCAGCGAGCGCCCGAGCGGCACCACGGCGCTCAGGTAATGCGGCACCGACAATGCCCCCGACGTCGGCATTTCACTGACCACCACCACGTGGTTGGCCGCCATCGTCGCGTTTGCACTGTCAATTATTGCAGCGCTGCCCTGGCCCTTGCCGGCAATCAGCAGCTTGGCCATTTCCCGTTGCTGCTTTCGGCCAATATAAACAATTTCGTAGGGGCTTTCCTGCTGCAACCGAAACCTGGCAATTTCCCAACGCCAGAAACAGGCACGCGCCATCACTTCAAGTATCTTGCTGGCCAGGTGTCTCATTTCGTAGCGTATGGAGGGCGAGATGAGTTTTCGCGCCACTGCCGTCAAGGTCGCTTTCATTTCTTTTTCGACACCCTTCGCTGTGCCTATGATCTATCGGAAAAGGACAACCATTCAGCCAAAAGACTTATCATGTTGATATTCAGGAGTTATCCGGCAAGTCCCCATGTCAATTAACAATTTAAGGTGCGCACAAACACTTTAGCAAGTGGCACTTTGATTGCATTTCACGAAGGCATTTGGAAGTCTTGTAAAGTTTCATGGCGTCAAATTTCCTGCATGAAAATCTCCCCCAACAAACACTTTTCTATCAACCTGCCCACCCGCGTTATTCCCTTAGCACTTGGCAATTGATAAATAACGTTTGATGCCTTCTTTGCATAAAAGAAGCATCGACCTGCCCGCCAACCGCACCTACCCACCCGGACCTGGATGCCTGCCTGTACAACAGGCAGGCACTTGCGGCCATGTTAAGCCAGACTGGTGTTTTTCCGGCGGCCGGTGCATGCTCGCAGCTGAAGCGATTCACCTGGCTCGAAACCCGCCCAGCAATGTGAGGTGCAGTACCCATGGACCGTCTGCTCGATTCACTCTTCCCCAGCGCCGAGAACATCCCGGAAACCTGGCGCCTGGAAGCCCCCCTTGAACAACGCGACTACCTGGTGAACGGTGAGCTCAGGCGCTGGGACGGCCCCCTGGCCACAGTGCGCAGCCCGGTCTGGCTCAAGGATGGCAACGATGAGCACCAAGTAGTGCTGGGCAGCGCCCCGCTGCTCGATGCCGACACCGCGCTCACCGCCCTCGATGCCGCTGTGCAGGCCTACGACAAAGGCCGCGGCGCCTGGCCGAACATGCGCGTGGCCGAGCGCATCCAGCACGTCGAAACCTTCCTGGCACGCATGCGTGAGCAGCGTCAGGCCGTGGTCAAGCTGCTGATGTGGGAGATCGGCAAGAACCTCAAGGATTCGGAAAAGGAATTCGACCGCACCTGCGACTACATCGTCGACACCATCAACGCCCTCAAAGACCTCGACCGCCATTCCAGCCGCTTCGAGCTGGAACAGGGTACGCTGGGCCAGATCCGCCGTGTGCCGCTGGGCGTGGCCCTGTGCATGGGGCCATACAACTACCCGCTGAACGAAACCTTCACCACGCTGATCCCGGCGCTGATCATGGGCAACACCGTGGTATTCAAGCCGGCCAAGTTCGGCGTGCTGCTGATTCGGCCGTTGCTCGAAGCCTTCCGTGACAGCTTCCCGCCGGGGGTGATCAACGTCATCTACGGCCGCGGCCGGGAAACGGTGAGCGCGCTGATGGCCAGCGGCAACGTCGATGTGTTCGCCTTCATCGGCACGCACAAGGCCGCCAGCGACCTGAAAAAGCTGCACCCGCGCCCGCACCGCCTGCGCGCCGCGCTGGGTCTGGATGCCAAGAACCCGGGCATCGTGCTGCCTCAGGTGGACCTCGACAACGCCGTCGAAGAGGCAGTCACCGGTGCACTGTCGTTCAATGGTCAGCGCTGCACGGCGCTGAAAATCCTGTTCGTCCACGAGGACGTGGTCGATGCCTTCCTCGACAAGTTCCAGCGCAAGCTGGCCGCGCTCAAGCCCGGCATGCCGTGGGAGCCTGGCGTAGCGCTGACACCGCTGCCCGAGCCCGGCAAGGTCGACTACCTCGACGGCCTGGTCGCCGATGCCACCGCCAAGGGCGCACGTGTGCTCAACGAAGGCGGTGGGCACAGCCGTGGCTCGTTCTTCTACCCGGCCGTGTTGTACCCGGTAAAGCCCGACATGCGCGTCTACCACGAAGAGCAGTTCGGCCCGTTGGTGCCGGTGGTGCCTTACCGCGACCTGCAGACGGTGATCGACTATGTACTGGACTCCGACTACGGCCAGCAACTGAGCCTGTTCGGCAATGACCCGGCGACCATCGGCAACCTGGTCGACATCTTCGCCAACCAGGTCGGGCGCATCAACATCAACGCGCAATGTCAGCGCGGCCCCGACACTTACCCGTTCAACGGCCGCAAGAACAGCGCCGAAGGCACCCTGTCGGTACACGACGCCCTGCGTGTATTCTCGATCCGCACGTTGGTCGCAACGCGCTTCCAGGAGGCCAACAAGGAACTGATCAGCGAGATCATTCGCAACCGGCAGTCAAGCTTCCTGACCACCGACTACATCTTCTGAACGGCCGCGCTTATAGAGAATCGATCTATCACCCCTGTCGATTTTCCATCTGCGCAAACGACTCTAAGCAACAGGGCGTCCACCGACGCCCACTTCCAAGGAGAGTCGAACATGGCAGCCAAACCCATCCCCGAAGGCCAGCGCAGCATCACGCCCTACCTGGCCATCAACGACGCCGCCAAGGCCATCGAGTTCTACAAGAAGGCCTTCGCTGCCGTCGAGATGTTCCGCCTCGACGCCCCGGACGGCCGCGTCGGCCATGCCGAGCTGAAGATCGGTGACTCGTCGCTGATGCTTGGCGACCCGTGCGATATGGAGGGTGGCCTCACCGCCAGCCAGAAACTCGGCGGCGCAGGCGTAGGCCTGCACCTGTATGTCGAGGACTGCGACAAGGTCTACGCCCAGGCCCTGGCGGCCGGCGCCACCCAGCTGCGTGCGGTGACGGACCAGTTCTACGGCGACCGCAGCGGCACCCTGAAGGACCCGTTCGGCAACATCTGGTTCGTTTCCACCCACAAAGAGGACCTGACTCCCGACGAAATTCGCGCCCGCGCGGCGCAGATGTTCGCTGGCAACTGAGCGGTAAGTTGAAAGCGGCGCGACTTTGCCTGAAGCTTGGAGCTCGTAGCTGGGAGCTGCTTCATGCGAATCATCGACAAAACCGCCGCACAGGTTCGTAGCCTGACCCCTGCAGAAGAGGAGCTGCTGGTCGGCTTTGCCACCGGCAGCCTCACCGGCCCACGCCTGCTGCAGGCCAACCAGTTGCTGATGAAGGTGCGCAACGCCAACCAGTGGCTGGCCTGCGACTGCCGTAACGATGCCCTGCCGGTGCTCAATGTCACCCTCAACGGCAATACCGGTACGCTGTTTCTCAAGAACAACCCGGGTACCGCCGAGCACGCACCCGGCTGTCCGTTCACCAAGGACGAGCGAGAAGCGGCCGAGCGCGAAAACGACCCTGCGCCACCCGCTGCCTGGCTGCCGCCCGACACACCATTGCGCCTGATCGGCGACTTCCGCAGCGGCACCACCAGCGGCGGCGGCGATGGCAGCGAAAGGCGTGAACAACAGCGCCTGCTGTCACTGCTGCTGACCTGGATCGAAACCAGCGGCCTCAACCTGTATGCCACACACCTGAAAAAGGACCTGACTGGGCAATTTGCCGAGTTGCGCAGCGTGGCCAGCCGCTATCCGCTGCTGGAGCGGGTGCCTGCCAGCAACTACCTGGAAACCCGCCTGGACATGAAGCACATGATGATGCTCAAGTCCCGCCTGCGCGAAGCCACGGTGTTCGGCAACCACCGCCGCCACGGCCTGCTGCTGGACTGCGTGGACCAGATCAAAGGGCGCAAGCTGTTCAACAACCGCAGTGAAGACGGCTTCGACTTCCAGGGCCACCACCTGTACTGGGGCGGCAACCGCACCGCCGGGCCGTTGCTGGCCTTGGCGCTATACTCGCCGACCAGTGCCGGCAGCCATTTCTACGAGCTGATCCATGTGGCCAGCGTGCCGGTGCTGTCCCGCGCCCACCTGTTCCCGGTGTATCGCGACGAAGAACGCGAGCCGCTCAAGGCCCTGGTATCACTGGTCGACTGGATGGCCAGCAAGGGCGTGAAAGTGCAGATGCGCCGCCCGGTGATCGGCGGCCAGGTGATGGATGAGCTGGTAATGACCTCGGACCAGGACCGGGTATTGTCGGTGTCGTTGCTGGAACAACCCATCGGCCCCGAGCCGGATACCGAGAACTTCAAGCGCTACGCCGACTTCAAGAGCCTGGAAACCTTCCGCAAATTCGTTGCCGGCTTCTTCATGCGTGAGCGCTGAGCCCATCTACCGGCACACACGAAACCTTGCAGGAGCAACTGTATGGCCCAGCCCTTTGGGCTGCGCTGTCGCATAGAGAACTGAATTCGCAAGCGGTCCGTGCATCCTGTGGGAGCGGCTTTAGCCGCGAAGAATCCAACGCGGTGCATGGCACCGGCTGCGCCGGTGTTCGCGGCTAAAGCCGCTCCCACAGGGCCCCTGCTAATTCAACGAGTTATGTGCAGTTCTATGAGAGCTGGCTTGCCGGCGATGAGGCCCGTACAGGCTGCATGAGGTTTGCATATCAGCCCAGGAACAGCGTGTACGCCGGGTTGTCGGTCTCATCCCAGTACCGGTACCCCATCTCATCCAGCGCCAACGGCAACCCCGCCAACTCATCCCCCGGCACTTCCAGCGCCGCGAAAACCCGGGCCTCTGCCGCGCCATGGTTGCGGTAATGGAACAGGCTGATGTTCCAACGCTTGCCAAGCCGCTCCAGAAAGCCCAGCAAGGCCCCCGGGCGCTCGGGGAATTCGAAGCGCAGCACCCGCTCGTCAGCCCCGGGCGCAGCATGGCCACCCACGGTATGCCGTACATGCAGTTTGGCCAGTTCGTTGTCGGTCAGGTCCAGTACGCGGTAGCCCTGTCCGCGCAGGCTGGCCAGCAACTGTTCGCGTGGGTCGTGCACAGGATGGGTCTGCACTCCCACGAACAGGCGCGCCGCCTTGCCAGGGTAATAGCGGTAGTTGAACTCGGTGATCTGCCGCTTGCCCAGGGCCTGGCAGAAGGCGCGGAAGCTGCCCGGCTGTTCGGGAATGGTGACAGCGATGATCGCCTCGCGCTGCTCGCCCAGCTCGGCACGCTCGGCCACATGGCGCAGGCGGTCGAAGTTGACATTGGCCCCGGAGTCGATGGCCACCAGGGTCTGCCCCTGCACGCCGTCGCGCGCCACGTACTTCTTGATCCCGGCCACGGCCAGGGCGCCGGACGGCTCGGTGATCGAGCGGGTGTCATCATAGATATCCTTGATCGCCGCGCACAGCTCATCACTGCTCACAGTCACCACTTCGTCAACGAAGTGCCGGCACAGCTCGAAGCAATGGGCGCCGATCTGCGCCACCGCCACACCATCGGCGAAGGTGCCGACCTGCGGCAGGATCACCCGCTCACCGGCCGCCATGGCGGCCTGCAGGCAGTTGGAATCTTCCGGCTCGACGCCGATCACCTTCACCTCAGGGCGCAGGTACTTCACATAGGCGGCAATGCCGGCAATCAGCCCTCCGCCACCCACCGGCACGAAGATGGCGTCCAGCGCACCCGGGCGCTGGCGCAGGATCTCCATGGCCACGGTGCCCTGCCCGGCGATCACATCCGGGTCGTCGAATGGCGGCACGAAGGTGGCACCTTCGCTGTCGGCCAGTTTCAGCGCGTGGGCCAAGGCATGGGGGAAGCTCTCACCGTGCAGCACTACATGGCCACCGCGCGAACGTACCCCTTCCACCTTCAGCGACGGCGTGGTGGTAGGCATGACGATGGTGGCCCTGATGCCCAGATGCGATGCCGCCAGGGCCACGCCCTGGGCATGGTTGCCCGCAGAGGCGGTGATCACCCCACGCTCACGCTGCGCGGTACTCAGCCGTGACAGGCGGGTGTAGGCACCACGGATCTTGAACGAGAAGGTAGGCTGCAGGTCTTCCCGCTTGAGCAACACCTGGTTGCCCAGGCCGGCAGACAACGCCGGCGCAGCTTGCAGGGGCGTTTCGATGGCCAGGTCGTACACCGGGGCGGCAAGAATGCGCCGCACCTGCTCCGACAGCAGTTGCTGGGGGGTGACAACGATGTCATGTGGGCTACGAGGGCTGACGCTGAAGCTGGTCATCGAAACTCCTTGGCTGTGTTCACGTTGCCCAGGAGTCAGAGAGAAGAAACCCGCCTCCAGGGCGGGTTCGGTGCACGTACGCGCTAGCCCGCCAAGCTGATAATGGCGGTAATAATAATGGCGTTGAGGTGCGGGACAGTATTCATGAGCAGGAACTTAGCCGGTAGTACGGCACAAAGTCAACACTTCGCCTGCTGCGCCGAAAGCGGCACATCGAACACCTTGTCGAAGCCCCACTGGAAGACAAACGCGTACACGAAGAAGAACACGAACAACGCCAGGTTGGTCAACAACGCCGCCCACAGGCTGACATCCAGCCAATACGCCACCAGCGGCAGCAGGATCAGCACCAGCCCGCCCTCGAAGCCCAACGCATGCAGCAGGCGCCGCAAGAAAGTGCGCTCACGCTGGTGCTGACGGGCTTCCCAGCGCTCGAACAGCCAGTTGTAGGCCATGTTCCAGCTCATCGCAATGCCCGACATCAACACCGACAGCACGGTCGACTGTGCCATGCCGGCACCGAACGCCAACTCCAGTGCAGGCGCCACGCAGGCGACGGCGATAGCTTCGTAAAGAATGGCCTGGACGATCTTGCGTGCCTTGCCTTGCATGTTCAGCTCCCTGGTTAAACGACCTGTAAAGCTACAAGAAGTGGCCCACAAGAAAAAGCCGGAAATTTGGACAACCCCGCGTTCGGCTGCTTGTATCTATCCAGTACAAACGGCGACATGTCGTACAGCTTCGTCCAGGGAATCGAACGAGGATTAAGACGATGGCCCCCCCCTTCCTGCCGGTGACCGGCTCATGAGCCTGGTATTCATCGATTTTCTCACCTACGTGCTGTTCGGCCTGAAGACCCTCGCGATCGTCCTGGCCTCGCTGATGTTCCTGCTGGGCCTGGATGACTTGTTCATCGACCTGTGCTACTGGGGCCGCAAGCTGATCCGGCGCTTTCGCATCTACGACAAGTACGAAAAAGCCGACGAAAAACGCCTGTTCGAGGTACCGGAGAAACCCTTGGCCATCATGGTCCCGGCCTGGAACGAAGTGGGCGTGGTGGGTGAGATGGCGCGCCTGGCAGCCTCGACCATCGACTACGAGAACTACCAGATCTTCGTCGGTACCTACCCCAACGACCCGCAAACCCAGGCCGACGTCGACGCGGTGTGCCTGCACTACCCCAACGTGCACAAGGTGGTCTGCGCCCGCCCCGGCCCCACCAGCAAAGCCGACTGCCTGAACAACATCATCGACGCCCTGCTGCGCTTCCAGCAGGACGCCGGCATCGAGTTCGCCGGCTTCATCCTGCACGACGCCGAAGACGTGATCTCGCCCATGGAGCTGCGCCTGTTCAACTACCTGCTGCCGAACAAGGACATGATCCAGATCCCGGTGTACCCCTATGCACCGGAATGGAAGGGTTTCACCGCCGGGCACTACGTCGACGAGTTTGCCGAGAACCATGGCAAGGACGTGATCGTGCGCGAGGCCCTGACCGGTCAGGTACCCAGCGCCGGTGTCGGCACCTGCTTCAGCCGCCGCGCCATCAGTGCGCTGCTCGAGGACGGCGACGGCATCGCCTTCGACGTGCAGAGCCTTACCGAAGACTACGACATCGGTTTCCGCCTGAAGCAAAAGGGCATGAAGTGCATTTTCGCCCGTTACTCCATCACCGACCCGGCGCTGACCCTGAAGCAGGAATGGCGCCCGGGCATGAGCCGCGAATTCTCCCAGGTGATCTGCGTACGCGAGCACTTCCCGCGCGACTGGCAGCATGCCATCCGGCAGAAGTCGCGGTGGATTGTCGGCATTGTCTTCCAGGGCACCAGCAACCTCGGCTGGAGCCGCAAGGGCGCGCTCAACTACTTCCTCTGGCGTGACCGCCGCGGCCTGTTCGCCTACCTGCTGAGCTTTCTGGTCAACCTGTTGCTGCTGGTGTTGCTGGCCATGTGGCTGGTCACGGTGATTGCGCCAGAGTCGTGGCGCTTCATGTCGATCCTCAGCGACAGCCAGCTGCTGACCACCTTGCTGTGGCTGAACGGGCTGATGCTGTTCAACCGCCTGTTCCAGCGTGCCTGGTTCGTCACCCGCTTCTATGGCATCGGCGAAGGCCTGCTGTCGGCGCCGCGGATGATGTGGAGCAACTTCGTCAACTTCTTCGCCAACCTGCGTGCCCTGCGCCAGGTGATGGAAATGGGTGACTCGCGGCGCGTGGCCTGGGACAAGACCACTCACGAATTCCCCGCCATCGCCGCCCCCGCCCGCACGCCGCTGGGCCAGCGTCTGGTGGCCAAGGGCCTGATCAGCGACGAACAGTTGCAACAGGCGATCACCAGCCCGGTACGCCGGCGCCTGGGCCGCGAGCTGCTGCTGCGCGGCTGGTTGAACAGCGAACAGCTGGTCGCCACCCTGGCCGAGCAACTGGACCTGCCCTGGGCACCGCTGAACCCGTTCAAGCTCGACCCGCAACTGATCGCCAAACTGCCGCGCAAGCTGGCGACGCACTATGGCGTGCTGCCGGTGGCCGAAGACGGCGACATGCTGGTCCTGGCCAGCGAAAGCCCGGTCAGCCAGGTGTCGCTGGGGGTTATCAGCCGCCACCTGAAACGCCCGGTCAGCGCGCGCCTGGCGCCACAGGGCCGGGTGACCCTGGGCCTGCGCTACCACTACCCAAGCCCTTGGCAGAAGCCGGAAACCCGCGACATGCTGGCTATCCTCGAACGCCACCAGGACGACGAAGTGCTGCTGGAACGGGTCAGCCACCATCAGGTAATGCTCGGTGCGCTGCTGCAGGTGCGCGGCATGGTCCCGGTCACCCTGTTCAACCAGGCGCTGATCGACTTCGCCCCGGAACACCAGAGCCTCGGCGAGCATCTGATCGCCCGCGGCATCATCACCGAGCAGGTGCTGCAGCAGGCCCTGATCGAACAGGCCAGCGAACAGCAGGCCGCCTTTGACCTGACCCGGGAGGTGGCATGAAGCCGCGCTTGTCCCTCACCTTCACTGGCTTGTTGCTGTGCTCCGCAGCCCTTCCCAGCGCCGCTTCGGTGCCGATGACCGACTTTCAGCGGTTCACCAGCTACCCGTTCATGGAGCGCAGCTACCGCGAAGCGAAGAAGGATAACTGGGCCGAGGTCGAACGCCTGACCCGCCACGTGCTGAACCGGGTGCCGAACAACGACGAAGCCCGCGCGCTGCTGGTGGAGGCCCTGGCCCACCAGCGCCGCTACAAGGAGGCCGAAGCCCTGGCCGAACAGCTGGACGGCAGCCCCGAATACGCCAACGCGCTGTTTGAACTGCGCCTGGCCTGGATCGAACAGGCCCTGCCGCCGGCCAGCCAGGTGGAACAATGGCTGGCCACCAGCGACGGCACCCACCGGGTGCGCCTGTGGCAGGCCTACAGCCTGAGCCTGGCCAAATCCGGTGGCGCCGCCAAGGCGCTGGACTGGCTCAAGCAACTGCCGCCACAGGGGGATGGCCAATTGCTGCGCCTGGCCCGGGCCAATTTCGCCGAACAACTGCGCAACTGGAAGGAGACCATCGAACAGCTGCAGCCGCTGGCCGACCAAGGCCAGTTGCCCGCGCAGGACTGGCAGCGCCTGGCCAATGCCTATATCCAGCAGGTGGATGAAAAAGGGCTGAACGCGCTGCTGCCCAGCGCCCCTTCCCCGGCAGCAGCCAACCAGGCCCGCCTGGCCATGGCCAACCGCGCCATCGCCGTCGGCCAGAACCAGCAGGCTCAGCGTTGGCTGCAAGCACTGCCCGCCACGCAGCTGAACCAGCCCGAGCAGCGCCAGCAACTGTGGGAGCTGGCCCGCGAAGGCAACGACGCGCCGCTGGTCCAGCGCCTGAGCAACGAACTGCAACGCCCCTGCCTGGAAACCGTCGACTGGCTGTCGCGCCGCGCCCCGGAACTGGCGCGCGAACAGTTCAAGGGCTGCACCGCCAGCACCGACCCAAGCGCCTACGCCGTGCTCAAGCAACGCCTGTACGGCGACCCGCCACAGCCCCCGCAACCACGCACCGCCGCCGAATGGGAGAAACGCTATCGGCAGAGCGGCGACCTGGCGGCACTGGAGCAAGCCACCTTCCTGCTGACGCAACAGGGCCACGGTGAACACGCCAGGCAACTGCTGGAGCAGGCCTACGACCGCCACCAGGGCCGCCTTGCCCCGTCGCTGCTGCAGCGCCTGGGCAACCTGTATGCGCGTAGCGACGGGCCGCTGGACAGCCGCCGCATGCTCAGCCTGATCCCTCGGGTCGACGCCAATACCCGTGCCCAGCTGCTCGGCCGCCTGGCCGAGGCTGGCCTGTGCGATACCGTGCGCCAGGCCGTACCGGCCACCCCCAGCGAACCTGGCCAGTACCGCGCCCTGGGCCGCTGCGCCATGCCTGAGCAGCCCGGCGAAGCGGTGGTCTATTACCAGGCCGCCGCACGGCTGGGCGACAGCGGCAGTCGCTTGCCCCTCGCCTATGCCCTGGAAGCGGCTGGCGATTCCGAAGCGGCCCAGCCCATCTGGCGTACCCAGCCGGACAGCGCCTGGACCGACAACGCCCGTCTCACCGCCGCCCGTGGCGCGCTGAACGCTGGCGACCCGCAAGCGGCCCGGCGCTATTGGGACGCCGCCGCACACAACAGCGCCGACGACTGGGCCCTGGGTGCCGCCATCGCCCAGCGCCAGGGTGATTACCAGGCTGCGCTGGGCTTCCAGCGCCAGGCCCTGGCGCACAACCCGCGGGCCGACCACTACTACGCCGCCGCCAGTACCGCGCAACTGGCCGGTGACAGTGCCCAGAGCAGCGCCTGGCTGGCCGAAGCCGTGCGCCTGGCTCCCGACCAGCCGCGCTACCGCGCCGACTACGGCATGCGCCTGGCCGGCTCGACGGACAAGGCCCAGCGCCGCCAGGCGATCCCCTACCTGGAACGCGCCACCCACGACTTCCCCGAGGACTACCGCCTTGGCGAGACGCTGGCCTTGCGCTACGACGAAGCCGAAGACAGCGCTTCGGCACGCCGCGAACTGCGCCGCATCCTCGATGTGGAGCAGGATCTGGTCGACGGCGACGATGAGTACGGCAGCCTGGAAGCCCGCAAATACCGCCAGCGCCGCGCCCACGAAAGCCTGTCGCGGCGCGACAGCATCACCCTGGCCAGCACCTGGTCGCCGGCCGGCACCTCGACCAATGACAGGTTCCTCGACAATGGCCAGCGCAGCGGCACTTCGCGCCGCGCGCAATCGCAGAACGTGCAATTGGCCATGTGGGACCACGCCCTGGGCGAAGAGCCCAGCCGCAACGGCAGCACCCTGTCGGTGTATGGCCGTGTGCTGTTCGGAGGGCAAAGCCGCACCGACTACGCGCAAAGCATGGGCACCGGCGTCGGCCTGCGCTACAAGCCCCTCGGCCAGGCCAACCTCAACCTGTATGCCGAGCTGTACCACCAGCGACAGATCGACGAGGAGCACTATCGCGGCCTGAGCCTGGGCCAACTGCTGAGTCCGGCCAAGGTCGGCGGCAACTGGGGTGACTTGCGTCACCACGCCGAATCGAGCAACGACCTGCTGTTGCGCGCCACCGCCTCGTTCCTCGACCAGGGCGACTGGCGCAACGACTGGCGGGTCGATGAAGACGACTGGAACGAGCGTTTCCTCTACCTCGACGCCGCCTGGTGGACCCGGGCCGGCGACCACGCCTGGCTGTCGCGCTACCAACAGGGCCACGCCTGGAAGCTGCCGGGCAGCTCGCCGCAAACCATCATGCCCTATGGCTTTGTCGAGTTTTCCAGCCAGGACCCGAGCAACGACTGGCGCCAGGACGCCCGGGCCGGGGTTGGCGTGCGCTGGCAATGGTGGTTCGATGACGACCGCTACAACGCCTACCGCGGTTCGCTGAAAGTGCGTGCCGAGTACCAGCAAGCCCTGGGCGGCAATCTATACGAGCGCGCCAACGGCGTGCTGGTCGGTGCGGAGATGACCTTCTGATGCGTACGTTTCTGGCCCTCTGCCTGCTTGCCGTGTGCCTGCCAGCCAGCGCCGACCAGCGCCTGTTCTACCAACCCCTCAACCGCGACGCCAATGTCACCCCCGCCCAGTGGCAGCAATTGTGGCATGCCACCGTGGTCCGGGGCGGCAAGACCCTGATCGTGCAATGGAGCGCCTATGGCGACAGCGATTTCGGTGGCGCCCAGGGCTGGCTGGCCAACAGCCTGCGCAGCGCGCGTGCCCAAGGTCTGCAACTGGTGCTGGGGCTGTACATGGACCCGGCCTACTACCAGCGTCTCGACGAGCTCGATGGTGAAGGCCTGAACAGTTACTGGAAAGCGCAGCTGGGGCGCTCGCTCAGCCAGTACCAGCAACTGCGCCAGGCGTGGCAGTTGTCGGTGGACGGCTGGTACCTGCCGATGGAGCTGGACGACCATCATTTTCGCGAGGCCGAACGCCGTGATGCCCTGCACAGCCAGTTGCAGGCCTTCAACCGGCAGCTGGACAAGCCTTTGCACATCAGCGCCTTCAGCGCCGGCAAACTGTCGCCGCGGGTCAATGCCGCCTGGCTGGATCAACTGGCCGGGTTGGGCTTGACTGTGTGGTGGCAGGACGGCGCCGGGACCGGGCGCTTGCCCGCGTTGGTACGCCAGGGCTATGAGCAGGCCTTGCCGTGCCGGGTGGGCGTGGTGCGCGAGGCGTTCCGCCAGGTGAGCGCGCCAGGGCAGGTATTTCGGGCGGAGCCTGCCGAGCCCAAGCTGGGCGGCGGGTGCCATGCCGAGGCGGTATTCGACCTGCGTTACCGGCCCTGGGCCCGGGGTGTTCTGCCCAGCAATTGAGTCTCCAGGCCCGGCCCCTTCGCGGGTAAACCCGCTCCCACAAAGACCGCACAGAGTTCAAGCACTGTGGAGTACCCGCGAAGGGGCCGGGCCTGGTCAAGCAGTACACCCAGGAGCCCACCGATGTTCAAGACCATCGAAGCCCACGTGCGCAAACAGGTCGCCCCCGCCGCCCTGCGCGCCGAGTTCCGCCAACACGAATTCGAGGCCATGCGCCCTTTCTGCCTGCTGGTGTTCTGCGTCAGCATCCTGATCTGGCTGGTCTTCGACCTGATCGTCAGCTTCCTCGGCGGTCAGGGTTTCACCTGGCTGTCCTACCTGTTCATCACCCTGCTCAGCGGCCTCACCGTGGTGCTGCGGTTCACCCGTCGCAGCCATCACTTCGATGTGCTCAACCTGCTGTTCGTCGCCGCTATCACCCTGGGCATGCGCCTGGTGATCGAAGGCATCCCGGTGGCCCTGCGTCCGGTGTGGCTGGTGCTCGGGGTCTCCACCGTGCTGTATGCCGTGTCGGTGCTACCGGTGCGGCGCTGGTCGTTCTTCTGCGCCATGGCCATCACCTGGGTGCTGCTCAACCCGTTCTACCACACCCGTATCGGCCCGGACGAACTCGAAGGCGCCATGCTGATCAGCTACGCGGTGTTCCTCAGCGCCCTGGTCATCCACAGCTACCTGCAGATGCGCAAGGCCAAGCTGCACAACTTCTACCTGTCCAAGGTGCTGCTGGACCAGGCCTATATCGACGCCCTGACCGAAATCCCCAACCGCCGCTCGTTCATGACCAAAGCCGACCATCAGCTGCGCCTGGCCACGGCCGAGCAGTACCTGGCGATGATCGACATCGACAATTTCAAACGGGTGAATGATAGTTTCGGCCATGACGTGGGCGATGAAGTGCTCAAGCGCGTGGCCCTGCATATCAAGGCGAGCATGGCCGGTTACGAGTTCGCCCGACTGGGCGGCGAGGAATTCGCGATCTTTTTCCACGGGCTGGACCAGCAAGGCGCCGAGCAACGGGTGGCAGCGCTGTGCCAACGGGTGCGCGAGGACGTTGGCGAGCACCCGGTGACGGTCAGCATCGGCCTGACCCGGGTGGACCAGGGCGACAGCCTGACCACGGCGCTGGTGCGCGCCGACCAGGCGTTGTACGCGGCCAAGCACAGCGGCAAGGACCGCTTTGTGCTGTGGACTAAACAGCTGGCAGAGCAGGGTTAGCAGGCCCGGTCCTTTCGCGGGTAAACCCGCTCCCACAGATTCTCCACATTGATCGAGATCGGTGCGGTCCCTGTGGGAGCGGGTTCACCCGCGAAAGGGCCGGCACAGCCCCCCATCACCCAGCAGGCAAGCGAATCCGGAACTGCGCCCCACCCAGCGCCGACTGCGCCACGGTCAAGGTGCCACCCTGGCCCTCGATCGCCCGCCGGCTGATCGCCAAACCCAGGCCAAACCCGCCGGTATTGCGGTCACGGCTACGGTCCAGGCGGTAGAACGGCTGGAAAATCCGCTCACGCTCCGCCAGCGGAATACCAATCCCGTCATCCTCCACCGTCAGCAGGCAGGCACCATCCGCTTCCAGGCGCAAGCGCAGCAACAGGCTCTCGTCGCAGTAACGCATGGCATTGCGCACCAGGTTCTGCACCGCCCGTGCCGTCAGCCGTGGGTCCAGCACAAAACGCGGCAAATCACCCTCGGCCCGCACCTCCCACTGGATGGCCCGTGCATCGAGTTCCTCGGCAAAGCCCCCCAGCACGCTGTCGACCAGCTCCAGCAACGACACCTCGACCCGCTCGCGGGCCTGGTCGGCGTTATGCAGCCGGCTGTAGGACAACAGCTCCAGCACCAGCTCATCCAGCTCACGCACATGCCCCACCAGCTCCAGCAGGCGTTTACGGCTGGCCGCTGGCACTTCGTCGAACAGCAGCACCAGGCCGAAGTCCAGCCGGGTCAGCGGCGTGCGCAGCTCGTGCGACACTGCATTGAGCAGCTCGCGCTGCTGGTTGACGTGGCGCTCCAGGTCACTGGCCATGGTGTCGAACACCCCGGCCAGCTCACCGATGTTGGAGTGCGGCGAGATGTGCGTACGCTCGGCCATCTGCCCCTGGCCAAGGCGCCGGGCGGTTTCCTTCAGGCGCTCCAGGTCGCGCCAGTGCGGCCATACCCACAGCAGCAGGCAGCCGAGCATGGCCGCACCGATCAGTACGGTCACGCCCCACGACAGCACGTTGATGTCCAGCGGGTCTGGCGGTGAGTGCAGGCGCACCAGCCATTCCTTGTCCAGCGGCGCCAGCACCGTCTCGTAGTAGCCCCATTCGGCGATGCGCACGGCGTACAGGCCGTGCTCCAGGCGCGCCTGCTCGTCCTCGCTCAAGTCGGCCTGGTCCATGCGCAGCAGCTGCAGTTCCAGCGGTGCGAAATCACCGGCCAGCTCCTGCTCCACCGCCGACCACTGCTCGCGCGGGGCCTGGCGGAACTGGCGCACGATCAGCGACTGCACACCCTTGGCCTGGTCCAGGTTGTAGGCCATGAAGCGGTCCTGGAACAGGCCGACAATGGAGTCAGGGATGAACAGCAGCGCACCGGCATAGGCGACGATGATCACCAGGTACAGCCGCACCAGGATCTTCAGCATGGGCGGTCAGCACTCCCACTCGACGCGGCTGAACAGGTAGCCCTTGCCCCACACGGTCTTGATCTTGCGCGCTTCGCCGGCGTTATCGTCGAACTTGCGCCGCAGCTTGGAGATGGCGACATCCACCGAACGGTCGGTGCCGTTGAACTCGATACCACGCAGCTGCTGCAGGATGCGGTCGCGGTTCAGCACTTCGCCGGCGTTGCGCGCCAGTACCACCAGCAGGTTGTACTCGCCACTGGACAGCTCCACCTCTTCGCCGCGCCAGCTCACGGTCCGTTCAGCCAGGTCGATACGCAGGCCACCGATCAGGATCAGGTCGTTGTCCAGGCGCGGCTCGTTGACGCTGCTGCGGCGCAGCAGGGTACGCACGCGGGCCAGCAGCACACGCGGCTCGCAGGGTTTGGTCACATAGTCGTCAGCGCCCATTTCCAGGCCCAGGACCTGGTCGTGGCTGTCGTCGCGGGCGGTCAGCATCAGGATCGGCAGGCTTTGCGATTCCTGGCGCAGCAGGCGGCACAGCTGCAGGCCATCGATGCCCGGTAGCATCAGGTCAAGGATGACCAGGTCGGGTTTTTGCCGGCGGTACTCGTCCAGCACATGATCGCCACGGGCAATCACCTGGACATGGAAGTCGTTGCGTTGCAGGTAGCTGGCGATCAGCTCGGACAGGGCGCTGTCGTCTTCGACCAGGAAAATATTCGGCATAGGCGCTTGGAATCTGGGTTGAGGTAGACCTTTGCCGGCCTCTTCGCGGGTAAACCCGCTCCCACAGGGACCGCACAGGTTCCAGATGCTGTGCGGTCCCTGTGGGAGCGGGTTTACCCGCGAAGAGGCCGGCACAGGAATACTCAGGATATAGAACCCTACAGGTCGAGAGGATTGTTCTTCACACTTTTTCACACTCGCCCTACAGGTATTAACAGCCACCCAAGGAACGCCTGCCGTAGCATACAGGCGGTCATCATCGGAAGATCCGTATGTCTACTACCCTCCCCCCACGCCTGCGCCCATTGGCGCTTCTGGCATTTCTGAGCCTGTCCCTGGCCGGCTGCGACGATAGCGCCGAACAGGACGAACAAGCCCCCACCCCGCAAGTGCGGGTGGAAACCCTGCAACTGCAGCCACTGGCCATCAGCAGTGAGCTCAGCGGCCGCATCCTCGCGCCGCGCACCGCCGAAGTGCGCGCGCGGGTCGCGGGCGTGGTGCTCAAGCGGGCGTACCGCGAAGGCAGCGACGTCAAGCAGGGCGATGTGCTGTTCCTGATCGACCCGGCGCCGTTCAAGGCCGACCATGACAGCGCCCGCGCCACCCTGGCCAAGGCCGAGGCTACCCTGTACCAGGCACGCTTGCAGGAGCAGCGCTACCGCGAGCTGGTCGAGGACAAGGCCGTCAGCCGCCAGGAATACGACAACGCCAAGGCCAGCTACCTGCAGGCCGATGCCGAAGTGGCCGAGGCCAAGGCGGCCCTGGAGCGCGCCCGCCTCAACCTCGGCTACGCCACCGTGACCGCGCCGATTTCCGGCCGTATCGGCCGCGCCCAGGTCACCGAAGGTGCGCTGGTCGGGCAGAACGAGACCACGCCACTGGCGACCATCCAGCAGCTGGACCCGATCCACGCCGATGTCACCCAGTCGACCCGCGAACTCAACGCCTTGCGCCGCGCCTTGCGGGCTGGCGAGCTGCAGCAGGTCGGCGACGGCCAGGCCCGGGCCACGCTGATCCAGGATGACGGCAGCACCTACCCGCTGCCGGGCAAACTGTTGTTCTCCGACATCAGCGTCGACCCCAGTACCAACCAGATCACCCTGCGCAGCGAATTCCCCAACCCGGACCTCGACCTGCTGCCCGGCAGCTACGTGCGCGTGCGCCTGGAGCAGGCCGTGCAGCCCAAGGGCCTGAGCGTGCCGCAGCGCGCCATCCTGCGCGACAGCGCCGGCGTGCCCAAGGTGCTGGTGGTCGACCCGCAGGCCCGGGTCAGCGACCGCCAGGTAGTGCTGGGCAGCGCCCAGGGCGACCGCTGGATCGTCAGCGAAGGCCTGGCCCCCGGGGAGCGGGTAGTGGTCGAGGGCCTGCAACACGTCAAGGCCGGTGACCAGGTGCAGGTCGACAATGCATCAGGGGCACCGCCCATCGCACAGCACACTGGCCAGTGAGGGCCTGACTCATGCCGCAATTCTTCATCGACCGCCCGGTATTCGCCTGGGTGGTCGCCCTGTTCATCCTGCTGGCCGGTGCCCTGGCCATCCCGCAGCTGCCGGTGGCCCAGTACCCCAACGTGGCACCGCCGCAGGTGGAAATCTACGCCGTGTACCCGGGCGCTTCGGCGGCGACCATGGACGAGAGCGTGGTCAGCCTGATCGAACAGGAGCTCAACGGCGCCGACAACCTGCTGTACTTCGAGTCGCAGAGCAGCCTGGGCAGCGCCACCATCACCGCCACCTTCGCCCCGGGCACCAACCCGGACCTGGCCCAGGTCGACGTGCAGAACCGCCTGAAGGTGGTCGAGTCGCGCCTGCCACGCCCGGTGACCCAGCAGGGCCTGCAGGTGGAAAAGGTCTCCACCGGTTTCCTGCTGCTCGCCACCCTCACCGCCGAAGACGGCAAGCTCGACGAAACCGCCCTGTCGGATCTCCTCGCGCGCAACGTGATGGATGAAATCCGCCGCCTCAAGGGCGTCGGCAAGGCCCAGCTGTACGGTTCGGAGCGTGCCATGCGCATCTGGATCGACCCGCGCAAGCTGATCGGCTTCAACCTCACGCCCAACGATGTGGCGGAGGCCATCGCCGCGCAGAACGCCCAGGTGGCCCCCGGCAGCATTGGTGACCTGCCCAGCCGCAGCACCCAGGAAATCACCGCCAACGTGGTGGTCAAGGGCCAGCTGAGCACCCCCGAGGAGTTCGCCGGGATTGTCCTGCGCGCCAACCCGGACGGTTCCACGGTGACCATCGGCGATGTCGCCCAGGTCGAGATCGGTGCCCAGGAATACCAGTACGGCACGCGCCTGAACGGCAAGCCGGCCACCGCCTTCAGCGTGCAACTGTCGCCGGGCGCCAACGCCATGGAAACCGCCACCCTGGTGCGGGCGAAGATGCAGGACCTGGCGCGCTACTTCCCGGAAGGCGTCAAGTACGACATCCCCTACGACACCTCGCCATTCGTCAAGGTGTCGATCGAACAGGTCATCAACACCCTGTTCGAAGCCATGCTGCTGGTGTTCGCGGTGATGTTCCTGTTCCTGCAGAACCTGCGCTACACCCTGATCCCGACGCTGGTGGTACCGGTGGCGCTGATGGGTACCTTCGCCGTGATGCTGGCCATGGGCTTCTCGGTCAACGTGCTGACCCTGTTCGGCATGGTGCTGGCCATCGGCATCCTGGTCGACGATGCCATCGTGGTGGTGGAAAACGTCGAGCGGATCATGGCCGAGGAAGGCCTGCCGCCCAAGGAGGCCACGCGCAAGGCCATGGGCCAGATCAGCGGGGCAATCGTCGGCATTACCCTGGTCCTGGTGGCAGTGTTCCTGCCCATGGCCTTCATGCAAGGCTCGGTGGGGGTGATCTACCAGCAGTTCTCGCTGTCGATGGCAGTGTCGATCCTGTTCTCCGCGTTCCTGGCCCTCAGCCTGACCCCGGCGCTATGCGCCACCCTGCTCAAACCGGTGGCCAAGGGCGAGCACCATGAACGCAAAGGCTTCTTCGGCTGGTTCAATCGCCGCTTCGAAGGCATGAGCAACGGCTACCAGCGCTGGGTGATGCAGGCGCTCAAGCGCAGCGGCCGCTACCTGCTGGTATACGCGCTGCTGCTGGCGGTGCTGGGCTATGGCTTCAGCCAGCTGCCCACAGCGTTCCTGCCCACCGAAGACCAGGGCTACACCATCACCGACATCCAGCTGCCGCCAGGCGCCAGCCGCATGCGCACCGAACAGGTGGCGGCACAGATCGAGGCGCACAACGCCGAGGAGCCGGGCGTGGGCAACACCACCTTGATCCTGGGGTTCAGCTTCTCCGGCAGCGGGCAGAACGCGGCGCTGGCCTTCACCACGCTCAAGGACTGGTCGGAACGCGGCGCCGACGACAGCGCCCAGTCGATCGCCGACCGCGCGACCATGGCCTTCACCCAGCTCAAGGACGCCGTGGCCTACGCCGTGCTGCCGCCGCCGATCGATGGCCTTGGCGAGTCGACCGGCTTCGAGTTCCGCCTGCAGGACCGCGGCGGCATGGGCCACGCCGCACTGATGGCCGCCCGTGACGCGCTGCTGGCCAATGCCACCAAGAGCAAGGTGTTGAGCAACGTGCGCGAAGCCTCGCTGGCGGAAAGCCCGCAGGTGCAGTTGGAAATCGACCGCCGCCAGGCCAATGCCCTGGGCGTGTCGTTTGCCGATATCGGCACGGTGCTGGACGTGGCCGTGGGTTCCAGCTACGTCAACGACTTCCCCAACCAGGGCCGCATGCAGCGGGTGGTGGTGCAGGCCGAAGGCGACCAGCGCAGCCAGGTCGAAGACCTGCTGAAGATCCATGTGCGCAACGACAGCGGCAAGATGGTACCACTGGGCGCATTCGTCCAGGCCAAATGGGTCAGCGGCCCGGTGCAGCTGACCCGCTACAACGGCTACCCGGCGGTGTCGATTTCCGGCGAGCCGGCAGCCGGCTACAGCTCGGGCGAAGCCATGGCCGAGGTCGAGCGCCTGGTGGCGCAACTGCCGGCCGGCGCCGGCCTGGAATGGACCGGTCTGTCGCTGCAGGAGCGGCTGTCCGGCAGCCAGGCGCCGATGCTGATGGCGCTGTCGTTGCTGGTCGTGTTCCTGTGCCTGGCGGCGCTGTACGAAAGCTGGTCGATCCCAACAGCAGTACTGCTGGTGGTGCCGCTGGGCGTGCTCGGTGCGGTGCTGGCGGTAACCCTGCGCGGCATGCCCAACGACGTGTTTTTCAAGGTCGGCCTGATCACCCTGATCGGTCTGTCGGCGAAGAACGCCATCCTGATCATCGAGTTCGCCAAGCACCTGGTCGATCAGGGTGTGGATGCCGTGGATGCTGCCGTGCAGGCCGCGCGCCTGCGCCTGCGGCCGATCGTGATGACCTCGCTGGCGTTCATCCTCGGCGTGGTGCCACTGGCCATCGCCAGCGGCGCCAGCTCGGCCAGCCAGCAGGCAATCGGCACCGGGGTGATCGGCGGCATGCTCAGCGCCACCCTGGCGGTGGTGTTCGTGCCGGTGTTCTTCGTGGTAGTGATGCGCCTTGCCGGGCGACGCCAAGCAGGTAATGCCGACACGCAGGCCGTGACCAGCGACAGCTGACTGGACAAGCCCCGCGTGAAATGGGAGGGTTCCCGGCAATGACTGCCCGGAACCCTTTTTCATGCCCGATGCCCTGCCCCCCTGCTCCATCCTCATTCTCGCCGGTGGCCGCGGCCAGCGCATGGGCGGCCGTGACAAGGGCCTGATCGACTGGCAGGGCGAACCGCTGGTGGCGCATGTGCAACGGGTGGTACGGCCGCTCAGCGATGATCTGGTGGTTTCCTGCAACCGCAACCAGGAGGCCTACCGGGCGTATGCCGACCAGTTGGTGGGCGATGCCGAGGCGGACTACCCCGGGCCGTTGGCGGGGGTGATTGCCGGGCTCAAGGTGGCGCAGCATGAATGGGTGGTGCTGCTGGCTTGCGATGCGCCGTTGGTGGACCGGGGGTTGATCGAGGACCTGCTGCGCTTGGCGGTGGCCAGTGACAGTGCGGCCATGGTGCGCCAGGGTGGGTACTGGCAGCCAATGTTCAGCGTGCTGCCACACCGGGTGTTGCCAGTGCTGGAGCAGGCCTGGGCGGCGGGTGAGCGAAGCTTGCAGAAGGCCTTGCTGCGTGAGTCGGTGCAGGGCCTGGAATGTGCCGACGATGATCGCAGGTTGAGCAACTTCAACAGCCCGCAGTTTTTACAAGGCTGAGATCATCTACTGCCTGTGCTGGCCTCTTCGCGGGTAAACCCGCTCCCACAGGTACTGCACAGGCCCCAAGGGCAGTGGAGAACCTGCGGGTTTACCCGCGAAGAGGCCGACACAGGCAGCACATCACCCGGCAGACAGCTCCTCGACACTGATCTCACGCATGCGGAACTTCTGCACCTTGCCGGTCACCGTCATCGGGAACTCATCGACAAAGCGGAAGTACCGGGGCACCTTGAAGTGCGCAATCCGCGCCTTCGCCCACTCGCGCAGTTCCTCTTCGCTGGCCGTATGCCCCGGGTGCAGCCGCACCCAGGCCACGATCTCTTCACCGTACTTGCTGCACGGCACGCCAATCACCTGCACATCGGCCACCGCCGGGTGGGTGAAGAAGAACTCCTCCAGCTCGCGCGGGTAGATGTTCTCACCGCCACGAATGATCATGTCCTTGCTGCGCCCGACAATACGCACATAGCCCTGCTCGTCCATCACCGCCAGGTCGCCGGTGTGCATCCAGCCTTGTTCATCGATGCTTTCGGCCGTGGCCTTGGGGTTGTTCCAGTAGCCCAGCATCACGCTGTAACCCCGCGTGCACAGCTCGCCGATCTCGCCACGCGGCACGCTGTTGCCGTCGGCATCGATCACCTTGTTCTCCAGCCGCGGCTGGGTACGCCCGACGCTGGTCACGCGGCGCTCCAGGTCGTCGCTGGCGCCGGTCTGCAGCGACACCGGGCTGGTCTCGGTCATGCCGTAGGCAATCTGCACCTCGGCCATGTGCATCTCGCCGATAACCCGGCGCATCACTTCGATCGGGCAGGTGGCGCCGGCCATGATCCCGGTGCGCAGGCTCGACAGGTCGAACTCGCCACGCTGCGGGTGGTCCAGTTCGGCGATGAACATGGTCGGCACACCATACAACGCAGTGGCCCTTTCTTCCGCCACCGCACGCAGGGTGGCCAGCGCGTCGAAGGAGTCGTTGGGGTAGATCAGGGTACTGCCGTGGGTCATGCAGCCGAGGTTGGCCATGACCATGCCAAAGCAGTGGTAAAGCGGCACCGGCACCACCAGCCGGTCATGCTCGGTCAGGCCCAGGCTCTCGCCGACCATGTAGCCGTTGTTGAGGATATTGCTGTGGCTGAGCGTGGCGCCCTTGGGGAAACCGGTGGTGCCCGAGGTGTACTGGATGTTGATCGGGTCGTCGCAGCGCAACTGAGCCTGGCGCTCGGCCAGGGCTTCGCGGCTGACGGCTGCGGCACGGGCCTGCAGGCCATGCCAGGCGAGGAAGCCCGGCGGTGGTGCGGCGGCCAGGCTGACCACGCCGCGCAGTTCGGGGAAACGTTCGCAGATCAGGGCGCCCGGCTGGCCGCTGGCCAGGCCCGGGACCAGGCCAAGCAGCATGGCGTGGTAGTCGGAGGTCTTGAACGCGTCGGCGCAGATCACCCAGCGGCAACCGGACTGGCCGAGGGCGTAGTCCAGTTCGCTGGAGCGGTAGGCCGGGTTGATGTTGACCAGGATCGCGCCGACCTTGGCGCTGGCGAACTGGGTGATGCACCACTCGGCGCAGTTGGGGGCCCAGATGCCGAGGCGGTCACCGGGCTGCACGCCCAGCGCCATCAGCGCACGGGCGTGCTGGTCGACGGCTTCGGCCAGTTGCTGCCAGGTGTAGCGCAGGGCCTGGTGACGGACTACCAGGGCTTCGCGGTCGGGGAAGCGGGCGACGGTGGTGTCGAAGGCGTCGCCGATGCACTGGGTAAGCAGGGATTTGTCCTGGTTGCCCTGGGAGTAGCTTGGCTGGGGCATGGGCGGTCTCTTGTTGTTCTTGTGTTGATTGAGCGGGCCTCTTCGCGGGTAAACCCGCTCCCACAGGGACCGCACCACATTCAGCCCCTGTGGAGGTCCTTGTGGGAGCGGGTTTACCCGCGAAGAAAGCAACACCGGTTTAACGGATGAACACCTGCGGCGTAGTAGTGGACATGTCGCCACCCGGCAACTTGATGTTCTTCACTTTCTCCAGCGTATCCGGGTTGAACACCGCCAGGTCGTTGAAGGTGCCGCCCAGGTACAACTTGTCGCCCTTCTTGTCGAAGGCCACGCAGTAGTAAGTGTGGTCCAGATTCGCCGCCTTGATCAGCTTGCGCTGCTTGAGGTCGTACTTGGCCAGGCGGTTGAGCACGCCGTAGATCTGGTTCGGGTCTTTCGGCGAACGCAGCCCGGTGAAGTACAGCTCGGTCAGGTCGGCGAACTCCTGGGTGTGGGTCTTGCCGGTCTTCAGGTCGACGCTCAGGTAGCCATACAGCAGCTCGGCGGTGGCCAGGTCCTGCTTGTCATCCTTGAACCTGGCAATGGTGTACAGCATCGAGAACTCGTGGCGCGGGCTTTGGTGCGGCCAGAAGTACAGTACGTCCGGGGCGCTGTAGCCTTTGCGGTTCCAGTTGCGCAGCGGCAAGGCCACCGTGTACTTGCCGGTGTTCACGTCCATCTTGTAGATGTCCGGCCCGGCGACGTACAGGCTGCCATCGTCCGCCGCACGCATCAGGTACACCTGGCGCGGCATCGGGAAGCTGCGTACCGGCTTGGCCTCAAGGCCATCGGCGGTGCTGAACACTTCCAGCCGCGGTGGCTTGACCACGTAGTGGTCGTTCAGGCGCTGGGTCGGGTTGACCGTAGCGTACACCTCCTTGCCGTCCGGGCTGATGGCGAACGAGTACATCGACCGGCCCACCTCACCCGGCACGCTGGACAGGTTGGCGTGGAAGGTGTTCTTGCAGGTGTCCAGGTCGATGCCGTAGATGTCGCCGTAGTGGTTGTTGAGCACGTAGGCGGTGCGGTTGTCCGGCGCCATCATCGCGGTGCCGGGGCCGAACTTGTCGGGCATGACGCAGCTCTTGTACACCGTGTCACTGGCCACATCGACCACGTGCAGGTTGTTCGGGTAGTTGGTCACGATCATGTATTCGTGGCCAGCCTTCAGCGCCGGCCCGGTGGTGGCGGCCTGTACCAGCCCGGCGCAGGCCGTGGCGGCGATGGTGAGCGCGAGTGGCGCGCAGCGTCCAGCTTTCATGCGGTTTCCCCTTGTCATTCTTGTTGGGCCGGTCACTTGTCTTTCGGGAACACGGTGCCGAGGTTGCGCCAGTCTTCGGCAGAGTTGCTCGCCTGGGCGTTCCAGTCCTGATAGGTGCTCATCATGTCCGGCACCTGGGCCGGCCACCAGCAAGGGTCGGAGCAGCCATACAGGTCGGCCTCCATCGGCTGGCACAGCGAACTTACGCCGCCAAAAGCATCCACTTCCCAGCCCGGGTCGGTGGTGGCGGTGCAGCCAGCCACCGCACTCATGGCCATGACTTCTTCGACGCGATCTTCGGCGGCGGCCTGCTCAAGGATGCGCGCCTTGTTGTTCAGGGGCTTCAAATGCTTCATGTCAGTGCGCCTTCCGCGGGGTGATGTAGCGATCGATGAAGGCCGGGTTGGCGGCCATGATGCGGCTGTAGACTTCAATACCGAAGTCGACCCAGTCGCGCATCAGTTCGCAATAGTGGTAGGTCGGGTGCTGCGGGTCGCCATAGCGGGCATAGCTTTCGTGGTAACAGCCGCCGGAGCACAGGTTGCGGATGCGGCAGCTGTCGCAGCCGGTATTGCTGCGGTCCAGGCGCTGCGACAGGAAGTCGTTGAGCTGTACCTGCTGCACGCCCTGGTGCACGTTGCCGAAGGTCGGCAGGCTGGAGCCGGTGAAGCGGTGGCACAGGTTCAGCTCGCCTTCGTGGTCCACCGCCAGCATCTTCAAGCCGGCACCGCACGGCAGGGCCTTCTTGTGGCCTTCGTGGATGTCGGTGATCAGCTGGTGCAGGTTGGAGAAACCGATATTGCGGTGCTCCAGCGCTGCCTCCAGGTAGCGCCGGCCCAGCGCCTTCATGTTGGCGAACACCTGCACCAGTTCTTCGCCGGTGAGGTTGAAGTTGGCCATGTCGCCAGAAGTAACCGGGGCAAAGCCGACTTCAGCGAAGCCCAGTTCGTTGAACAGGTGGTTCCAGATGGTCTCGACGTCGGTGATGCCACGGGTCAGCGTGACCCGCGCGCCCACCGGGCGGCTGGTGTAGCGCGACAGCAGCAGGTCCGCCTTGCGCCGCACCACGTCATAGGTGCCCTGCCCGCCCACGGTGATGCGGTTGCGGTCGTGCACGGTCTTGGGGCCGTCGATGCTGATCGACAGGCCGAAGCGGTGGGCGTTGAGCCAGTCGATGATCTCTTCGGTGAGCAGCGTGGCATTGGTGGTCATGATGAACTCCACCTGCTTGCCCGCCTCGGCGAAGCGCCGCTCGCAGTAGGCGACCATGTGCTCGATCAGCGGCCGGTTGGACAGCGGCTCGCCACCGAAGAACACCACACTGTAGCGCTGCTCGTCGGGCGACTCCTTGAGCAGCATCTCCACCGAGGCTTCAGCGGTGGCGGTGCTCATCTTCTTGCCCACGGACGGCTTGTCCAGGTCTTCCTTGTAGCAGTAGGTGCAGCTGAGGTTACAGCCGGTGTTGACGTTGAGCACCACGGTGTTCAGCGCAGTGCGCTCGACCTGTTTGATGGCGATTTCCGGGGTCAGCGGCGAGCCGTCGCTGACCAGCTCCAGCGCGATCAGCTCGCGCAGGGTGTCCTGGATATCGTCGCCGGCAAACTGCTGGCCAAGGCGCTGCATAAGCTCCTCGGCCGAGCAGCCTTGCTGGCGCAGGGTGTCGATGATGCCGCCGGTCACCGCGTCGGCGGTGAACAGCGAACTGCTGGGGATATGGAACAGCATGCGGTCGGCATCGACCTGCACTTCATGCAGGTTGCGTTCGACCAGGTTCAGTAGTGCGCCCATGGCGACCTCCCGATAATCGATCCGTTGGAAAACCGTAAGCCCCCTGCCGTTACGGCAGCGGCGGGTTGTTCCAGCGCTGTACGGTGACGATCATGTGCCCTTCGCCGGTCTGGCCACCGTCGGCCAGGGTGGCGATGACCTTCAGGTTGCCGGCGTTGTTGGTCATCATCTTGCGCTCCGGGTTGGGGCCGGCACCGCCTGGCACGAACACGCCATCAGCCTGCATCTTCCCGGCGAACTTGACGTCTTCATCCTCGACCGCACGCTCGTTGAACGGCTCGACCTTCCAGCTGGCCGGCAGGTAGCCGATGCGCAGCGGTTGGCCATTGGCGTCCTTGCCCCAGGCTTCGGCCTCGAAACGGCCCTGCACCTTGGGCACCGAGGCGCCGTTTTCGCCGATGCGAGCGATGGAGAATGCCGGCACCACCTTCACTTCCTCGACCTTGTCGTAGACCGCCAGGTTGACGCCCTTGAGCGCACCTACGGCGACTTCGCGCTGGCCAGGCTTGGCATCGGCCGCGGCGCGCGCCTTCACCCTTACCAGGGTCGGGGTCTGCTCCAGCACTTCGGTCACTTCCACGCCAGCACCCAGGTCCGGCTTGCCGGCCAGGCCACTGCCAACCAGGGTGATCTCGCTTTCACCACCGACCTTGATGAATGCCGGCTGTAGCGCCAGCAGGCGCGCCTTGCCCTCCTTCACCGCGGTGAAGTCCAGGCCACGCTCATCGTGCTCGGCCTCGAACATGCGGCCCTTCATTTCGCCATCCAGCGCGGCGAACACCTGGCGCAGGTTGACGTCGCCGACCTTGACGTTGCCACGCCATTCATAGCCGTTGTAGAGGATCGCCGAGCCGCTGCCATTGAACGGCGTACCGTCGGCATAAGCGCCCTTGACCTCGACCTTGAAAGTATCGCCCTGGTCAGGCGTGACGCTCATCACCCCGCGCACATCGCCCTTGGCCAGCATGTGGCCGCTGAATGCCCACTGGCCCGGCAGCGCATCGGCCGTGGGCCTGGCCTTCTGCCATTCGGCCCACGCCGCGCTTTCCAGTGGGTAGCGCTTGGCCAGGTCGGGCACCACTTGCTGCAGGGCAATCGGCAGCCAGTCGCGGTCACGCGCCTGGGCCTGGTATTCGAGGGACGGCCACTGGCCAAGGTGGAAGTTGACCAGGTGCTCCCACTCCTTGGCCGGGCGCCGCTGCAAGGCGACGCGGGCACCGGAGTGGCAGCGACCACAGGTTTCGCTGAGCCGGGTGTCGAACTGCTCGACGGTGTTGAGCCGGCGCTCCATGGCATAACGCACGCCATCGGTCTCGCTGGGCGCCAGGCCTTGCTTGTCGGCCAGGTACTTGACCAGGGTGCGGCGGTCATCGTCGCTGATCTGCAGACCGTGCATCACCTGCATGCGGGCGATGCTCATCAACCAACCTTCCGGCGTCTTGCGCTGGTGGCTGATACGGCTGTACGCGTCGTTGCCTTCGGGGATATGGCATCCCATGCACTTGTTCTGCAACAGGCTCGGGCCCTGCTCGGCCGCCATGGCCTGGGTGCTCAGCAGCGCGGCGGCGACCAGCGCCAGTTTGCCCGCATGCCGCCGGAGTCGAGTCGTCTTCAAGGTCAGACCTCCACGGTTGTTGTTCTTATCGTTGTCGCACGCTTTGGTACAGCAGGTGTGCATGTGACGGTTGTGATACAGGAACTGTGCCAGTGGTAATAAAAGTGTTTTCTTTCAATCTATTAGCCGGTTTTCGGGGTTTTACTGCCAGCAGAGATGGCCAATTGCAGCGTGCCATTTCGCGACAGGGTGTTTCATCCTGAGACAGGGCCTGCTGCGCCGGCCAATCGCCGGCAAGCCAGCTCCCACAGGTACAGCACAGGTCTTCAAGGCAGTGGTTAACCTGTGGGTGCTGGCTTGCCGGCGATTGGCCCTTGATGCCACTGTTTCACCACCGTCTCACACCGTCTCAATGTGCAACAGCGCAACCCTGCAATCCCGACCTTGCACCAAGATAAAACCCAACCCGCTCAACGGTTTGTAGCCATCTACCCAGCTTGGCACGCCCATTGCGCCTGTGCCCGTCACATCCAATGACAAGAGGCACAGCCCCATGCTTTCCGAACTGCCCATCCTGCCCGCCACCCGCGCCTTTCTCGAACGCAAGCTGAAGATGCGCATCGGCGCCGACTGGCAGGACGCCGCCAGCGGTCGCACCCTGTCGTTCCGCAACCCGGCCACTGGCGAGGTGCTGGGTGAAGTGCCTGCCGCCGAGGCCGAAGATGTCGACCGCGCCGTGCGTGCCGCGCGCCAGGCCTTCGATGATTCGCCATGGAGCCGCCTGCGCCCGCGCGAGCGGCAGAACCTGTTGTGGCGCCTGGCCGACCTGATGGAACGCGACGCCCGCCAGCTGGCCGAACTGGAATGCCTGAACAACGGCAAGAGCGCCGCCGTGGCCCAGCTGATGGACGTGCAACTGGCCATCGACTTCCTGCGCTACATGGCCGGCTGGGCTACCAAGATCGAAGGTAGCACCGTCGAAGCCTCGATGCCGTTGATGCCCAACGACCAGTTCCACGGCTTCGTCCGCCGCGAGGCAGTGGGCGTGGTCGGCGCCATCGTCGCCTGGAACTTCCCGTTGCTGCTGGCGTGCTGGAAGCTCGGCCCGGCTCTGGCTACCGGTTGCACCGTAGTGCTCAAGCCTGCTGACGAAACACCACTGAGCGTGCTCAAGCTGGCTGAGCTGGTGGACGAAGCCGGTTACCCGGCCGGCGTGTTCAACGTGGTCACCGGTACCGGTCTGAACGCCGGCGCCGCGCTCAGCCGCCACCCTGGCGTGGACAAACTGACCTTTACCGGCTCCACCGAGGTCGGCAAGCTGATCGGCAAGGCGGCCATGGACAACATGACCCGCGTCACCCTGGAACTCGGCGGCAAGTCGCCAACCATCGTCATGCCCGACGCCAACCTGCAGGAAGCTGCCGCCGGCGCCGCCACGGCGATCTTCTTCAACCAGGGCCAGGTCTGCTGCGCAGGGTCCCGCCTGTATGTGCACCGCAAGCACTTCGACAACGTGGTGGCCGATATCGCCGGCATCGCCAACAGCATGAAGCTGGGCAGCGGCCTGGACCCGGCGGTGCAGATGGGCCCACTGATCTCGGCCAAGCAGCAGGACCGCGTCACCGGCTACATCGAGCTTGGCCGCGAGCTGGGCGCGACCATCGCCTGTGGTGGCGAAGGCTTCGGGCCGGGCTACTTCGTCAGGCCGACGGTGATCGTCGATGTCGACCAGCACCACCGCCTGGTGCAGGAAGAGATCTTCGGGCCAGTGCTGGTGGCGATGCCGTTCGATGACATCGACGAAGTGATCGGCATGGCCAACGACAACCCCTATGGCCTGGGTGCGAGCATCTGGTCCAACGACCTGGCCGCCGTGCACCGGATGATCCCGCGGATCAAGTCGGGCTCGGTGTGGGTCAACTGCCACAGCGCGCTGGACCCTGCCTTACCGTTTGGCGGCTACAAGATGTCCGGCGTCGGCCGCGAGATGGGGGCGGCGGCCATCGAGCATTACACCGAGCTGAAGTCGGTGCTGATCAAGCTCTGACCTTCAGCCTGTAGCGGCCCTTTCGCGGGTAAGCCCACAGGATCACCACAGGTCTGAACACTGTGGGATCCCTGTGGGAGCGGGTTCACCCGCGAAGAGACCGGTACAGGCAAACCCGAAAACAACAACAAAAACATGGAGCACACCATGAGGCACACACTCGCCTGTACATTGGCCCTGCTGTTCGCCACCCCCGTCACCCAGGCCTACGAACTGTACAACCACGACGGCACCACCCTCAACGCCGACCTCGAAGCCCTGTTCGGCACCTTCCACAGCGACGAAAGCTTCAACCTGGCCGGCAACCGCAAGCCCGGCAGCACCGCCTGGCAGGAAGGCTACGTCAAGTACGGCCTCAGCGGCAGCCAGGCCCTGGCCGACAGCGGCGCGCTCTACGGCGCCTTCAACCTGCTCAGCTCCGCCACCTGGGGCGATGGCGATGCCGCCGGCCTGACCCGGGGGGACGAGCGCCGCACCGCTGTCGAAGACCTGTACCTGGGCTGGCGCTCGGCCAACCTGTTCCCGGCCCTGGGCGAAGACGGCGTGGACATTTCCGGTGGCCGCCAGGTGGTGACCCTGGGTGACGGCTTTTTGATCCAGGGCGACCCGGTGAACCTGGGCAAGGTCGACCTGGGCGCCAACTTCGACCGCGGCGGCGCCTACTACCTGGCCGCACGCAAGGCCTTCGACCGCACGGCCGTACTGCGCCTGGGCGGCAAGCAAGGCTGGCGCAGCGACCTGATGTGGCTGAAGTCCGACAACCACTACCAGGCCGACACCTCGCTGGCGGTGGCAAACCTGGAACACGTCGCCGATGCCGGCAGCGTAGGCCTGAGCTGGATCCGCGGCCTCGAGGTGGACCAGCGCTACGCGCAGATCATGGGCCTGGAACACCGCGACGGCATGGACACCGCCAGCCTGCGCGGGCGTGGCAACCTCGGTGTGAAGGACCTGGAACTGGCCGCCGAGTACGTGACCCAGGACAAAACCGGCGGGCGGGAGAACGCCTGGTACCTGGAGGGCAACTGGACCTTCTCCGAACTGCCCTGGTCCCCCACCGCGACTTACCGCTACAGCCGTTTTTCCGAAGATTTCGACCCGCTGTTCTATGGCCTGAGCCGTGGCTATGGCACCTGGTTCCAGGGTGAAGTGGCGGCCAACTATGCCGGGCCGTTCAACAGCAACAGCCAGGTGCACCACGTGGCGCTCAAAGGCAAACCACGGGACAACCTGACCGTGGGCGCGCTGTACTTCGACTTCGACACGCTGGACACCGACCAGGGCAACTTGGGCGGGCGGGAGCTGGACCTGTATGTGGAATGGATGGTCAACGACCACCTGCTGATCAGCCCATTGGTGGGTTTCTACAAGCCGGAGCGCAGTGCGGCCAATGGTGGGACGCAACTGGGAGGGCGAGATAGCGGGACCTATATGCAACTGGTGGTCGGAACCTTCTTCTGAATTGATGCCCCCATCGCCGGCAAGCCAGCGCCCACAGGAATAGCACCAGACCTGAGGTCAATGCGATCGAAGTGGGAGCTGGCTTGCCGGCGAAAGGGCCGCAAGGCGGCCCCCGGATCTCAGCAGTAACCCTGCTCTGCCAGCCAACGCCGCAACATCACCTGCTGCTCTGCCAGCCAACCGTTCAGGACTGCCTCAAGAGGCCGACCAGCCTGCAACGCCCGCACCACCGGCGCCAACTCCACCCCCTGCACATGCCACACGCCCAAAGGCTGATCCGCCGTCACCACCACCTCGGCCTCATCCACCAGCCCGTCACGCAACACCGGCCGCCGCTCGACCCTCAGCACGCTCCAGTCCGCCGCCACATGCAATGCCTGCCTGTCCGGCCACCCCTGCCGCCGCGCCCAGAACGGCTGCCCCACCCGGCCCTGCTCTTGCCCATGGAAATCCCGCCCGATCCGGGCAAAGCGCAAAAACAGCTGCTCGATCCGCTGCTGGTGAAACTGCCGCGCCAAGCCTGCCCGCTCGGGTCTGCTCAGCAAGGTGTTGATCACCACCGGCGCCTGCAACGCCGAAGACAGTGACTGGAAGATCCCGTTGCCCGACAGCGGGTCAACGGCCATCGCTGCATCGCCCACGCGTATCCAGTCCTGCCCGACGCACTCGCCGGCCAGAATCGCAGTGCTACTGCGTGCATGCACCTGGGCCGGCGCCAGCGCCTGTGCATCGAACAGCTCGGCCACCAGTGCACTGCGGGCTCGCCGTGCCGCACAATAGTCCGCCAACCCGGCCTTGCCCGGCAGCCCGGCGGCGTCCAGGGTGACTTGCCAGTAGCAGCGGCCATCTTCCAGTCGCGCCATCCACGCCCAGCCATCTTCCAGGCTCTCCACCGCCGACGCCGGCACACCAGGGTTGGCCTGCCAGACATTCAGCAAGCTGACCGTCTCCGGCCCGCGCAGGCGATCTGCGGCCAGCGGGGCCTGGCGGCCTCGGGCCTCGACCAGGAAATCGGCCTGCAGTACCTGCCCATCGTCCAGGCGAACAAGATGACCGCCCTCGTGCGCAACCTCGCGTACCCGTCCCTCGATCACGCTCACACCCGCCCGCTGAAGGTCGTCGCGCAGCGCCCGGTCAAAACCTTGCCGGTCGAGCAGAAACTCCTGGTTCAGTTGCAGTCGCTGGCCGTTCCAGTGCACCTGCCGGGTGGCCGGTATGGCCGCCTGGCTCAAGGCACTTCCAAGACCCGCATGACGCAAGCCTTCAAGTACCCGTTGCGATACCCCCTCGACCGCCGCGAACCGGCGCCACTCGGACACCACCGTGACCGCGTAGCCCAGCCGCCGCAGGCCAATGGCCGTGGTCGCACCCGCAGGGCCCGCGCCCAGCACCACAATGCGCGGTTCAGGCATGGCCGGCACCTCGTCGCTCGGGGCCGGCAAACACCGCGTGGCGGCGCAACCAGTCATGCACCTGCTGGTGGTCCATGCCCGGCGCCTCACGCAGCAACGCCGCAATCCTGCCACTCAAGGCCGCGCAGCCCAGGCTCGCGCCCGCCCTGCCGCCCGCCCCCACATAACCGCCAAAGTCTGCCTGTCGGCTACCCAGCCAAGACCACTGGCCCGGCGCGCACCGGGCATCGCCGGTGACCCGGATCACCCCAGGGTAGCTGGCCGGATACACTGGCCCGCCCTGGGCCGGGCTGGACGCGCACAACAGCACACCCGCGGCCAAAGCCTCGGCACAGGCCTGGTGCAGCACAGGCCGGTCCTGCTGCAGGCCAAGGCTGAGGTTGACCAGCGTAACCCCCGCCTCCACCAGCCACAGCAGCGCGGCCGCCACCTGCAAGGCGCTGGTACTGGCCTGGGCGCCGAAAACCTGGGCCAGCAGCACCGGCACCGGCCCGGCCTCCCGCTGCAGGCCGGCGAGCACCGCGCTACCATGCCCAAGCTGGTCGGGCAGCATGTCACCTTCGCGCAACTGGCCGTCCTCCAGCCAGAAGCGGCGCGCGCCCAGCAAGGTGCTGGCCTGCTCCGGCGAGCAGCCACTGTCGATGACGCCAACGCGCAAGTCAGTGCCCATGCTTGATCACCTCCCCGGGCAGCACCTGCAACTGGCCATCGTGCAGCTGCAGGTGCAGGTCAGCATCGGCCAGGGTCGAAGCACGGTGGCTGATCAGGATACGTGTGCGGCCGGCGAACAGCTGGTCGATGGCCGCGATCACTTCGCGCTCGGTGGCTTCGTCCACCGCCGAGGTGGCCTCGTCCAGCACCAGGATCGCCGGCGCCTGCAGCACTGCGCGGGCGATGGCAATGCGTTGTTTCTGCCCACCGGACAGCTGCTGGCCACGCTCACCCAGCAGGCCGTCCAGGCCCAGCGGCAGGCTGTCGACCAGGCTATCCAGCCGCGCCAGGCGCACCACCCGCTCCAGCTCCGCACGGCTGGCCTCGGGCACGCCGTAGGCCAGGTTCTGCGCCAGGGTGCCACGGAACAGCACGATATCCTGGCTGACCACCGCGATGCGGCGGCGCAGCGCGGCCAGGTCCAGCTCGCGCAGGTCGGTGCCGTCCAGCAGGATGCGCCCGGCGTCCGGGTCGTAGAAGCGCTGCAGCAGGTCGATCAAGGTTGACTTGCCTACCCCCGAGGCACCGCTAATGGCCACCTTGAGGCCACCCGGCACGCACACTTGCACGTTGTTCAGCACCGCGCCCTGGCGCCCTTGATGGGCAAAGCTCAGCCCCTCGAGGCGCAATTCGCCCGGGCCGTCTGGTATCGGCCGCGGGTCGGCTGCCGGGCACACGGCCACGGACTCCTGCTTGAGCTCCATCACCCGCCCCAGGCTCACCGCCATGCGCTGCACCGCCACGTACAGGCCCAGCAGGCTCTGCACCGGCCCTACGGCCATGCCCATGTAGGTGGAAAAGGCGATCAGCGCACCCAACTGCCAGGTGCCCTGAATCACCCACCAACCGCCGACCAGAAAGGCGCAGGCGCGACACCACGAGGTCAGCGTGCCGGGGATGGCCTGGGTGAAGAATTCGGTCACCTGCACCTTGAGCAGCTGGCGCATGTAGCCCTGGCCCAGCTGGTCCAGGCGCCCCGCCTCGCGGCCTTGCTGGCCGGCCGCCTGGATGAACTTCATCGCCGGCAGGGTTTCGACCAGGAACGACGACACATCCGCCGAGCGCTCGCGCAGGTTGCGCACTTCGCGCTCGACCTTGCGCCGCATCCAGCGCAACCACAGCACTTCGATCGGCACCAGCAGCGCCAGCAGCAGCGACAGTTGCCACGACAGCATCAGCATCAACACCACCGCGCCCACCAGGCCGATCACTGCCGACACCGCCGAGAACAGCGAATCCACGGCGAAGCGCTGGATTTCCGCCACATCGCCATCCAGCCGCGAAAGGATGTCGCCGATGCGCCGCCGCCCGTAGAACGTCGGCGACAACTGCTGCAGGTGGCGGTAAAGGTCATCGCGCAGGGCAAACAGGATGCGCCCCGACAAGCGCGTATGCAGGTAGCGGTTGACCCCGGCCAGCACGGTACCCAGCAGGCCCGCGGCGATCATGATCGCCGCCATGTGCCAGAGGGTCTGGTAGTCCTTGGCCAGCAGCCCCCCGTCGATCAGGGTCTTGACCAGCCATGGTTGCGCCAGCGCCAGCAACGAGGCACCCAGCGACAAACCGAGCAACAGGCCGATGGCGCGTCGATGGGGGCGCACGAAACCATACAGCCAGGCCAACGCCTGGCGCATGAGTACAGGGTCGCTGGATTCCACCAGCCGGGCGAACAGGCCCCCCATGTCAGCCGCGCAACTGTTTGAGCTTGCGGTACAGCGTCGCCCGGCTGATGCCCAGTGCCTCGGCGGCGGCGGAAACGTTGCCCTGGTGGCGCACCAGGGCGCCGCGGATCTGTTCCAGTTCGTTGTCCTTGAGGCTGCCGGAAGGCGCCGTGCTACTGGCCAATTCATCCAGCAGGCAATCGGTGAGGTGATCGAGGGTGAGCAGCTGCTCGCCGTCCTCACGCATGGCCAGCGCGGTGCGCACCACCATTTCCAGTTGGCGAATGTTGCCCGGCCAGTCGAAGCTCTCCAGCAGTGCGGTCAGCGCCGGGTCGAGGGTCACGCCCCGGGCACCGGACTTGTCCAGCAGCCCGTGGATGATGGCGGCCAGGTCATCGCGCTCGCGCAGTGCCGGCAAGCGCAGTGACACGCCGTTGACCCGGTAGTACAGGTCTTCGCGGAAGTGCTGCTCCTGTACCAGGCGCTTGAGGTCGCGGTGGGTGGCACAGATCAATGCCACGTCGATGTCCTGCTCGTCGCCGGCGCCCAGCGGCGCCACACGGCGCTCCTGCAGTACCCGCAACAGGCGCGCCTGCAGGGCTAGCGGCATGTCGCCGATTTCGTCGAGGAACAGCGTGCCACCGTGGGCCTGCATCAGCCGCCCGACCATGCCGCCACGGCGCGACCCGGTGAAGGCCCCCTCGCGGTAGCCGAACAGTTCGGACTCGATCAGCCCTTCGGGGATGGCTGCACAGTTGACCGCCACGAACGGTTTGTCGGCCCGTGGGCTGGCCTGGTGCAAGGCCCGGGCGACGACTTCCTTGCCAGTACCGGTTTCGCCCAACAGCAACACCGGCAGGCCATTGCCCAGCCCCTGGCGGGCCATGCGCAAGTTGCGCGCCAGGCGTGGGTCACCACCGGCCAGCGCGTCGAGTGCCGGCGACTGCTTGCTCAGCGCTGGCTTGCTCGCCGGTGTGCTGCCGTTGACCCGGCCATGGCGCGGCAGCTGCAGGGCACGGAAGTAGAACTCGCCCTTGGCGGTTTGCACGCTGCTCACCCCGCCCTGCCACAGGCGCGCAATGAAGGCTGGCGAACGTTCGCCCAGCAGGTCGCTGCTGCGCCGACCTATCAGCTCATGGCGCGGCACCTGCAACAGCTGGCAGGCACTGTCGTTGGCGGCCAGCACTTCACCGTCCAGGCTCAGTGCCAACAGGCCATGCCAGGCGCTGTTGAGGTATTGCGGGCGGCTGTGGAAGGCCAGCACCAATTGCTCCGGGTGGCACAGGCCAAACATTCGGCTTTCGATGTTGCCGGCGGCCAGCATCAGCGTTGTCAGGTTGTCCTGTGGCTGCGCCATCACCCCTTCGCGGGTGATGTCGAGCACACCGATCACCTGGCCGCCTGGGTCGCGCAAGGGCACGGAGGTGCAGGAGAACGGGCTGAGGCGGTCGAGGTAATGTTCGCCGCAGTTGATCTGCGTCGGTCGGCCTTCCACCACTGCCGTACCGATGGCATTGGTGCCACGCAGCGACTCGCTCCAGCAACTGCCCAGGTGCAGGTCGCGCAGGCCTTCGCGTTGCAGCACGTGCTTTTGCCCTTCGATGGCCAGCACGTTGGCCTGGGCGTCGCCGAGGATGACAATGCCGGCCTTGCCCTGGCGCGCGACCAGGTAGTCCAGTTCCGGGGTGACGGCGTCGACCAGCAGGCGGTTGCGCTCCAGCAGCATACGCAGGTCATGACCCTGCTCCTGGCCCAGGCCAACCTGCTCGCCCTGCAGGCAATCCAGGCCATGGCCCAGGCTGCGCCGCCAGGAAGCGTCGATCTCGTCGCGCAGCATGCCCTGCGGCAGCTTGCCTTCGCGGGCCAGCTTCAGCCGGGCCTGGCGGGATTCGTGCAGCGGGTCGTGGGCGTTTGTTATTAATTGTCGCGCCATTTTCTACTCCGGCTGTGCCCCGCAGGTGGCGGGGAACGGGCTTGGGAATTTTCCGCAGTGTGCGGGAGAAATCCCTGGCCGTCATCAGGCTGCAGCAGAAGGTGGCATATGGTGACGTTTACGTAAAGGGACACGCAGGAGCACCGTCTTGCTCAAGATCTGCAAGCTTGCGCAATCTTTGTGGGAGCGGGTGCACCTGCGAAGAGCCCCCCGAGGTCAATCACGGCTGCCGCTTGATTCCAACAAAGCCCAAGCGCCCGGCAGACATCCGGCACCGTCTTCCGCCCGACCAGCTGCTGCCTTTCCACCCCATCAAGCAACGCCTCCACCACCGCCTTGGCCGAATCCAGCCCATGGTCATTGCTCAACAACAGATCACGACAGGTCCCCTTGGCCAGCTCCAGCGCCTTGAGATTGGTTGCAAACGCCCCTTTCAGCAGCGTAGACAGGTGCACAACTGGAGTCGCCACAAATCGCGACCAAACGAGATGGTGACGGCTGTACGCAGGTTGGTAGACCAGCTAACGCGATCGCACCTACAGAAACAGCGCACAACTTGCTTTCAGCTAAATACCCGCGAAGAGAGCCTAAAAGTCAATCCAGGAACTAAAAATCAACACTAACTTACAGTTTTCGGAAAGTTCCTACTTATAGCCAAAACAACAACACCCTGTTTATTTCAATCCCGCCGCAGCCCTCCTACCCTGCAAGTTCGCCCTCGCCATCACCTTTACCCCACGCAGCAGCGATCACTGGATTGCCCCCTCTGCATCAAGGCTACGCCTGATACCGGAGTAATCCTTAACAAGGGAAAACACGCCATGTACCGACAATCTGATCTGCGTTTCAGCTTCCACCCCTTGGCTGGCGACCATCAATTCGAGGTGATTTCATTCGAACTCGACGAAGCCGTCAGCACACCATTCCAGTTGAAGCTGGAGCTGATCAGTCACGAAGATGAAGTCGACTTCGGTCAGTTGCTCGACAAGCCGGTACTGTTCACGATCTGGCAGCGCGAACGCCCACTGCGCTACGTGCACGGCGTGGTCAGCACCTTCAGCCAGGGCGAAACGGGCTTTTATCGCACCCGTTACCATGCCTTGGTCGAGCCCCTGCTGGCCCGCGCCGGGTTGCGTTCGAACTGGCGCATCTTCCAGCACAAGACCGTGCCGCAGATTCTCGAAATCTTGCTCAAGCGCCAGTGCATCCTCCATTTCGAGTTGCACAGTTTCGGTGAGCATCAGGTGCGTGAGTTCTGCGTACAGGCCGGTGAAACCGACCTCGACTTCATCGCCCGCCTGGCTGGTGAAGAGGGTTTCGTCTACCGCTTCGAGCACACGCCGAAACACCACCTGCTGGTCATGACCGACCGGCTGCTGGCGCTGGGGCAGATCAGCCGAGGCGCGATCAAGACCGAAGACGACGATGAAGGTTTTCTTGAAGAGGACGACATCGGTCCCAATCAGGTGCTGTACCGCGCCAACAACGGTGCTGATCAGGTGAGGCCTTGCCTGCGCCGCCTGCGTTACAGCGAGCAGGTACGCACCGCACGACAGGTACAGCGGGACTACACCTTCACCAACCCGCAGTACCGGCAGGAACACCGGGCGGATGATAGTGGCATCACCCATCAGTCCCGGGACTATGAGCGCTTCGACTACCCCGGCCGCTACAAGCGCGATGTGGTCGGCGTGCCCTTCACCGCCACCCGCCTCACGGCCCTGCGCCATGACGCCCGTATTGCCGAGGTAGCGGGCGACGATGTACGGCTGCAACCAGGCCTGAGCTTCACCCTCATCGAACACCCGCGCAAAGACCTCAACGCACACTGGCGCGTGATGCGTGTGCACCACGAGGGCAGCCAATTCACCAGCCTGCAAGAAGAAGCCGCCGGAGCCGAACAGGGAACGCACTACTCGCAGGAAGCCGTGCTGGTGCCCGGCCGGATCGAATGGCGACCTGCACCGCTGGACAAACCGCGCATCGACGGCCCGCACATGGCCACCGTCGTCGGCCCACCCGGCGAGGAGATCTATTGTGACGAATGGGGCCGGGTCAAAGTCAGCTTCCCCTGGGATCGCGAGAGCAACAACAATGAGTTCAGCTCCTGCTGGGTGCGCGTGTCACAAGGTTGGGCCGGCGGCAGCTGGGGCTCGATGGCTATCCCACGCATCGGCCAGGACGTGATCATCCAGTACGTCAACGCCGACCCCGACCAGCCGATGATCACCGGGCGCACCTACTGCGGCGATCAACTGCCGCCCTACGACCTGCCGGAACACAAGACGCGCATGACCATCAAGAGTCAGACCCATAAGGGTAATGGCTTCAACGAACTGCGCTTCGAAGATGAGCTGGGCCGACAGGAAGTGTTCGTGCATGCCGAAAGGGACATGAACACCAAGGTCAAACACGACCAGACCCTGAGCGTCGGCAATGATCGCGCCACTGCGACTGGCCGGGACCACACCACCAGCATTGCGCGTGACGAGTCGATCGATACGGGACGTGATCGCCGCGATCACGTTCACCAGGACCGATTCACCAGCATCGACCGCAACGACATCCACTCCGTCGGCAACACAAGCCGCATCACCATTGCCGCCGACCACAGCCTGAGTATTGGCGGCAATCAGTCGCTTGTCATCGAAGGTACGCGCGCCATTGAAGCCCGTACCGCACAACGCCTACTGACCCGGTACTACATGCTTCAGGGCACGGAACGCATCCACATCCGTGGCCCGAGCGGCAAGATCATCTTCGATGCCGAGGGCATCACCATCGAAGCTCCCAACATCCGCTTCAAAGGCAATGTCACCTACCAGACACCTGTGCAGGCCCAGGTCGAAGCCATCGAGGCCGCCATTCGAGAAGGCTCACCGCTGATCGAAGAGTGCCCCTTTGCCGGGAAGGACGACGCATGAGCCTGCACCAGCAATTAAGCGAAGGCGGCCTGTACACGGGTGTCGTCAGCGCAAGCCTGTTCGTGCTTGCCGAAGCGTCGGCCAATCCGGGCCTGCTGGGCAGGCTCGAGTTTCATTCCATCCAACACCAATGCCTATGGCACCTGGAATATAACACCGGGCTAGAGAAGCATGCGCCATTACTGTTCCGGCTAACCGCAGGCAGCGAACTGGATGCCTGGCTTGGCGGCCTGGATGGGGCGTTCGCCTGTACCGTGGTCGAGGCCGCCCTGTCCCTCGAAACCCTCGCACGTCACCTGCGCCGCTTTGGCAAAGTCCAGGAAGGCCAACGTCGTTACTTTCTGAGGCTTGGTGACCCTCGGTCATTAAGTTTGTACGTCGGCTCACTGACGCACCGGCCAGACACCTTGGCCCGGCTGTTCGATCACGGACGGATACGCAGACTCTACTTCCACGATTCACGAAGCGGGCTCGCACTTGGTGCACAGCCGCTGTTCGAGCAAACAGAAGGCCGCTCCGAACGGGAAGGCTGCCTGGCCTGGCTGCCATTGCGCCGGGAGGTCCCGGCATGAATCTACCGAGTCTGGATCTGGGTGCGGTACAAGCTGCATCGCTACGGTTCACCAACCGTCGACTGACTCGCTTCCTGCTGGAGACGTTGGACGGCTCCCTTGCGCGCTTTCATACCCGCCCCGAGGATGTTCCCCTACTGGTAGCCGATGCAGGGGCTCTGGTCAGCAACAGTGGCTACACCTGCGGCAGAGAATACAGTTTGCTGGTGCTGAGCCACTTCTTGCTGGGCCTGGGCTGGTGGAACGACCCTGTTAGCGAATCGGTGTGGTCAATCACCCAGGTTCCTGGCCTGACCCAGGATGAGCGGCTCGACATGCTGACCGTTCAGGCGGTAGCTCACCGTTCGCGGTGGGAAGGTCAACTTACCCATATGCATGACGTCACACGGCAAATGTTGCGTTTGCCCGACGACGATTGCGACCACGACCGACAGTGGCGATCACTGGAGCACCTGATGACCCTGCGCGGCATACCCGCTGACGCGCAGCAGGCCTGCTATTGCTGCTATGAGTCGGATGCCAGCAGCCGCTATGCGCTGCCCGCCATCAACCACATGGAACTCAACGAGAACGAGATCCGCGCCTATCGCTATTACGGCAAACGGTTACCGCAGCCGTCCGATGACCTGTACAAGCTGCCCCCGCTATCCCGCAGCCAAGTGCTGCTGCATGTGCTCCTGGCGATCGCGTTCGGTCGACACTTTTACCTCAACCCATTGTTCACCCCTTGGGTGAAGTTGCTGGAAGCCACCGACTCTCCCAGAGAGCGCCGCCACGCGTTGGCAAGTCAACTTGCAGTTCATCAGCAGGCACTCAAGGAGCCGAGTCCGCATGGTTGAATCATCTGCTTTACAAGCACTGGGTCAAGCCGCACTCAACGGGGCGCTACCCGTTCCACCCGACATTTGCGTACCCTGCTCCCTGCCCGGCGCGCTGTTCTCGCTCGACGGCGGCGACGGTTGCGACCAGTTGCTGGGCATCCCCTCCCAGCACGGCGTTGGCCCCGCGTGGTTTCGCAACAACCCCTGGATTCGCGACCCGGCGCGCAACCACCGCGATACTTTCCTCCAGCAGGTGCTGGAACATGCCGGCAACACGCTGGGCAATGCCTGGCTGGCAGAGTTCTATGCCTTTGCCGCCAGCGAAAAGCTGCAACTGGTGTGCATCGACGACGCGATCCGCCTCGACGAACTGGCCCCGCCCGTACTCGATCACATGGGCGAGCGCAACCAGCAAGGCTTTGGTTTCACCCTGCACAGCAATTTCTTCTTCACCGACCACAAGATCTATTTCGCCACCTTCACCCATGTGCAGTGGGCCGAAGCGCAACGGGAAGAGTACGTCGACGAGCACGGCACCCCGCGCATCAGCCCGCCGTACACCTGGCACACGCCTAGCGGCCTGTACCCGATCGAACAGGCTTGCGAACAGCTGGCCCGGCATTACGCCGAGGCCAAGGCCCGAGCCCGTTTCTGGCAAGGTGTCTTCGGCGCGGGCGAGTTCGCCCTCGGAGTGCTGGCATTCATACCAGTGGTGCGCGGCATCAAGGGCACTGCAACCCTCGGCCGCTATGCCTTCGTCGCCCTGGAAGCCGCGCTGGCCGCCGACGCCATGGTCGACGGCAGCAGCCGCATGATCACTGGCGAAGGCCTGAGTATCGGCGAGCAGTTCTTCACCGACCTGGCGCACCTGGCCAACCCCGACACTGCCGAGGCACGTGGCAAGCAGGTGTTCATGGCCATCAACCTGGCCCTGCTGCTGCCGGCCGCGATGGGCGGCGCCCGTTGGCTGATGCACAAGTTGCGGCCCGGCAGCATGACCACCGTGCGCCTCGACAACGCCGCACTGTCGCAAGAGGAAGTCCGCCGCCTCGGCAACCGCAGCGCCGGCGAAGTCACCGTACTGGAAACCCGCATCCAGCGACGCACCCGCGAGGGTGAGCTGCCGGTCACCGCCCGTGAACTGCACTCGGTGGAGCGCAATGCCAGCCTGGTCGCACTCGATGTGGTCGGCGGCAAGGCCGACTACGCCTACACGGCCACCACCCTGCGCGACCGGCTGGTGGCCCTGATCCAGCACAGCGTCGGCCCGGTGCGCATGGGCGGCAGCCTGACCCGGGTGGTGGCCGATGCCGGCGAAGAAGCCCTGGCGGCGGCCCTGGTCAGCCAATGGAAGGTCAAGCCGGAGAACATCCTCGGCCTGAGCACCCACCCCTCCCGGCCCAGTCAGTTCGGTTTGAAGAACAAGAGCGATCAAGGGATCGACATGCTTGTGTACGTACCACCACCGCCGTCGATGACGGTGCGTAATCCGACGACGCAGGAAATGCGGAACCACATCGATGGGCTGAAGGGGACGGCGCCGCTGGAAGAGCTGAAGTTCGAGGCGGGGACGTTGTTGGTGATCGAAGTGAAGACGACGCTGGGGAAAAGCAAGACGCCTGGTTTTTTAAAGACACAAATGGCTGGCGGCAGTGCAAATGCCGAGCGAATACAGAAACTGATTGCGAGAAAACAGGGCGGCTGGAACATCGACAACCTAAAAGCAACAACCCCTGATATAGCCGCTAAAGCAGCACACCTCCGTAATGCGATGAGTAGTGGAAAGATCTCACACCTGCACGCTCAAGTGTTTCTTGCATCTAATGGGCAGTTAAACACGATCGCAGGCGGCTCAACCGGAATTCAGATGAACACGTGGTGACGACATGACATCTACCAATAGTTCTCGACTAACCAACAGCCTCAAAAGTATTAACAGCTGGGCGTCAGCTGATACCTCACTAGAAAAACATAGAATCATAGATTACATAAATGGAAACGACAGCATCGCTATCGCCGCCGATGAAATATTCAGACTCGGCATGAATGACATAGGAAAAAGTCTGCTCCAAGCCTCTGACAACCCATACTTGAAAGCACCTCGTACAATCGCCATAGGCATATTGAAACTACTCGTGGCCAACAGCGTGATAGTCGAGAATTTAAAGGGCACCACCCGGTTCGGCCTTGATGATCTGGATGGCATCACTCACGTAATGCTATGTGCCTTGGCCACTGGACAATTTGCTCCAATAATACCTTGCCATAATGCTGTATTCTCGGGTTTTACCAATGGCTACGGTGTCAGCGATGGCCACAACCTACCAATTGGTACCACCCTACGCTACGCCGCCTTCGGCCTGACCATCATCGGCGACTGGCTGGGCAAACCACTCGATCTCGACAAGCACGCCCTGCCCCGCGACCCGGCATGGGGCCAATTGGTCGCCCATTGGCGCGAGCCCGATCCTGAAAAGTTGCTGCCGATCCTGCTGGCAGCTTGCGATACCCATGTCAACNTGGTCGCCCATTGGCGCGAGCCCGATCCTGAAAAGTTGCTGCCGATCCTGCTGGCAGCTTGCGATACCCATGTCAACCGCATCGCATTGACCTCCCGCGAACTCGACTCCGGTAATTTCGAATTCGGCTCTCCCTTCGAAGCCGTCTACCCCGCCGAGATCCTGGCCATTCTCAACCTGCGTCAGTCTTTGGGCCTGCAGAACCCTTCCATCGACCACCCATTGATGAAAACGCCCTACGCTCAGCTGACTTGCCCGCCAGGCATGCGTTTCGAGCCGGATGAACTGCTGATGCGCTTCCTGGCTGCCGCCTGCAAACACGATCCCGATGCCGTACCGGTCGGCCTCTATGAAGCCATTCTAGAAACCACGACGGCTAGCTGAAAATGGCCGCTCTACAGGCTCTGCTGCTGCAAACTCGCAATGGTGCGCTACCCGTTCCACCCGACATTTGCGTACCCTGCTCCCTGCCCGGCGCGCTGTTCTCCCTCGACGGCGGAGATGGCTGTGACCAACTGCTGGGCATCCCCTCCCAGCACGGCGTTGGCCCCGCNGCGCTGTTCTCCCTCGACGGCGGAGATGGCTGTGACCAACTGCTGGGCATCCCCTCCCAGCACGGCGTTGGCCCCGCCTGGTTTCGCAACAACCCCTGGATCCGCGACCCGGCGCGCAACCACCGCGATACTTTCCTTCCCGGCCCAGCCAGTTCGGTTTGAAGAACAAGAGCGACCAAGGGATCGACATGCTCGTGTACGTACCACCACCGCCGTCGATGACAGTGCGTAATCCGACGACGCAGGAAATGCGGCACCACATCGATGGGCTGAAGGGGGCGGCGCCGCTGGAAGAGCTGAAGTTCGCGGCAGGGACATTGTTGGTGATTGAGGTGAAGACGACTCTAGGGAAAAGCAAGACACCAGGATTTCTGGATACTCAGAGAAATGGAGGCAGCGCTGATCTCAGACGTATTCAGCGCTTGGTACAAAACCAGTCCCAAGGATGGAATCCCTCTCGCCTAATAGCAACAGACCCTAATTTCATAGCCAAATTGAACGCCGTGGATAACGCCCGTAAAAATGGGAGCTTAAGATATTTACATGCGCAGGTATTTTTCGACAGTAAAGGCAACCTGAGCAACTTACCAGCAAGCACGACCGGTATCCAGCTAAACCCTTGGAATTAAAATGACATTTATTCATACGCGCCTTAAGAAAAGTTTAGCCAAAGCCCCAGCTTGGGCCGCGGACACTTTCCCGAGTAGAGAACACCTAATAACCGACTATATTTCGGGTTCAGGAGACCTGTACAGCGCCTGCAGAGAGCTATTTTCTTCCGGAATGAAAAAAACAGGCGAGAGTCTTTTACTTGTAGCCAACGGATCATTTTCTGCCGCACAAAATAAATTCATTGGTGCTTCTAGCCAAATGCTAGCGACTAACTCAATCCTCATTCATAGATTGAAAATGACACGTGAAGAGGACATTGCCACGCTGGACGATATGACATTACTGATGTTCCGTGCTCTCGCCACTGGACAGAACAGGCTAATTGCACCAACCCACCAAACTATTTTCACTGCAATTGAGAACGGATACGGCATACGCGATGGCCACGGGTTACCCATAGGCACCACCCTACGCTACGCCGCCTTCGGCCTGACCATCATCGGCGACTGGCAGGGCAAACCGCTCGACCTCGACAAGCACTCCCTGCCCCGCGACCCGGCATGGGGTCAACTGGTCGCCCATTGGCGCGAGCCCGATCCTGAAAAGTTGCTGCCGATCCTGCTGGCAGCTTGCGATACCCATGTCAACNGCGCTGTTCTCCCTCGACGGCGGAGATGGCTGTGACCAACTGCTGGGCATCCCCTCCCAGCACGGCGTTGGCCCCGCGTGGTTTCGCAACAACCCCTGGATTCGCGACCAGGCGCGCAACCACCGCGACACCTTCCTCCAGCAGGTGCTGGAACATGCCGGCAACACGCTGGGCAATGCCTGGCTGGCAGAGTTCTATGCCTTTGCCGCCAGCGAGAAGCTGCAACTGGTGTGCATCGACGACGCGATCCGCCTCGACGAACTGCCCCCACCCGTACTCGACCACATGGCTTGGCAACTCGATAAGCTTCAACAGCATGACCCAGGTTTCACATCAAAGGTCGAGGCGATCATGACGGCGACAGCCTCAAGAAAAGTTAAATTCCTGCACGCTCAAGTTTTCTTCGATTCCAGCGGAAAACCCAACCCACTGACCCACGCTCTCAGCGGCATACAACTCAATAACTGGAAATGACATGAGAAAAAAACGACTACAACAGAGCCTCCGACGATTGAACGACTGGGCATCTGGCAATGGCAATTATCCAGCCGATTGGTTTGGAAATTACTTGAACAACGGCTCCCAACCTACTCTGGCTTTTCATGCCCTATTCAGAATGGGGCTTCTCGAAGTCAAAAAAGAGCTTCTGCAAGCACGGCTAAAAATAACACCACCAGCACCCATGAATTTAACGACCGGCATAGTTAGAATGATGACCAGCGATGCAATACTTATCGAATCACTTAAGGGCACCGGAGGAGTAGGTAACGATACGCTGGACGGCATAACACATCTCATGTTCTGCGCCATTGCAACAGGGCAATTTCGACTGATAGCACCCTTCCACCAAACAATTGTTTTGGCGTTGGAAGGCGGCTATGGCGTGGAGGACGGAAACAACCTGCCAATTGGTACCACCTTACGCTACGCCGCCTTCGGCCTGACCATCATCGGCGACTGGCTGGGCAAACCACTCGATCTCGACAAGCACGCCCTGCCCCGCGACCCGGCATGGGGTCAATTGGTCGCCCATTGGCGCGAACCTGATCCCGGAAACTGGCTGCCAATTCTGGTGGTGGCCTGCGATACCCATGTCGAACGCATCGCCCTGACATCCCGCGAACTCGACTCCGGCAATTTCGAATTCGGCTCACCCTTCGAAGCCGTCTACCCCGCCGAGATCCTGGCCATTCTCAACCTGCGTCAGTCTTTGGGCCTGCAGAACCCTTCCATCGACCACCCATTGATGAAAACGCCCTACGCTCAGCTGACTTGCCCGCCAGGCATGCGTTTCGAGCCGGATGAACTGCTGACGCGCTTCCTGGCTGCCACCTGCAAACACGATCCCGATGCGGTACCGGCCGGCCTTTACGAAGCGACTCTGCAAAACGGCGCAGAGGGTTGAGCGATGTCCAGACAAGGTGCGATTCGAAAAGGCGACCCACACAGCGGGGGTGGTCGGATGGATGAAGGAAGTGGAGTGCTTGTCAATGGGCGGCAACAATGCATTCTCGGTGATCTTGCGCCGTGCCCGCTGCATGGTGGGACATTTGCACTGGTCTCTGGCGGTGACGGGAGTGTCTTGTTCAACGGTATTTCGTTGGTGTTCGAGCCAGCAGAGCTTGCTTGTGGGTGCAGGGTCTCATCTACCTGTTCGGGACCTTATGCCAAAATGGGGTGAACGATCTGAAGATTGTTGGTTTCACGCCCCTGCCTCTTCGCGGGTAAACCCGCTTGTATGGTTAGACTTGAAGGGGTGGTGGGACTAAATGCCCGATTCTGACTGTTCAGAGC
>NZ_OLKL01000034.1 GCF_900291015.1 Pseudomonas persica
GCCCTGATGAAAAATCAGGACGAATATGTCACCAAAGGCGGGAAACTGGCTTGCTGAAAACCATAGAATCTCCCACAGGGACGGCGTCGCACTTGAGATCACGCGGTACCTGTGGGAGCGGGTTTACCCGCGAAGAGGCCCTCAAAGCCAATCACGGTTGCTGATTCTGACTCAAGAATTTGTCCACCGTAGCCTTGCCCTCCCCCGCATCCCCCGCCACCTGCCACAGCCGCCGTTCAATCCCCTGCGCCAGCAAATGCCCCACTGCCGCTTCGATCGCCGACAGCACGCACAGCTGCGCCGGTTCGTTGGTGGTGTACCCCACCTCGGCCTCCAGCAGCTTCTTGAACTCGATGAACTTGAACACCCCGGCGCTGCGGCCAACCGAGTAGATGGTCTTGCTGGTCATCACATTGGCCAGTACCTGCCCGGTGCGCACGTCAACCGCCCGCAGGTTGACGGTCACCTGGTCGACGCGGTACTCGCGGGAGATGTCTATGCCCAGGTAACGGGCACCCTCGCCGCCGCTGCGCACGTTGGTGTCATAGGCGATGATGCCACCCTCCAGCATCAGGTTGGCGGCCTGCAGCGGTGGCAGCTCGCCCATGATGTTTTGCGGTACGTCGGGCTTTTTCTGCGAAGCACGGATGATCTTGCGCTCGGTCAGCAGGTTCTGCAGGCCTTCACGCTCCAGCACCACGAACCAGCCACTGGCGTTCAGGGCGTCCATCAGCATGCTGGCCGCGCCCTGGGTGACGCTGGTGGAAAACGAGCTGGCCGGGGTCGGTTTGTACTGCCCGGTCTGGTCGCGGAAGCCGTACACCACCGCCATCAACCGACCCTTGGGCCGTGGCATGTTGATCAGGTCGTAGTAGGTCGAGGCCCGTGGGGTCAGGGTCGGGGTTTCCGAGTCCTGTTCGGCAGGCATCGGTTCGCGCAGGCCACACCCGTGCAACCCTAGGGCGGTGAGGATCAGCAGCGTGCTCAGCAGACGTTTCATGGTGTTCACTCCCCAACAAAAAGCCTTTCCCTTTCAGGGATTCAGGCCGCTGACCTCAATGATCGAAATTTCTCCTGTGGCGCGATCGGTGACCTTGATACTCAAGGCCCCGGAATCGTCGATGACGTCGATGAGAAACGCATCGGTCGCCATGCTGCCGGTGTTGCCGTTACTGATGTTGTCCAGCAACTGCGACAACATCCGCGACTCCAGCTGGTTGCTGAAGCGCTCCAGGGCCGTGGTGCCGGTAAAGGCCGAGGCACGGTCCTTGAGGTCGGGGTCGTCGTAGTCGTTCTGCGCCTGGGCATTGTTCAGCAGCCAGGTGCCATTGAGCGGGTTGCCACCAAAGGCCGGGTTGATCGGGGTATACACCAGTTCAGTGGCCTGGGCGGCACATGCGCTGGCCAACAGGCAGGCGGCGATGCAACGGGGTATGGGGTGCTTCATAGCTCGTCCCTCTCCAGATCGGTGGTGTCCTGCAGCAGGCGTTGCAGCTTGCGTTGAATGATTTGCTGCTTGACCAGGTCGGCTGCGGCAACGGCCTCGTCCTTGAGCTCGGTGGTGTTCGGTGGCAGGAAGCGGCGGTACATCACCTCGCGCTCGAATTCCACGGTGACCAGGCTGCCCCAGCGGGCATCCGGCCGTTCGCGCACCACCAGGTTGAAGTCCAGGCGGCTGGTGGCGCGCAGGCGGTCGGCGAAGTAGTAGTAAAAGTCGTGGCCGATGTGCGAGATGGTGTTGTCGACGATGAAACCCTGCATCTCGTCCTCGGCCCTGGCCGAGGTGGCCAGCACTGCCACCAGCAGCAGGCCCAGGCATCGCGCGAAGAGGCGGCTCATGGCGTGTCTCCCGGGCCGGCATGGGGCTGCACGCCACCGGTACTTTCGGTAAAGGCCTGCTCGGCGACGAACTGCCAGTCGCTGTAGTGCTCCAGCCCTTCGAAACCGCTCCATTCGGCGCTGAAGCCACTGCGCTTGAACGGGGTGGCGTCCGAGCGGCTGTGCACGCCGGTGATGCGGCCGTCGATCGAGCGCAGCAGGCCCCATTCGTCACTGTTGGTGATGGGGTCGGGGTACAGCCGGCGGATGTGCCGCCTGGCCTGCGGGAAGCGGTTGTCCTGCAGCAGGTCGGCCAGCTCCTGCGGATACTGGGCAAGCCCCGGCGAGGCGCGGTAGTAGCTGCGCAGGGCCTGGGCATACTGGCTGCCCACCCACAACAGCTGGCGTTCGCGGTCGCGCTGGGCAGCACTGGCCCAGAGCGTACCGGTGGCGGCCAGGGCCACGCTGCTGACCGCAATCAGCAGCAGCACGCCCAGGTAGGTGAAGCCCGCGTTGGCCTTACCATTCCGCGAACAGGCTGCCATCCCGAGCCCTCCCTGTGGCACCGCTCCTGATATCGGCCACACCGCCGGCCACGCCTTCGGGCGGTGGTACCAGCTGCCAGGCATCGCTGCGCTCGGTGATCGGGTCGACCGGGGTGTTGCGCAGGTAACGCTGTTCCACCAACTGCTCCAGCGAGTCCGGGTAGTGGCCGGTGTCGCCGTAATAGTGGTCCAACGCCTCGCGCAGCACCGCCAGGCTCTGGCGCAGGGTGGCTTCGCGGGAGCTTTCCAGGCTGTTGAAATAGCGCGGCATGGCGATGGTCATCAGCGTGGCGATAATCGCCAGCACCACCAGCAGTTCGATCAGGGTGAAGCCTTGGCTGCGTTTCATGGCTGTCACCATTGCCCGTAGGGGATGTTGTTGAGGCCTTTGCCGCGGGCCTTGGAATACACGTCAAACACGTCTTCGCCCTCACGCGGGTTGTCGGCGCTGCTGTCGTAGGCGCGCAGCCCCCAACCGCCTTCGTCCTCCCCCTTGGCCGCTACCAGCGGGTCGTGCGGGATGCGCCGCAGGAAGTAGAACTTGCCGCCCTTGGCGCTGCGCACATCGCGTACGCCGTCTACCAGCACCTGCAGGTTCGGCGGGTAGCCACTGGCGTCCAGGCGCCTCTCGATGTAGCCGGCATCGAACGCGCGCTTGTAGGCATCGATGGCGTCGCGAATCTGGTACAGCGCCTCGCGCAGTTGCTGTTCCTTGCCGCGGCGCACCACGGTTTCGGTCAGCGGCGCGGCCATGCTGGCGAGCAGCCCGAGCAGTGCCAGGGTCAGCACCACTTCGATCAGGCTGAACCCCTGCATGCGGCGCTGCGCGATCATGGCCGTGGGCTCCCTTTGGCCGGGGCGACCGCCATCTGGCTGCCTGCCACCGGGGTATCGGTGGCCGGGGCATTGCCAGGCACATCTGCCGGCGGCAGCGGTGCCATCTGCCGCACCTGCATGGCCGACTCGGTACCGGTGGCGAACTCCATGTCCGACGGGCTCTGGTACGGCAGGTTGCGCACAATGCGCGGGGTGATCGCCAGCACCAGCTCCGACTTGCTCATGTCGTCCTTGTTGCTGCCGAACAACCGGCCCAGGCCGGGGATGTCGCCAAGGCCCGGGATCTTGTTGCCGCTGGCGTTGTGGTCGTTGCGCACCAGGCCGGCCAGCACCTGGGTTTCACCATCGTGCAGGCGCAGGGTGGTCTGGGCGTTGCGGGTGTCGACCTGAACCGGAATGGTGCCCTGACGCGTGGCTTCCAGCGGGGTGGCGTTGCTCACCTCCAGGGCTACCTTGATCGCCACTTCGTTGTTCAGGTGCACGGTGGGCTGCACTTCAAGCTTCAGACCCACGTCCAGGTAGGTGACGCTTTCGGTGATCACCGGGCCCTGGGTGGACGGCACCGAGGTGGCGCTGATGATCGGTACCCGCTGACCGATGTGGATGCGCGCCTGCTCGCGGTTGCTGACGCGGATCACCGGGCTGGCCAGGGTGTTGATGTCCTTGTCCTGGGCGTTGATCTTGGCCTGTGGCGCCGGCGCGATGCTGATGCGGCTGGAGTCGATGCCCTTGAGCTGGTCGAGCACGCTCACCGGCTGGCCGTCGGAACTCAGCACGCCGAAGGTGTTGGGCCATTGCAGGCCGAGGTCGAGGATGCGCGAGGTGGCCACTTCCATCACCTCCACTTCCAGCACCACCTCGGGGTTGGACTGGTCCTGCGACTGCAGCAGCTTCTCGGCCATGCGCACGGCATCGGGGGTGTCGCGCATGGTCAGGGTGTTGAGGCGTTCGTCGACGAACACGTCGCGGGTCTTGAGCATGGTCTTGACCATGTTCAGCGCGGTGTTGGCGTCGATGCTGGTCAGGTAGAAGGTGCGCATGACCAGTTCCTGGTAGTCCTTGGTCTTCTGCGGCGAATCGGGGTAGATCATGAGGGTGTTTTCATTGACGATCTTCTGCCGCAGCTGGTTCTGCTCCAGCAGCAGCGCCACGGCATCCTCGATGCGCAAGTCGCGCACGAAGATGGTGGCCTTCATGTCCGGGCGCATGTCCTTGTCGAAGATGAAGTTGATGCCGGCGACCTGGGACAGCACCTCGAAAATGGTCTTCAGGTTGGCATCGCGAAACTCCAGGGTCACCGGCCGTTCCAGCTTGCTGCGCAGCTGCGGGAACGGTTGCGCGGTGCGCGCCTGGACGTTCTCGATGTCGCTGCGCAGCACCGCGCCCTTCTGGTTCTGCGGGTCCAGGCGCAGCACTTCGCGCATGTAGCGCTCGGCACCGAACAGGTCGCCCTGGCGCAGCGCCGCCTGGCCCAGCGCCACGCGCTCGTCGAGGGTGCGGATCAGCTCCAGCTGGCGGATGCCTTCCTGGGCGCGGCGGTTGTTCGGCTCCAGGGTCAGCACCCGGCCATAGCCCATGCGGGCGCCGGCGAAGTCATGGCGGATACGGTCGGCGTCGGCCTGGGTCAGCAGCGCCTCGACCGCGGCCTGGCGGCTGTGGGCCAGGGCGATGTTCAGCTCGGTGTCACGCGGGTCCTCGCGCAGGGCTTCTTCCAGGCTGGCGATACCGGCTTCGTACTGGCCCTCCTTCATCAGCTGGTCGCTGTCCTTGCGTACCGCACTGGAGCCGCAGCCGGCAATGGCCACACACAACGCCACAAGCAGGAACGGAGCAGGCTTGCACAGCTTTGACGACTTCATGGTGCGCTCCCTACAGACAAAGTCTGCGACTGATGCAAAGGCAGGTAGACCAGGTGCAGCTCGTTGGCCGATACCCGATCGAGGCGGTAGGTGTCTTCGATCACGTCGCCCTGGCGCACGACGTAGAGTTTTTCGCCGCTCTGCAGGAAGATCTGCAGGTCGTCGCGGTCGCCGATACGGCCAATGAACTGGAATGGCAGTTCGGGGGCGGTTGGCGCTGCGGGTGCGACCGGGGCGGCGTTCACAGGTTGTTCGGTGACGCTGGCCAGGGCTTGGGGTTTGGTCCATTGCTGGGTTGGGAACAGGTCGCCGGAAGCCTGTTCTGGCCTATTCGCGGGTAAACCCGCTCCCACAGGTTCGGCGGCGCTCACAGGTCCTGTGGGAGCGGGTTTACCCGCGAAGGCCGCGGCGCTGTCGTCCTGGCCAAACCAATGCCCGGGGGCCCAGGCCAGTACCGCGCTCACGCCGAGGAAACCAACCCAGATGACCGCACGTTGTGTGTTCATCACGACCTCGACAGGTAAAGGGTCATGCGCAGGCGGGCGTTGAGCTCGCTGTCGCCAATGCGTTTGCGTTGCAGCTCGAGGTCTTCCAGCACCAGGGTCGGCAACTGCTTGAGCAGGCCCTTGAGAAACCCGCGAATCTGCGGGTAGCTGCCGCGCACCGGTAGCACGATCTGGTAGCGCGCCAGTTGCGTCTTGGGGTCGATTCCGAGGGCGTATTCACCACGCGCCAGGCTGATATGCTCGGCGCTGGCCAGGTGGTACAGGCGCTCGATCAGCTCGCTGGCCTGAGGCTGCCCCGGCAATTGCTGGCGCAGGCTGTCGAGGGCCTGCTGCTCGGGTTTGATGGCGATCTTCAGCTCGCCACGCCTGACCCGCTCGACCTGCACGCTGGCATCCGCTTCAGTGGCGCGCAGTTCGCGCAGGTTCTGCCATTGCGGCAACACCCCGGCACACAGCACGCCCACGGCCAGCAGGCTCACCGCAACCGCAGCCAGGCCAACCGGGCCGACCCGGCGCAGGCGCTCCTGGAGGATCAGGCTGTGCAGCGGTTCACGGGCGCGCATGACCGGTCTCCCAGGTGGCGGTGAGGGTGAAGCGCACCGGGTGCTCGGGCTGCGCGGCCAGCACTTCGTGGTTGAGCAGCGACACATCGCTGAGCTCGGCACTGGCTTCCAGGCGCTGGTGGTACTGCAGCATCGCTTCCAGGTTGCGCGCCTCGGCAGTGATGCGCAGCTGGCCTTTGCGCGCGTCGGGGGCCAGGCTGAGCAGCGCCACGTCGTCCTGCGGCTGCGCTTCGAGCATGGTGAACAGTTGTTGCCAGGGCCGTTGCAGCTGCTGCGAGACGCTTTGCATCTGCGCCAGGCGCTCGGCCTGTTCGCGGCTGGCGGCGCTGCTCAGCGGTGCGACAGTGGCCGGACGGCGGCCCAGCCGCTGCTCCAGGCTGTGCACGCTCGCCTCCAGTTCGACCTGCTCGACCTGCAAACTGTGTTGCAGCAGCACCAGGCCGGCGACCAAGGCACTCGCCACGGCGAGCAGCGACCAGGCCAACGGGCTGCTGCGCCGGGGCTGGAATTCCAGGTCGAGGCGGCGCATGTCAGGCCACCGCCCGCCACATGGCGCACAGCGGGTCGGCGTCGCTGGCCGGCTGGCACAGTTGCACCGCCGCCAGTTGCGGCACGTCGCCCCGGCCCGGGGCATGCAGGTAGACCCGTGGCAGGTGCTCGCCGTACAGCTCGCAAGTGCGCTCGATCAGTGCTTGCAGGGCCTGGTCGCTATCGGCGCAGCCTTGCGCCAGCACTTGCTGCCAGGCCCCCCCGGCAGCCAGCAGCAGCACGCTGCGGCGCGGCTCGGCCAGGACGAACAGGAAGTCGCCCTGCTCCAGCTGTGCCGAGCAGCGGTTGTAGGCAGCCATCAGGTACGGCTGCACCGAGCGCAGGCTCAGGTGGCTTTCCCGGCCCAGCGCCTGCAGCCGCTGCAGCAGGGCTTCAGGCAACGCCGTGGCGATGCGCGCGGCACCGGCCGGCTCGGGCGAGAGCACGATGCGCCAGTCGTCCAGCGGTTGCCCGTAGAGGTTTTCGAAGCAGGCCCGGGCGTAGGCGTCCAGTTCGCGCGGGTGGCTGATGGCATCACTCCAGGGCACCAGGCAGAACCGGCTGTAACGGGCCGACAGCAGCACCCGCAACTGGGCACCGCGCACGGCATGCTCGGCCAGCAGCGTGGCCAGGGCGTCAACGGCGGCTTCCCAGGCCGGTTGGGCGGCATCGCAGGTGAAGTCGCGACTGCCCAGCCATTGGTGGTGGTTGGCGTGCCAGCTACCCAGGCCCACACCTTCGGCGCCGAGTACGGCACTGTATCTGTAAGCACCATGATCAGATGAATGTGACACGGTTGATCTCCTCGAGTGTGGTACGGCCATCACGGACCAGGTCCAGGGCCGAGGCCCGCAGCAGGCGCAGGCCGCGCTGGCAGGCGAGGGTCTTGATTTGCGACAGGGGGCGGCGTTCGACGATCATCTGCCGCAGGTCGTCGTCCAGGTGCAGCAGTTCGGCGATGGCGCTGCGGCCGCGGTAGCCACTGCCGCGGCACTGGCCGCAGCCCTGGGCACGAATGAACTTCCAGCCGGCCACGCCCTCGCGGGTCAGGCCCGCGCCAAACAGGGTGTCGTCGTCGATTTCGCACGGTGTGGCGCAGTGCGGGCAGGCCAGGCGGATCAGGCGCTGGGCCAGCACCGCATTGAGCGCGGAAACGAAGCTGTAGGGGTCGACCTGCATCTGGCTGAAACGGCCGATCACATCGAACACGTTGTTGGCGTGGATGGTGGTGAACACCAGGTGGCCGGTGAGCGCCGACTGCACGGCAATCTGCGCGGTGTCCGGATCGCGGATTTCGCCGACCAGGATCTTGTCCGGGTCGTGGCGCAGGATCGAGCGCAGGCCGCGGGCGAACGTCAGGCCCTTCTTCTCGTTGACCGGGATCTGCAGCACCCCGGGCAACTGGTATTCGACCGGGTCCTCAATGGTGATGATCTTGTCCACGCCGTGGTTGATCTCGCTGATCATGGCATACAGGGTGGTGGTCTTGCCGCTGCCGGTGGGGCCGGTGACCAGGATCATGCCGTAGGGTTCGGCGGCCAGCCGGCGTAGGGCGCGCAGGGTTTCCTCGGCAAAGCCCAGGGCCTGCAGCTGCACGCCGCTGACCCGGTCGGACAGGTCCTGCTTGTCGAGCACCCGCAGCACCGCGTCTTCGCCGAAGATGCTGGGCATGATCGATACCCGGAAGTCGATTTGCCGGTCGCCCACGGCGACCTTGAAACGGCCGTCCTGGGGCACGCGTTTTTCGCCAATGTCCAGCTCGGCCATTACCTTGATGCGCGAGATCACCTGGTCGGCGAAGGCGCTGCCGCTGGCCTTGCCAGCGCCGTTGAGCACGCCGTCGATGCGGTACTTGATAGTCAGGCCCTGGCCGGTCATACCCAGGTGGATGTCGCTGGCGTGCAGCTTGAGGGCGTCGTACAGGGTGGAGTTGACCAGCTTGACTACGCGGCTCTGGTCTTCGCTGATGCTGGCCAGCGACAGACGTTGCAGCGGGTCACTTTCGCTGCTGGCTTCGGCGTCGTGGTCAAGGGCGTCCACGGCGTGGAAGCTTTCTTCGTGGCGAGCCAGGAAAGTGGCCAGGTCTGCGGCGTGGGCCAGGTACAGCGGTGCACCTTGCAGCACATCGTCGATCCAGGCCAGGCGGGCGTGGTCGAAGGGGTCGGCGAACACGCCCAGCAGTTGACCGCCCTGCTCGATCAGCACGAACTCACGCTTCAGGCACATCGCCAGGCTGACCTTGTCGAAGCGTGGGGTGCTGGCCAGTAGCGATTGGCTGTCCAGCACCGGGTAATGCAGGGTCAGGCCCAGGCGCTGGGTGAAGGTATCGGGGGTGTCGCTGGCCAACTGTTCCAGACGGGTGAGCAGGCGTTCGTCGCTGGTTTGCAGGCGGGCCTGGGCCAGCAGGTCGCGGGGGTAGGCTGAATATTCTTTTGCCTGTACCGGCCCTTTCGCGGGTGAACCCGCTCCCACAGGATTACCGGTGTCTTCAGGATTACGCTGTACCTGTGGGAGCGGGTTCACCCGCGAAGAGGCCGGTGCAGGCGGTAGAGCTTCCTGTGTTGCATCGAATGCTTCTGGCATGGCCTGCGACTCCGCTCAGGGGCGCGTCGCAGGCTGGCTCGGCCAGGGGTGCGGGCGCCGCTATTCCCCTGTGAGCAGTTGATCGTCGTCGGGCCCTGGGGGCTTGGCGCCGTTACGCCGGCGATCGGCCAAAACCCAGCTTCCATCGTACAACTGCAGGGGGAACGATTCGTTGCTGTTCTGGCGTCGTTCGACGAACCCTTCAGCCGGATTGTCCGTGGCCCTGCGTCGGTGCTCGATGCCCATCAGGTCGAAGATTGCACGGGCCAGTTCCACCAGCGGGAACGGCTTGAACAGGACATGACTCACACCCATTTCGGCGGCCCGCTCACGCACTTCGACGGTGGGGTGGGCGGTAATCAGCACGAAGTGGCACTGCCTGTTCCTGCGTACGCTCTCCAGAACCTGAAACCCCTCCATGTCGGGCAAGCGGTAATCCAGCACGATCACTTGCGGTGCCAGACTTGCAGCCTGTTCGATACCACTGGCGCCATCGTGGGCAACATGAACTTCCAGGCCTTGCGCCTGCAGGTACGCTTGCAGGTTCTGCGCAAGAGTCTGTTCGTCATCGACTACCAATACTCTGTTCACCAAGGTCGACTCCCAAGAACTGCCCGGTAACCCGGTCTGCGAAGTGCGCCCCTGTACAGGCTTGAGCAGGCTTCGTGCCAGGCGTGAATAGTCATGCTGCACCACTGTAAGTCATTGATTTGCCAAAGGCGTAAATCAACACCCGTAACGCGGCAGGCAGGCGCACCCGCCCTGTTCCCCATATACGGGGAAAACGATGGCGCAATGCCATCTCGTTATTCCCCAGCATTGGGGAAACGCCATCAGGGACCTCAGTCGGCGATCTCCACGGTAGCGGACGCACGCAAACGTTGGCGCACGGACTGCCGCACCTGCGCCTCCCGCTGCCCGATGAGCGTGGTCCTGGCCAGGACCAGACCCTGTTCGCGTATGACTGAAGGCTTGTCACTTTGTTGCGCTCCTTGCAAGGTTTCCCGGTTGGCTTCATAGAATGCCTCCACTTCAGCCTGGCTGGGCGCGGCGACCGCACTGAGCTGGGCATACACCTGCTGCGCGGCCAGCTCGTGCCGGGTGTAGTCATTGTACTGTGCCCTATCGAAGCCCGCTTCTGCCAGCCGCCGCTCAAAAACTGCCGGGCTGCCAAACGCCGCCTCGACCTCGCCGACATGCGCCGACACCTGCTCGTCGCTGATGACTATGCCGCGGCGCTGGGCCTCCTGCCACAACAGCTCCTTGTCGATCAGCTCACCCAGAGCCTGGTCGCGCAGGCGCTGGTACAGGGTCGGGTTGCGGATGCTGGTCACCGCGCGACCCTGGGCGTCCAGGTACTCGCTGAAATAGCGCTCCAGGCGCGCCATTTCGATCTCCACACCATTGACCTGCGCCGCCACCACATCGGCCCAGCTTGCCTTGGCCAACACCTGCAAAAGGCACAACAACAGAACACGCATGGCAACCTCCGCTCAAGGGCCGTCCGGCAGTGGCCGGTACGGGGTGACCGCGGTGAACCGCGGCCCGGGCAGGGCCACCGCCACCACATGGGCACCGGCCATGCCTTGGCGGCGACCGGGGCCGAAGCCCAAGGCCGGGGTCAGGCCGGTGGACACATCATGCAGGCCTTCCAGCGCGGCAATCAGCAGCTCGCGGCTGGTGTCACGGCCAGTCTGCTTCAACGCTTCGCTCAACAGGCGCAGGGCGCACAGGGTGTTGACCTGCAACGACGCCTGGCGTGGGTCGAGGCCCTGGCGCTGCTGCAGGCCGGCCAGTGTCGCCAGGCCCTGCTCAGTCCAGTCCTCGGGCACGTAGGGATAGGCCAGGAACACCCGTCGCGACCACGTCTCGGGCAGGCGCGCCACGGCGTCGGTCACCTGGCTGGAGGCGGCAAACAGGTATGGCTGGCGGCCAGCTGCCTGCAGCGCCGCAGCCAATTCGGCAAAGGCCTGGGCACGGCCAAGGAAGACAATGCCGTGCCCGTCCACAGCCTGGCCAGCAAAGGCCTGGACAGCGGTTGCTGCCCAACCCTGCTGCTGCAGGCGTTCGCGCACTTGCTCGGCCAACGCCGCTTGTTCATTGCCGGCATACACCACACGCAGGTCGCCCGCTGCCAGGCCCAGCGCCGTGCGGGCGTGGCCTGCCAGGCTCAGCAATTGCGCGGGCAAACCGGGTAACGGGTCGAAAATCTGCACGCTGCCGCCGCTGCGTGGGGTGCTGCCGATCAGCGGTACATTCTGTGGCGCCAGCAAGATCGCCAGGCGCTGGTCGAGCATGGGTGCCAATGGCGCGATCAGGGCGAACACCCGCTCCTGCTCCAGCAACCGCTGCAGCGCCCGTTCGGCGCTGGCCGGGTCGGAACCCGGGTCGAGCACCACCAATTCCAGGCGTCGCCCGTGGATGCCGCCTTGCTGGTTGAGCTGCGCCAGGCCGTCTTCCAGCACCGCACGCACCACCTGCCCGACCTCGGCCAGCGGGCCGGACGCCGGCAGCAAGGTGCCCAGGCGCAGCACGCCCTCCTCCACGCCGGGGTCACGCTCCTGGGCCAGACGCTTGAGGTAGGCCGTGAGGTTGCGCTGGTCGGCCAAGGTCAGCTCGAAGCGCGGCATGGCCGGGTCCAGGCGGTTGCCTGCCGGGTCGACGCCGTGCTGAATGGCCCGGGCCAGGCTGCTGTCGGTGTATGCGGGGTAGCGGCGGCCGTTGGCCTCACGCGTGCCCTGGCCGAGTGCCAGGCGTTGCCAGTCGAGGCTCGGCGGGCGCACGCCGCCTTCGGCACGGCCACGGCCGTCGTTGCCGTGGCAGCTGGCGCAGGGCAGCACGCTGGCGGGAACCGTCATGTCGCTGGCGCCGACCCGGGCTTGCAGTTGCGCGTCGCTGCTGGAGACGCCCTCGCGGTAGAGGCGTTTGCCGGCTTGTTCGTTGGCGGTGAGATCGAGGGCAAAAGTCGGTGTACCAAACAACAGACTAACAAGCAGCGCCAGGATTGTGCTCATGGCTCTTCTGGCCTGTTCTGGCCTCATCGCCGGCAAGCCAGCTCCCACAGGGATCGTAGCGCCCCTGAAGGCAGTGTCATCCCTGTGGGAGCCGGCTTGCCGGCGATGAGGCCGGCAGCAACAGCGCAAGGCCGCCCAGGCATTCATGATGCTCACCGACCGGCCAAGGGCTGAGCCAGCAGTTGCATACGCTGGGCAATGGCTGCGGGTGGCGCATCCGGGCGGATCTTGCTCCAGCGCTTGCCAACCACATCGCCGGCAATCAGCTGTGTCGAATGCTGCTCGGGGCTGGGCAGGAACTGGCCGATGCGGCCGAGCACCAGGTCGACATTGGCCTTGTCACCGGTCAGGAACAACCAGTTGGGCCCATCCACCCCTTGCTTCCCGGCAAACGCCTTGAGCACCTGCGGGGTGTCGTTGAGCGGGTCGCTGCTGATCGACACGAAGGTCACCTGGCTGGCCAGTTCTGGCCCCATGGCTTCGCGCACTTCGCGCAATTTTCGGGTAATCAGCGGGCAGGCGTCGGTGCAGTGGGTGAAGATCACGTTGAGCATCACCACCTTGCCCTTGAGCACATCGCTGTAGAAACGCAGCTCGCGGCCGTTCTGGTCCTTGACCACAGTGTCGGTAAACCAGGTGCGGGCATCGCGGGTGCCGCCACCGCTGGTCATCGCCTGCGGTGCCGGTTGCGGTTCGGGCACCTGCGGGGCATGGCCTTCATGGGCGAACGCCACCGAGGCGAGGATCCACAGGCAACCACCCAGCACCAGCCAGTCAAAACCGCGCATGCCGACGCGGCGGGAGCTTACCTGGCTCATGGTTGCACCTCGTGATGGTCGGCAATGGCCGTGCTCTTGGCATGCACCCGCCGGGCGCCAAGGCGGTTGATTTCGTCGATCAGCACCGCCGGGTCGGTGAACCCGTAGTAGCGCGTCCAGTGCCCGGTGCGCCCGTCACCCACCAGGATCAGCGGCGGGTGCTGGCTGAGGTCGGCGCTGAAGCTGCCCAGGCCCTTGAGGGTTTCGCTGATGGCGTACGGCGTGCCGGTCAGCCAGCTCCAGCCCGGCCCCTTCTGGAAGGCCTTGGCGTAGTCTTGCAGGCGCTTGGCGTCGTCACGTTGCGGGTCGACGCTGATCGACACCAGTTGAATCTCTTGCCCTACCCGACCACCCAGCTGCTGCTGGACCTTGCCCATGATCGACGACACCACCGGGCACACCGTGGTGCAACTGGTGTAGATAAAGCCGATGACCACCAGGTGGTCGCCCACCAGGTCTTGTTCCAGGCGTACCGGCATGCCGTCCTGATTCAGCAGCGAGACGTCGGCAAAGCGCACGCTGGCCTTTTCCTGGCGCGCCGCCGGCGGCTGTTCGGCATGGCCGTTGTGGTCGTGGCCGCCATGGGCCACCGCCAGGTTGCTGGCAAAAGCCAGGCTCAGGGCCAACAGTTTGCAAGCATGCTTGGCGTTCATCGCAGATTCCTCACGTCAGTCTCGGAAGCGTTGGACGTTGCGGCCGGCAGGACGCGCAGGCTGGTGTAGTTTTCTTCGGCGAACTTGCGCCCCAGCGACGGCGACTGCACATGCAGGTACCAGGCGCCGGCTTCGGGCAGGGTCAGGGCCGCTTGATAGATGCCCTCGCCCACCTCCTCCAGCTGCAGGTTGCGCGGTATCGACGAAGGCGCCAGGAAGTAGCGCAGGCTCAGGTCACTCAGGCCCAGGCGCGGCTGGCCGTCGTCGCCGACGATGCGCACCCGGGCGGTAATCGCGCTGTGCTGCGACAACGGCCGGTCCAGGCCGATGAACTCGGCGTGCGCGCCCTTGCGCTTGCCGGCATTCGGCGCTGCGGCCACGTCGGTGCTGAAGCAGTGGATGATCTGCGGCTGGTTGAGCAGGAAGGCCACATCGAATTTGCCGGCGGCGGGCATCTTCACCGTCGAGCCGTACACGCCCGGCGCCAGTTCGCGCAGGCTGCGGTCGACGACGACGGCGGCGCGGGCCTGGTGGCCACGGTTGTTGTAGCCGGACATTGGCGCGTTCATGCCTTCGGCGTAGAAGTAGGTGGTGTTGTCCACCGGGTTGACCACGAACACCGAATTGTCGTCGCGCGACACCGACAGCCCCTGGGCCAGCGGCAGGTCACCGGCCTGGCGTGGCGCCGCCGGGCCGGCCTCGAAGTCCTGGACGATCGGTGAGCGCCCTTCGCCCAGGCTGGCCAGGTTGATCATGCTCACCTTCGGCGAAGCCAGGCCGCGCACGTAGGCATAGCCCTTGGTGAAGGTCAGCTGGTACGGTTCGGCCGCTACCGGGATATGGTGGATCAGCTGGTCGGTACTGGCGTCGATCACCAGGGCCTGGTTCTCCAGGGTGTTGAGCACGATGCCGTAGCGGCCATCGCTGCTGAAGCGCATCGGCCCCAGGCCCTGCTCGGCCTGGACCGTGTGGCGCAGCTGGTGGTTGCGGGCATCGAACACACGCACGCTGCCCTCTTCACCATCGACCACGTACACCGCCTGGGACAGCGCCGAATAGCTGACCGACAGCGGGTGCGGGCCAACCTTGATGGTCTTTGCCAGGCGCATTTGCGGGATGTCGATGATGCTCAGGGTGCCGCTGTCACGGTTGCTGACATAGGCATAGCGCGAGTCGGCGCTGAAGGCTATTTCGTGGTGCCCGCTGCCGGTGTTGAAGGTTTTCAGGGTGTTGCGACCCGGCACATCGATCACCGTTACTCCGCCCTTGGCCGGGTCGCTGCTGTTGTTGCCCACCCACAACCGGTGCTGGTCCGGCTGCAGGGCCACGCGCAGCGGCTGGTCGCCAGCGTCCAGGTCGGCCACGCGGGTGAAGGTTTCGGTGTCGATCACCGAGATCTTGTCGCGCTCCGGGATGGACACGAACACCTGCTTGTCGTCAGCGGTGGCCACCCAGTCCATGGGCCGCCCAGGCAGGTCGATGCGGGCCATGGTGCTGGTCACGCCGCCCACCGATACGGTCGGGTCGATCACCGTCAGGCTGGCGTCCTTGTTCATCATCAACAGGAAGTAGCTGTTCAGGTCGAGCAACGGTCGGGCGCCGATGCTGCTTTTGAGGAACAGTGCGACACGGGCCTTGCAGCTCTGGTCGCGGTCGCCCTCCGGGGCCGACTGCGTCGGGTCGATCCACGCCCCCGGGGCCATACCCGACAGTGGCTGGCCACTGGCCTGGTCGCTGACCTTGAAACGGATATTGGCAAAGCTGCCTTCCTGCAGCTCGCCCCCGGCCAGCGGCCGGGCCTCGAACTCCACGGTCACCCCGTCCCGGCTGAGCCGGTGCAGGGCCTGCGGGTCGGCAGACTCCTGCAACAGCTCGCGCGGATCGCACCAAAGGCTTTCATACGCCACGCCCAGGCCGATCAGCGCTCCCCCCATTGCTACCCCCAAGTAAGCAGGGTGAGTCTTCTTGTTCATGCGCGCACTCCCCTTCCGTCACTGCGCCGGGGCCGTTGCCGGTGGCGCTTCATTGGTCACCCGCAAAATCCCCCACAGCCCCGAGAGGTTGCCGTAGGCGGCGTAGTCGCGGAACAGGTAGTCACCCGTCACCGCGTTGGCGCCCCCGGCACTGGGCAGCATGAAGCTGAAGTGCGCCGCCGGTAGCACGCTTTCCTGGGCACCGATGAACATGGCCATCGGGTTGTAGCCGAAACGCACCGAGCCGATGCCGGGCAGGTTCAGCGGGTAGCCGTCAACGTCACTCTTCTCGGCCTGGTAGTTGTGCAGTGGCCACACGTGACCGTCCAGTTGGTAGACCATGCCGCGGCTGCCACCACTGGGCATCACGATGTGGTTGCGCACTGGCTGGCCAGGCTTGGCGTACAGCACCGGGGTTTGCGGGTCACCGCCGACCAGGGCGTTGGCGTAGGCCATGTGGGCGTTGGGCACATCGCCAAAGCCCAGGCCAGCGGCGCGGCCGAATGGCGAGTCGGGGGCCATGCCGAAGCGCAGCCACAGGGGCTCGGTCTTGTAGTTGACCGCCATGTTGCCGTTGTCCTGCGGATCGCCGGCAGCGCCGTTGCCTTCGGCATTGATGCCCTCCACCGGGCGGCCATCGGCCCAGCGCATGTTCAGCGCACGCTGCCAGACCGTTACGAAATCGCGGTAGTCCGGTTGGCCGGTGACCTTGACCGTGGCCTGGGCACGGGTAGCGGTGTCCTCGGTCCAGGTGGCCGTCTGCGGCAGGATGCTCATGGCACCCACCAAGCCTTTTTGCGGCTGCTTGATGAAGTCCGACGGGGTCAGGTTGAGGCCGCCGAATTCGATGGGGGTGGCGTCGATGTTGTCCACCTTGCGGCCCAGTTGCGACACCGGCTTGCCTTCGCGCTCCAGGTGGCCGGCATAGTACTGATAGGTGCGGCTCGGCCAGGCGCCACTGGTGCCGGCACGCGGGGCCACGGTCTGCACCGGGTTGAGGCCGACGTTGGCGCCATCGGACTTGGTGATGTCATAGGCCAGCAGCTGCGCATGCAGGCCCACGTGGCTGGACGGGCGCATCAGGTTGTTGGCAAAGGCGGTGGCGCCTTCGCTGTCGAAGCGGTCACGCTTGACCACGTTGTGCATCACCGCAGTGCTGGCCAGGTCCGGCATCACCAGTGGCAGGCGGTTTTCCAGGGTGATGCTGATGCACTCGCCGGCGTTGGCGCGCAGCACCAGCGGTTCCACGGGCACGCCCGCCTTGAGCTTGCCGGTGGTGGCGTCCAGGTCGGCCTTGCGCACGTACAGGATTGCGGTCGGGTCGTGCAGCGGCGCGCTGTGGCCACCGATGGTGAAGGCTTCCCCATCTTCGGGGTCTACCCCACTGACCAGCGGGATGGCGGTCTTGCGGCTGTTGAACACCAGGGTGCCGCCGTTGGCCTTGAGCGGGCCGCCGACATGCTGGCCGACACCGGCCGGGTCGTTGATGCTGACCCCATTGCGGTTCTCGAGGATGTCGTTGGCCAGTGCCGCGACGATCTCGTAGCTACGCTTGACCGTGGGGCGGTTGCCGATGCCATTGGGGTTGGCCGTGGTTTTCGGGCAGATGCCATCGAAGTTCACGGTGTTGCGCATGGCCACTGGCTGCGGGTTGTTGGGCAGCGGGAACAGGTCGGCACGCTGCGCGGTGTAGTTGCGCATGATGCCCCAGATACCGTTCCAGTAGCCTTCCAGGGCCGCATCCAGCGAATACAGGTAGTCACCGTTGGTAGCTGCCGAGCTGGAGATCATCGACACCGGCGCCATGAAGCCCAGTTGCTCGGAAATGCCGATCATCTGCGATGACTTCCAGCCCGAGTTGGTGCTGCTGCCATAGCCGGTGCCGTTCTGCAGCCACTTCACGCCATGCAAGGTGACGTTGTGCTCCTCTTCATGGCCACCGGCGTGCATGCGCAAGCGCACGTTGTCACCGGAGTAGGTGCGCAGCATCGGGGTAAACGGGTCGCCCGGCTCGCTGCCGGCCTTGTTGATGTGCGGCGGGAACAGCGTGGTGCCGCCGGTGGGGCCGACCGCCGAGGTGATCGCCGAAGGCGCCAGGTTCAGCGCCGGGATGGCGCGGTCGGTACGGGTTTGCAGGGCATAGCTGAGGTCACCGGCCAGGCCGGCGGCCTGCATGCCACGCTTGCCATCCGGGCCGACCTTGTTCGGGTCGAACACCCGTAGGGCCAGGGGCTCGTTGCGGTAGTTGACGACGAACATGCCCGGGTCATCCACCGAGATTGCCTGCGGGCAGGGCCGGCTTGGGCACCCCGGCTTGATGCCGCCGCGTTCCTCGACGATGGCCTCCAGCAGGGTCGACGCCTTGCCGCGCACCGGCGGGTTGATGGCGTAGCGGAAGCTGTCGGCAGTAGCCGGGTACGACTGAGCATTGGGAATACCGTCCGGCCCGGCGCCGACGTACACCCCGGCCTCATAGGCGTGCTGGAAGTCGCTGTATTCCAGGAAGAACTCGCGGTAGCTGTCGTTCTTGCCGTCGCCATCATGGTCACCGGTCTGGATCACCGCCTGCCACGAGGTCGGGCCACCGTCCTGGCGCGTGGCCGGGTTGTACAGCTTCTCGCCGGTTTCGGCGTGGTACCAGGTGGAGTTGGCAGGTTCCGCCAGCACGGTGGCATACAGCCCAAGCTGCTGGTGGGTCGATGGGCCAAGGTGGTCGTGGGTGAAGATGGTGCCCAGACCGCGGTCGACGTTGTACACGTTGACCAGCGGGTCGGCGAACCAGCGCTGCATGGCCGTGCGTGCACCCAGCCAGTCGGCCCGGCCGAAGCGGCCGAAGTACGGGTGCTGCCGGGCTTGCGGGCAAGCGGCGGTGCCGTCGCGGCTATCGCCCTGGGTGCAGCCGTTGTAGGCACGAATGGCCTGCACCCGCTCGACCACGCTGCCGGGCGAGAGAATGCCGTCTTCGTAGTTCCAGCCGTTGGCCGAGCCGTCGGCAGCGGTCAGGTCCCACTTGGGCAGGTGGATATGCTGGCCGATCACGTCGGTCGGGGTGCGCACCTGGTAGTCGTCCATCTCATAGATGTTCGGGATCAGGTTGGTGTGCTGGTACATGGTGCAGTCGAAAGTGTTCATGCGCATCACCAGCGGCTCTGGCGGGCGTTGCTTGGTGATCACCGGCCAGGCGTCTTCCCACAGGGCAATGATACGGGCTTGCGGGAAGTGGTAGCCGACCTTGTTGTACACCGCGTCGAACTGGATGTTGGCACCCTTGTAGAGGCGTGGGCGGTCGGCGGTGAAGGCCGAGGAGCCACGGAAGTTCAGGCCCGACAGGCTCTCGCCGCTGAAGTACTCACCGACCCCGGAAGACTGGGTCAGGCGTTTGCCCCGGTCATCCATGCACGGCTCGTAGAACGGTGCGCCGGCAGTCGGCAAGGCGCCATTGGTGCGGAACGCCTTGGCCACCGGCTCGCTGCCGGGGATCAGGGCAAAGCTGGGGTGTTCGGCCAGGGCGTGGAACTGCATGGCCGCCTGCTCGACATCGGTACCCTCTTCTGGCAGGTAGATCGGCTTGGCCTTGTGGACCACCTTGGTGAAATCGAGCTTGGTGGTGGTGGTTTCGGCTTCGCCGCCGGCGGATGCGCCGTCCAGCGCATGGCGCCCCAGGCCGCCATCCCAGCCATCGACCTGGTTCGGGTCGAGGTTGGCCCACAGTGCCTTGCCGCTGTCCTTGAGCTGGCGCGCCATGGCCGGGTCGAGCATGTCCAGTGGCGGGGTTGGTGGTCGGTTGCCCACGCTGCTTTCCATGCCGCCAATCCAGAACGGGTAGCCAGGGTTCTTCAAAGTGCCGTCGGCGTTGCGGTTGGCGTCGCTGCGGTCGACCAGCGCCAGTGAGCCGATTGCCTTGCGTACCGGTGCCTGGTTGGCAGGCTCATCATCCTCTTGCTCTTCAGGCTCGTCGTCATCATTGGCGGCAACCAGCTGTTCGGACAGCTTCGGTACCACTACCACCTTGCCTGGCATCGGCGCCATGGCCTTGCCGGGCAGCGGCACGATGGCCGGGATCGGCGTGCCGGCAACGATCTCGCCATCGGGCAGGGCCCGGGCGCCAAGCGCCGGCTTGCCGCTGCGCAGGGCGAACGGGGTGCTGTGGAAGCCATTCTCGCCCTGCCCGCTCACCTCCAGGCGGGTGCCCTCCTCGAACACGTCGTGCACGCGCCACATGGCCCACATGCCCTGGGCAAAGTGCGGATAGAAGTGGCAATGGTAAATGGCATCGCCCGCCACCCGGTTGCGGTTGCCCGCACCGCCGTTGGCGATTTCGTAGGTGTAGCCGACCCCCGCACCGATGCCCTGGGCATCGATGTAGTCGGAATTGTCGTCATTGGGGTTGAACAGCCACTGGTGGCCATGCAGGTGGAAGATGTGCTGTTCATGGCCGTTGTGAGTGTTGCGGAACTTGGTGAAGTCACCGATGTAGCTGTGGTGCACGTTGGCCGGTTCGGCCGGATACAGGGCCATGCTGGCCTTGACCCCCACGGCGCTGGCCGCTGGCACCTCGCCGGGGCGGATTTGTTCCAGGCCGACGTTGGCCGGCACGTCCACCAGGGTACCGACGTCGCCGACGGTGTGTGCACTGAGGAAGAACTCCTCATAGGCGCACGACAGGCAGTCGTGCATCGGGCCCACGCCCAGGCGGTTGGCCACCACTTCGGCGCCCATGCCACCGGAACCGTAATTGATCATGAACGAGTCACGGGTGGGTTCCAGTACATGGCCCATCACCGGGTCGGCCCAGTAGCCGGGGAACGCCTGGGTGCCGGCGACTTCGTCGGCGAACTGCGAGGCGAAGTCACGAAACGCCTCCAGGCGGTTGGGTAGCGCCGGGTTGCGCTTGCCCAGGCTTTCCAGCGGGTAGGTGGATTTGGGAAAGCTGCCATCCGGGTTGGGGCCCATGACGATGGCATCGGTTTCGCTGTTGATGATTTCGTTGCCGTCGACCATGGCAATGATCGGTTTGCCGGCCTTGCCCTCGGCGATCCATGGCTGCATTTGCGGGTAGCGGGCCTCGTAGTCGATCACCGGCTGGCCGGTGGCGGTACGGCCGGTGGTGGCCAGGCGCATTTCTTCTTCGCTGAGGGTATTGCGGTAGGTGCGACCGAGCTTGGGCACCACCACCACCTGGCCGAACAGACCGTTGGCAACATTCCCCGCGGTGCCCTCGCCGCCGAAGGTGGCGGCCTTGCTGGTGGCGGCGAAGGCGCCCTCGCGCTCGGCGTACAGGGTATAGCTGCGGGTGCTGCCGGGGCTGACGAAGAAGTTGCCGTTGCGCCCGGTGTAGGCGGAAATGTCGGCGATGCTGTTGACCGCCTGCATGCCGTTGACCTGGAAGCCGACCATGCGCTCGGCCACCTGTTCGTCGGCGACGAAGCCTTCGGCGCCTTCATTCTCGACTTCTGTTTCCTCGTCCTCGGGCCCTTGTACCTCGATGCCGTGCTTGTTGGGGTTGGCCTTGTAGTCGAGCAGGTTGGTCAGGTTGACCGTCAGGCAATCACCGGCGGCCACCCGCAGCACGATCGGCCGTGGGCGCTTGTCCGGGCGCAGGGTGACCTTGCCCGGTACCGCCGCCCCGCCGCTGCCGAGGGGGACCAACTTGTCGTCCACCACATCCTCGCGCAGGGCGAACATCATACCGTTGGCGTTTTGCGCGCCAAGGCGGTTGAACATCAGTGGCTGGTCCAGCGCCACTACGTTGGCAACCAAGGTGCGTTGGCACTGCACGGCCGCTTCGCTGGTCGACTCCCAGCCGAGCAAGGCCAGAACGAGTGATGACAGGATGGGGCCTTTGCGTGGCGTAGACATGCCGCACCTCCGGGACACAGGATCTCTGCGTGGAGCTGGAGCAAGGTGTGTGCCAGGAGCGGATTGCTTTTATTTTCAGTTGGTTGCAGTTGCAAACGAAACAGATTGGGGAGGATCCCCCAGCGGTTTTCCCCGAATCGGGGGGCGGCTTGCAGGTGCTCGTCACAAGATTTTCAGTGCCGGACACATGGTAGCCCTGACCCCAACCTCTCGCCCTACACCCCACAGCCAACAAGGCCATCACCTGTAAGACATTTCTGAACATGAAACCAAATACTTCAGAAGCGACCCGCTTAGGAACTATCCTACGCGCGCTGCCGAACTATCGCTGTTGTCGGGGAAACACCTCACGGATAACGTTTTCGGGTCGCTCCGGCGACCGGGCATGAGAACCCGACAGATAAGCTAGCAGCACCTCTATGGTGGCCGTACGTGGGCGGGCTTTCGCCTGGCCGGGTCTTTGCTAGCTTCTTCTCGGCTTTCTCACCCCACGTACGGCTGCCACCTTCAATCCATGAGAAGATTCAGGTGGTAGTTCCATTGCTCTAGAAGCTGGAATTACATAATGAAAAAGCTCGTCCCCGACCCACCCGTCAAACTGACGTCCCGCCCCTTCTACACCATCAACCAGGACATGCCCTCGGTTGACGCTCTGATCCACGCCCTTCAGCTGTTGTCTGACATCGAAGACACGCTGGACGAATTCATCTGTGCCAACGCCGGCGAGCCCGGCATCAATATGTTGGTCAATGCGGTGCATCATGTGCAGATGACCAAGGCCCTGACAGAGTTGCTGTTCCACCGGCAGGCCGGGGATATCACCTGGCATTGAAGTAGAGTCGACTGGCCTCATCGCCGGCAAGCCAGCTCCCACAGGTGCCGCACAACTTTCAAGGCCTGCGCTGTACCTGTGGGAGCTGGCTTGCCGGCGATAGGGCCCGCCCGGCCAACCTGAAACCTTGCTAGAGTGGCGATATCGCCGCCCAAGGCAAAAATGCAGAATCCCCCTGCAGATTTGTCGATTGTGCAAGGCAAATTCGCATGACAGGATCCTGCGATCCTCCAGCGAACTCCAGACTTCACTTGGAAAATCAATAACAAAGCAGGGAGAACGCAATGACTGCGCACGCTCATACCTCGGCAACCGCCCATGTGCTGGCCGAGGTCCGCAACCAGGTCGGCCACCTGACCCTGAACCGCCCCGCCGGCCTCAATGCCCTGACCCTGGACATGGTCCGCAGCCTGCGCCAGCACCTCGACCTGTGGGCCGAAGACCCGCAAGTGCACGCCGTGGTACTGCGTGGCGAGGGCCCCAAGGGCTTCTGTGCCGGTGGCGATATCCGCTCGCTGCACGACAGCTTCAAGGCCGGCGATACGCTGCATGAAACCTTCTTCGTCGAGGAATACGCCCTCGACCTGGCCATCCACCGCTACCACAAGCCGGTGCTGGTGCTGATGGACGGCTTCACCCTCGGTGGCGGCATGGGCCTGGCCCAGGGCTGCGACCTGCGCGTGGTCACCGAGCGCAGCCGCCTGGGCATGCCCGAAGTGGGCATCGGCTACTTCCCGGATGTGGGCGGCAGCTACTTCCTGTCGCGCATCCCCGGCGAACTGGGCACCTACCTGGGCGTCAGTGGCACCCAGATCCAGGCTGCCGATGCGCTGTACTGCGGCCTGGCCAACTGGTACCTGGCCAGCGACCAGCTGGCAGCCCTCGACCAGGGGCTGGATCAGTTGCACTTTGGCGACCACCCACTCAAGGACCTGCAGAACCTGCTGGCCAGACTCGGCTCCCAGGTACTCGCCGATGCGCCGCTGGAAAAGCTGCGCCCGGCCATCGACCACTTCTTCGCCCTACCCGACGTGCCTGCCATCGTCGAGCAACTGCGCGCGGTAAGCATTGGTGACAGCCACGCCTGGGCTGTGGCCACCGCCGACCAGCTGGAAAGCCGCTCGCCGCTGGCCATGGCGGTTACTCTGGAGATGCTGCGCCGTGGTCGCCAGCTGGGCCTTGACGACTGCTTTGCCATGGAGCTGCACCTGGACCGTCAGTGGTTCCGGCACGGCGACATCATCGAAGGCGTGCGCGCGCTGATCATCGACAAGGACAAGCAGCCACGCTGGAACCCGCCGACCCTGGCCGCACTGCAACGCCAGCGGGTCGACCAATTCTTCGAAGGCCTGTGAGCCCGGGAGTACACAGATGCAAGACCTGGAACTGAGCGAAGAACAAATCATGATCCGCGATATGGCCCGGGACTTTGCCCGTGGCGAGATCGCCCCGCATGCCCAGGCCTGGGAAAAGGCCGGCTGGATTGACGATGGCGTAGTGCGCAAGATGGGCGAACTGGGCCTGTTGGGCATGGTAGTGCCGGAAGACTTCGGCGGCAGCTACACCGACTACGTCGCCTACGCCCTCGCGGTCGAAGAGATTGCCGCCGGCTGCGGCGCCACCGGAGCGATGATGAGCATCCACAACTCGGTGGGCTGTGGCCCGCTGCTGGCCTACGGCACGGCCGAACAGCAACAGCAGTGGCTACCACGCCTGGCCACCGGCGAGGTAATCGGTTGCTTCTGCCTGACCGAGCCACAGGCCGGTTCCGAGGCACACAACCTGCGCACCCGCGCCGAGCTGGTGGATGGCCAGTGGGTGATCAACGGCGCCAAGCAGTTCGTCAGCAATGCGCGCCGCGCCGGATTGGCCATCGTCTTCGCGGTGACCGACCCGGAGCTGGGCAAAAAGGGCCTGTCGGCGTTCCTGGTGCCCACCGACAACCCGGGCTTCAAGGTCGACCGCAGCGAGCACAAGATGGGCATCCGCGCCTCCGACACCTGCGCGGTCACCTTCGACAACTGCCGCATCCCTGCCGCCAACATCCTCGGTGAGCGTGGCAAGGGCCTGGCCATCGCCCTGTCCAACCTCGAGGGCGGCCGTATCGGCATTGCTGCCCAGGCGTTGGGCATCGCTCGCGCCGCGTTCGAGGCGGCATTGGTCTACTCGCGTGACCGGGTGCAGTTCGGCAAGCCGATCAACGAGCACCAGAGCATCGCCAACCTGCTGGCCGACATGCAGGTGCAGGTGAATGCCGCTCGCTTGCTGATCCTGCATGCCGCACGCCTGCGCAGCGCCGGCAAGCCGTGCCTGTCGGAGGCCTCGCAGGCCAAGCTGTTCGCCTCGGAAATGGCCGAGCGGGTGTGCTCGATGGCGATCCAGGTGCATGGCGGGTATGGCTACCTGGAGGATTACCCGGTGGAGCGCTATTACCGCGATGCGCGGATCACGCAGATCTATGAAGGGTCAAGCGAGATCCAGCGGATGCTGATTGCGCGGGAGTTGAAGCACTATCCGCTGTAACACGATCTCGCTGAGAATGCGGCCCTTTGTGGGAGCGGGTTTACCCGCGAACACCGGCGAAGCCGGTGCCATACACCGCGTCGCATTCTTCGCGGGTAAACCCGCTCCCACAGGGGTGAGTGACACGCTTACGAAAGCGTTACTCACCTACCGCCAATAGCGCGAATCATCCACCACCTTGGCATGCCCCTCGAACAGCGCCGGCAGCTGCTCCTTGAGGTAATCGATCCAGGTGCGCACCTTGGCATCCAGGTAATGCCGTGACGGGTAGATCGCATACAGCGCATTCTCGCGCAGGCGATACGGTGCCAGCAACCGGCACAGATGCCCCTGCTCGATCGCCTGGCTGGCGGTGTAGAACGGCAGCAGGCCGATGCCCATGCCCAGTTCGCTGGCCACCAGCATGGCGTCGGCGACGTTGGTGGAGAAACTGTCGTTCGGCGCGATCACACACTGGTCCACCCCTTGCGGGAACACCCAGTCACCTTCGTACATCGGATAAGCCATGCGCAGGCAACGGTGCTGGTGCAGGTCTTCCGGGTGCTCTGGCACGCCGTGGGCCTCCAGGTAGCTCGGCGCTGCGCAGGGGATGCTGAAAATGTTGCCCAGCGGCACGGCGATCAGTTGCGAATCCGGCAACGCTCCGTCAATGGTAATCACCACATCATGGCCCTCGGCCAGCGGGTCAGGGTTACGCTGGGACAGAGTCAGCTCGATCACCACCTCCGGACACAACGCGTTGTAGCCGGCCACCAAGGGCATCAGCAGCAGGCCCAGCCCATGTGGGCAATGTAAACGCAGGCGGCCACGAGGCGTGAGATGCGCGCCACGGGCTTCGTCCACCGCTTCTTCGGTCAGCAGCATGATCTGCCGCGAGCGCTCGAGAAACCGCTCGCCCGCCTCGCTCATGCGCAAGCGCCGCGTGGTGCGGTGCAGCAGGCGGGTCTGCAGCTGGTTTTCCAGCTCGGCAACGATGCGCGAAACCTGCGCCGCGGAAATGTCCAGGGCATTGGCGGCCGCAGCGAAGCTGCCGCATTCCACCACACGGGCGAAAGTACGCATGGCATGCAGCATGTCCATGAAGGTCTGCTCCTTGTTCGGTCTTATTCTTGCGTTACAGGCAGGAATCTATCACGGGTTAGCCCATTTATTGTGGATGACCAATGAATGGATCATAAGTCACCCATTGAAAAAGGAGCCTGCCATGAAACGTTCGATCGCTGTGCTTGCCGTTGCCGCTACCCTCGCCTCGTTCGGAGCCTTCGCCGACACCGGCAGCAACCAGCCGGCCAGCAGCAGCAACTACGAATACGGCATGCCACTGGACGTGGCCAAAGTCATCTCCATCACCCCGGCCAGCAACGCTGCCGACTGCCAGGTTGGCACCGCGCACATGGTGTATGTCGACCACCAGGGCCAGAAGCGCGAAGTCGACTACCGGGAAATGGGCAACTGCTCGCAGCAGTGAGTCAGGCCAACACCTGGGTGATCCAGCCGACCTGCTGGTTGAAATCGTCGATTTTCGCCAGAGGCACCGCATCACGGGCTCGCTCGAAGTTGGCCAGGGTCTGCTGCTTCTGCCGCAGCATGCGCCGCCACTTGACCAGGAACGCCTCACTTTTCTCCTGCATCAGCACCGGGCCGAAGTACAGCTGTTCAGCGGTGTACGCCGCCACCCCCGGCTCGGCGACGATGATCTCATAGTCGAAACGGTTTTCCCGCAGCAGTTCTTCGCTGACGATCCGGTAACCATTGCCCACTAGCCACTGGCGTAGTTCGCACTCGGCGCCATTGGGCTGCAGCACCAGGCGCGTGACGCCAGTCAGGCGCTGCTTGCCGGCTTCGAGGATTTCGCACATGGTGTCGCCACCCATGCCACAGATGCTGACCACCGAAATACGGTCGTCAGGCTCGACCGCCGCCAGGCCATCGGCCAGGCGCACGGTGACGCGGCCTTCCAGGCCGTTCCTGTGCACGTTGCGCTGGGCCGAGGCGAACGGCGTCTGTGCCACCTCGCCCGCTACCGCCGCTTCCAGCCCCCCGCGCAGCATCAAGGCCACCGGCAGGTAGCCGTGGTCCGAGCCGATGTCGGCCAGGCGCGCACCCTGCGGCACATGGGCTGCCACACGCTCCAGGCGCCTGGACAAAGTTTGTTCGTTCAAGGTAAACCCCTGGCTTTGCAATGGGGCGCGATTCTGACGGCGAACGCCGCGCATTTCAAACACCAGGGCGCCCTCGACCGGGCCAGCGCGCTCGCGTAGGCTTGCCGCTTTCCTTCCGTAGCAAGTGTTAACCCGCCTACCCCGCCCCAGCTAACTCAGGGCATTCAGAAAAGACCATCCGACCGTAAACCCCCAAATATGCCACCTGTGGGAGCGACGACGATGGGCAACCCTAGAATTGAAGTACCTGCACCGATAGCTGACGCGCTGGTGCACCCTACCCCCCTGTGCCAGGCACTGGGGATCAGCCGGGCGACCCTCGATCATTGGGTACAGGCCGGCCACTTCCCGCCTCCCATTGTGATCGGTCAGATGCGAGGCAGCGGCAAGGTATCCCGTGTCGCTTTCCTGAGAAGTGAAATAGACGCCTGGATCCTCGCCCGCAAGGCCGAGCGTGACGCGGCAAAAAAGCCCCGCACCGAAAACCTGCCAGCCTGAAAAGAAAAAGCCCCGGCGGTTCAGGCCAGGGCTAGGGGGTGTTTCCTATGGATAAAAATATACTATCAGACGGCGGCGAGGCTGCAAGGGCCGCCCTCGAAATGATCGCCCGGCATGACGCCGACAGGGCTGCCGCGGCAGCCGCCAGGCAGGCACAGAAGTCCGCCATCACTGTCGAGCCGTCGAAGACCTTCACCGGCACCGCTACGCTGTCGTGCGTCCCTGCTGCGATCAATGAACCAGAGGCCGTCGCGCAACCTGTGCCGTCTGGAACGATCAGGTTTGGCGTAGACAAGGTACAGCTCCAGGCGGGCGACCCCAGCAGCCTGTTGGCCAGCATGCAGCAGAGCCAGCAAGAAGCCGCGCAAGCTGCACAAAGGCCGGCCAACGTGGTGAAGATGGTACCCAAGGCCGAAGGTCACTCGGCGTTCAAGGTCGGTGACATCGATCCCGAGTCCCGCGAGATTCTGCGTTACATCAGTGAGGATTTCATCCTGGTGACGGGGGACGGCGCGGTGTACGCCTACTACATCAAGCGCGGCTGCCGGCTGACCAAGGAAGGCATGCGTCACCAGTGCGCCAAGCGCCATGGCACCATCGAGCAGGTCGCGAAAATAGATGACGGTCGGGTCGAGTGGAAATCGCTTCCAGCTGGTGACATCTGGTGGGATTGGAAGGGCCACGAGCGTCGGGTTGTAATGTACCTGGTCATGGAGCCGACCGCCTTGACCGAGGGCGAAGACGACCCGGACGTATTCAATCTGTGGCACATCCGCAAGCTGGAAATGGCCGAACGCACCGTCGCCGCCACCTTCGACGACATGGCCGTTCTGTGGAGTCACCTGCTCTACCTGAGCGACGGCGACGTACCAACGGTGGTCCGCTTCGTATCCTGGCTGGCGTGGCTGTACCAGCACCCTGATGACAAGATCCCCACCGCCTGGCTGCTCTATTCGGAGAACCGACGTATCGGCAAGAACCTGGTCGGCCGACTGCTGGCACGGGTGTTCGGAAAGTCGATGGTCCTGACCGATGGTGACGGCAAGCTGCTCACCAGCAAGTTCGATGACGCGCTGCTTGATCGGCGTATCGCCTTCCTCAATGAGGTGCGCCTGACTGGTAAGGAACGGACGAACTTCGAAGTGTTCAAGAACAAGGTGTCGGCCGAGCGCGTCGTGATCGAGCCGAAAGGCCGGCCGGCCCGCGAGGTCCGCAACACTGTGCATTACATCCTGACCAGCAACCATGAGGACGCCCTACCGCTGACGGAAAACGAAGGCCGCATCAACGTCATGCGTTGCCTTGCGCCACGCAAGCCGGACGCGTACTACGAAGAACTGGTGGCCTGGATCGACGGCCCCGGCGCTGGCGTGTTCGCCAATGTGCTGGCGACCTGGGATTTCAAAGGCTGGAATCCACACGCACCGGCGCCGGAAACCGAAGCGGCCAGGGATATGCAGCTGGCTGCCCGTGGACACGGCATTAACTTCCTGGAGGAACGCGCAGCCGCCCGCGAGGGTGCCTTTGCGCTGCAGATCGGCCGCTGCAACGACATCTACATCAAGCTCAAGGGGGAGTACCCCGAACTGGTGCGGGACTACGGGATCACCCCCAGCACCTTACCGAAGATGCTCAAGGCATTGGGCTTCAAACAGCTGTTCAAGCCTGGCAAAGACGGTAAGCCATCGACGAACCCAGATACCAAGGTGTGGTGTTTCTGCAACACCGACTGGTGGGACGGCCAGTTGGCGAGCGTGTGGAATGACTATTTGAATACGCAGGTCGCGCCAGAGGGCATGCCACCTTACGGAGGGGAAAACCATGAGTGAATCCATTTCGGGGTCGGTGAATCCACCGGCCCTGCCGCCCGTGTCGTTCTGCTTGGAGGTGTACGGTTCCGCTGCGCGTCGGATCGAGAGGGACGCCACCACGCGGGCAAAAGACGATGCCGCCGCCCACCGTGCCAAGATTCGCCGTCTCAAGGAAGAAGCGGAATTGAAGGCAGCCGAGTACACGTTGATCATGCTCGACAAGCACATTGCCGAGGCGCTCGACGACAAGACCGACCCGAAGCTGCGACGCGACCTGCGCAACGATGTGATGAACCGGGGTGTTGGCAAGCCACGTGAAGTCGAGGCGGATGACGATCCCCAAGGCAAGGAAGCACGCGCCCGTGACCTGCTGGATGTGCTGGCGGCATTGTCCACCAGAAACGCCGCGCTGGAGATGGAAGGCAAGGCCTCGCCGAGGATCGAGCGTGACGTGACCCCTGAACAGGGCCACCACCTGGACATCGACCTGAGCGAGTTTGATGTGGGAGGTGACGTATGAAATGGGGCTGGATCGACTGGTACGCCAATGCGCTGAAAATCGGACTCGCCGTCCTGGTGGTCGCTGGTTTGTACCACTGGGCGCAGCAGGCTACCACCAAGCGTGATGAGCTGTGCTATGTGGTCGAATCGCACATGGATATCAGCGAAGGTGACGAGTACGCGGCGGCCAAGCGTGCCTACTGGAACTACTGCTCGGAACCAGATGACGAGTAGTGTGCCGTCGCCTCGACCATACCATCATCGAGGCGTGGACTGAACTACGCTCTACGCTAGCCTTGAAGCGGAGAGCTATATGGGACTCGGAAAACTAGAGGGGGCGCTACTCGCCGCGCTTACGATAGCTGCCGGTCTCGTGCACGGGAAACCCCTTGTGACGATCATCTGTGAAGAACCCGCCGGTTCTCGGATCGACATCGACAGAACTGCTACCAAGTGGTTTAAAGTTGCCGAGGACTCATTTACCGGGGTACATCCAACCTTCATATTGGATGATTCTGACGTGGCCCACATCACATACTTTTTCAACAACACGAGGCCAGCGATAGACCTGGGGATAGCTAATCGTGGGGCGCGGACAGCTCAAATTGTGAGTATCTCAAGTACAATGCTCTCGGCAATTGAGACCCTTACCGACCAGGTAGCAGTTTTCACCATCTACCCTGTAGTTGGGCTGGGGTTCTTCACTTTCCACGATCTGAACCCCATTGGCGGTGGTGACGCGAGGTCGGCCACATTCACTTCAAAATGCACCATGACAGGCAGCTAGCTTCTGGACGTAGCCGCTAAGAGAAAGACATCCACCCCACCCTAGCAAGAGTTCCCTATGCACATCGACGCCGCTATCATCGCCGGCCATGTGCCACGGATATAGCGAAGGGGTTCCAATGGCGGATTTGTGGGAGCCGGTGGGCGGAGTGTTCTGGAGCGCGCCACCAGCTGTGGTGGTGCCGGATGAAGTATGGCCGCATTGGCCAGCAACCATTGTGCTGCTAGTCGCAGCTATCGCAATTGGGGTGGTAGCGGTCCGCATCGCCCAAAAGCGCAATGAACCGGAGTGGCATCTGCGGCAGCACATGGTGGAGGTTGGCAGCGCCGCCACACTGATCTACCTGGCTGGCATCGCTGCGTTGACGGGGGATCGCATTGGCACCCTTGGCGATATGCCCTTGAACGAAGTGGGTGACTTCCTAGCTGGTGCATTCGGCCCGGTGGCATTCCTCTGGCTGGTCTTGGGTTTCCTAATGCAGAGCGAAGAGCTGAAAAACACTGTCGATCAACATAAAGCGATGGTTAGAGTAACTAGGGAGCAGCACGACAGGGCCATCAAAGCGCTTTTCACTTTCGAGGCTAGCCCACTCATCTACGAGCCAGAAGACGGCAGCGGCGGGCCAAGAAAGGTCCAAAGTAACGTCCGGATTACAAACGAAGGTAATAAAGCCCTTAAAGTGGTACTGGGTTCGGACCAAACCGCCGAGGCAGGTGAAGTGATAAACCTGGGCGCCTTCCCAGAGGGTCATTCCGAGGAAATCACGTTCAGTATCTTACTGCTAGAGAATCCCAAAACTGGCGAGATTTGGATTGAGTACGAAGATTTGGCGGGTGATAGGAGAATAGACACGTTTGCGTACACGGTTTCCGATACTGGGCTGAATTTTGTTCGGGGCCTAACCCTCGCAACTAATTGAAGAGGCTTCCCTGCCCACCCTGTGCACATCGTCACCCCTCCCGCTGTTCACGTTTGGCTCTCGATACCTTGCCCGGCCTCTGTGCGTGGGCGAGGCCCTGGAGCTGTGCGCTCAGCCGGTGGCAGTGCGTCACCGAACAACTCGGCGCGTAGCTCCTGCTCGATCTGCGTGGGCGTCATCCGCATGGCCACGCACCACAGTGCCACACGCACACCCCGAAGGAATGCGCGGTGGTGGCGCCGGGTCTCGGCACAGTTGCTGCGCTCAATGCGCAACTGCAGCTGTGCCAGCCGCTGGCTGATCTGCTGTTCCCGCGATATGACACCCATGGTCAGAACCCGAATCGTGGTTCATCAGCGGCCCGCATCTGCTCAAACAGCCGGTCGAATTCCTCGTTACTGAGGGATGCCACGTTGGCGGCGGAGAGACGCCCGCGCTGGTCCGGTGCCTTGCCGTCAGCTGGCAGGCTGCTGAGGCTGGTAGGCCCCTGGCGCACAGCAACGCGACTTCGGGTCTGGAACCCCAGTGCCTGCGCACGCTGGTACACGTATGCACAGGGGTCGATCCCGTTGGCCTGGCACTGCCGCAGGAAACCAAGGGTGGCGATCTGCTCGATGTCCTGGATCTGCGCAGCCGTCGCGCCGGGGTACTGTGCTACCAGTTGGTTGCGCACGTTCGACAAGACGAATTCGCGGGCATCGTCGTAGTCCGGGTGCGCCGCCTTGAACCTTGGCTCCACCTCGTTGACGAACGGGGCAATCTGCTGGGCATCACGCTGGATCTGCGCGCCAGCCTGTTCCAGCATCTGGCGCTGGTGCTGCTGTCCCTGCATGTCGTTCAGGCGCTGCTCGAACTGCTTGGTAAGCGCCTTGACATGGCCTTCGGGGTCATCGACGAACGCCGGGATTTCGGCCTCCTGTTGAGCCTGTTGCTGCTGGGCAGCCAGCTGCTGTTGCCACTGCTGGAACTGCTGCAGCTGTGCCTGATGCGCGGCCAACTGCTCCTGCAGTACGCGGTTTTCTTCCTGCTGGGCCTGCCGCTTGGTGCGTTCTTCCTGCAGGGCACCGAGTGGCACATACTGCTTGCGGCCGTTGTGCGGCTGGTCGACCTGCTCGCCTTCGCCATCGTCTGGCTGCTCGTTCAGGTATTGGTCCCGCTGCTGGACGTGTTCCTGGTACTGCTCGACCTCATCAGCGGTAGCGTTAGGCACAGCTGTGCTGTCGTCGGCATCGTTGGGGATGCCCACCGAGTCGGTCAGGAGCGCGGCAAGTTTATCGACCGGCACTGGTTCGTCTGGTCCGTCGAAGTCTTCGACCTGGATGCTGGTATCACTCATGGTTCACCTCGGGGCGCGATGCGCGCTTGGCTTTGCTTGGGCGACCGCTGACGGTGCCGGTGGGCTTGCTGGTTTGCACAGGTGCGGCTGCGGCCAGGCCGTAGCGCTCTGCCAGGTCGGCGGCGCCTTGTGCGGCTGCAGCGCGGGCGGCTTGCCGGGCCAGGGCTTCGGTCAGCTCTTCCTGCAATTTCTCGATCTTCCTGGCCGGGTTGGTCCTGGCCTTGAACGCGGCGATTTCTTCGGCAGTCAACGGCTTGCGGTTGATGTCGGCGCCGCTCCAGCCGACCACGACACCGGTACGCACACGACGACGCTCGCACACATGCAACTTGATCAGGCCGTCGAGCATGCGAATCTCGCAGCTCTCGGCACTGCGGGCGGTGACGGTGCGCTCTGGTGCGGACTCAGCCCACGGTCCAAGGTCCACGACCGGCCTCTCGAAGGTGATGACGTACTCACCATCCACGGTAGTGGTCAGCTTGGCGCGGGTGGTGTCGATGTTGTGCATGTCGGCATCGGCGCGCAGGCGGTTCAGGTGTTCGATGTCATACATTTTGGGTGCCTCCGTTAGCGGCGATGATGGCGGCGGTGAGTCGGTCGATTTCGGCCTGTTGGCACAGAGTTGCGGCGGTGCCGTCCAGCTGATTCAGCCTGCGCAGTTTTGCGCGTGCGGCTTCCAGTTCCTGGCGTGCCTTTGGCAGCTGTTCGGTCAGCATGGCGTGCGCGTGTTCGAGGTCGTCTACCCGGACGCGGGCGGCCTGCACAGCTTGTTGGGCTTGTTTCAATTCGTTCATTTCTTGCCCCCATCGGCGCGTTTCCAGTTGCTGGTTTGCTTGCGGTACAGGTCGATCAGGCCGCGTTTACCGCTCACCAGGTAGGGCACGAAGGCGACCTTCGCGGAACCTCGGGCCTGCCTCATGATCTTGTCGAGCTGTTCGGTGCGTTCGTCGTCGCCCAATGTTTTCCAGTACGCGCTGCGCATCAGGTTCCGGGCGGCTGCGTGCATCCTGCTATTCGCCAGCTCGTTGAGTTCGCGGTGCTGGTCGTCGGTCAGGTCGAAACGCCGCGCCGGCATTCCCTTTCTTGCGGGGACAGAGAAGTGGTTCTGCATGGCACCGGGTGCCCAACCGAGGCGCGCAGTCTCCTGGCGCACCGGGTCATCGCTTGGCACAGTGGACGGGATAGGGCCGGCGCGGCCGATCTGCCGTTGCGGCTCCATCAGCGGTGCGCCGAACTGGTCACGCTTGATCGGCAGGCTTTCGCGCAGGAATGGCAAGCGGTACTTGAGCTGGTCGGTGAAGCTGTCGCGGTCGGTTTCGCGCTGGTACGGGTCCATGTAACGGCCGACATGGCTGAGCACGGTGGCGGGTTGCGCCAGGGTGGCGGCGCTGCGATTCACCCAGCTGGCGCCGTAGCGGTCGGGATCGGTCATCGCCTGCATCACGCCGGAAAGGCCCTGGAGCCAGGTCTTGCTGGTGAAGTTGCGGGCAATCGCTTTCATGAGGCTGGCGAAGCCGAGCTGCTGGTTTTCAACGCCGGTCGCGATATCAGCGGCGATGCCGACCAGAGTCGCCATAGGCTCGATGCGGCTGTACTGGTACCACTGCCCGTTGATCTTGATGCTGTAAGGCTGGTTGCCAGCGGCAAGCCAGGCCTTGCGCTCGTCGGGATCTTCGGGGCCGCCGCCACTGAGGGTGCCATTCAGAGCACCGACAGCGCCAAATGCCATCAGTAGGCCACCGATCCCCATACGGGCCAGCGCTTCTTCCTGGCGAGCACCACCGGCTTTAAGGTCTGCCCGAACCTCCTTGAAGATAGGGGCGGCCGGGCTGTGCTTCGCCGCGTAAACTATTAAATTTGCTGGAGTTTTTAGGAACGGCACAGCGAGATTGCCCGTGCCATACGGCAGCTTGTGGCGCAGGTTGTTCACCGCCTGGGTAATTTCACCCGCACGATTGTTGAACGTGTGGAACAGGGCCGCGTCCTCGCCTGCCTCCAGCAGTTCTGCGGGTGGGTTGGCGATGATTTCCTGTACACGCTTGTGCACCGCTGCAGGGCCTTGGCCTTTCAGCTCATTGACGGCCATGCGGTAGGCAATGGCATAACGAGCCATGCCATCGTTCAGGTACTTGAAGAACTGGTCTTCCGACTGCAGGGCGCGCAGTGGCATGCCCCACACCTTTTGGCCGGGGTAATCGTTGCGGTAGACCTCGGCCTTGTTCTCGTTGCCGAATGCGTCTTCGCCAGTCTTCCACGAACTGACGGCACCTCGGGCACCGTTGATAGCGCCTTCGAGCATTCCACCCAGCTGGTAGACGGATTCGCCGATATAGGTTTCACCGTTCAAGCCGACCATGCGCTTAGCAGCACCGATACCGCCAGCCAACCCGCGTACTGGAAGCTGCATCAGGCTGGTCCCCAAGTTCGACAACACGTTGACGAAGTGGGTGTCCGGCGAGGACAAGAGCATGCTTTTGTAGAACGTCCAGAAACCGTCGCTGCCAGCCTGGCGGGCCAGCTTGTTGGCCGCTTCCACACCGCCGATACGGGCGGCATTGTTCAGGGCGTCGGCAATGGCCTTGGCGCCTTGTGCACCGCCTACCGAGTCCAGCATGTGGCCGGCCTGCTTCATGGTGGTCACATCGGCGCGCATGGCGGACATCGCCCGGCCAATCTCGGCACGACTGGACATGACAGCCTTCTGCGTGGTGCGCAGGTCGTTCAGTGCCTGCAGGAAGTTGGCCTGCTCCAGTTCGGTAGCGTTGCCACTGCTGATCTTCTGGCTCAGGTCGAGGGTCTTGACGGTCTGGTCTTTGAGCAGGCGCGTAGCGGCAACCTGTTCCTCGGCATTGAACGCCACGCCCAGGCGATGCTTGCGCAGCTTCTCCACCGTGGTGCCGGTCAGGGCAGCCAGGCGGCCGGTTTCTTCCCAACTGATCGTGCCACGGCGTGCGGCTTCGATATCCGGTTCGTCATCAGCGAGCAGGGCCAGGCTGCTGTCCATCTGCTGCTGATCCATGCCCATCGACTCGAACAACGGGCGCACATTTTGGCTGCCGGCAAACGGCACCTTGGGCGCAGGTTGCGGCTGCGGTGGAACTGGCGGGACTGCCGGCGCAGGGGCTGCCTGCTCGGGGTTGAGGTAGTTGCGGATGGCAGCGGGCACAGCTGCGCGGGCGGCTTCGATACGCGGGTCGACCTGCGGTTGTACGGGCTGCTGGGCCTGGGCCGGCATGGCAGCGGGGTCAGGAGCACGACCCAGCACACCGCCCAGCACCGAACCCATGGCAGCGTTAACCATCGCGTCTTGGGCGTTGAATGGGGTCTGCATGCTGCTCGGGACGGCAGCGTTGCGCAGTTGTCGCGATGCTTCGCCCGTCGCTACGCCAAGGGGAGCACCGCTAGCCAGGCGCGTTGCCAGATTGCCGGGCAGATTGGCGGGGATCAGCCCCATTGCCACATCACCCGCACCGGCGGCGATTGCAGCTTTCAGGCCTTCGGAGACGCTATCGGTTTCGGCGGCTACGTCGTGGCCGGTGTTGATTGCATTGGTCGTGGCGGGCACGGCCATGGTCTTGGCAGCTTGGCCAAGTTGGCCTACCACGCCCGGCAAAGCTGATGTGGGGGTTACTGCAGGAAGGGCAGCCGTAGCGCGAGACAAACCACCCGTTGCCAGCATCGCTGCTAGGTTCCCGGCAAAGCCACCGCCTGCATTCAGCAGCTTGTTACCGAACGATGCGTCGGGCGCAGGTGCCAGCGAGTCAGCACGTTGCTGTAGTGGGGTCAGCACATGCTGATTAAGCGCATTCTGCGCCATGTTCGGGTCGTCGTCGGTGAACAATCCGCGTGCGGCGTCGAAGGTCTGCGCGGCAGGGATACCGACGATGCGGCCAGCGGCCAGGCCCATCTGGTCTACAGCGCGTGCTGCACCTCGATACAGCTCCCACGGGTCGAGGCCGTCATCTTGCGCGGGTTGCTGGGCAGCCGGCTGCACAGGCGCGGTAGCTGGCGCCGGGCTGTCATCATCCAGAGCGTCACCGAATGCGCTGATGGGATCGCCGAAAGCGCTTACCTGTGGCTGCGCTGGCGGCCTCTGCGGTTGGCGCGCTGCAGGAGCAGGCGCCACTGGGTCGTCGGGGATTTCGTCACCGAAAGCACTAATGGCCATTGCACATTAACCTCGCTTAGTGGCGGTCTTGCCACTTTTGGGGTCGATGTACTGAGTGCCTGGAGGCAATTGGTCGTACTCGGCCTTGGTCATCGGGCGGGCGATCTGCGCTTGTCCAGGTACACGCATGCCAGCTTTGGGCGCGGGCTTCTGCGCAGCGTTACCACCAGCGGCTGCCATCGGCAGGACGCCTACGGGCTGTTGCGGCTTCGGCATGTAGCTGTCGAGTCCACCGGTACCCGGCAGGCTGCTGGTGCCCGCTGCGGATTCGGCTTCGGCGCCCATGATCGCCTCAGTGGCGGCATCAGCACCGGTCGCGGCTTTACGGCCAGGGCTGTATTGCGGGTAGGGCTGGCCGTATTCCTGGTATTGGCCGGTCTGCGGGTCGAGCACATAGCGCTGGACCATCCCACCACCGAGGGGCTTTTCCAACACCTGGCGCTGGGTCGGCATGCGCGGCCCGGACGATCCGGCGTTGACACCGATACGGCTTTCGCGGGTATCGAACTGGCTTTGCTGTTGTTGCAGCTGGGCCTGCCGGTGCTGGGCCAGGTTGTCGGCGTTGGTGGCTCGGATCAGGTCAGCCGGGTCGACGCCGAGTTGGGCCATCTGGCGGGCCATGGGCGACAGGGAGTTGAGGAAGTTCGGGTCTTGCAAGCGCTGTTGGTACTGCCGTTGCTGGTCAGCCTTGGTCTGGGCGGCTTGTTGCTGCATCTGCAACTGTTCCTGCTGCATCCGCGCCAGGTTGTTGCGGTACTCGCCCAGTGCCTGCACACGTTGCATTTCACTCATGCCAGCGGCGGCTTGACCCAAGCGTGCGCCGAATCCGGGGTTGCCTTGCTGTGGCCCGGACGCCATGAGCATCTGCAGCCCCAGTTGACCGAGCTGCGTGCCCGTTAAGGCGCCAACGCCTTGGTTAAGTGCGTCGATGAAACCGGTCATGCTCCTTTGCTCCCCTGGCGCGACGGCCAGGCGTTTATCAGTGGGTGGTGTCGTTACCCGGTGCCAAGACCGAGCGGCACAGTGCTGTGACCAGCGCCATGGTGGCGGCGTGGGCGGCATCGGCCTCGGCCTGGATTTCAGGCGGCAGGGCCGGGGCGTTGTCGCACACGGTCATCAGGGTGGCCATCGAGTCGAGTGGCGCGTTGGCAATGGCTTCGGCCATCGAGCCGGGGATGAAGTCGTTCATTTCGATTGCTCCTGTTGGCGGGTGCGGTTGTACGCAGCGAACTTGAGTTCGTACGCGGTACGGCGCAGTTGCTTGGCGCGCTCTTCGGCATCGTCAGCCATCTGCAGCAGGCGCTCGAAGTTGTCGCGGTCGATAGCGTCCTGGGTAACAACCTCCCCGGTGCCGGGGTGGGTATCGCCTACGTTCAGGCGGCGATAGTCGTGGTAGATGCTCATGGTTGCTTCTCCGTAACGGCGGCGCGCAGCTCGACCTGTTCGTCAAAGCTGAGTTCGCTGGGTTCGAGGATGGGCACCATTTCGTGGGTGCCGTCGCCGTTGTCGCGCAGGTAGAAGCGGCCGGGCTTGGCCGGACTGCGCTTGGTCGTGCGGGAAGGCTCAGTGCGGCCGGCAAGGGCCAGGCGCAGGCGGCATTCGGCTTCCGTGAGGTGAGCGGTCTGGTCGTAGGCGAATGCGGCTAAGAGGTCCAAGCCGAAGGCGTGTTGTGGTTTGCCTTGGCGACCGGTGTGCACAAGGTGGGCCTGTGGCAGTTCGGGGTGGCGGCTCAGTGCGCTGGGGGTCAGGGCGAGCAGGTCGGCCAGTTGTTGGCTGGTGGCTGCGGCTGTTGCACTGGAAGTTGGCTGGAAGTTCATCGGCGCATCCCCCCCGGATGTTTCGCTGAGTGCATTCAACTTAATATTGAATACCTGTATATACAATAACTTTCCGACGAGCGGTATGATTCTTGCATATTGGCGCTTTAGTTGCGGGTAAGAGTTCCAGGTAGTTGCGATTGCGAGCGGCACAGTTACCGGGACAATTATCCCGATACCGTTGCGTTTATTTTAAGTAAGGGTTTATGTAAGTTGCTGAAACAGCACAGGAATTTTAACTTTGCGATTAATTTGGGATTACGAACGGAACGTTAAATTTATTTTTTATGGGGGTTTAGGTGGCGGGATGGAAGCGCGGGGCTTGGATTTTTGGTCAGAAATTTTGGAAAAATTTTGTAGGGTCTCACCCCTCGTATACGTATTTGCGTGAAGCCAAAAGACCTGCATACCCGCCGTACGGGTCGAATCCCCCACCCCGGGCACTTTTCCTGGCTACCAGCCAGGCGCTACGCTCGGTCGACAGCCATTCACCTGGAGCGACCATGGACAAAGCGACAGTGACCGCAGACACCCTTGAACTGATCCTGCTCAACCAGCAAGCCTTGCGCGCAGGCATTGAAGAGCTATCGCTATGGATCAAACAGCGTGGATCTATCCCCACTTGCGATAGCGTGATGGTCGCCCTGCAGACCCTGGATGCGAATGCTGAGGGCATCGAGCAGGGTATTCGGGCGCTGAGGGGGTGATCCCTCTAATTGACACAATACAATTCTGTTAACTAGCCAGCCCCTGTTGCTATTGACTTCCACCAAAGGCGGGCGCATTCTGGCCTTGCCTAAATATTGTGTTAACTAGCGAAGCCAGCAAAATCAGAGGGTCAGCCATGCAACTAGTCGAAGCGGTGAAGACACAAGCGGACATCGATCTGGTCCAGCGCAAGCTGACCCTCAACGCCCGAGACAACACGCTGTACGCGGACATTTGGAAGTTCGGTATCCAGGTAGCGCTGCGCATCAGCGACCTGCTGGAAATCACGCTGCAGGAGGCACAGACGGGGCAGCTGAGGGTGGTGGAGGGCAAGACCGGCAAGCCACGCACAATCAAGCTGAACGAGTCAGCCATGGCCGTTGTGAAGGCCAGGTCAAAGCCCGGGGCGGTGTACCTGTTCGAAGTGGACAGCAACCGCGCCAAGGGCAAGCCCGTAAGCCGCGTGGCCGTGGCCAAGGCGTTCAAGGCCGTGGGTGATGAGCTGGGCATTGCGCTGGGTACCCACAGCATGCGCAAGACACGGGGATGGATGATGCACAAGGCGGGTCTGTCGATTGAGCTGATCTGCAAGGTGCTGAACCATTCAAGCCCGGCTGTGACCATGACCTACATCGGACTCACTGCACAGGATGTGGCAGATACCTACGACCAGTTCGAGCTGTGAGAATGGTTCTCGGGCCATGGATGGCACAAACCTAATAAACAGACTAATAAAGCAACCTAATAAGGCTCAAACCCGCGTGCTAGAGGGGGGTTTTATTAGTTTATTAGCTTTATTACCGAACTAGCACCACCCGGCGCCGTCGCCCAGCTATCAGCACAGCGCTATTACGCTTATGCGCTTTTCAGTGCACACCTGTACTCTCTCTCTCTCTCTCTCTCTCTCTAATAGAAAACCTAATAAAAGTAATAAAGGTAATAAGCGACCGCTCTGTGCTGGGCCTTTCAGCGTTATTACCTGTGCCCGCAAACCTAATAAAGCAGCCCGCAAACCTAATAAAATCCCGCTGCACCATCATGCCGAAGACCCAAGAATCCCGATAAAACCGCCCCACCCTACCCGCCTACAGCCCCGTAAGCGCAGCCTCGGCCTGCGACCTGGAAACGCCGTGCACGACCTCGAACCACAGGTCTTCCACATACGCCGCCCACTTCTCCATCGCCTCCCGCCGTTGCGGCAGCAGGTGCGCCCTGGCGTAGGTATCACCCAATGTCCCTGGCATCCTGTGCCCTAGGCAAAGCTCCAGGACGATAGCCTCAATACCCAGCTTTTCGTGAGCCAGACTGCGGAATGTCGACCTGAACCCGTGTGAAGTCAGTTCGCCCTTTTCATATCCCAGCGCCCGAATCCCGTTGAGCATTGTGGTAGAACAGATGGACTTGCCGGCACCACGGGTAGAAGCAAACACCCAACCTGTCGCCACTTCTGGCTTGGCAATACTCCCGAAGGGTGACGGCACAGTTGCAGCCACCGCCTGTGCACGATGCTCCCGGATCATGGCAAGCATGCTGATAGCCCGGCCGGGTAGCGGCACGACATGCTGCTTGCCGGTCTTGGGCACCGTGTAACGCCATTCAGCTCCATCCATGTCGATATCCTCCCAGCGCATCTTCGCCAGCTCGCTGGGCCGTACAGGCAATAGAACCAGCATCCACAGCGCCCAGGTGGTCGGACTGCCGGCGGGGGCCTGCTGTTCGAGGCGTCGCAAGAATTCCTTGAGGTCGTCTGGACGCTCGATGGCTGCGTGGTGGACGGTCTTGCGTTTTCGGATCAGCCCCTTGCCGCGCCGCGCCACCACGTTGTCGTCGATCAGTTCCGCCTCCACCGCGTAGTCCAGCACGGCACGGATGGTGACAAGCGCGTGATTGGCGGCTGCAGGGTGCTGACCAAGATCGACCAAGACCTTCTTCACATGACGGTACTGCACCAGATGGACTGGCAATGCACCCAGCGCGGGCAGTACGTGGAGGTCCAGCGTACTGCGGTAGTTCAGCAGCGTCTTGTGAGCCAGATCCCCCCTGCTAGCCAACCACTCGCCGCACACCTTCTCAAACGTCTCACCCTGCTGGGCAAGTTCGACCGCAATCCGCGCATCCCTCATATCTTTCGGCTTGTGCCCTTCGGCAACCCATGTACGGGCCTCCTGCCCCAGCTCACAAGCTCTGGCGTGACTGATATCAGGGAACCCGCCGATGGTATAGGTGCCTTCGACACCATGAAGCCGGTATTTGAGGAACCAGACTTTTGAGGCCTTTTTCACATGCAGGTACATGCTAGGGATCGACCCCGAGGGATACTTGCCCGGCTTGTCGATACTGCGGGCGGCGGCGTCGCTGTTGGCGCGAGGCTTCTCTGGCGATGGCTGTTCTGACACTGGGGGTATCCACTGCGACATAGGGGTACGATAGACTGGCATCATACCACCAGAAAACGCTATATACACTCCCCAATAGTGGGGGTATAGTGAAGCCATATCAGGACGAAAGCACTGTAAATGCTGGGCCTGACAGATGGTCACTGAAAGTTAGGCGAATAACAATCCTTCCGTAGCAAGGCAAAACACACCATGGCACATGCAGACATCATCTACACCCCGGACCCGGACGCCGAGTCGATCTCCTCCGACGTCGCCGAATTCAACGGCGTGCTGGTTACCACGCAGATTCCGACCCACGCCGATGGCAGCCTGGAACTGGGCGGCATCGTCGCGCAGAGCGAGTGCACCCTGCAGGCGCTGAAAGTGGCGCTGGAGAAGGCCGGCAGCGGCATGGACCGGGTGCTGCACCTGACCATCTACCTCACCGACATGGCCGACCGCGCCGCGTTCAACGAGGTGTACCAGCGCTTCTTCAGCAAGCCCTGGCCGGTACGCGCCGCCGTGGGTGTGGCTGCACTGGCGTTCGAAGGCATGCGCGTGGAAGTGACCGCAATGGCCGCCAAGCGCTGATTCACCTTCACGGGCCCTATCGCCGGCAAGCCAGCTCCCACCTCGACCGCATCAGCCAGCCATATGCTCTCCCTGTGGGAGCTGGCTTGCCGGTGATGAGGCCGCTGCCGGCAGTACACCTCTCGGCACCCCAATGATGCCGCCAGCCCGTTTCGCCGCTACAATGCCCGCCTAAACCGTGACAGCCCGAACCTATAACGACATGTCCCTTCCAAAGAATCACCTGGAACTGCTCAGCCCTGCCCGTGACGTGGCCATCGCCCGTGAAGCGATCCTGCATGGCGCTGACGCCATCTACATCGGTGGCCCGAGCTTCGGCGCGCGCCATAACGCCTGCAACGAAGTCAGCGATATCGCCGAACTGGTCGCGTTCGCCCATCGCCACCATGCACGCGTGTTCACCACCATCAACACCATCCTTCACGACAACGAGCTGGAACCCGCGCGCAAGCTGATCCACCAGCTCTACGACGCCGGTGTCGACGCGCTGATCGTGCAGGACCTGGGGGTGATGGAACTGGACATCCCGCCGATCGAACTGCACGCCAGCACCCAGACCGACATCCGCACCCTGGAACGGGCCAGGTTCCTCGACCAGGCCGGCTTTTCCCAGCTGGTACTGGCCCGTGAGCTGAACCTGCAGCAAATCCGTACCATCGCCGCCGAAACCGACGCCGCAATCGAGTTTTTCATTCACGGTGCGCTGTGCGTGGCGTTCTCCGGCCAGTGCAACATCTCCCATGCGCAGACCGGCCGCAGCGCCAACCGTGGCGACTGCTCGCAAGCCTGCCGCCTGCCCTACACCCTGAAGGATGACCAGGGCCGCGTGGTCGCGTTCGAGAAGCACCTGCTGTCGATGAAGGACAACAACCAGACCGCCAACCTGGCTGACCTGGTCGATGCCGGCGTGCGCTCGTTCAAGATCGAAGGCCGCTACAAGGACATGGCCTATGTGAAGAACATCACCGCCCACTACCGCAAGGAGCTCGACGCCATCCTCGAAGGGCGCCCGGAACTGGCCCGTGCCTCCAGCGGCCGCACCGAGCACTTCTTCGTACCCGACCCGGACAAGACGTTCCACCGCGGCAGCACCGACTATTTCGTCACCGACCGCAAGGTCGATATTGGCGCCTTCGACTCGCCAACCTTCACCGGCCTGCCGGTGGGCGTAGTGGAAAAGGTCGGCAAGCGTGACATGCAAGTGGTCACCAAGGCGCCGCTGACCAACGGCGACGGCCTCAATGTGCTGGTCAAGCGTGAAGTAGTGGGCTTCCGCGCCAACATCGCCGAACCGCGTGGCGAGTTCGAGGAAGACGGCGAGAAGCGCTACCGCTATCGCGTCGAGCCCAACGAAATGCCCGAAGGCCTGCACAAGCTGCGGCCCAACCACCCGCTGTCGCGCAACCTTGACCACAACTGGCAGCAGGCCCTGCAACGCACCTCGGCCGAGCGCCGCGTCGGCGTGCAATGGCACGCGGTACTGCGCGAGCAACGCCTGGCGCTGACCGTCACCAGCGAGGAAGGCGTGAGCGCGCAAGTGGCACTGGACGGCCCGTTCGGCCCGGCCAACAAGCCGCAGCAGGCGCTGGACCAGTTGCACGACCTGCTCGGCCAGTTGGGTACCACCCTGTACCACGCCGACAGCATCGAGCTGGACGCCCCGCAGGCGTATTTCATCCCCAACTCGCAGCTCAAGGCCTTGCGCCGCGAAGCCATCGAGGCGCTGACTGAAGCACGGCTGCAGGCGCACCCGCGTGGCGGGCGCAAGGCCGAGAGCACGCCGCCACCGGTATACCCCGAGTCGCACCTGTCGTTCCTGGCCAACGTGTACAACCAGAAGGCCCGCGACTTCTACCACCGCCACGGCGTGCAGCTGATCGATGCGGCCTACGAGGCCCATGAAGAGCACGGCGAAGTGCCGGTGATGATCACCAAGCACTGCCTGCGCTTCTCCTTCAACCTGTGCCCCAAGCAGGCCAAGGGCGTGACCGGCGTGCGCACCAAGGTGGCGCCGATGCAGCTGATTCAGGGTGATGAAGTGCTGACCCTGAAGTTCGACTGCAAGCCGTGCGAAATGCATGTGATCGGCAAGATGAAAAGCCACATCATCGACCTGCCGACCCCGGGCAGCGCGGTGGCCCAGGTAGTGGGGCATATCAGCCCGGAAGACCTGCTGAAGACCATTCCACGCGGGCCGCACTGATCATTGGCCTGTAAGGGCCCTTTCGCGGCTAAAGCCGCCCACAGGAACTGCGCCAACCCTCACGGTCGGTACAGTACCTGTGGGAGCGGGTTTACCCGCGAACACCGGCGTAGCCGGTGCCATCCACCGCGGTGCCTGATTCGCGGGTGAACCCGCTCGCACAGGGATCGCGCAAGGCCCTGGCCTGTAGAAGCAATGACCTGAATCAAAGACCTTGAAGCCTGCGCGGCCGTTGTGGGAGCGCACCAATACATGACCTTTGCGCTGCCAGTCAGCGCATCTGATGCTTGTGCAGCAACCGATAGAAAGTCGGCCGGGAAATGCCCAGCATCTTGGCCGCCACGCTCAGGTTGTCACTGTGCCGGCTAAGGACATCGCACAGCGCCTGGCGCTCGGCCCGAAGCTTGTACTCCTCCAGCGTGCCCAGCGGTTGCTGCACCTGGTCGAGGGTTTGCAACCCCAGGTCCTGCGCCTCGATTTGCCGGCCTTCGGCCAGCACCAGCCCGCGCCGTACCCGGTTGGCCAGTTCGCGGACATTGCCCGGCCAGTCATGCCGGCCCATGGCCGCCAGGGCATGGTCGCTGAACGAACGTGGTCGGCGCCCGGTTTCCAGGCTGTAAAAATGGGCAAAATGACTGGCCAGCATCGACAGGTCGCCATGCCGGTCGCGCAAAGGCGCGGTCACTACCTGCAATACGTTCAGGCGGTAATACAGGTCTTCGCGAAAGCGCCCTTGCTCGATGGCCCTTTCCAGGTCCACGTGGGTAGCCGCCAGTACCCGCACATCCACCGGGATCGGCTGGCTGCCGCCCACCCGCTCAATGTGTTTTTCCTGCAGAAAGCGCAACAGATTGGCCTGCAACTCCAACGGCAGGTCGCCAACTTCGTCAAGGAACAACGTGCCACCATGGGCCGCTTCGATGCGCCCGGTTTTGCGCTGATGGGCACCGGTGAAAGCGCCCTTCTCATGACCGAACAGTTCGGACTGGATCAGGTGCTCGGGGATCGCTCCACAGTTGATGGCAATGAACGGCTGCTCGCTGCGTTGCGACTGGCGGTGCAGGGTGCGCGCCACCAGTTCCTTGCCGGTGCCACTTTCACCGCGGATCAGCACCGGCGATTCGGTGGGCGCCAGCTTGCCCAGCAGCTTGCGCAGCTCGCGGATCGGGCGGCTCTCGCCGAGCAGCTCGTGGCTCGCTTCTTCCACCCTTGCCGCCCCTTTGCCACGCAGGCGCGCCATGCCGAAGGCCCGGCCCAGGGTGACCTGCACGCGGGAAACGTCGAACGGCAAGGTGTGGAAATCGAAGAACCATTCGCAAACAAAATCGCCGACAGCCGGCATGCGCAGCTGTTCGGCGCTGAGCACGGCAATCCATTCGGTGTTGCTGCGCTTGATCAAGTCCCTGACCCCGTCCGGGCGCCTCAGGTGCGACGCCTGCAAGCGCAACAGGCCCACATCGCAAGGATGATCCAGCGCGGCACCGAGCATGCAGCTGTCAACATCCCAGCCTGCGCTGCGCAAGCCAGGCAACAAACGGTGGCAGTCATCGCAGGGGTCGACGATGAGCAAACGGCGTTGGGCGGCAGGTTGCTGCATGACCAGTCCTTGGCGCCAGTTTTCGGTTTTGTGAAATAAAACAGCAAGTTGTGGCGCCCGATTAACAGTAGCAACGAAGTTGACGGTTCCCAGTACCGTCTGTCTGCCGAATCATTTTTTTACAATGCGTGACGGGAATTTTCGCACTTTATCGACATCACATGGCGGCATAGGCAAGAACGGATTTGACCCTGCAAAAATTTTTTACATCCAATGTGTGACTTGCCCCCGGACAACGAGCATCAGTACACATAACCCCGCGCTGCACTTCGCGATAACCGAGGCGACTTTGAAGCAACGCGGACCTCACTTCGCTGTTTGGGACCATAGAGAGACCGAACCATGAATGCCCCGCTCCGTGTCAACGAAGCACTGCTGATTGCCGACCACGCCTTCGAACCTTTCCAGTGCGTAGCCTGGGATGCACCCAACGGTACTGGTGAGCTGAGCCTGGCAGTGATCGACCGGACCAGCACCCGCATCGGCAGCAAGCAAGTATCCTCGCGTATCTACTCCGACCCGGCCCGGTGGGCCAGCCTGATCGAAGAAGTGCGCGCCGAACTGTGCGAAAAAGGTTACGACCTGCAACCGTGGTCGATGCCGAAATAATATCGGCCGGCAAACCAAGTGCGTGCGCAGCCACGCACTTGTACAACTTCCGGGTTGCTGTTCTGGCAACTTTTCTTATTGCGACATAGTGTCGCATCGATACTTTTCAATTCATCAGCCTGAACTGTTGCAGGTGCTGGTAATCAGCCTGTAGTTGTTGCGCCAGACGCTGCGCGCGGCCCAGGCGCACCGGCGCCAGTTCCATATCCACCAGCAAAGTGGCACACGGCATCGGCTGCACGGCGTTCCAGTGCTGCAGGCGACCATCGGTAAACACCAGACAGCGCAGCGCCTCTTCGGGGTGGGCCCGTTGCCGCACCAGTAACCAGTGTCGAGCCTGTTCCAGTGCAGCGATCAACGGCGTTCCGCCACCGGCACCCAAGGCTTGCAGCCAAGGTTGCAAAGCGGCCGAGGCCTTCAGGCCGTGGCGCTGCCACTGCGGCGTGCTTCCGCTGGCGGTAAGCAGCGCCAGCCGGGCACGCTGGCGGTAGGCCTGGTCGAACAGCGCCGCCAGCAGCCCTTTGGTTTGCGCCAGCGTCTGGTGGCGGCGGGTCGAGGCCGAAGCATCGACGATAACCAACCACAGTTCTGCGGGCTTGGCCTGGCGTTGCTGCCAGCACAGGTCCTGACGCTGGCTTGGCCGGCCCTTGAGCAGGGTCGGCAGCCAGGCCACCCGACCGGCCGCGGCACTGCGCGCCCGGCCCCGGCTGGCACCGTACTGCTTACCTGCGCCCGCTTTGGCATCCGCCCGTTTGGCTGGTGGCTGGGGGATGCTCAGGGCTTTTTTGCCCAGTTCGGCACCTCACGACGGGCGCCGCTGGCCACCGGCTGCGCCGGCATTGCGCCCCAGTCACCCTGCCCGCCCTGTTCACCAGGGTTGCCTGCGCCTTGCTGACCGGGCTGCTGCTCAGGCTGCTGCGGCGCCGAAGGTGGGTTGGCCTGGGGCGTAACGCGGCGGCGATGGCGCAAGGCGAACTCGGCCACTGCATCGACATCGGCTTGTTCGATGGCCGCGCCACCGCGCCAGGCACAGTGGGCGCGTGCGGCGCGCAGCCAGACCAGGTCGGCGCGCAGGCCGTCGACCCCGGCGGCGTAGCAGCGTTCGGTGATCCAGGCCAGCGCCTGGTCGTCCAGGGCAATGCCGGCCAGGGCGTGGCGCGCCACCTGGCAGCGCTCGCGCAATTGCATCTGGGCCTCGGCCCATTGCGCGCAGAAGGCCTGCGGGTCGCTGTCGAAGGCCAGGCGACGGCGAATGATCTGTTGCCGTGCCTCGGGCTCGGGCAAGCCTTCCAGCGCCACGTTCAGGCCAAAGCGGTCGAGCAGTTGCGGGCGCAGTTCGCCCTCCTCCGGGTTCATGGTGCCGATCAGCACGAAACGGGCACTGTGCCGGTGCGAGATACCATCGCGCTCGACGCGGTTGGTGCCGCTGGCGGCCACGTCGAGCAACAGGTCTACCAAGGTGTCAGGCAGCAGGTTGACTTCATCGACATACAACACACCGCCATCGGCCTGGGCCAGCACCCCCGGGGAAAACTGGGCCTTGCCCTGCCCCAGCGCGGCATCCAGGTCGAGGGTGCCGACCAACCGTTCTTCGCTGGCGCCCAGTGGCAGGGTGACGAACGGGCCCTCACCGAGCAGGTCGGCCAAGCCTCGGGCCAGGGTACTCTTGGCCATGCCACGCGGCCCCTCGATCAGCACGCCGCCGATCTTCGGGTCGATGGCGGTCAGGCACAGTGCCAGTTTCAGGTCGTCCGCAGCGACCACGGCGGCCAGCGGAAATTGCACGGGTTCACTCATTTCAAGCCTGTTCCTCGCCGTCGAGCAGTTGTTCCTCGAGGGCTTCGCGGTAGTCGCCAGGCGCCTGCCACAGGCCGCGCTGCTGGGCCTCCAGCAAACGCTCGGTAAGGTCGCGCAGGGCCTCGGGGTTGTGCTCGCGCATGAAATCGCGGGTCGCCGGGTCGAGCACGTAGGCATCGGCCAGCGCCTGGTAATGATGGTCGTCGATCAGCTGCGTGGTGGCGTCGAAGGCGAACAGGTTGTCGACTGTCGCGGCCATCTCGAAGGCGCCTTTGTAGCCATGGCGCTTGACCCCGTCGATCCACTTCGGGTTAAGCGCCCGGGCGCGGATGACCCGGTTCAACTCTTCCTTGAGGGTACGGATGCGCGGCCGATCGGCCTGGCTGTGGTCGCCGTGGTAGCTGGCCACTGCCGCACCGGACAGGGTTTCCGACGCCGCCAGCATGCCACCCTGGAACTGGTAGTAGTCGTTGGAGTCGAGCAGGTCGTGCTCGTGGTTGTCCTGGTTCTGCAGCACCGCCTGCACTTTGGCCAGGCGCTGGGCGAACTGGGCGCGCGCCGGGGTGCCGTCGTCGCTGGCGCCGTAGGCATAGCCGCCGTGGTTGAGGTAAACCTCGGCCAGGTCGTCACGGCTGTGCCACAGGCGCCCGTCGATGGCGTTCTGCACCCCGGCGCCATAGGCCCCGGGCTTGGCACCGAACACCCGCCAGCCGGCCTGGCGCGCGGCCTGCTCGGCGTCCACGCCCTGCGCCTGCAGCGCGGCACGCTCGCTACGCACGCGGGCGGCCAGGGGGTTGAGATCGTCGGGTTCGTCCAGTGCGGCCACCGCCTGCACGGCGGCATCGAACAGGCGAATGAGGTTGCCGAAGGCGTCACGGAAAAAACCGGAAACGCGCAAGGTCACGTCCACCCGCGGGCGGTCGAGCAGGCTGAGCGGCAGGATTTCGAAATCGTCGACCCGCTGGCTGCCGGTGGCCCACACCGGTCGCACCCCCATCAGCGCCATGGCCTGGGCGATGTCATCGCCGCCGGTACGCATGGTTGCCGTGCCCCACACCGACAGGCCGAGCTGACGCAGGTGATCGCCGTGGTCCTGCAGGTGGCGCTCGAGGATCAGGTTGGCCGAGGCGAAGCCCAGGCGCCAGGCGGTGGTGGTGGGCAGGTTGCGCACGTCCACGGTATAGAAGTTGCGACCGGTGGGCAGCACGTCCAGGCGCCCACGGCTTGGCGCGCCACTGGGCCCGGCGGGCACGAAGCGCCCGGCCAGCGCCGCCAGCAGGCCGTTCATTTCGGCGCTGCCGCAGGCGTCCAGGCTGGGTGCCACCGCTTCGCGCAGCGCCTGCACCACGTCGTGCACCGGCTGCCATTCGCTCAGGGCAGGTAACGGTACGGTTCCGCCCAGCGCCTGGTCGATGACCTGCAGCGCCAACAGTTCGAGGCGCTCGCGAGTATCGCCACAGGTGCGCCAGGGCTCGCTGCTCATGGCCTGCAACTGCTCAGGGCGCGCGCCCTGCCACGGCTGCCCGAGTTCGCAATCGAGCGGGTCGAAACCCGGCACCAGCGCCCTGGCCAGGGCCCGCAGCAGGCTGGCATTGCCGCCGCGACCGTCGCCACGCTCGACCCGCACCAGCGCCAGCAAGGTATCCAGGCGCAGCCGGCCCTCAGGCGATTGACCGAACACATGCAGGCCATCGCGAATCTGCGACTCCTTCAGGTCACACAGATAGGTGTCCAGGCGCGGCAGCCACACGGCGGCATCGTCCAGTTGGCCTTCCAGCTGCAGTTCGCGGTCGATGTGGTTGACCTTGACCAGCTCGAGAATGTCGCGCTGCAACTCGCGGGCCCGCCGTGGATCGAGCAGTTGTGCTTCGTAGAACTCGTCGGCCAGCTGCTCCAGGTGGCGCAACGGGCCATAGGTTTCGGCACGGGTCAGCGGTGGCATCAGGTGGTCGATGATCACCGCCTGGGTACGGCGCTTGGCCTGGGCACCCTCGCCCGGGTCGTTGACGATGAACGGGTAGATGTTCGGCAGCGGGCCGAGCAAGGCGTCCGGCCAGCACTGCGCCGACAACCCGACGCCCTTGCCGGGCAGCCATTCGAGGTTGCCGTGCTTGCCGACGTGGATCACCGCGTCGGCGGCAAAGGCATGGCGCAGCCAGAAGTGGAACGCCAGGTAACCGTGCGGCGGCACCAGGTCCGGGTCGTGGTACACCGCGCTGGGGTCCACCTGGTAGCCCCGCGCCGGCTGGATGCCGACGAAGGTCAGGCCAAAGCGCAGACCGGCCACCATCAGCCGGCCACTGCGGTACATCGGGTCCTGCTGCGGTGGCCCCCAGCGCTCCAGCACTGCCTGGCGGTTGGCCTCGGGCAGGCGCTCGAAGGCGGCCTGGTAATCGGCCAGGCTCAGGCTCTGCGCGCAGGGGCGCAGGTCCAGTTGGTCGAGGTCGTTGGTCACGCCACCGAGCAACTGGCGGATCAGTTGCGTGCCGCTGCCCGGCAAGTCGGCCAGCGGGTAGCCCTCGGCCTGCAGGGCCTTGAGGATGTTCAGCGCCGCCGCCGGGGTGTCCAGACCAACGCCGTTGCCAATGCGGCCATCCCGGGTCGGGTAGTTGGCCAGCACCAGGGCCACGCGCTTCTGGGCATTCGGCAGGCGCGCCAGCTCGACCCAGCGGCGGGCCAGCTCGGCGACAAAGTCCATGCGCTCGGGGTGGGCGCGGTAGCAGACCACGTCGGACTGGCTGCGCTCGCTGCGCCAGGCCATGTCCTTGAAACTGACCGGGCGGGTGATGATGCGCCCGTCCAGTTCGGGCAAGGCAATGTGCATGGCCAGGTCACGCGCCCCCAGGCCCTGCTCGCTGGCTTCCCAGCCGGGCTGGTTGTCTTGCGCGCAGATGGCCTGCAGCACCGGGATGTCACGCCGGAACGGGCGCAGGTTGGGGCGTTCGGGGCTGGAGAGGGCAAAGCCGGTGGTGTTGACCAGCACCTCGGCACCCACCTCGTCCAGCCAGGCTTCGACCTGCTCCAGGCAGGCGCTTTCCTTGAGGCTGGCCACGGCGATCGGCAACGGGTTGAGCCCGGCGGCCTGCAGGCGCTGGCAGAACACGTCGATGAACGTGGTATTGGCCGCCTGCAGGTGCGAGCGGTAGAACAGCAGCGGCGCCACCGGCTGCTCGGGGTGCCACTGCGGGTACCAGTCCTCCAGCGTGGCGTTGCCCTTGGCCGGGTGATACACGGCGGTGCGCGGCAAAGGCTGCGGCTCGTCCCAGGCGTAGTCGCGGCCCAGCCACTGGCTCGCCAGGCAGTTGAACAGGTTGATGGCGTTGGCCTTGCCGCCCTGGCGCAAGTAGTGCCAGAGGCGCTCGGCCTGCGCGCCGCTGACGCTGCCCAGGCTGGTCAGCTCCGGGTCCGGGCGGTCGTCGCCCGGCACCAGGATCAGTTGCACGCCACGGCCGGCCAGCCCGACCAGTTGCTCGATGCCATAGCGCCAGTAGCCGACGCCACCGTGCAGCGACACCAGGATGACCTTGGCATGGCGCAGCACCTGGTCAACGTACAGGTCGACCGAGGCATGGTTCTGCACCTGCATCGGGTTGGCCAGGCGCAGGCTGGGGTAGTCCTCGGGCAATTGCTCGGCGGTATCGGCGAGCAACGCCAGGTGCGAATCGCCGCTGCAGAGAATCACCAGCTCGGCGGGAGTCTGGCCGAGGTCGGCAATGCTGTCATCCGGCACGAAACCGCCGGGCTGGGTCCGCAGCAGGTGCATGGGTCAGGCGCCCAGGGCCTGGCGCAGGCGCGCTTCCAGCTGGGCAGCGTCGAGGTCCTGGCCGATCAGCACCAGGCGGGTGATGCGCGGTTCGTCGGCGCGCCAGGCGCGGTCGAAGTGCTTGTCGAAACGGCTGCCCACGCCTTGCACCAGCAGGCGCATCGGCTTGCCCGGGATGGCAGCGAAGCCTTTGGCGCGCAGGATGCCGAACTCCACCACCAGCTGGGTCAGGGCGTCGAGCAGCAGGCTTTCGTCGGCTTCGGGCAGGTCGATGGAGATGGAGTCGAAGGCATCGTGGTCATGATCGTCATGGTCATCGCCATCATGGTGCGAGTCATGGTGGGTACGGCGACCATCGATGTGTGCCTCGGACTCGGCGTCCATGCCCAGCAGTACTTCCAGCGGCAGCTTGCCGCTGCTGGCCTCGACCACCTTGACCGCCGGCGGCAGCTCTTCGGCCACCTCGGCGCGGACCTTGGCCAGGCCTTCGGCGTCGATCAGGTCGGCCTTGTTCAGCACCACCAGGTCGGCGCTGGCCAGCTGGTCGGCGAACAGTTCGTGCAGCGGCGATTCGTGGTCCAGGTTGGGGTCGAGCTTGCGCTGGGCATCGACCTGGTCCGGGTAGGCGGCGAAGGTGCCGGCGGCCACGGCCGGGCTGTCGACCACCGTAATCACCGCGTCGACGGTGCAGGCATTGCGGATTTCCGGCCACTGGAAGGCTTGCACCAGCGGTTTCGGCAGGGCCAGGCCACTGGTTTCGATGAGGATATGGTCCAGGTCGCCACGGCGTGCCACCAGCTCGCGCATCACCGGGAAGAACTCTTCCTGCACGGTGCAGCACAGACAGCCATTGGCCAGTTCGTAGACCCGACCGCTGGCTTCTTCCTCGGTGCAACCGATGCTGCACTGCTTGAGGATTTCGCCGTCGATGCCCAGTTCGCCGAACTCGTTGACGATCACCGCAATGCGGCGGCCCTGGGCGTTGTCGAGCATGTGGCGCAGCAAGGTAGTCTTGCCCGAGCCGAGGAAGCCGGTGACGATGGTGACGGGAAGCTTGGCCAGTGTTTTCATGTCGCATTGCCCTTGGCAGATTGGCGCGGGCATGCAGGACGACAGCCGCAGGCCAGGCCGGCCGGGCTTGTTCGCCACCGGATCACCCCGCCCGGTTGAAAGTCGAAAACGTGACGAGGCAGGTCTCCTGGCTCGCACCGTTCCAGGTGCCCGCTGGTGCAGCAGGCTGGCGGGATGACGCCTTCCCGCGCGCAGGCGCAGTGGCTGTGTCGATCCGTTATCGGTGCTTACAGTTGCGGGGGCAGCCGCGGCTTGTACCGCGTTCCCGTCTTAGCTTCGGCCTGGCCGAAGAACCTCGAAGTGGCAAGGCTACGCAGTGGCTGGCGGGTGGTCAACCATTGCTGCCGGGCTGGGCGACCACAAGCGGTACAACTGGGTTACAGTAGTGGCCTCAGCCCCAGTAAAGGACGCCCCATGCCCCTCGCCCCCGTCATACCGGTACTGCGCCTGGGATGTGCGGTTCGACAGTGAAGAAGCCTGCTGGCAGAGCCACCGCGGCGACTGGGCGAAGCGGCGAAGCCCGTGCCATCCACCGCGTCGCCTGTTTCGCGGGTGAACCCGCTCCCACAGGGTCCGCGGCGCGCTCACGGAATTCGTGACTGGCCGTTCCCGATCCGCCACGGATGTATTATGGTGGCGTGGTGCGCATATAACAGCAGCCCGAGCAATCGGGCACTTGCAAGACAATGAGGGTGTCATGAGCAACGAAAGCATTAATTGGGACAAGCTTGGTTTCGACTACATCAAGACCGACAAACGCTACCTGTCCGTATGGCGCAATGGCGAGTGGGACAAAGGCACCCTGACCGAAGACAACGTACTGCACATCAGTGAAGGCTCCACGGCCCTGCACTACGGCCAGCAGTGCTTCGAAGGCCTCAAGGCCTACCGTTGCAAGGACGGTTCGATCAACCTGTTCCGCCCGGACCAGAACGCTGCCCGCATGCAGCGCAGCTGCGCCCGCCTGCTGATGCCGCAGGTGCCGACCGATGTGTTCATCGAGGCGTGCAAGCAAGTGGTCAAGGCCAACGAGAAGTTCGTACCACCGCATGGCAAAGGCGCCCTCTACCTGCGCCCCTTCGTGATCGGCACCGGTGACAACATTGGCGTGCGCACCGCGCCCGAGTTCATCTTCTCGATCTTCGCCATCCCGGTTGGCTCGTACTTCAAGGGCGGCATGAAGCCGCACAACTTCCAGATCTCCAGCTTCGACCGCGCCGCCCCGCAAGGCACTGGTGCGGCCAAGGTGGGTGGCAACTACGCCGCCAGCCTGCAGCCGGGCGCTGAAGCGAAGAAAGCCAACTTCGCCGACGCCATCTACCTCGACCCGCTGACCCACACCAAGATCGAGGAAGTCGGCTCGGCCAACTTCTTCGGCATCACCGGCAACAACGAGTTCGTCACCCCGAAATCGGCCTCGGTGCTGCCAGGCATCACCCGCCTGTCGCTGATGGAACTGGCGCAATCGCGCCTGGGCCTGACCGTGATCGAAGGCGATGTGGAAATCAACAAGCTGGACCGCTTCATCGAAGCCGGCGCCTGCGGTACCGCTGCGGTGATCACTCCGATCGGCGGCATCGAGTACAACGGCAAGCTGCACGTGTTCCACGACCTGGAAAAGGTCGGCCCGGTTACCCAGAAGCTCTACAACGAGCTCACCGGTATCCAGAGCGGTGATGTGGAAGCACCGGCAGGCTGGATCGTCAAAGTCGCCTGAGACGATATAGCGGTTTGAAATAAGGGGCATGCCAGCGATGGCATGCCCTTTTTTTGCGGACTTATGCTCCAAACATGTCCCTGTGGGAGCGGGCGCGCCCGCGAATCAGGCGACTCGGTGGGTGGCACCGGCTCCGCCGGTGTTCGCCGGCATGCCCGCTCCCACAGGGACGGGCTTATGCAAAGCGACGCTGTATCAGCAGGTGTCGGGCTTTGTCGAAGGCCCAGTTATACAGCACGGTGTAGGGCAAGATGATCACGAAGAAGCCCAGTTCCACCATGAGCGCCTGCAGCAACGAAATATCCAGCATCCACGCCGCCACCGGCAGGCACCACACCACCAGCCCGGCCTCGAAGCCCAGGCCGTGCACGAAGCGTGCGCGGGCCTTCCAGTGGATCCGCTCGGTCTGCACATAGCGATCGACCAGCGCGTTGTAGACCATGTTCCACAGCATCGCGATCACCGACAGGGTCACCGCCAGCGTCCCTGCTGTCGCCAGCGACTTGCCCATGATCCAGGACAACAACGGCGCACACAGCAACACGGCGAACACTTCATAACCGACGGCGTGAACCAGGCGTTCGGTGAAAGACACGTTTTTCATTGCATATTCCATCCATTGCGTGAGTCGTGCTTCCTATTTTCTTTGATAAAACTGATACTCGCGACATAGCTACCATCGGTTTTATCAATACCATGCGCTACTCACCTGAAGCTCTGGTTGCCTTTGTCGAAGCCGCATCGCTGGGTTCGTTCTCCGCTGCGGCGCGCAAGTTGCGCAAAAGCCAGTCCACCATCAGCATCGCCATCGCCAATTTCGAGGCCGATGTGGGTTGCCCGTTGTTCGAGCGTGGCGGCCGTCACCCCACGCTGAACGAAGCTGGGCGCCAGGTGCTGAGCCATGTCGAGGCGATTCTCGATGCCAGCGCCCAGCTCGATGCCCTGGCGGCACGGCTGACGGAAAACGTCGAGGCACTGGTCTCGGTGGTGATGTCGGACAGCTACAGCGTGACCTTCCAGGGCGCGGTGATGGCCCGCTTCGCCCAGCACTACCCGCATACCGAGCTGCGCTGCGGCCCGTCGGAAGATGCCGATGTGATCGAGCTGATCCAACAGGGCCTGGCACAGATCGGCATTCTTGCCACCCAACCCAGCTACCCCGCTGACGTCGCCGTGGCGCGCTTGCCCGAGCAGGCAGAGTTTGGGGTGTACGTGGCCAGCGGGCATCCGTTGGCGGCTTTGCCTCAGGTGCAGACGCAGCACCTGGAGAACGTACGCCAGCTGTATATCAAGACCTATGCCCCAAGCTTGCACCACGGTCGCGGCCAGGCCTGGTCGGCACCGGACTACCTCACCCTGCTGGAGTTCGCCGTGCGCGGGTTCGGCTGGGCCGAACTACCCAGGGCGCTGGTGGCACGGTTTGGCAGTGGGCTGGTGGAGTTGCAGGTGGCCGGGTACCCGCGCCGGGTTGATATGGATGTGGCCTGGTCGAGCCGGCGCGCGCTCGGGCCGGCGGGGCAGTGGCTGGTGCGGCAGATGTTGGGCAAATAGACCTTTACTGCTTGCCAGCTCCCTCAGGGTCAATACCCGCCGGCACGTCTACCACCTTCCAGCTGTCATCCGGGTCGAAGCGTTTCATCTCCTTGGCCAGCTTGTTGCCATGCGGTCCGAGGTCTTTTTCGAACACCTCGCCGTCATGGCTGATCATGAAGCTCATCACCCCGGTGTCATCGTACTTGGCCGGCCAGGCAACCATGGCGAAGCCGCGGCTCATCTGGTTGCCGATCAGGTAGCTGTAGGCGCCGCCGGGGGCGGATGGGCCCTGTGCATCGAGGATGCGGAAGTGGTAGCCATACCAGGCGTCGCCGACCATGTCCTGGCCGAACAGCGGGCCCAGCGGGCTGACCTGGCCGTCGCCATCGTCGTTCCAGTACAGCCCGTCATGCTTGCCGGGCTCGCTGAATATCTTCTGCGCGTATTCCAGCGCACCGTTGCCGTTGTGGTCCTGCGTGGCATAGTCCATCTGCGCGTCGTGGTAGGCCAGCAGCGACTGCATGGCCCCCAGTTCGTTACGGCCAATGCGCCGGGCGCGGATTTCGGCGCTGCCGGCCTTGAGGTCGAAGCGCCAACCCTGGTTGCCTTTGGTCAACGGTATGGGCAACGTCCAGTGATCACTGCCCACCGCGAGGATGGCCTTGTTCACCCCCGACATGTCGAAGCTGTGCTGCGCACGATACTGCGCCAGGAACGTGTCCACGTCACTGCGTTGCACGCCCCCGCGCGGTATGTAGATGCGCCAGTCATCGCCCAGCAACCGGGCCAGGCGGGCTTCATCGGGTTTCTCCTCGCCCAGCGCGGCAACGAAGGACTCCACGGCCTTCTCCGGGGTCGGGAAGGCTTCCTGCGCAGCGGCCAGGGTCGACCAGGCCATACCGGCTGCGAGTACCAGTGACGCTATCGATTGGCGGTTCATCGGCGGCCACCTCCCCCACGGCGTGCGGGCGCACTGGGCCGGGAAATCTGGTGCCCGGCGGCGCGCGACGTGCTGGGGCGCTGGGCGAGCGACTGGCTGGTGCGGCCGCGGCTGGCCTGTGCGCTGGTGCGCGAGGGCGAACGCACACCGTCGAAGGCATTGTTACGCGCCCGGCCAGCTGTATTGGAGGGCCGGTTTTGCGCCAGTTGCCGCCCCTGGCCTTCGCCCTGCCTGTGCTGGTTCAGCTGGTTGTTCTGCTGCCGAGCCTGGGTGTTACGGGTGTCCTGTCGGCGGTCGGTTGCCCTCGGGTTGTCGCTACGGGGCTGCAGGCGGTTACCGGGCGAATTGCCCGCCTGCGCTTCGCGCATCTGCTGGCGTGCCTGCCGATTGCTGGTAGCCGGCCGTTCGATGCCGGCCCGGTCCATCGACGCCCTGGCCTTGTCCCGCGCCTGGGCGCGCTGGGCGTCGTCGCCGCGGAAGGCAGTACGCTGGGTGGCACCGTCCAGCTGGCGACCGTACTGCTGACGGCTGCGGGAATCGCGATACGGCACCCCGTCGCGGTTGGCGGCGTTATGCTGCCACTTGTTCTGGTTGTTGGTGATGCGGTTGTTGGCATTGATGTTGTTGTAGCGGTTGACGTCGATGTCGATGTCATTGTTGCCCCAGTCACAGTCACCCCACAGCGAGGCGACGATCGCCACGCCGGTACCGAAAGCCAGGCCCGCCACCAGCGCGGAACCGGGGTAGTACATGGGCGGTGGCGGGTAATACGCCGGCGGCGAGGCCGGGTAGGCCCAGGTGCCGTAGGTGCTGCTCGGGTTGTAGCTGGGCACGTACACCACTTGCGGGTCGGCCGGCTCGATGATGATGGTGGTGGGCGGGCTGCTGGCAGTGACCACCGGGGTGCCGCTGCCTTTGGAGGCCGGGGCCGGTGCTGGTGCGGGCGCAGTCTGCACGGTCACGTTCTGGTACTGGTTGCTCTGCAGGTTGCCGGCGGCCTGGGCCTGATGACGCAGGCGCTGCACGCCGCCCATGACATCGTCGGGCTGCGCAAGGAAGGCGTCGCCCAGGCGCTGTACCCAGACCGGGTCCTGAGCCAGGGTTGCCAGCACCTGCGGGAAGGCCACCAGCGCTTGTACGCTCGGGTCCCATGGCTGGTTCGCCACCTTCTTGACGGCATCGTCGCCGGAGGCCTTGGGGTTGGCCTCGGACCAGGTCACGGCTTCGCTGACCTGCCCCGGGTAGGTGGATGCCATCAACACCTGGGCCAGCAGCGCATCGGGATACAAGGCGATGGGTGCGAGCATCTGGTCCAGTTGCTCCTCGGTGAACACCGGATCCTTGGCCGCGACCGTATCGGTTTGTGGCGCCGGGTCCGGGGCCGGTACGTCCTCTGCCAGCACCAGGCCAGGCGTAGCGCTCAGATACAGGATCACCAGCAGGACCGCTGACAATGGCATGCGCATCGCTTCTCCCCGTGAGATCAGGCCGCGTGGATTAAGGGTAGCAATGACGCTGCTTTTAGCCAGATACGGGGCGCGCGCCAAGGGTGGGGGTGGTTGCTGCTTTTGAATCTATATCAGGGCTGGATTGACATCTGTAATTGACTGTAGCGGCCCTTTGGCGGGCACGCCCGCTCCCACAGGTACTCCACAATGTTCAAACCTGTGGTGATCCTGTGAGAGCGGGCGGGGCTCAGCCGCCCAGGGCGATGATCGCCATGATCAGCGCCGCCCCGACCGCTGCCAGGACCACGCCGGTCAACAGGGTACGGCCACCGGAATAGCGTGCCAGCAGCCAGCCCGCAAGGAAGAGCATGGCCAGGGCGACCAGGTTCGACACGCGGATGGCCGTGCCGGTGGTCTCGATCAGCAGGAATGGAATGACCATCGGGAAGGTGGCCAGTACCACCAACAGGAAAGTGGCCAGGGCGGCCTTGAGATCATCCAGCCCCAGGCGCACCGGCAGCGGGCGGCCAGCATCACGCTGCATCCGCCCGCGCAGCATCTCCAGGCCGTCAGCATCCAGTGCCAGGCCGATGCGCTCTGGCAGCGCATCGGCAATCAGCCTGCGCCCCTGGCTGGCTTCAACGGCTTGCAGGCGGGCCAGCAAGGTCCGGCTGCGGGTGCGCTCGGTCCAGGTACGCAACAAATAGATGACCGCATCGGCCAGGCCCCAGGCCAGGTTGCAGCCGAACGCGGCAATCAGCATCAGCCGGGCATCTTCGCGCCCTGCCGTAGCAACGCTTAGCGAGCCGATGAAGGTCATCGCCATCAACAGCCCGAAGATGACTTCGGTGATCCGGTCGATCGGCTCCAGCACGCCCCATTTGCGCGGTTGTTCGTCTTGCCCCATCGCACCCTCCCGGTTCCTCTGGAACCATCGATAGTCACTATCGAGAATGGCAATTTCTGCCAAACGACCTGGCCGAATAACCTTGCTCCATCGACTTGCCGTCCACGACCCCGGCCCCTGGAGCGACCTGATGAACACCCTGGCCCGCCTGCTCTCCGCCACCCTTGCCGTTGTTGCCATCGCCATCACAGGCGGCTGTGCCAGCCACCCCGAACTGCGCCCCTACACCGCCGAAGAAACCCGTCAACTGCAACTGGAAGCGCTGCAGCGCCGTGGCCTGTCGCTGGACGACTATGAGCAGCAACGGCGGGTAATCCAGCGGGCCGGCAACCTGCCGGTAGTGACCGAAACCGCTGACGCTGACCGTTCGACCAAAGGCTGAACGGGCTAGCCAACGGTTCCCTCCCTCCGCCGGCACGGGTATGCTCTACAGCTCAACTGCAAGCCTTCCAGGACGGAGACCATGACCAGGCCCCTTCTGTTGCTGAGTGCTGCACTGCTGTTCAGCCCCGTGCTGCTGGCCCAGCAAATCAAACGCGAACTGGGCGACTTCGACTTCACCCTCGCCACCACACCTTCACGCAGCATGGCCCAGGGGCTGATCTCGCCCAGCGCCATCGGTGCGTTCCACGGTGGCCTCGACTTCAGCCACCCCAGCGGCTGGTATCTGGGCCAGTACGCCCCGAGCATGGGCGTGACACCCGGTTCCACCCTGCGGCTGGACAGTTACCTGGGCTACAAGCACCGCTTCGATAGCAGCCTGGGCTACGAGGTGGGGTTGATCCATTATAGTCAGCCGGACATCGCAGGCCCCGACAGTTATGCCCTGTACGGCGGGCTGTCGGTGCTGGGCAGGCGTTTCGGCGGAGCGCTGCGCGACAACCCCGACAACCGCACCGGCACCCTGTTCGCCGACTTCGGCCAACTGCCGCTGTTCGACGTCGACCTTACCGTCAAGCTCGCCCATCACCGCCTGGGCGCGCCATTCACCATTGGCGATGGCAGCCAGGTGAATACCTTTTCCGATTGGTCGCTGGAACTGTCCCGGCCCTGGCTTGGCATCGACCTGAACCTGATCTACAGCAACTCCAGCCTCAGTGGCGGCGGGTGTGATGCATACTCGGGCATCAATAGCTATTGCGACAGCATGGTTACCCTCAAGGCACAGCGCAGTTTCTTCTAGCGAGGCGGCGCCAGCGCAATGCCGCACCCGGTATACAACAGAGCATTTGCTTGGCGCCACCACCCCATTGCCTGGCGCTACACCGCTGCCACCGCCTCGATCTCCACCAGCATGCCATCCAGCGCCAGCCGCGGAACCGGTATCAGCGTGCAGGTCGGTTTCATGTGCGGGCCCCAGGCCCTGTCAGCCTCGGTTACCCACTCACGCAGACGCGTGTCGGAATGCTCGACGATCAGCAGGGTCAGCTTGAACACCTGGGCCAGGCTGGCGCCTTTCGAGGCCAGGGCCAGTTCCAGGTTGGCCAGCGCCTGGCGGGCCTGCTCGGCAAACAGCGGCGACAGCTGCCCGTTGCGGCCCTCCCCGCCCTGACCGGCGATGAACAGCAGGCGGCTGTCGGCATGAACTTCGGCGACATGGGAATAGGCATTGCCGCTGGGGTCGTACAGGCCTTCGGGGTTGCTCAGTTGGAACGCGGTTGAATGACTCACGGTAAGTCCTCGATCAATTGAGAGAGTGACGGAGTATCGGACCTTGAGTTAACTTGAGGTCAAGCGCGGGTTGTGGGAGCGGGCTTGCCCGTGAAGCAGGCGCCGCAGTGTAGGGGTTTTCGTACAGCGCACTGGCTTCCGTAAACCACGCGTCTGTATGCGCAGCGGCCGCCAGGCGCTAGATTGCAAGACCCGGCATGGAGGCCTGTACGTAACAAGGATAAAGCGATGAGCAAATTTGATTTTCAACTGGCCTATACCATCAAGCCAAACAACCCTGCCCGAGATGAAACCGATGCTGCGCAGGCGCGACTGCATCTGCGCGAGAAAATTGGCCTGGACACCGTCGAGCACATTGAAACCACCTTGCTCGGGGTGATCACACTCAAAAGCACCACACTCGCAGACCGCAAACGCGAAGCCGAAAAGCTGCTTCACGATTACATCCATGAAGCGCTCAAGCAACTGCGTGTGCTGTCGACCGTGAAGTTCTACGGCTGCCTGATGGTGGACGGGTTGGGGTCAGCCATGCGCTTTGACATCCTGCCCAAGTGAACAGTAACGGCATCAGGCGCCGCCGCGCCTGATGCCGTACACCGTCATTTTTCCTGCAGTACCGCCCTGCCCTTCACCGCCCGAGGCCCGCGCCAGGCCCAGAACAGCAAGCCGGGAAATGGCGCGTAGACCACGAAGACGATCCACAGCATCTTGCGCTCGGCGCGCCGGTCACTGCCGATGATGTGCCAGATGGCCCATATTTCCAGCAGGACCACAAAGGCCGCGATGATGATCCAGATCGTTCCGATTTCCATGAGCGCTCTCCCATTTGACATGTAATGGGTTGGGTTGCAGAGGCTGCTGAGGGTTCAGATTGATTTGGCTGGCTTTAGGGCCCTATCGCCGGCGCAGGCAACCCTCAATGCCGCGCCACCTGCTCCAGCGCCGCCTTCAACGCCGGGGCATCGGCAAACGCCCGCTGGCTCACCAGCTTACCCTGCTCCAGTTGCAACCACTGCACCTGGCCATCCTGCCCGGGATACCGGCTGGCCACCCGCCCGTCGCGGTCAAGTAGCACCCGGTAGTTGTAGTCACGCATGGCAGGGATGGCGAACAGCTTGCTGATCAGCGCCGGCATGCGCTGGATGTCGGCAACGAACACCGCATCGCGCGCTTCCAGGTAGCCCTTGGGCTGTCCAGTCAGCGCCGCCTTGACCAGCTTGGCACCGTCCATGTCACGCGCCACCAGCAGAATGTGTGTACCGGCATCGAGGCTGTAGGCTTGGTCGTACTGGTCGAGCAGCGTCCACGGGGCGAGCTTGTCGCCAGGTTCCAGGGCATTGGCCAGCAATGGCATCAGGCAAAGCAAAAGGGCAGCGGCGTACTTCATCAAGGGCATCCTCAGTGACAGGAGCATCAGCATAGCGGCAACCGGCCAAGCCAGACAGGTTGCCTGAACACGACCTGGAACACGACACGGCCACCCGGGAGATTGTCTTTCCCCCGGCCACCCGCCACACTCTCAAGGCCAGCCAGGAAGCGGAGTCCAGAGTGCCCACGCCACGCCAGTTCAGCAAGAAGACCAGCACCAGCAACATGCTGCGGCTGAAGTCCACCAGCGCCAATGCCCAGGCCCCCTATCGGGTCGATTTCGTACTGCTCGAACACTTCTCGATGGCCAGCTTCACCGTGGCCATGGATGTGCTGGTCACGGCCAACCTGCTGCGCGCCGACAGCTTCCGGTTCACCCCGCTGTCGCTGGAAGGCGACCGCGTGCTCAGCGACCTGGGGCTGGAGCTGGTGGCCACCGAGTTGTCCGCCGAGGCGCTGAAAGAGCTGGACCTGCTGGTGATCTGCGGCGGCTTGCGCACGCCATTGAAGTACCCCGAGCTTGACCGCCTGCTGGGCGATTGCGCGGCCCACGGCATGGCCCTGGGCGGGCTGTGGAACGGCGCGTGGTTCCTCGGCCGCGCCGGGGTGCTGGACGACTATGGCTGCAGTATCCACCCCGAACAGCGCGCCAGCCTGTCCGAGCGCAGCCCGCAAACGCGGATCACCCCGGCCAGCTTCACCCTCGACCGCGACCGCCTCAGCGCCGCCAGCCCCAATGGCGCCATGGAGCTGATGCTCGGCCTGGTGCGCCGGCTGTATGGCGACGGCCTGGCCGAAGGCGTCGAGGAGATCCTGTCGTTCTCCGGTGCCCGCTACCGCCAGGTCGGCCCGGGGGCGAAGAAATCCATGAGCCTGCACCTGCGCACCATCGTCGAGCTGATGGAGAACAATCTCGAGGAAACCCTCAGCCTCGACCAGCTGGCCGCCTACAGCGGGCGCTCGCGCCGGCAGATCGACCGCCTGTTCCAGGCCCAGCTGGGTACTTCGCCGCGGCGTTACTACATGGAACTGCGTATCACCAAGAGCCGCCGCCTGTTGCAGTATTCCGACCTGTCGGTGATGGAGGTGGCAGTGGCCTGCGGGTTTGTTTCGGTGTCGCACTTCAGCAAATGCTATGCGGCGTACTTTGGCTACCCGCCGTCGCGCGAGCAGCGGTTGGGCGAGTGAGCATCAAGGCTTCATTGATGTGTCGCCTGGGCCGGCCCTTTCGCGGGTAAACCCGCTCCCACAGGTATTGTGCAAATCTTTGGGACAGCGGTGATCCTGTGGGCGCGGGGTTACCCGCGAAGAGGCCAGCCCAGGCAGTCGAGAATCTTGCAAGGGCTTGCATTCAGGTTGCACGAAGACCGCCAGACGCTGAATACCTATCGACGTACTTACGCGCGGATGTACCGCAACACCGCGTCACAAATCATCGCCTTGTGACGCAGCTTGACCTGCTCATCGGACAGATCGATCTGGAAGATCTCGCCAAAGGTGTGGCGGTTCGAGACACGGTAGAAGCAGAACGAGCTCATCAGCATGTGCAGGTCGATAACCTCGATACCGGCGCGGAACACACCATCCTGCACACCGCGACGCAGGGTATTGCCCAAGGCCTCGAGCACCAGGCTGCTCATTTCGCGAATGGCCGGCGACTGCTTGACGTACTCGCCATAGTGGATGTTTTCGGTGCAGATGATCCGCACGAAATCGACGTTGCGGTCGTGGTGATCGAAGGTGAACTCCACCAGCCGGCGGATCGCCTGCTCGGCCGGCAGCGACTCCAGGTCCAGGCTTTGCTCGGTCTTGCGGATGTCGCCGTACAGTTTGATCAGGCACTCGCAGTACAACTGCTCCTTGCTGCCGAAGTAGTAGTAGATCATGCGCTTGGAGGTGGCGGTGCGCTCGGCGATGGCGTCGACGCGGGCACCGGCCAGCCCTTGCTGGACGAACTCGTTGATGGCGGCCTGGAGGATGTCCTCGCGCGTTTTCTCGGGGTTGTTCTTGCGCGTCTTGCGCCCCCCTTCGGTTCCAGGCTGGCCGAGGCTGACTACGGAATCACTCATACCCACTCACAGGCTATTTATTTGAATGAGGGGATTATCCGCGAGCGCGGCCATGCAGGGAAGCACGCTGTTGGTCGGGTAGCGCCACACGCTGTTCGGCCAGGGCAAGCGCTTGCCGAATGGGCACGCTGGCCGTCAAGTTCGCATTCAGCCAGCAAATACCGGGTATTCCAACATTTAATTTGTAGATGGCGCGCGCTCGCCCCTATTCTGTCGTCACATCCCCTGCGCCGCACCGGCCGGTGCGGTTCACGGCATGGGGAGAGAACAACAAGTCGAGATCGTCCATGTCGAACCATTCGTACTTCGCCCCCCACGGTGGGCACCCGGCTCAGACCGAGCTGCTGACTGACCGTGCCATGTTCACCGAAGCCTATGCCGTCATCCCCAAGGGCGTGATGCGTGACATCGTCACCAGCCACCTGCCGTTCTGGGACAAGATGCGCATGTGGGTCATCGCCCGCCCGCTGACCGGCTTTGCCGAAACCTTCTCCCAGTACATCGTCGAAGTGGCCCCGGAAGGCGGCAGCGAGCGCCCTGAACTGGACCCGAACGCCGAAGCCGTGGTGTTCATCGTCGAAGGCGAACTGGACATCACCGTCGAAGGCAAGCACCACACCCTGGTACCGGGCGGCTATGCCTTCCTGGCCCCGGGCGCCGAATGGAGCCTGCGCAACAACAGCAAGTCCAACGTTACTTTCCACTGGCTGCGCAAGCACTACCAGAAGGTCGAAGGCCTGGACGTTCCCGAGTCGTTCGTTACCCACCGTGACAACGCCACCGTCATCGAAATGCCGGGCACCGAAGGCCGCTGGGTCACCACCCGCTTCGTCGACATGGCCGACATGCGCCACGACATGCACGTGAACATCGTCACCTTCCAGCCGGGCGGCGTGATCCCGTTCGCCGAAACCCACGTGATGGAACACGGCCTGTACGTGCTGGAAGGCAAGGCGGTGTACCGCCTGAATCAGGACTGGGTCGAAGTGGAAGCCGGCGACTTCATGTGGCTGCGCGCCTTCTGCCCGCAAGCCTGCTATGCCGGCGGCCCAGGCAAGTTCAGCTACCTGCTGTACAAGGACGTGAACCGTCACGTGCACCTGACGTTGAACCCTAAGCGTTAAGCCCAGGCTGATGCCCGCAAGCCCGCCAACCTGGCGGGCTTGCTGTTTGCCGCGCATACTGAAACACCCATCCCCCCGTGCGGTACCAGCCATGAACCGCTGCCTGCTGCTCGCCGCCCTGCTGCTCTGTACCCCCGCCCCAGCCGCCGATGACTGGAACCTGGCCTACGACCGCGAAGGCATCCGCGTTTACCTGAGCGCCGCCGCCGACTCGCCCTACCAGCAATTCCGTGGTGTCAGCACCATGAAAGCCAGCATTCGCACGCTCATCAACCTGCAAGAGAACCTGCGGGTAGCCTGCAAGTGGCTGTACGCCTGCGCCGAGATGCGCCTGCTGGATGTGGAAGGCGAAAACACTTGGGTTTACCTGACCACCAACCTGCCGTGGCCGACGATGCCACGGGACATCGTGCTGAAGGTCACGACCGAGCGACTGGACGATGGCACGCTGCTGCGCCACCTGAGCGCCGAGCCCGGCAGGATCCCCAAGGTAAAGGGGCTGATCCGTGTGCAACACCTCAGCGGCGAGTGGCGTATGAGACCACTGGGTGAGCGCAAGACCGAAGTGACTTACCAACTGCAGGCCGACCCTGCCGGGGATGTGCCGGGGTGGCTGGCAAACCGGTTTGTGGTGGACGCGCCGGTGGTGACGTTGCGTACCTTGCGGGCGGTAGCCGAGCGCCAGCCCTAGAGGGTATTGAAATGCCTGCACCGGCCTCATCGCCGGCAAGCCAGCGCCCACCTCGACTGCAGCGACCTCAAGCCTCGTGCAGTACCTGTGGGAGCTGGCTTGCCGATAGGCCAGCAACTTCTTTTTTTGTAAAACCTCAACGCCCCGCGCCGTACCAATCAATCGGTACTCAAATGCAGACTATTAGTCATTGCAGACGGTCGAAGCGTGGGTATTAACACAGATGAAGAACAGTTCCCGATGCAACTTCGCAACGGGCTTACTTATTCAATTGAAACGCACCAAAGTGGCGCGCCCGATACAGTCCCGCGAAAGCCGTTTCATTCTGCCAGCGGCCCGGGTCAAGCGGAACACTACAGAATGCACACCACCAAAGGGATTTTGTGCAGTGTGAAAAGCCTGGGTGACAGTTTGCGCAATGCACCTGCCAGAAGGCTTGAGCCAGCGGTCACATCTTGTAGGTCGAGAGCAGGATACTGGTCTCGGTATTTTCGATGTGCGGTATCGAGCGGATGGCGTTCAACGCCCGGTCGAAGGCCTCCAGGGTGTCTGTACGCAGCTCTGCCATCAGGTCCCAGCGGCCATTGGTGGTATGGATGGCCACCACGTTGGGATGCCCGCGCAGCGCGTGCTTGACCTCTGCGGCGTGGTGGCCGCTGATGCCGATGCTGGTGATTGCCCGCACGCCCTGCTCCAGCGCATCGGAGCGCAGGCGTACCGTGTAGCCGATGATCACGCCCTGCTCTTCGAGCCGGGTGATGCGGTTTTGCACGGTTGCCCTGGCCACCTTGAGCTTCTTCGCCAGGGTCAGCACGGGGGTGCGCGCATTGTCCCGCAACAGCGCAATCAGTTCCCGATCGATAATATCCATGGATGCCTGCCAAATAATCAGATTGCTATCTTGGGGTGGCAGATTGTCTAGAAAGCTGATGAAACTGGCAACCTGCTCCCTTCATCTTGACGCAACCTTTCATCAAAATGCTCACGCCACTTCAACAATCTTAAGCGTTTATCCTGCAAAGAATGGAGTGAGAGCGCAATAATCAGGTGCAAGAGCATGACGTATTTCATTGATGTTCCAACCATGTCGGACTTGGTACATGACATTGGCGTAGCGCCGTTCATTGGCGAACTGGCTGCCGCGCTTCGCGAAGACTTCAAACGCTGGCAGGCGTTTGATAAGTCCGCGCGTGTTGCCAGCCATTCGGAAGTCGGCGTGATCGAACTGATGCCGGTCGCCGACAACAGCCGCTACGCCTTCAAATACGTCAACGGCCACCCGGCCAACACCGCCCGCAACCTGCATACGGTGATGGCCTTCGGCGTGCTGGCCGATGTCGACACCGGCTACCCGGTGCTGCTGTCCGAACTGACCATCGCCACCGCGCTGCGCACTGCGGCCACCTCGCTGATGGCAGCCCAGGCGCTGGCCCGGCCGAACTCGCGCAGGATGGCGCTGATCGGCAACGGCGCGCAAAGCGAATTCCAGGCACTGGCCTTCCACAAGCACCTGGGCATCGAAGAAATCGTCGCCTACGACACCGACCCGCTCGCCACCGCCAAGCTGATCGCCAACCTCAAGGAATACAGCGGCCTCACCATCCGCCGCGCCGGCTCGGTGGCAGAAGCGGTGAAAGGCGTGGACATCATCACCACGGTGACCGCCGACAAGACCTACGCCACCATCATCACTCCCGACATGCTCGAACCCGGCATGCACCTGAATGCCGTGGGTGGCGACTGCCCGGGCAAGACCGAGCTGCATGCCGATGTGCTGAGCAACGCCCGGGTGTTCGTCGAGTACGAGCCGCAGACCCGCATCGAAGGTGACATCCAGCAGTTGCCGGCGGACTTCCCGGTGGTCGACCTGTGGCGCGTGCTGCGCGGCGAAACCGAGGGCCGCCAGAGCGACGGCCAGGTCACCGTGTTCGACTCGGTGGGCTTCGCCCTGGAAGATTACACCGTACTACGGTACGTACTACAGCAAGCCGAAAAACGTGGCATGGGTAGCAAGATCGACCTGGTGCCATGGGTGGAAAACGACCCGAAAGATCTGTTCAGCCATACCCGCGGCCGCGCTGCCAAGAACCGCATCCGACGCGTTGCCTAACCCTGCTCCCAACCTGGTATTTTCACGTGGCATTTGCAACGCGTTCTATGTGATCGACCTGAGCAACCATCAGATCAGCCAGTTCGCTGGCAATGCCATCGAGTTGTCCGAGCGTGACGGGCGCTCGGCGCGGCTGGTGCCACTGGACGTACCGACCATCGAGATCGCGGCTGGCTCGGTGCGCTGCATGATTGCGGGGATTCACCTGTCACCCGGAAGCTAGCGTGATGCCGCCATTTTGGGGCTGCTGCGCAGTCCTTCGCAGGCAAGCCAGCTCCCACAGGGACCGCGTATTTCTCCCGGGCGCGCGGTACCTGTGGGAGATTGCCCAGCCCTTTGGACTGCGCTGACGGGCAGAGAACTGAGTTCGCAAGCGGTACGCGTACCCTGTGGGAGCTGGCTTGCCTGCGATGGGCCGCAAAGCGGCCCCAACCATGTCAGATCCCGCCACCCGCAAGCAATTGCGTCATCACCTCGGCCAGCGCTTTGACCATCACGTCCGCCGTCGGCCGGTGGACGATGACGATTTCATAGCTGTCGACCTCCGGTAGCCCCTGTTCTGCCCCCAGCACCCGGTGCTCGCCAGTCGCCGCCCGTGGCGGCAGCAGGCTGATGCCCATGCCATCGGCGACCGCGGCCTGGATACCGCTGAGGCTGGAGCTGGTGAAGCTGATGCGCCAACGCCGGCCCATGCCTTCGATGGCCGTAATCATGTCATCGCGGTACAGGCCGCGGGGCGGGAAGGTCACCAGCGGGATCGGGTCCAGTTCGAAAGCGGGCGTGCGCGCGCTGTCGATCCACTGCAGGCGTTCGGGCCAGCAGGCCACGCCTTCGCGGCTGTTGCGCCGCTGCTTGAGCAACACCAGGTCGAGCTCACCGTTGTCGTAGGCCTGGCTAAGGTCACGGCACAGACCGCTGGTCACTTCCAGCTTCACTTGCGGGTGCAGCCGGCTGAACGCCGACAGCGCATTGGTGGTACGCCCGCCCACGAAGTCCTCGGGCACGCCAAGGCGCACGGTCACGCCAACCATCGCCCCGGCCAAGGCTTCGAGCATCTGGTCGTTGAGGGCCAGCATGTGCCGGGCATAGCCGAGCAGGGTCTGCCCGGCATCGGTCGGCAGCACATCGCGATTGCCACGCACCAGCAGGCGGTGGCCAACCATATCCTCAAGGCGGCGCACCTTCTGGCTGATGGTCGATTGAGTGGAATGCAGGCGGGCTGCAGCCGTGGTGAAGCTGCCGCAATCGGCCACCACGACAATGGCGCGCAGCAGGTCAAGGTCGAACAGGGCCCTATTCGATTTCGCGCTGATGGACATCTTGGTATTCAACTTCTAAATGACAAGACTGACTTCTAACACGCCACCTGCTGCACCGCAATGCGCCGGCTAGTCGCCAAGTGCCACGCCTTCGCGCCGAGGGTCGGCACCGCCCGACCAACCCTCGCCACTGCGCTGGATGATCTGCATGCCACTGGTCATGGTCATCGGCGTCACCTCATGCCCCCAGGCCGCCAACTGCCGGATCAGCGCCGGGCTGGCCAACCCCGCCTCTACTTCGGTGCCGGCATTGCGGCTGCCGAAGTTGGGCAGCCCGGCGGCCTGCTGCGGGTCGAGCTGCCAGTCCAGCAGGCCGATCAGTGCTTTGTTCACGTAGCCGATGATCTGCGAGCCGCCGGGCGAGCCCAGGCTGGCCACCAGTTCGCCGGAGGCTCGCGAGAACACCAGGGTCGGCGCCATGGCCGACAACGGCCGCTTGCCCGGTTGCACCCGGTTGGCCACGGCCTTGCCCTGCTCCTGGGGGATGAACGAGAAGTCGGTCAGGTGGTTGTTGAGCAAAAAGCCCTTGACCATCAGGTGCGAGCCGAACGCTGCTTCCACCGAGGTGGTCATGGCCAGGGCCTGGCCGCGATCATCCACCGCGCTGAGGTGCGAGGTGGAAATGCGCAGTGGCGAGCGGTCAGGCGCCAGGGCCAGGTCCGCGCCCTGCGGCTGGCCCGGGCGGGCGCGCTTGATGCTGTACGCGCCAATCTGCGCGGCGCGGCTGGCCAGGTACGCGGAGTCGGTCAGGGCCTTGAGCGGAACCGGCACGTAATCGCTGTCGGCCAGGTACTGGGCGCGGTCGGCATAAGCCAGGCGCTCGGCCTCGGCAACCAGGTGTACGGCCAGCGGCGGGACTTCCAGCCCGGCAGCGGACGAAGTACGCAGCGGCCGCATGCCGGCAAGGTCGCGTTGTGGCGAAGTCCGCTGCAGTGCTTCGAGGATGCCCAGGGTCTGCAGCACCGCCACCCCGCCCGACGACGGCGGCGGCATGCCACAGATGCGCCAGGCCTTGTAAGGGCCGCACAGTGGCTCGCGCGCCTTGGCCTGATACTGCTGCATATCCTGCAACGACAGGTAGCCGGCATTGGCATGGCTGCGCACCTTGGCGACGATGGCGGCGGCGATCTCGCCGCTGTAGAACACCTCTGGGCCCTGCGCGGCAATTTGCTCGAAGGTTTGCGCAAGCTCGAGATTGCGCAAGGTAGCCCCCACCGCCAGCGGTTTACCCTGCTCATCCAGAAAGTAGCGGGCCATGGCCGGTGAACGGGCAATGAACGGGTCGCCCGCCACCAGGGTGTGAAGGCGTTCGGACACCGGGAAACCGTTACGTGCCAGCGCAATGGCCGGGGCGAACAGGTCGTGCCAGGGCAGCTTGCCGTGCTGCTCATGGGCCAGCTTCAGGGCTCGTAGAACCCCCGGTACGCCCACCGAACGCCCGCCAATCTGCGCCGCCCTGAACGGCATCGGTGAACCATCGGCTTGCAGGAACAGGTTTTCCGTCACCGCCGCCGGGGCTGCCTCGCGGCCGTCGAACGCCTGCACGCGCTGGCCATCCCAGTAGAGGATGAACGCCCCGCCGCCAATGCCACTGGATTGCGGTTCGACCAGGGTCAGCACCATCTGCATGGCGATAGCCGCGTCGATGGCGCTGCCACCGGCACGCAACATCGCCCGCCCCGCTTCGCTGGCCAGCGGGTTGGCGGCGGCGACCATGTGCCGGCTGGCATGCACCGGCTGCAGGCCACTGCGGTAGCCGGAAGCCAGTTCCGGTGGCGCGGGCAGCACCTGGTCGGCACAGGCCCAGCCACTGGCAGCTACCAGGCACAAGGCGCCCATCAGGGGTGTGGAGAATGTCATCGTTGTGCTTCCTGCCATTACCTATTCAGCAAGGCACTGTCGGTCATGCGCAAACCTGACTGCAAGCCCTGGCGTGTTTTTTCCAGGATGCAGGCAGGGCACCGAGGAGCCTGCCCCATTGCGTTCATCGCTTGCCGGGATGCTGTGCGCATGACGTGATTGCCAGGCTTGCGCAATGGCTGGTCAGGCCACTTCTTCGAACGGCAAGCCCACATAGTTCTCGGCAATATTCGCCAGCCCCGCCGGCGAGGTCAGGAAGTACTCGCGGTCGGCCTCCTGCATCTTCTGGTCCCAGGCATCCTTGTGGCTGCCGAAGTCATGCAGCAACTGGGTCATGAACCAGCTGAAGCGCTCGCCTTTCCACACCCGGCGCAGGGCCAGCGGCGAATACTGTTGCAGCAGGTCGGTGCGCCCTTCGCGGTACACCTTGACCAGGATGCGGTACAGATAATTGACGTCCGATGCCGCCAGGTTCAAGCCTTTGGCACCGGTCGGCGGGACGATGTGCGCGGCGTCACCGACCAGGAACAGGTGGCCATACTGCATCGGCTCGACCACCAGGCTGCGCAGCGGCGCGATGCTCTTTTCCAGGGCCGGGCCGGTGACCAGGCACGCAGCCACCTCTGCGGGCAAGCGTGCCTTCAGCTCCGCCCAGAAGCGCTCGTCGGACCACGCCTCCAGCTGCTCTTCCAGCGGTACCTGCAAGTAGTAGCGGCTACGGGTGTGCGAACGCTGGCTGCACAGTACGAAGCCGCGCTCGTGGTGAGCGTAGATCAGTTCGTGGTTGACCGGTGGCGTGTCGGACAGCATGCCCAGCCAGCCAAAAGGGTAGACCCGCTCGTACTGCTTGAGGATACCGTCGGGAATGCTCTGCCGCGAAACACCGTGGAAGCCGTCACAGCCGGCGATGTAGTCGCAGTCCACCCGGTGCAGCTGACCGTCTTTTTCATAAGTCAGGTACGGCCGTTCGCCCTTGAGTTCGTGCGGCTGGACATTGCTGGCCGAATAGATGATCGGCGCGCCGCTGGCTTCACGTGCCTGCATCAGGTCACGGGTGACTTCGGTCTGGCCGTAGACCATCACCGTCTTGCCACCGGTCAGGGCCTTGAGGTCCAGGCGTTGGCGGCGCCCGCCGACCAGCAGCTCGACACCTTCGTGTACCAGGCCTTCACGGTCCATGCGCTCGGCCACACCGGCTTCACGCAGCAGGTCGACAGTGCCTTGCTCCAGCACCCCGGCACGGATGCGGCCGAGCACGTACTCGGGGGACTGGCGTTCGACGATGACCGTATCGATACCGGCCTTGTGCAGTAGTTGGCCCAGCAGCAGGCCAGACGGACCTGCACCAATAATTGCGACCTGAGTTTTCATTGTTGTTGTCTCTGTGCGGACGATGCCGGCCCTGGACTGGCAGTGGGGCGGCATCTGCTGTTAGGGTTTGCCCTTGCATTTTTACTGGCAAAAACAGCCATTGAAGTGTGCTATTCCATGTATAACCTGCACTTTTACGAAAAACGTTCGGTTAACGGACAGGCCAACCCGCATGAAATCCACCCTACCCGGCGTCCCTTTGTTCAAGCTGTATGGCGAAAACCAGGCCTGGCCCGGCACCGACCTGCTGCACTGCGAGTCGATCCCGGCGCGCAGCCGCCTGCACCACTGGGAGATCAAGCCGCACCAGCATGCCGAGCTGTTCCAGTTGCTCTACGTACAGCGCGGCCGGGCCGAGGTGGAGATCGAGGGGGTGCGCAGCGCCATCAGCGAAGCGGCGATCCAGGTGGTGCCACCGATGACCGTGCACGGCTTTCGCTTCAGCGCCGATATCCAGGGGCATGTGCTGACCTTTGGCACGGCACTGGTGGCGAACCTGGAGCAGCGCCTGGGCGCGCCGTTGCCGGTGCTGGCGAAAGCGGCGTGTTACCCGCTGGGCCAGGACCGGGCGCGCCTGCGCAGCCTGATCGATACCCTGCAGCAGGAGTATCAGGGTAACGCCCCGGCGCGGGCGGCCCTGCTCGAGGCGCTGGTGACGGCGCTGATGGTGTGGATCAGCCGCCGCCAGCAGCTGGGGCAGGCGCCGCGCAACCGCGATGAGCGTGACCGCCAGTTACTGGGGCAGTACCTGCGTCTGGTCGAGGCGCATTACCGTGAGCACCTGTCGGTGGAGGACTTTGCCGCACGGCTGAATATTCCCAGCTTGCAGTTGAACCAGCTGTGCCGGGCGCTGAGTGGGCAGACTGCACTGCAGGTGGTGCACCAGCGGTTGCTGCTGGAAGCGCGGCGGAGCCTGGTGTATACGCGGATGAGTATTGGACAGCTGTCGGACAGCCTGGGGTTTACCGACCCGACGTACTTTGCCCGGTGGTTCAAGCGCCTGAGCGGACAGACGCCAAATGGCTATCGGCGGGCGGTGCAGCCTGACTGATGTTTGCTTGCCGGTAGACAACAATCAACTAAAAGGCAGATAGCGCCCGCCAAGAAACAGCCAGTCCGCCCAGAACACCTGGTGCACCAGCACAATCCCCCAGAACACCAACTGGTACGACACCTTGCGCGTCTTGTGCCGATACAGCTGCTGCGCCAGCAGCGCCCCCGGCCAGCCACCCAGCAGCTCACTGGCATGCAGCACTTTCTCTGGCGTACGCCAAGCCTGGGTGCGCGCCTGCTGTTTATCCTGCCAATACAGCAACAGGCTGATCAGGCTCATCGCCGGGTACAGCGCCAGTGGCCACCAAGCCTGATCGACCCAGGCCATGCGCGCCGCGCCCAGGCCCGGTAGCAGGCACAGCAAGCCCAACAGCAGCAGCTTCAGGCGTACATTGCGTACGCCCTCCACCCTTTGTCCCCGTGCTGCCTCAGCCATTTGCCGTCGCCCAGTCAACCCAGCCGAACTGCCAGGTCGCCAGAATCAGCAGGCCAAAGGCAATGCGATACCAGGCGAACGCCGCATAGCTGTGGTTGGCAATGAACTTGAGCAGCGCGCGCACCGCGATCATGGCAAAGATGAACGAGGTCACGAAGCCAATGGCAAATACCGGCAGGTCACCGGGCTGGAACAGGTCGCGGTACTTGTAGCCCGAGTACACCGCCGCACCGACCATGGTCGGCATTGCCAGGAAGAACGAGAACTCGGTCGCTGCCTTGCGCGACAGACCGAACAGCAGGCCACCGATAATGGTCGAACCGGAGCGCGAAGTGCCCGGGATCATCGCCAGGCACTGGATGAAGCCGATCTTCAGCGCGTGGCTCCAGCGCATGTCGTCGACGTGGTCCACCTCCACACGGTGCTCACGGCGCTCGGCCCAGAGCATGATCACCCCACCGACCACCAGCGCCGCCGCCACGGTAATCGGGTTGAACAGGTAATGGTGAATCAGGTCGGCGAACAGCACGCCCAGCACCACCGCCGGCAAAAACGCCAACAGCAGGTTACCGGTGAAACGCCGCGCCGTGGGCTGGCTGGTCAGGCCAAACACTACGTCGAAGATCTTGCCGCGGAACTCCCACACCACCGCCAGGATCGCCGCCAGCTGGATGATGATGTTGAAAGCCATGGCCCGTTCGCCGCCAAACCCGATCAGGTCGGCGACAATGATCTGGTGGCCGGTACTGGAGATCGGCAAAAACTCCGTCAACCCTTCTACCACGCCTAAGATGATTGCCTGGAAGGCAGTCCAAAAATCCATCGTTCCCCCGATGGAGCGCTGCGCGTTGCAGGCCCCTTGTTCTTGATTTGCTTGAAATTACCGCACGCGGCCCGGCTGTTTTACAGCGACTGTTGGGCGCAATGCCAGCAGAAAAGTTCACGCTGCCTAAAGGTTTCATCTTGCGCGGCCGAAATCCTAGCAGAGCGCCTTCGCGATCGCCTTGTACGACCGCTGCAGACTATCAGTCGTATAGCACTTAGCCATTAGTCGAGTAGGGCCCTGGCGCAAACCATGCTTGGATGCACCTGAATAAAAAGAACAATGCGGGAGCTGTGGGATGAAAACCCTGAGATCGATGTCTATCAGCCGCCGCCTGTGGCTGATCCTTCTGGTGGCAGTGGCCATGCTGCTGGTGCTGGGCCTGCTGATGCTACGCCAGATCCATGGTGACCTGTACCAGGCCAAAGCGGAAAAGACCCGCCACGTGGTGCAGACCGCAGCGGGGGTACTGGCCTATTACCAAGGCCTGGAAGCGGCCGGCACACTCAGCCGCGAAGCTGCCCAGCAACAGGCGCTGCAAGTGGTACGCGCCCTGCGCTACGACCATGACGACTACTTCTGGATCAATGACCTGGGGCCGAAGATGATCATGCATCCGGCCAACCCCAAGCTCGACGGCCAGGACCTGTCGGCCATCCGCGACCCCGACGGCTTTGCCGTGTTCAACGAGATGGTCGCTCTGGCCCGTCAGCAGGATGCCGGGCCGGTCAACTACCGCTGGCCCAAACCCGGTGCCAGCGAGCCGGTGGCCAAGACGTCCTATATCCAGTTGTTCAAGCCATGGGGCTGGATCATCGGCTCGGGCGTGTACGTCGACGACGTGCAGGCCGAATTCACTCGTCAGTTGCGCGACGCCTCACTGGTCGGCCTGGCCATTGCCCTGCTGATGGCGCTGGTGGTCATGCTGATTGCCCGCAGCATCGCTCGCCCCCTGCAGGAGGCGGTGCAGGCCATGGGCAACATCGCCAGCGGCGAAAGCGACCTGACCCGGCGCCTGGACACCCATGGCCGCGACGAAATCACTTGCCTGGGTGAACACTTCAACCGCTTCAACGGCAAGCTGCAAGGTGTGGTCGGCCAATTGCAGGGGGCAGCCCATGCCCTGGCCCAATCCGCCGGGCATGTGGGTGACAACGCCGGCGCCGCGCAACAGCGCAGTGCCCAGCAATCGCTGCAGATGGATCAGGTGGCCACAGCAGTCAACGAGGTGACCTACGCCGTGCAGGACGTGGCCAAGACCGCCGAGCAGGCGGCCGGGGAAATGCGTACCGCACAACAGCAGGTGACGCACGGCCAGGAAGCCATTCACGGCAGCCTGGCGCAGATCGACCGGCTGTCGCTGACCATCGACCAGGCCGTGCAGGTGATCCGTGACCTGGCCGGACACAGCACGCGCATCGGTGGCGTGCTGGACGTGATCCGCTCCATCGCCGAACAGACCAACCTGCTGGCGCTGAACGCAGCCATCGAGGCGGCGCGGGCCGGCGAGCAAGGCCGTGGCTTTGCCGTGGTCGCCGACGAGGTACGCCTGCTGGCCCAGCGCACGGCGCAGTCGACGGCCGAGATCCATACCATGATCGAGCACCTGCAAAGCCAGTCGGACGCTGCAGTCAGGGCCATCGACACCAGCAGCGAGGCCTCGCGCCAGACCGTCGAGCAGGCCCGTGAGGCCGGTGCCAGCCTGGATGCCATCAACCAGGCGCTGAACAACCTCACCGCGTTGAATGCCTCCATTGCCAGCGCCACCTTGCAGCAATCGCACGTGGTAGAAGAGATCAACCGCAATGTGCTGGATACTGCCGGGTTGTCCCAGCAGACCGCCGATGCAGCGCGGCAGTCCAGCGATGCCGGGGTGGCGCTGGGGCGGTTGAGCGAAGAGCTGGAGCAATTGCTACGCCAGTTCCGGGTATAGCCTTGAAAGGCGACGCGGTCATTGTGGGAGCGGGTTTACCCGCGAAGAAGGCGACGCGGTGCATGGCACCGGCTGCGCCGGTGTTCGCGGCCAAAGCCGCTCCCACAGGGTGCCGGGCTAACTTGTAGACTTAGTGCAAGACTCTCTCAAGCTCATATGCATACCAGGCCTGACGCTATACACCTTCGATCTCCGACCCGCTACAATCGCGCCCCTCCCCTGTAATCTCCAAGGATCGCCGATGTCCGGCCTTGAACTCATCGCCGCCGTCCTCGGCGTCACCGCTGTCTGGCTCACGGTCAAGCAGAACGCCTGGTGCTGGCCGATCGGCCTGGTCATGGTGCTGATCTATGGCTGGCTGTTCTACGAGGTGAAGCTGTACTCGGGCATGCTGCTGCAACTGGCCTACGCCATCCTGCAAGTGTACGGCTGGTGGCAATGGAAGCGCCCAGGCCATGCTGAAGATGCCCGCCAGGTCTCCCGCCTGCAGCGCCCGGCATTGTTCACCGGTCTGGCCGTCGGGGTGCTGCTGAGCGCCGCCCTGGGCGCAGCCATGGCCAACTGGACCGACGCCGCCCTGCCCTGGCTGGACGCCACCCTGACCGGCTTCAGCCTGGTGGCACAACTGTGGATGGCGCAGAAGCGCCTGCAGTGCTGGCCGCTGTGGGTGGTGGTAGACATCGTCTACGTAGGCCAGTACCTGCACCAGCAGCTGTACTTCACCGCGGGCTTCTTCGCCGTGCTCACCCTGATTGCCGTGCGCGGCTGGCTGGAATGGCGCCGAGACCCGGCGCTGGTGCAGCCATGAGCGCGGCGCAGACCATGAAGGTACTGGTGCTGTGCGGCCCGGAATCCAGCGGAAAAAGCTGGCTCAGTGGGGTGATCCAGGCGCATTTCGGCGGTGTGGTGGTAGCCGAATACGTGCGCCACTTCATCGACCAGGAATGCCGTGACACCTGCTACGCCGATATCCCCACCATCGCCCGCGGCCAGCTGGCCTGGGAAGACCACGCCCGCGAGCAAGCGCCGCCGCTGCTGATTCTCGACACCCACCTGCTCAGCAACATGCTCTGGAGCCACGCCCTGTTCGACGACTGCCCGGCCTGGCTGGAACAGGCTTTGCTGGCGCGGCATTACCACCTGCACCTGCTGCTAAGCCCGCAAGGTGTGGACTGGGTTGCCGATGGCCAGCGCAGCCAGCCCGAACTGCGCGACCGCCAGCGCTTTTTCGACGACAGCCTGCACTGGCTGCAACAGCATGGCCAGGCATACCAGATAATTGAAGGCAATTGGCCACAACGCCAGTTGCTGGCACTGCAAACAGTGGCTAAGCTCATTGGTAGCGATGCGCCAGCCTGCGCTACCGAGTGTTAACCCACTGACACATCCCAATGGGCAAAGGCCCCGAAATTGCGGGGGGTTTCCCCTGCTTCGGGGGTAGTGTCAAGCCGCTGAAACACCCCCGCAAGAACCCTTCCAATCAAGACCACCACTGGCTTTGCCGACAACGCTCGCGGCTGCCTGTTTCACCCCTGAGACAGAATACGCCGCAGCTTGTCAGGTACTGACCTTAAGCTGTTGATCTGAAAACGCTTCGCAAAAGCGGCACACCTTCTGCTCTCTCCTTCGCATCGCTGAACAGGGCCAGCGCTCGAGAGAAGGAGTTACCGTCGTGAGGCAACCTGACAAAGGCCTTTATCACCTGTTACTGATGGGCTGTGTGCTGGGCTCGTTGAGCCTGACGGCCCAGGCCGACAACGGCATCATCGTGATAACCCGTGATGTGCAGACACGCAACGCCGTGGTCCCGCCGTTACGACCCGACCCCAACCCCACCACCGCCAACGCCAACCCTTCCGCCCACATCCTCAAGCAAACCAGCGAACTGAGTGATGGCGATTTCGCCAGCATCAGCAGCGGTGCGGGTATCAGCACGCTGATCACCCAGCAGACCAACAACCTGGGCGGCAACCTCAACAACCAGACCCAACTGCCCAACCTGGCAGGCGGCCGCGGCACGGGCTCGGGCAATGGCATCTCGAACATGGTCAATTCGAGTGTGCAGCGCGGCCTGGCGCCGCTGCAGATCCTGACCGGAGGCAAGTGAGATGAAGCACACGCTGCTGATCCTGGCCATGCTGTGCAGTACCTCGGCCTTCGCGCAATCCCCGGTTCCCGTGAGCAACAACGCCGACATCGACAGCTCGGGTAGCCGTTACCAGGGCAACCTGTCGGTCAACCAGGCGGCCGGTGACCAACAGCAACAGGCCAACACGCGCGCCTTCGCCGTGGGGCCCGAGGCCAGCGCCACCACGCAGATCCGCCAGCGCCTGAACACCCCCGCAGCCTCGCCGATGGATGCCCGATCGAGCATCCAGGGCAACGCTTTCAGCAATGGCAGCGGTGCCCTCGGGGTAAACCAGAGTGCCGGTGCCGACACCCAGCAAGCCAACGCACTGCGCATCAGCCTCAGTGCCCAGCCGCAAAGCATCGACGACAGCGTCCTCATGCAACAGAACGTGGCGCTGCTCAACAACTCCGATTCAGCTGACGCCTCACTCGGCCATCGCCAGGTCACCACCAGTGACCAGGCATTCACCGGTAGCCGCGGGGTGATCCAGTTGAATCAGAGTGCCGGGGTGGGAAACCGAATGGCCAACACCTTGAGCATACGGGTCGCGGATTGACCCATTCAGTTAAGAACAACACTTAACCTAAAAAGTACGGAGAATCACCATGAAACCCTCGATGGCAATAAAGCCTCTGGTTTTCGCAATTGCTGCGATCATGGCTGTTGCTGTACAAGCTGGGCAAAACGATCGGCGTAATGACCACCATAACGGCCACCATCACAACAATGGTCATCACACGCCTCCTCCAACCAAGATCCCTGTGTATGCAACGGCCAATGCCTGGGACAACCAGAGCAGCACCGACAACACCATCACCAACCAAGGGACCATCAACGAAGCCGAGATGAACCAATCGGCCGTTGGCGCCAGCGGTAACGTCGGCGTCAACGTTGCGGCCGGTAACGGCAACCAGCAGGACAACGCCGCAGCCATTGCCAACGCAGCGTCCGACTCGAGCCTGGACAACAGCTTCGTCTTCGGCACTGCCGAAGCCACCGCTGACGTCCGCCAGTACAGCAACGGCAACCGCGTCGACAACTGGTCTACCCAGTCTTCGGCGATCATGAGCGGCTCGGCCGACGGCGCTGAAGGCAACGTGGGTGTCAACATTGCTGGCGGCGACCTGAACCAGCAGAAAAACACCATGGCCATCGCCAACACCCATGCACCACTGGGTAACGCCACGGCCACGGCCTCTGCCGACCAGGACGGCCCAGGCCTGGTGGTGAACAACAGCGCCGACCGCACCTACCGGGTTGATACGCTGACCTTCACCAAATCGGCCAGCGGCAGTGCCTCTCGGGAAAGCGCGTCGAACCTGAGCATCGACAAGAGCTCGTCGTCGAGCTTCGAGAAGCGTGGCAGCAACAGCTGGGATGCCAGCGGCTCCAAGTCGGTGGATGTCAGCGGCTCGCGCAACAAGGAATCGAGCTCCAGCTACAACGCGACGCTGACCGCGACCCTGGAAGCGGCCGCCGAAGCCTCGCACACCGTCACCCGCGACCATGGCCGTCACGACCACACTCGCAGCGAGTCTGTGGACGCTTCGCTGAGTGCATCGCTGGATGCGTCGATCGAAAAAACCCGCGACAAGTCGTCCAGTTCGTCGTTCCAGAAGTCGTTTGACTCCTCGTTCGAGGAAGCTTTCGACTCCTCGTACGAGAAGTCGGGCAGCCAGCAGAAGGACTCGTCGAAAGACGTGGTGAAGAGCTACAGCGAAAGCAGCTCGTACGACCTGAGCAACACCGTGTCGTTCCAGGTGCTGACCCCGACCGGCTGGGCTAACCCTGTGACCAACACTGCAACCCTGAGCGGTTCGGTGAACGGTGGCAGCGGCAACCTGGGCGTGAACGTGGCAGCCGGTGTGGGCAACCAGCAGAGCAACTCGCTGGCCATCTCCAACACCTCGTTCTGATCGCTGTGCTTGAGGCCCCCTTCGGGGGGCCTTTCTTCAACACAACCGGAAGGCATCCGATCATGCGCATTATTGCCTTGGCGTTTTTGCTGTGCCTGGCCAGCGTCAGCGAAGCGGCACAAATGCCGCTGTCCGTATTGCCGGGCGGTGCCGTGGTGTTCAAACCCATCCAGAGCGTACGCGAGCGCAAATTCGCCGACCTGGTGCAACAGAAGACCGACTTCAGTTGCGGCGCCGCCGCACTGGCCACCATCCTGCGCCAGGCCTACTGGCTGGATGTGGACGAACAACAGATCATCGAAGGCATGCTGGCCCACGCCGACCAGGACCTGGTGCGCACGCAAGGCTTCTCGATGCTCGACATGAAACGCTACGTGGAAAGCCTGGGGATGCGTGCCCGCGGCTACCGGGTGGCCCCCGAGACCCTGCACAGCGTGCGCATCCCGGTCGTGGTACTGATGGACGTGCGCGGCTACAAGCACTTCGTGGTCATGCAGAAGGTCGACAAGGGCTGGGTGTACATCGGTGACCCGGTACTGGGCCACAAGCGCTACAAGGTCGACGATTTTCTCAAGGGCTGGAACGGCATCATCTTCGCCGTGATCGGCCAGGGCTACGACAAGAACAACGTCCTGCTCGACCCGCCCCTGCCGCTGACCGCCAAAGGCCGGGTGAACAACTTCACCCCGGTGCAGGACGCAGAGCTGCTGGACTTCGGTTTCATCAAAAGCGACTTCTTCTAACGACGCTTGCAACGACAAGGAGCACGACGCTCCGGGGAGCCCCCCAATGAACAATCCATTCTGGCTTGCAGTAGTTTGCCTGGCAGCCAGCCTGCCGGCCCACGCCGAAACGTTCAAGCCCATCGAACTGAAGGACCAGGAATTGGCGAACTTGCGCGGGCGCTACGTGCTGCCGGGGCGCATCGTCAGTTTCGGCATCGTCATGACCAGCACCTGGCAGAACGCCAATGGTGAAGTGATCGGTGCGACTTCCACCCTGCAGATCCAGCAGTCGACCATCAAGCCACAGTTCCATGTGTCGATGATCGACGAAAAAGGCAGCGGCTCGACCGCCGGCGGCGCTGCGTCCGCCGGCAACGGTACGGTCACTGGCGGCAGCGGGCTCAACAGCACCGAAGGGGTGACCCAAGTGGTGCGCGCGGCCGGTGACAACAACACCGCCTACAACAATGTCGACATCAACGTGACCAAGGCCAACCAGGCACCGGCCACACAACCACAGGGCCAGGTGCTGGCCGCGGGCCAGACCCTGGTCGGCGAAAACGCTGCCGGCTCGCTCAGCGTGTCGTCGACCGGTGTTGGCGTGCAACTGCACATCAATGCCAACAACAACCAGGGCAGCAGCGTACAGCGCCTGGCCCAGGGCGGGCTGATGCAGAGCTCGACGCTGCTTGGCAATGGCAACCACGTCAACAACGTCACATCCCTCAACGTGGTCATGCGCGAGAACGTGCCGACAGCCGCTTCGTTGAACGGCAGCCTCGACCAGCTCAAGGGCCTGCGCACATTCGGCTATTGATCTCCAAGTTCAAAGGCAGTCGAAAGGGACGGCAAATCCATGCACCGATCATTTACGTTCAGCGCCATTGTCTGTTTGACCAGCCTGGCTCCGGCCACCGCCCTTTTCGCAGCTGCCGACCCGCAGGTCGAAGCACTGAAGCAACAACTGCTCGAACTCAAGCAGCGCTACGAGGCGCAGCAACAGGCGCTGATGGTGCTGGAGCAGCGCGTACGCCAGGTTGAGGAAACCCCTGCCGCGCCGCCACCCAAACGCCTGGTCAGGTCCCCCGCCGAGGGGGTCAAGGGCGCGCAGACGGTGGCGTCAGGCGCGCCGGGCACCAGCGGCAGCTCCTATGGCCAGGCGCTGACCGCCGACGCCGAACCGGCACAGAGCGTATCCAACCTGTATGACGAGGCCAGCGGCTTCTTCGGCGGCGGCAAGTTCAGCTTCGAAACCGGCATCACCTATACCCACTACGATACCCGGGCACTGGTGCTCAACGGCTTCCTGGCGCTGGACTCGATCTTCCTCGGCAGCATCAACCTCGACCGGATCAAGGCAGACAACTGGACCCTGGACATGACCGGCCGCTACAACGTGGCGCAGCGCTGGCAGTTCGACATCAACGTACCGGTGGTGTACCGCCAGTCCACCTATTCCTCCGGCGGCGCGGGCGGTGCCGGGCCGAGCACTTCCGACGAAACCGTCACCCGCGACCCGGAAATCGGCGACATCAACGTCGGCGTGGCCTACAAGTTCCTCGACGAGTCGCAGACCTGGCCAGACGCCGTTGCCACCCTGCGCATCAAGGCGCCCACCGGCAAGGACCCGTATGGCATCAAGCTGCGCGAAGTGCCCGGCAACGACAACCTGTCGGTGCCGGAAAGCCTGCCGACCGGCAACGGCGTCTGGTCGATCACGCCGGGCATCTCGTTGGTCAAGACCTTCGACCCGGCCGTGCTGTTCGCCAGCCTGTCCTACACCTACAACATGGAAGACTCGTTCAGCGACATCAGCCCGCAGGCCAACAGCAAGGTGCCGGGTGACGTGAAGCTGGGCGACTCCTGGCAGATCGGCGGCGGTATCGCCTTTGCCCTGAACGAGAAGATGAGCATGTCGTTTTCGGTGTCTGACCAGTTTGCCCGCAAGAGCAAGATCAAACCGGATGGCGGCGACTGGCAGTCGATCGCCAACAGCGACTACAACGCGGCCAACTTCAACATCGGCATGACCTTCGCCGCCACCGACAACCTGACCATCGTGCCCAACCTGGCCATTGGTCTGACCGATGACGCGCCAGACTTTTCCTTCAGCCTGAAATTCCCCTACTACTTCTGATACTTGCCAACGACCGGGCCCGCGCGAACGGGCCCGGCTTCTGGTTATCTGCCTTGTCCCGGACCGCCTTCCCTGCCGCAGCCTGTTATGATCAAGCACAGTTGCATGACGATTTAATGGCAAAAGGGATGTTTTTGTGAAGAACCTGTCAGACCACCCACGTACCCGGCTTGTCGCCCTGGCGACCCTGGTACTGGTGATCCCACTGGGTACGCGCGCCATGCTGGGCTGGTCCAACCCGCTCGGTTACCTGTCCGACCTCGCCCTCGGCAGCCTGCTGCTCTTGCTGCTGCACCGTCGGCCGTGGTGGCTGGCGCTGCCCGTATTGCTGGCCTGGGCTGCCCTCTGGGTGACTTCGGCCGAACTGGTGAGCGCGGTGGGCCGTTTGCCCACCAGCGCCGACCTGACGTACCTGGTCGACCCGCAGTTCATGGAAAACTCGACCGGTGGCGGCCTGGCCCATGCGTGGCTGCCCTGGGCCATGGGCGCCGGCCTGCTGGCCTGGCTGGCCAGCGTCTGGCGCAGCCGCACGCAACGCAGCCAGCCGCTACCACGCAAGGCCTGGGCCATTCCGCTGCTGCTGTTTGGTACTCATTGGGGTAGCCAGCAATTGCTACCTTCCGACGCCGAGCAATGGCGGCAATACAACCTCACCCACCAACTGCTGTCGGCCGGGGCCGGCAACCTGCAGCGCCAGGTTGAAGGCTGGATGGGCCGGACGCAAACCTTCACCCCCCTGGCCAGCACGGGCCTGACCCAGTCCGACCTGCATGGCCAGCGCCTGCTTGCCGGGCCAGGCAACGCCCGCAACCTGCTGCTCATCACCGTCGAAGGCATCCCCGGGGCCTACCTGCGGCCCAACCGTCAGGCCCTGCACAGCCGCTTCGACGAAGAGCTGATGCCCAAGCTCAGCCGGTGGGCCGAGCGCGGCATGAACACCCCGGACTACGTGCTGCATACCCACCAGACCATCCGTGGCCTGTACGCGATGCTGTGCGGTGACTACGACAAGCTGGCCAATGGCACGCCCAAGGGCGTCGAACTGCTGACCCAGAACGAACGCAACCAGGCCTGCCTGCCGGCGCAGTTGCGCCAGGCCGGCTTCACCACCCATTACCTGCAGGGCGCCGGCCTGCGCTTCATGGCCAAGGACCGCATCATGCCGCACATCGGCTTTGACGCGGTGCACGGCCAGGAGTGGTTCCGCAACAAGAACTACCTGGACTTCCCCTGGGGCAAGGATGACCGGGCCTTCTTCGAAGGTGCGCTGGACTACGTCGGCCAGCTGCAAAAGCAGGACAAACCCTGGATGCTGACCCTGCTCACCGTGGGCACCCACCAGCCGTACTCGGCACCGGCCGAGTACCTGCAGCGCTACGACACGCCGAAACAGGCGGCAGTCGCCTACCTGGACGACGCGCTCGGGGCATTCCTCGACAACCTCGAACGCCAGGGCGTCCTCAAGGACACCCTGGTGGTGGTGACCTCCGACGAGTCCCACGGCATCGACGGTGTGCGCCTGGCCTCGTCCTGGGGCTTCAACCTCACCCTGGCGCCGGAGCAGGCGCAGTTGCCACAGATCAAGCACGGAACCTACGGCCATATCGACCTGGCCACCTCCCTGCTCGACTACTTTGCCCTGCCCATCCCAATGGCGCTCGGCGGTCGCTCGCTGTACCGCGACTACGACAGCGGTCGCGAGATGATCTCCTACACCAATGGCATGCTGCGCTATCACGACGGCCACGGTGTGTTCACCGAATGTGACTTCCAGCAGCGCTGCCGACGTTACGCCAGCGAGGGCTTCATTGCTGACCAGGCACGTTACCTTGGCCCGGGCGACAGCCTGCTCGGCCAGCAGATCGGGGCCCTCGCCGGGGTGCTCGACCAGTCCCTGCTGCAAACACCGCTCAACCTGCGTTACCAGTTCGGCAGCCCATCGCCGATCCAGCTGAGCAAACGCATTCACGATGACTGGGCCGACAACCTGATCGGCGCCCAGTACCTGGAGATGCCCGAGGGGTCGCATACCCGCGTGCGGGTCAAGGTACGCTCGCTGGACCCTCAGCGCGCAGCCTATATCCAGCTCAAGGCCAAGCAGTTGGAGCAGGACGTACCGCTGGGCTTGCCTGACGAAGTGAAAGTCACCGCCGACGAGCCACTGGAGATGGAGTTCAGCTTCGACAACCCGACCGCGCGCAAGGCGTTTTCCTTCCATTTGCTGGGCTATGGCGGTGGCCAGGTTGAAGTCAGCGACTTCAGCGTGATTACCGCGCTGCCTGGGGAAGATGAAGCAACGGAGGACCTGGACGAGGGGCATATCGCCCATTCGGGTTGAGCACAGTACCGCTCATCGCCCCGCCACCGCTGCCTGTCGATTCATCCCGCGCGTGCTCGACTAGTTTGTGAATCCCCCAACGTGGAGACAGCACCATGAGCACGAGCGAAAGCAGGCACCCGGTGGTTTCCCGCAGCCAGTGGCTGGCGGCTCGCCGGCAGCTGTGGCTGCACGAAAAAGCCTTTACCCACCACCGCGACGCGCTGGCCGCAGCCCGTCGCGCCCTGCCCTGGGTCAAGCTGGAGCACCACTATCGCTTCCAAGGGCCGGACGGCGAACTGGGCCTGGCCGACCTGTTCGCAAGCCGCAGCCAGCTGCTGGTTTACCACTTCATGTTCGCCGAGGGCTGGAGCGAAGGCTGCCCAGGTTGCTCGTTCCTGGCCGACCACTTTGACGGCGCCAACTTGCACCTGGCGCATCACGACGTGTCGCTGGTGGCGGTGTCGCAGGCGCCGTATGCCGAGTTCCAGGCCTTCCGCCGGCGCATGGGCTGGCAGTTCCCCTGGTATTCGTCACATGGCAGCGGCTTCAACGAGGACTTTGGCGTCAGCGTCGGCAGTGAGGGCCAGCGGCAGTACAACTATGAGCCATATGACGGAGCTGAAAGCGAGCTTCCCGGCCTGAGTGCGTTCTACCGCGAGCCGGATGGCAGCGTGTACCACACCTACTCAACCTATGCCCGCGGGCTGGATATCCTGGTCAACACCTACAACTTCCTCGACATTGCGCCACTGGGGCGCAATGAGGGTGGGACCATGGACTGGGTGCGGCATCATGATCGCTATGAAGGGCAACCGGACAAACCTCACTGCGGCCATACATAACGTGAGGCAACATATATCCCTGTGGGAGCTTTAGCCGCGAAGAATCCAACGCGGTGGGTGGCACCGGCTGGCCGGTGTTCGCGGGTAAACCCGCTCTCATAGAACTGCACATAACTCGTTGAATTAGCAGGGCCCCTGTGGGAGCGGCTTTAGCCGCGAACACCGGCGCAGCCGGTGCCATGCACCGCGTTGGATTCTTCGCGGCTAAAGCCCACAGGATGCACGGACCGCTTGCGAATTCAGTTCTCTATGCGACAGCGCAGCCCAAAGGGCTGGGCCATCTCCCACAGGAATTGCGCCAGGGCCCAGACGGCGTTCAACCCGTTACATCACCCGCGCACACCCAGCATCCCGCGCTCGACGATGAAATCGATAACCACCTGCAGCCCCTCGCCCTTCTTCAGGTTGCTGAAGGTCCATGGCCGCTGCGGACGCATGCGCTGGGTATCGCGCGCCATCACTTCCAGCGAAGCCCCCACATAAGGCGCCAGGTCGGTCTTGTTGATCACCAGGAAATCCGACTTGGTAATCCCCGGCCCGCCCTTGCGCGGGATCTTCTCGCCTTCGGCCACGTCGATCACGTAGATGGTCAGGTCGGCCAGCTCCGGGCTGAACGTGGCACTCAGGTTATCACCGCCGCTTTCGACGAAGATCACCTCAAGGTTGCCAAACTTGCGCGCCAGTGCTTCGACCGCCGCCAGGTTCATCGAGGCGTCTTCACGTATCGCCGTGTGCGGGCAGCCGCCGGTTTCCACGCCGACGATGCGCTCCGGCTCCAGGGCCCCGGCTTCGGTGAGGATGCGCTGGTCTTCCTTGGTGTAGATGTCGTTGGTGACCACAGCGATCTGGTAGTGGTCGCGCATGGCCTTGCACAAGGCTTCGAGCAGCGCCGTCTTGCCAGAGCCGACCGGGCCGCCGACACCGACGCGCAGGGGTTGTTGATAGCTTTGCATGCAGGCAGTCCTCAGGAACGGAACAAACGGGTGTATTGGGTTTCGTGACGCGATGAGGCAATGGCCAGCAACGGCAGGCCTCCGCCAAGCTGGTCATCGCCCAAAGCCAATGCCTGGTCGAGGGCCGCGGGCAGCCCTGCGCCCAGGTCGCGCAGCAAGGTCTGGGCAGCCTGCTGGCCGAACGGCACCAGCTTGACCCCGGCCATTACCGCTCCCTCCAGCCAGGCAAAGCCATGACCCAGGGCCAGCTGGCGCAGTGGGATCGCCCAGTGCGCAGCCAGCCAGGCCATAGCGCCCAGCTGAGTGAGTTCGAGGCTGGCACGCCAGGCTGACGCCTGGCCCAGTTGCCAGCCGTCCAGCAGCCGTGCCAGCGCAGCACCGCGCTGCTGTTCTTCCAGGCGCAACTCGGCGGTTTCGCGGTTGGCCAGCAGAAAGCGGCTCCAGTGGCCGAAGGCCTCGGCGTCCTCAGCCTGGCAGGCTTGGTACAGGCGCGCCAGCACCGGCCAGTCGAGGCAGGCCAGGGTGTCGTCGATCTGTTCGCGCTGCCAGGCAGCGAAACCTTCCACGTCCCGCACCCAGCCCGCCTCGACCGCCCACTCCAGGCCTTGCGAGTAGGTAAAACCACCCACCGGCAAGCCAGGGCTGGCCAACTGCAGCAGGCGCAGCAACGCCAGGTCGCTGTCCATCAACCGGCCAGTACCAGCGCGGCGGCGGCCAGCAGGCCGCCGCCAAAGGCCTTCTGCAAGCCGCTATGCCTGCGCATCAGGCACCCGACCGCGAAGCCGGCCGCCAGCAACAGGCCGCTGACCGTGACGAAGCCGGCGCTGAACAGCCAGAACGCGCTTGGCGTGGCCTCCACGCCATGGGCCCAGCCATGGAACAGGGCGAACACCGGCATGGCCATGGCCAGCAACAACTGGCGGCTGGGCAGCAGCACGGCCCCGGCAGCCACCAGCAGTGACACGGCAATCAGGGTTTCCATGCCCAGCACATCGCCGAACAGGTGACCGCATGCCGCGCCGCCGAACATCGCCGCCAGGGTTGCCAGGGGTAGCGTCAGGCTACGCCGGGTCAACGCGGCGAGCACGCCGGTACCCAGCAGCATCAGCAGGTGGTCAAGGCCGGTCAGCGGGTGCAGCAGGCCGTCCTGCAGCGGGTTGCTGTCGTGCCCGGGGTGGGCGAAGGCTGGCAGCGCCAGCATCAGCAGAAACAGGGCGAAAGTCTTTTTCATCGGTTGCTCCAGGCAGTTCAGGAATGGGCAGGCAGGCGCACGAACGGATGATCGTGGCCGTGGGCATGGCTATGGCTGTGCGGCGCGCTTTGGTAGGCACCCGCTTCAGGCTCGAACGGTGCCTGTTCGGCCTCTACCGTCAGGCCCAGACCGCGCAACATGTCGTCCAGCACATGGTCGTGCTGGAAGCGCAACAGGCCGGGTTCAATCTGCAGCGGCACGTGGCGGTTACCCAGGTGATAGGCCGCGCGGGCCAGCAGGTGCGGGTCGGCGCAGCGCACCGTGGACACCGCCTCGGGCGCCGCCAGCACGCGGATCAGTTGGGCGCCCTCGGCATCGGCCAGCAGTTCGCCTCCGCGCAGCAGGTGGCCGCGCTCGAGCATCAGCCCGGCCTCGCGGCCATCATCCAGGGTCACCCGCAGGCGGCTCTTGATGCGGCTGTCCACGTCCAGGGTGACAGTACCGGTTTCGCCCAGCATGCCGGGGTCGGTGATACGGCGGGTCAAGACAATCATCGGTGCTCCTTCAGAACAGGAAGTAACGCTGGGCCAGCGGCAGTTCGCGGGCCGGCTCGCAGACCAGCAGTTCGCCGTCGGCACGCACCTGGTAGGTCTGCGCATCGACCTCGATCAGCGGCTGCAGGGAGTTGTGGACCATGTTGGGCTTGCGCACCCGGCGGCAGCCGTGGGCCACACCGATCAGGCTGCGCAGGTTCAGCTCCTCGGCCAGGCCGCGGTCCATCGCCGCCTGGGGCAGGAAGGTCATGCGCGTGGCATGCCGCGCGGCACCCAGGGCGCCGAACATCGGCCGGTAATGCACCGGCTGCGGCGTGGGGATGGAGCCGTTGATGTCGCCCATGGGCGCGGTGACAATCATCCCGCCCTTGATCACCAGGGCCGGCTTGACCGCAAAGAATGCCGGCGCCCACAACACCAGGTCGGCCAGCTTGCCGACTTCCACCGAACCCACTTCGTGGCCGATGCCGTGGGTCAGTGCCGGGTTGAGGGTGTACTTGGCGATGTAGCGCTTGACCCGGAAGTTGTCGCTGTAGCTGGTGTCTGGCGCCAGTGGCCCGCGGCGCAGCTTCATCTGGTGGGCCACCTGCCAGGTGCGCAGCACCACCTCGCCAACCCGGCCCATGGCCTGGGAGTCGGACGAGGTCATGGCAAAGGCGCCCATGTCGTGGAGGATATCCTCGGCGGCGATGGTTTCGCGGCGGATGCGCGACTCGGCAAAGGCCACGTCTTCGGCGATGCTCGGGTCCAGGTGGTGGCAGACCATGAGCATGTCCAGGTGCTCGTCCACGGTGTTGACCGTGTACGGCAGGGTCGGGTTGGTCGAGGACGGCAATACGTTGGCCTGCCCCGCCGCACGGATGATGTCCGGGGCGTGACCGCCACCCGCGCCCTCGGTGTGGAAGGTGTGGATGGTGCGGTCACCGATGGCCGCCAGGGTGTCTTCGATGCAGCCGGACTCGTTGAGGGTGTCGGTGTGGATCGCCACCTGGATGTCCATTTCCTCGGCCACGCCCAGGCAGCAGTCGATGGCTGCTGGCGTCGAACCCCAGTCTTCATGCAACTTCAGGCCCACGGCACCGGCCGCGATCTGCTCGCGCAGCGCTTGCGGTCGCGAGGCGTTGCCCTTGCCCAGCAAGCCGATGTTGATCGGCAGGCTGTCGGCGGCCTGGAGCATGCGCGCCAGATACCAGGGGCCGGGCGTGCAGGTGGTGGCGTTGGTGCCGGTGGCCGGCCCGGTACCGCCGCCAATGAAGGTGGTGACACCGCTGTTCAGCGCCTCATCCACCTGCTGCGGGCAGATGAAATGGATGTGCGAGTCGACGCCACCGGCGGTGACGATCTTGCCCTCGGCCGCGATCACCTCGGTACCGGGGCCCACCGGCACGTTCACGCCCGGTTGCACATCGGGGTTGCCAGCCTTGCCGATCACGGCGATACGCCCGTGCTTGATGCCGATATCGGCCTTGACGATGCCCCAGTGGTCGATGATCAGGGCATTGGTCAGTACCAGGTCCATGGCTTCGGCGGCCAGCATCTGGCCCTGCCCCATGCCATCGCGGATGACCTTGCCGCCACCGAACTTGACCTCTTCGCCATAGATGGTGAAGTCCTGTTCCACCTCGACCCACAGCGCGGTGTCGGCCAGGCGTACGCGGTCGCCCACGGTTGGGCCGAACATGTCGGCATAGGCCTGGCGGGAAATACGGCTCATGCCCTGCCCTCCAGCGCGCCCATCACCTTGCCCTGAAAGCCGTAGACCTCACGCTTGCCGGCGTAGGCTACCAGTTGCACGGTGCGTGCCTGGCCCGGCTCGAAACGCACGGCGGTACCAGCGGGGATGTCCAGGCGAAAGCCCAGGGTCGGCGCGCGCTCGAACACCAGCGCCTCGTTGACTTCGTAGAAGTGGTAGTGCGAACCGACCTGCACCGGCCGGTCGCCATGGTTGGCCACGCTGACGCTGAGCGTCGCGCGGCCGCTGTTCAGCTCGATGTCGCCGGCGGCGACCTGGATTTCACCTGGGATCATGCGGGGCTCCTGGGCAATTTCAGACGATGGGGTCATGCACGGTCACCAGCTTGGTGCCATCCGGGAAGGTCGCTTCGACCTGCACGTCGTGGAGCATTTCGGCAATGCCGGGCATCACCTGCTCGCGGCTCAGCACTTCGCGCCCCAGGCTCATCAGTTCGGCGACAGTGCAGCCATCACGGGCGCCTTCAAGCACGGCGGCACTGATCAGCGCCACTGCTTCCGGGTAGTTGAGCTTCAGGCCACGGGCCAGGCGCCGCTCCGCCAGCAACGCGGCGGTGAACAGCAGCAGTTTGTCTTTCTCTCTCGGGGTCAGCTCCATGGCGCTCTCTCAGGTAGCCCAGATACGCGGGGGGCAGGCCGCCAGGCCGAGGACGGCCGGGCGCAGCACATGCCACAGGCGTTGCAGGGTGCGTTGCAGGTGTTGGTTGTCATGGTCGAGCACGCGGATCACCAGCAGCGACCCGAGCAGGGTCGCACCGGCCGGGTTGACCAGTTCGTCGAGCAGCGGGCGCACCTGCTCCAGCACGGCCTGGTCGGCTGGTGCGGCGCAGAAGGTGGCCAGTAGCGGATGCCCGCCAAGCTTGTCCAGGCGCCCGCCTTCGAGGCGCAGGCGCTCGTGCAGGCCGACTTCGTCGGGCAGTTCGATGCGCAGGCGGCTGTCGAGGGCACCCTGGTCGAAACGCTCGCCCATCACCGGGCGCCCCAGGCACAGGGTTTCCCAGGCCAGCAGGCGCGCGCCCGGTTCGAGGGTGAAACGGCTGTCGAGGCTGGCGCGGGCGCCGGAGAAGAAGATGCTGTCCTGCGGCAGCCACTCCAGGGTGCTGCCGGTGGCCAGGTGAAAGCGCTGGGCCAGCCGCGCGGTCGGGCCGATACTGCGGTAGAACTTGCTGGCGCCGGGCATGGTCAGCAGCGCATGGCTGCCCGGCTCCAGCTGGATGTCCAGTTCCAGGCGGTCGCCGGCGACGATGCCACCGGGCGGGTGCAGCACGTAGACATGGCACGGGGCGCCCTCCGGATAGAACGGCCGCTGCACCAAAAGAGGTCCGAAATGCCGGCGCGCACCAAGGCGGGTCACCGCGTCGCGCCTGACAAAGCGCAACTGCAGGTGGGCGCTCCAGCCTGCATCGTCTTGCCGTTGTTCGATCTGCTCCGCGAGCGACATCCTGCGGCCCCTGAAATCCGTGGCCTGCTGGCCGTTTAGAGGGGCAGGCACGCACGGCTACAGCGCGCGCGGCCTGACCACTCGATCAAATTCGCAGGCTGGATATAGCAGGTTGCGGGCCAATTCCGCAGGTGAACGAAAATGAAACTCTTGCCACCGCCGCTCTGGCATCGGGCATACAGCGAGATGGCGCACGAGGTGGGGGCGTGCTTCGGCCCTGTTTCGGTGCTGGGCCATATCAAGGCAAAAACTACCCGATGTTGAGAGGCGGCCCCTGTGGGAGCGGGTTTACCCGCGAAGAATCCAACCAGTGCATGGCACGGGCTTCGCCCGTGTTCGCGGGTGAACCCGCTCCCACAGGGTTGGATCAAGCTCTTTATACAGCGGCAGGGCCTCAGTAATCGAAGCGGTCCACCGCGCGCCGGCGTTCGTTGTCATCGCGCCGGTCATAAATGGCCGTGGTCTGGATATTGGCATGGTGCGCCAGCTTCTGCGCAATGGACAGGTCATGCTCTTCGATCACCCGGGTGATGAACGCTCGACGGAAGTCATGCGGCATGATCTTCACACCCACCTGCGCGCCACGCTGGCGGGCGATGTAGTAAATGGCATGCTTGGTGATACGCGCCCGGGTGATATGGCTGCCACGGCGGATGCGGTTGAACAGGAACGGGTCGTCCTCAGCCCCTGCCGGCAAGTCCTGGCGGCGCAGGTCCAGCCAGGCCTGCAACTTCTCGAACGCCCATGGCGGGGCGTACTTGATCAGCTGGCGGTTGCCCTTGCCCAATACCTGCAGGCTGCGCGCCTCGAAGTCGACCTGGTCCAGGTCGATGTCCACCGATTCCGACTTGCGCATGCCGGTGCCATACAGCAAGGCGATGATTGCCGCGTCCCGTACCCCCTGCGGCCGGGGGTCGGCTGCGCATACATCCATCAGCTCGCGAATCAGGCTGCGGCGCAGGTTGCGCCCCGGCGGCAGGCGGCTGCCGGCGGCCGGCTTGACCTCGCGGATGCGCAACAACTGCTCGTGGTCGATCAGGCCCTGGCGCCAGGCCTCGTTCATCACCCCGCGGATGGCGTTGACGTACAGTGACGAGCTGTTGGGCGCGTAACCGTCCTCACGCAGGGCCGCCACCAGGGCAATCACATGGCCGGGCTCGAGCCGATGCCAAGGCACATCGACGATATTGCAGTCGACAAAACCCAGCCGGTCGGCAGCGTCCTGAAGGATGTAGCGCATGGTTTGCTGGCTGGATGGGGCCAGGCGGGCCATGTACTGCAGCAGCGGATTTTTCGAGAGTTCGGACAAAACGTGAATCCTGTAGCGAAGCGTTGGCCAGCGGCGAACCGGCCAAACCCTGAAGCAAGTCAAAACGACATACAAGCAAGTCTGAATAACAGCAAAATACGCATGTCATTCTGACCCGGAGAGGTGCCATCACCTTGATATACAAGGGGTTTGAAGCTGGCACGGATCGTGATCTTACCCCAATTAAGCCTACTGAACGAACGAAGGTCCGCCCATGCTTGTGCAGCCGATCGATTCACGCCCACGTCAGGCCGTCTGGGGCCTGGGTTTCCGCCCATTCTTCCTGGCTGGCAGTTTGTTTGCACTGCTCGCCTTGCTGTTGTGGGCCGGCGTACTGGCCGGAGCGCTGGAGCCCACGCCTCCCGGCGGCATGCTCGCCTGGCACCGCCACGAGATGCTCTATGGCTTCGCTGCCGCCATTATCGCGGGCTTCCTGCTGACCGCCGTGCAGAACTGGAGCGGCATCCCAGGCTTGAGTGGGCGCGCGCTGCAGGGCTTGTTCCTGCTTTGGCTGCTGGGCCGGGCGGGCTGGTTCCTGCCATTACCGGGCAGCTTGTTGGTAGTGATCGAGGGCAGCTTCCTGCCACTGGTGGCACTGGCCCTGGCACGGCCGATCGTGCAACGGCGCTTGCGCAACAACTACCCGATCGTCGGCCTGGTGCTGCTGATCGCCGCCTGCCAGTGGCTGACCTCGGTCGGCTGGCTGCGCCAGGACGAACTGTGGCAGCGCCGCGGGGTATTTGCCGGGTTGTGGCTGGTGGCCGCGATGATGACCGTGCTGGGCGGGCGGGTGATCCCGTTCTTCACCCGGCGCGGTCTGGGCAACATGGCCCCGGCCCCTGCCCGCCCCTGGCTGGACCGGGCCTGCCTGCTACTGAGCGTGACGGTACCGCTGGCCTTTGCCTCGGGCTTGGCCGATACGCCGCATATTGGCCTGGCCGTGCTGTTCGGCGCCTTGTGCGCCTTGCACACTACGCGCCTGGCCTTGTGGCATGACCGCGGCCTGTGGCGTGTGCCCCTGCTGTGGTCGCTGCACCTGGCCTATGCCTGGATTGCCATTGCCTGCCTGGGCATGGCGCTGTGGCACGCCGGGGTGGCGCTGAGCCCGAGCCTGGTGACTCACGCCCTGACCGTGGGTGCCATGACCGGCTTGATCCTGGCGATGATGGCACGGGTCAGCCTGGGCCACACCGGCAGGCCGCTGCAGGTGCCAACCAGCATTGCCTGGGCCTTTGCCTTGATCCAACTGGCGACGCTGGCAAGGGTGGTGCTGCCGCTGTTCACACCGCTCGGGGTGAGCCTTTCGGTAGTGTGCTGGAGCCTGGCGCTGCTGCTGTTCCTGCGCCACTACCTGCCCATTTTGCTGCAGCCCCGGGTAGATGGCATGCCTGGCTAATGCGACAAGTTGAGCGGCCTTGTGTCGCGATAGGGCCGCAAAGCGGCCCAAGCGATTTCAGCGAAAAAGTTAAATTAATGAGGCTACCTAGACAAGTTCACTGCACTTTGGAAGACTCGAGTACAACGACCGCAACCACAATCCAAGTAAACCCGATGATGGATAACCATACAGAAATCCCAAGCCTTCGTTTGAGCTTTGGTGGAAATGCTTTTAACTCATCGACATCCAGCTTGCCGTAACGCAAAGCCAGGCCGGGAAATGTAACAAGACCGCCGATACTACAGACCAGCATCCAGCGCCATTTCAGACTTGATGTCCCCCAACAGACTTTTAGCTGTTCCATATACGGATTGCTTGTGATCGAAGCACAGACAATTTTAAAATCGCGCGTTAGCGTGGTATACAAATTAATAGACGCCCCTAGAATGGCAATAGCAAATGGCGTGATTAGGAAAAGAATTTTCATGACGACAGGCCAGCTTTCAAAGCTCATCATTAGAAGCCTCATAAATAAACTCCCCTACACGCCCGCCCACCACTTCTCCTAACATCCCTCCTGCTAGACTTCCTGCGCCCGCAATAACGATGCCACAAACTGGAAAACCTATTCCCGCAGTACCTACGCTAAAGACCGCACACAACGTACCTACTGCAGTACCAGCCAATGCTGCACCCGCTGACGCGCCCCCTATCCCAGCGCTAAATGATCCGATTTCAACATATCGTATCCTTGCGCAAGCTTCTTCGTTTCCGGCTCGACAGACCTCCTGCACTTTCAGATAAGAAGAAGTCCCACCCAGGCCAATTGCAGCATACCCACCATACTCAAGGTACTTGCTGAGCCGTGC
>NZ_OLKL01000035.1 GCF_900291015.1 Pseudomonas persica
CCCAGCCCTTTGGGCTGCGCTGTCGCATAGAGAACTGAATTCGCAAGCGGTCCGTGCATCCTGTGGGAGCGGCTTTAGCCGCGAAGAATCCAACGCGGTGCATGGCACCGGCTGTGCCGGTGTTCGCGGCTAAAGCCGCTCCCACAGGGGCCCTGCTAATTCAACGAGTTATGTGCAGTTCTATGAGAGCTGGCTTGCCGGCGATNGCTAAAGCCGCTCCCACAGGGGCCCTGCTAATTCAACGAGTTATGTGCAGTTCTATGAGAGCTGGCTTGCCGGCGATGAGGCCGGTACAGGCAATACGAGACGGTTGCGCCCAGAGCGTACGTTTGCGCTCGAGGCCCCGATCAATCCTGCTCAGCAAACGCCTGCCCGGCGTCCCAACCACCGCCCAGCGCGGCAACCAACTGCACGCTGGCCACCAGCCGTCCCTGCAGCAGGTTCAACACACTGCGCTCGTTGCTCAGCGCCGTGGTCTGCACGTTGACCACATCCAGGTAGCCGATCAGCCCGGCACGGTACTGGTTCTCGGTCAGGCGCAGCGACTCGCGGGCGGCATCCAGTGCCTCCTGGCGCACCACCGCTTCATCGCCATACACCTTCAACTGCACCAGCAGGTTTTCCACTTCCTTGAAGCCATCAAGCACGGTCTGGCGGTACTGCGCCACGGTCTGGTCATACACCGCCACCGTGCGGTCCACCTCGGCGCTGCGCTTGCCGGCGTCGAACAAGCTCAGCGCCAGCTGCGGGCCCACCGACCAGTAGCGGTTGGGCAGTTCGATCCAGTTGCTGAAGCTGCTGCTGGAGTAACCGCCACTCATGCTCAGGCTCAGGTCCGGGAAATACGCCGCCCGCGACACACCGATGTTGGCGTTGGCAGCCATCACGTTGCGTTCGGCGGCAGCGATGTCCGGGCGCCGTTCCAGCAATTGCGAGGGCAAGGCCAGCGGAATGTGCGGCAGCGCCGGAATGGCCTTGCTGTCGGCCAGGGCGAAGTCGGCGGGAGTCTTGCCCAGCAAAACGGCAATGGCGTTCTCGAACTGCGCGCGCTGCCAGACCAGGTCGATCAGGTCGGCCTGGGTGCTCTTGAGCTGGGTACGCGCCTGGGCCACCGCATCCGGGCCGGCAACGCCGGCACGGTACTGGTTTTCGTTCATTCGCAGCGAGCGTTCATAGGCTGCCACGGTGGCTTCCAACAGGCGCTTCTGCTCGTCGATCACCCGCAACTGCAAGTAGTTCTGCACCAGTTCCGACTGCTGGCTGAGGCGGATCGAGGCCAGGTCGGCCAGACTGGCTTCGGCACTGGCTTCGTTGGCATTGAGGGCCTCGCGCAGCTTGCCCCACAGGTCGATTTCCCAGCTGACACCCAGCTGGGCGTTGTAGGTGTTGCGAATGCCGCTGCTGTTGTTCGACAGGCTCGAGCTGGAGCTGCCGGTGCCCTGGGCCGAACGGGTCTTGCCGACGCTGAGGTCCAGGCTGGGGAACAGCGCCGCCCGGCTGCTGCGCACCAGCGCCTGGGCCTGGCGGTACTGTGCCTCCGATTGCGCCACGGTCTGGTTGCTGCGATTGAGCTCTTCGACCAACGCATTGAGGCCGGCATCGCCGTAGATTTCCCACCAGGCGCCGCGGGCGATGGCATCGGACGGCGTGGCCTGGGTCCAGCCTTCAGCGTGCTTGAACTGCGCCGTGCTGCTCAGCTCAGGGCGGTGGTAATCCGGGCTCAGGGTGCAGGCGCTGAGCAAGGCGACGCACAACCCGGCGCCGAGCAGGCGCGAGCCACGCCCACGGGTCAGCGTCTGCAGGGCACGGTGAAGTGGGGTCTGGGCAAAAGTCATAGCGGGGTTTCCAGGGCGGCGTCGGTGCGCACGCCGCGCCAACGGTTGAAACGGTGACGCAGGCGGTCCAGGTACAGGTAGACCACCGGTGTCGTGTAAAGGGTGAGGACCTGGCTGAACACCAGGCCACCGATGATGGTCAGGCCCAGCGGTTGGCGCATTTCCGCGCCTTCGGCGCGGCTCAGCAGCAGCGGCAAGGCCCCGAGGATGGCCGCCAGGGTAGTCATCAGGATCGGCCGCAGGCGCAGCAGGCAGGCCCGACGGATCGACTCTTCCGGTGTCAGGCCCTGGTGGCGCTCCAGCTGCAAGGCCAGGTCGATCATCAGAATGGCGTTCTTCTTCACCACACCGATCAGCAGGAACAGCCCCAGCAGCGAGATCAGGCTGAACTCGCCGCCGGTGACGTACAACGCCAGCAAGGCACCGACGCCGGCCGAGGGCAGTGTCGAGAGGATGGTCAGCGGGTGAATGTAGCTTTCGTAGAGGATACCCAGCACCAGATAAACCAGCACCAGCGCGCCAAGGATCATCAGCGGCTGGCCTTCCTGGGTCTTGGCAAAGGCATCGGCAGTACCACCGAGCTTGGCGATCACTTCCTCGGGCAAGCCCAGCTTGGCCACCGCACGTTCCAGCGCCGCCATGGCCTGGTCGGGGCTGTAGCCTTCGGCGACGTCAAAGGCGATGCTTTCGGCGGCGAACTGGCCTTCGTGGCTGACCCGGTCGTTGGCCAGGCTGTTCTCGTAATGGGCAATGGTCGACAGCGGTACGCGGGCACCGTCGGCGGTAATCACCTGCACCTGCTCGAGGGTGCTCGGGTCCCAGGCGTACTTCGGGTTGATCTCCAGCACCACTTGGTACTGGTTGAGGCTGTCGTAGATGGTGGAGATCTGCCGCTGGCTGTAGGCGTTGTTCAGCACCGTGGTGACCATGTCCATGTCGATGCCCAGGCGCTTGGCCTGGTCGCGGTCGACCACCAGGGTCACCTGCTGGGTGCCGGCACCGTCGCGGGCGTCGATAGCAGTCAGCTGCGGCAGTGTACGCAGCGCCGCCACCACTTTCGGGAACCATTCGCGCAACGCCGTCAGGTCGCCGCTCTGCAGGGAGTACAGGTACTGCGAAGAGGTCTGCTCACGGCCACCGCCGCCCAGCTGCAAGTCCTGGTCGGCCATCAGGAACAGGCGCCCACCGGGTACCTTGGGCATCTCCTTGCGCAGGCGCTCGATCACCTTCTGCGCATCGATCTTGCGCTCGCTGATCGGCTTCAGGCGCACCAGCACAAAGGCGTTGTTGGTGCCGCTGTTGCCGCCGATGAAGCCGGCAACGCTCTGCACTGCCGGGTCGGCCAGCAAGGCGCGGCGGTAGATTTCCATTTTCGGTTGCATCACGCTGAACGACAGGCCGTCGTCACCACGGATGAAGCCCATCAGCTGGCCGGTGTCCTGCTGCGGCATCAGCGCCTTGGGCACCACCACGTACAGGGCAATGTTGATGCCGATGGTGGCCAACAGGCTGATCAGAGTCAGGCGCTTGTGGCGCAGGGCCCAGCCCAGGCTGCGGTCATAGGCATCGACCATGCGCTGGTGCAGCTGGTCGCTCCAGCGCTGCAGGCGGGTCGGCTCGGCCTGGTGCGGCTTCAGCCAGCGGGCGCACAGCATCGGTGTGAGGGTCAGCGACACCACCAGCGATACGATGATCGCCGCCGCCAGGGTGATGGAGAACTCCTGGAACAGGTTGCGCACGATACCACCCATGAACAGGATGGAGACGAACACCGCCACCAGCGACACGTTCATCGACAGCAAGGTGAAACCCACTTCCCTGGCACCGAGGAAGGCCGCCTTCATCGGCGGCTGGCCGTCCTCGATGTGCCGGGAGATGTTCTCCAGCACCACGATGGCGTCGTCGACCACCAGGCCGGTGGCGAGGATCAGCGCCATCAGCGACAGGTTGTTGAGCGAGAAGCCGCACAAGTACATGACCGCAAAGGTACCCACCAGCGACACCGGCACCGCCAGGCTGGGGATCAGCGAGGCACGCAGGCTGCCGAGGAACAGGTAGACCACCAGAATCACCAGCACCACCGCGATCAGCAGGGTGTGCTCGGCTTCCTTGAGGGTGGCCTTGATCACTGGCGAGCGGTCCATGGCCACGTTCAGTTGCACGCTGGCCGGCAGCAGCGACTGCAGGGCCGGCAGTTGCGCCTTGATCTGGTCTACCGTTTCGATGATGTTGGCCCCGGTCTGGCGGTTGACCACCAGCAGCACCGCGCTCTGGTCATTGAAGAAGCCGCTGTTGTAGCGGTTCTCGACGCCGTCGGTGATGGTCGCCACGTCGGACAGGCGCAGGATGGTGCCGTTCTGCTGGCGGATCACCACCGGCTCGTAGTCCTTGGCGCCTTCCAGCTGGTCATTGGCACGCACCTGCCAGCTGCGCTCGGCGTCCTCGACAAAGCCCATCGGCCGGCGCTGGTTGGCGTTGGACACCGCAGTGCGTACTTCATCCAGAGACAGGCCGTACTGGTTGAGCAGTTGCGGCTCGACGGCAATCCGCACTGCCGGCAGCGAACTGCCACCGATCTGCACCTCCCCTACCCCCGGCACCTGGGCCAGGCTCTGCGACAGGATGGTGTCGGCCAGGTCGTACAGCTGGCCTTTCTGCAGCACATCCGAGGTCAGCGACAGCACCATGATCGGCGCCTGCGAGGGGTTGATCTTCTTGTAGGTGGGCATGCTGCGCATACCGCTGGGCAGCAGGTTGCGGGTGGCGTTGATCGCCGCCTGCACTTCGCGCGCCGCTCCGTCGATGTCGCGGCCCATCTCGAAGCCGATGATCACCCGCGTGGAGCCCTGGTTGGAGCTGCTGGTCAGGGTGGTCACGCCGGCAATGCTGCCCAGCTTGCGCTCCAGCGGCGTGGCCACGGTGGACGCCATCACTTCCGGGCTGGCGCCGGACAGGTTGGCCGACACCACGATCACCGGGAAGTCCATCTGTGGCAGCGGTGCCACCGGCAGCAGGCCGAAGCTGACCCCGCCCAGCAGCATGATCGCCAGGCTCAACAGCATGGTCGCCACCGGGCGACGGATGAAAGGACCGGACAGGTTCATGCCTCGGCCTGCTTCACGTCAGTGGCCGGGCGCCAGCGACGGGCCAGGCGGTCGAAGTACAGATAGATGACCGGGGTGGTGAACAGCGTCAGCACCTGGCTGACCAGCAACCCGCCGACCATCACCAGGCCCAGCGGCTGGCGCAGCTCGGCGCCGGAACCGGTGGCGAGCATCAGCGGCACGGCGCCGAACAGCGCGGCCAGGGTGGTCATCAGGATCGGCCGGAAGCGCAGCAGCGCCGCCTGGTAGATGGCATCACGCGGGCTCATGCCCTGCTGGCGCTCGGCCTCGAGGGCGAAGTCGATCATCATGATCGCATTCTTCTTGACGATGCCGATCAGCAGGATGATGCCGATGATGGCGATCATGCCCAGGTCGTTGCCGCTGATGAGCAAGGCCAGCAAGGCACCGACCGCCGCCGACGGCAGGGTCGAAAGAATGGTCACCGGGTGGATGTAGCTCTCGTACAGCACGCCCAGCACGATGTACATGGTCACCACCGCCGCCAGGATCAGCAGCAAGGTGCTCGACAGCGATGCCTGGAAGGCCTGCGCCGCGCCCTGGAAGCGGGTCTGCACGCCCAGCGGCATGCCGATGTCCTTTTGTACCTGCTCAATCACCTGCACCGCCTCGCCCAGCGACGCGCCGTGGGCCAGGTTGAACGACAGGGTCACCGCCGGGAACTGGCCGATGTGGGAAATGGCCAGCTGGGCCTGGCGCTGCTCGATGCGCGCCAGCGCCGACAGGCGCACCTGACCACCATCGGTGGCCTTGACGTGGATCGACTCCAGTGCCTGCGGGCCGATCACTGCCGCATCCTGCGACTGCAGCACCACGCGGTACTGGCTGGCCTGGGTGTAGATGGTCGAGATCTGCCGCTGGCCGAAGGCGTCGTACAGGGCGTTGGTGATCTGCGATACGCTGATCCCTAAGCGGCTGGCCATGTCGCGGTCGATCACCAGGTACACCTGCAGTCCCTTGTCCTGCAGATCGCTGGCCACGTCGGCCAGTTCCGGGCGCTGCTGCAGCGCCTGCACCAGCTTGCCGCTCCACTGCGCCAGCAACTCGGCGTCCGGTGACGACAGGCTGAACTGGTACTGGGTACGGCTGACCCGGTCTTCGATGCTCAGGTCCTGCACCGGCTGCATGAACAGGCGGATGCCCACCAGCCGGTCGACTTGCGGCTGCAGGCGGTTGATCACCTCGCTGGCAGTGACATCACGCTCGCCATGGGGCTTGAGGTTGATCAGCAGGCGGCCGCTGTTGAGCGTGGCGTTGTCGCCATCGACGCCGATGTAGGACGACAGGCTCTGCACCGCCGGGTCCTGCAGGATCACCTTGCTCAGGGCCTGCTGGCGTTCGCTCATGGCGGCGAACGAGGTGGACTGCGGCGCTTCGGAAATGCCCTGGATCACCCCGGTGTCCTGCACCGGGAAGAAGCCCTTGGGCACCACCATGTACAGGAACACGGTCAGTGCCAGGCTGGCCACGGCCACCAGCAGCGTCAGCGGCTGGCGCTTGAGCACCCACTGCAGGGCGCTGCCGTAGTGCCTGATCAGCCAGTCTATCCAGGCGCCACTGGCGCGGTAAAACCGGCCCTGTTCTTCTGCCTTGGGCTCGCGCTTGAGCAGGCGCGCGCACATCATCGGCGTCAGGGTCAGCGATACCACCAGGGAAATCAGGATGGCTACCGCCAGGGTGATGGCAAACTCGCGGAACAGGCGACCGACCACATCGGCCATGAACAGCAGCGGGATCAGTACCGCAATCAGCGAGAAGGTCAGCGAGATCAGGGTGAAGCCGATTTGCCGGGCGCCCTTGAGCGCCGCCTGCATGGGCGTCTCGCCCTCCTCGATGTGCCGGGAGATGTTCTCCAGCATGACGATGGCATCGTCGACCACGAAGCCGGTGGCGATGGTCAGGGCCATCAGCGTCAGGTTGTTGACCGAGAAGCCGGCCAGGTACATCACGCCAAAGGTGCCGATCAGCGACAATGGCACGGCGATCGACGGGATGAGGGTGGCACTGAAGCGGCGCAGGAAGACGAAAGTAACCATTACCACCAGGGCGATGGCGATCAGCAGTTCGTGCTGTACGTCCTTGACCGCGGCGCGGATGGTCTGGGTGCGGTCGGTGAGCACCGAAACATCGAGGCCGGCCGGCAGGTTGTCGGTGATCGACGGCAGCAGCGCCTTGATGCGGTCGACCACTTCGATGACGTTGGCGCCCGGCTGGCGCTGGATGTTCAGCAGCACCGCATGGTTTTCATTGGCCCAGGCAGCCAGACGCTCGTTTTCGGCGCCGTCGACGATTTCGGCCACGTCTTTGAGACGCAGGGGTGCGCCGTTGTTGTAGGCCAGGATCAGGTTGGCGTATTCCTCAGGGGAGCGCAGCTGGTCGTTGGCGTCGAGCATCGACACCCGGGTCGGGCCGTCGAAGTTGCCTTTGGGCTGGTTGACGTTGGAGGCGCCGATCAGGGTGCGTACGTCCTCCAGGTTCAGGCCGTTGGCGGCCAGGGCATCGACGTTGACCTTGATCCGCACCGCCTGGCGCTGGCCGCCGGCGATGCTGACCATGCCCACACCGCTGATCTGCGCGAGCTTCTGTGCCACGCGAGTATCAACCAGGTCGTTGAGCTTGGGTAACGGCATGGTCTTGCTGGAGATGGCCAGGGTCAGCACCGGGGTATCGGCCGGGTTGACCTTGTTGTACACCGGCGGTGCCGGCAGGTCGCTGGGCAGCAGGTTGCTGGCGGCGTTGATCGCGGCCTGCACCTGTTGCTCGGCAACGTCCATGTTCATGTCGAGGTTGAAGCGCAAGGTCAGCACCGAGGCGCCGCCGGAGCTGGTCGAGGCCATCTGCTCCAGGCCCGGCATCTGGCCGAACTGGCGTTCCAGCGGCGCGGTAACGGCGCTGGTCATGACCTGCGGGCTGGCCCCCGGGTACAGGGTCATGACCCGGATGGTCGGGTAGTCCACCTGCGGCAAGGCGGAAACCGGCAGCAACTTGTAGGCGATCAGGCCGGCCAGGACGATGGCCAGCATGCTCAGCGTGGTGGCAACCGGCCGCAGGATGAACAGGCGCGAGAGGTTCATGCGCCCGCCTTGCCTGCTGCGTTGCCAGACTGTGCTTCACCGGGCTGCACATCACCCGTGCGTGCCGAACCCTTGGCCTCCTGGCCTTGCAGGTGCTGGCCCGGGGTGGTCGGCACTTGCGAGCTGTCTTCGACCACCTCCACCTTGGTGCCTTCGCGCAGGCGGTCGGTGCCTTCCAGCACCAGGCGGTCGCCGGCCTTGAGGCCTTCGAGGATTACGCTGTTCTCGCCGTCGCTGGCCCCCACCTTGACCTTGCGCACATTCACCTTGCTCTCGGCGTTGACCACATAGGCGAAGGTGCCGTCGTTACCGAACTGGATGGCCGCCGCCGGGGCCATGGTCACCTGCTTGAGGGTGTCGGCCAGCAGGCGCACGTTGACGAACTGGTTGGGGAACAGGGCCAGGTCCTTGTTCTCGAAGCTGCCCTTGAACTTGAGGGTGCCGGTGGTGGTGTCGATCTGGTTGTCGATGCTGCCCAGCACACCGGTGGACTGCAGCTTGCTGTCACTGCGGTCCCAGGCCTCGACCGGCAGGCTGGCGCCGCTGCGGTAGCGCTCCAGCACGGTGCTCAGCTCGGTTTCCGGCAGGGTGAAGGCGACGCTGATCGGCTCGGTCTGGGTGATCACCACCAGCGCGGTAGTGTCGTTGGCCGCCACCAGGTTGCCCAGATCGAGCTGGCGCAGGCCCACGCGGCCGTTGATCGGCGCGCGAATCTGGCTGAAATCGAGGTTCAGGCGGGCGTCGTTGACCTGCGCCTGGTTGGTCTTCACCAGCCCCTGGAACTGCGCCACCTGCGCTTCGGCGGTATCGAGGGTTTGCTTGGCGATGCTGTCTTCGGCATACAGGCCTTTATAGCGGGCCAGGTCGACCTGGGCGTTCTTCAGCTGCGCCTGGTTCTGCGCCAGGGTGCCTTCGGCCTGTTGCAGGGCGATGCGGTACGGGCGCGGGTCGATCTCGGCGAGCAGGTCGCCGGCCTTGACCTGCTGGCCCTCCTTGAAGTGGATCTTCACCAGCTCGCCAGCCACGCGGCTGCGCACGTTGACGGTGTTGGTCGCGGTGACGGTGCCCAAGGCCTTGTAGTACAGCGGGAAGTCGCCCACCCGCACCGGTTCTACACGCACCGGCACCGGGTCGCTGGAGCTGCCGAAGCCCGGGCGGCCGCCCATCATGCCCATGCCCTTGCCACCGCGCCCGCCACTGGCTTCTTTAGGCGCAGGCGCCGCTGCGGGCCACAGCCACCAGGCCAGTGCAGCCACCAGCAGCAGGATCAGCAGGCCGACGAGCCAGCGACGAGGGGAACGGGAATTGGACGCTTGCATGGGTTGAACGAACCTTGTTCGGAATGACGACTTGGGGAGGATGAACGATAAGCACTGGCATCGTTTTAGCAAAGCGCCTTTACCAGAGGTTTACCTTTGCCTGACGTTGCCAAGGGGTTGAACTTTAAATGAAAACGGCCCGGAACAGGTTCCGGGCCGTTTACAGGGTGTTGCCTGGAGCGGTGGCGGGCTAGAAGGTTTCCGCTGCCTGTGCCGACCCCTTCGCGGGTAAACCCGCTCCCACAGGTACCGCACAGGTTTCAAAGGCTGTGATATCCCTGTGGGAGATGGCCCAGCCCTTTGGGCTGCGCTGTCGCATAGAGAACTGAATTCGCAAACGGTCCGTGCATCCTGTGGGAGCGGCTTTAGCCGCGAAGGGGCCGGAACAGGACTCAGCCGCCCTGCCCCACACCCCTTACTTCAGTACAGCCAGCGCCGCCTCGTAGTTCGGCTCGTCAGCGATTTCGCCAACCAGTTCGCTGTGCAGCACCTTGTCGTTCTCGTCCAGCACCACCACGGCACGGGCGGCCAGGCCGGCGAGCGGGCCATCGGCGATGGCCACGCCGTAGTTTTCGAGGAACTCGCCGCCACGCAGGGTCGACAGGTTCTTCACGTTGTCCAGGCCTTCGGCGCCGCAGAAGCGTGCCTGGGCGAACGGCAGGTCGGCGGAAATGCACAACACCACGGTATTGGCTACATCGTTGGCCTGGGCGTTGAACTTGCGCACGGAAGTAGCGCAGGTCGGGGTGTCGACGCTCGGGAAGATGTTCAGCACCTTGCGCTTGCCGGCGTAGTCTTGCAGCGATTTGTCAGCCAGGCCTTCACCGACCAGGGAGAAAGCCGGCGCCTGGGCGCCGGTTTTCGGCAGCTCGCCTTTGACCTGAACCGGGTTGCCTTTGAGAGTCACTTGAGCCATGACGAAATCCTTATGCGGGGTTTGAAAAGGACTCTGAGTTAAGCATGAAGGCGTCCGGGTGCCTATGGGGAAATGTGAAATTGTTCTTTGGCCAGACTATTTTTGTGGACAAAATGCTGATACCAGCAGTCACGTCCAGCTGCCATGCCCCCAGCCCGCCCCGAATACGAGCCTGCTACAAAGTTGGTTTTTTAATTGACATGAACTGTTTACAAATCCCTGGCGCGGTTTGTGCTCGAGGTTTTAGGAGCAAGTTGAGCCGACCGCCGATAAGTGCCAAGGTAAAAAGCCCTACAACTTTATCGGAAGTTTCGCCACTCAATTAATCTTGCACATCTTCAACGTGTCGCTACCATCAGATGCGACGCAATAACGCGGCGCTTGCATGGAGATTCAAATCTGCACTCGACATTGCTGATTCTGTTGTGTCTGTTAGGTGTATTTCCGCTGGATGTGATCCTCCCATCATTCCCTGCGCTCTCAGATGAGTTTCGGGTCGACGCAAAGCAGATAGCGTACTCGGTGAGCTTTTTTGCTATTGGCGTTGCCATGGCGCAAATAGTGATCGGCCCACTGTCGGATGGCATCGGGCGCAAGCGTTTGCTGCTCGCCGGGTTGGGAGTGTCCATTGCCGGGGCGCTCGGTTGCGTATTTTCAACCAACTATGAAACGTTCATGGCGTTTCGTTTAGTGCAGGCCCTGGGTTGCGGCAGCCTCGTGCTAGGGCAGGCGCTTGTGCAGGACCTGTACAGGGGTAAACAGCGCAATGCCATGCGAATCCTGTTAACCAGCGCAAGTGGGTTGTTCATCTCCCTGTCACCACTTGCAGGTGCCCTTCTCCAACAGTCCTTTGGCTGGGAGGCAAGCTTTACAGGATTCGCGATCATCGCTGCGATCGTTTCACTTTTATCGTATGTGCTGCTTGATGACACACCTGCGCTGCACCAACGGGCGGCAGGCATGTCCAGTTATCTGGTGATGCTGCGCGACAGGGCCTATCTTGCGTATTCCATGCAGTCCAGCCTCGCCTTTGCCTGCCATTTTTCCTTTATCGTCATAGCGCCATTGCTGCTGATGGGCAGGCTGGAGCTGACGACCTATCAATTCTCCATTGTATTTATCGGCTATGGGTTGGCCTATATCGCCGGCGGGGTAGCTGCGACCTATTTGAACCATCGGGTAAGCCCGCAGGTTCAAATAAAAGCGGGCTTTCTGCTTATAAGTACTGCGGGCGTCACCCTTTTGATTTGGGAGCGGCTAGCAGGGTTGTCTGTGGTGGGTGTTCTGCTACCGATGATTGTCTGTACTACCGGGACAACTCTGGTGCGCCCGGCTGCGACGACCCAAGCCTTGGCGCGCTATACGCATCAGGCAGGTGCGGCAGCCTCGCTCAACACGACATTGCTGTTCGCTGGCGCGGGTTTGACTAGCAGTGTGGTCGCAGGCTTCGAAAGTACGCTTCCGGAGGGCTTGGGGTTACTGTTCGTGGTGGCCAGCCTCTGTGGATGGTGGCTGCTTGTGTGCACCAAGGACGATGAAATGCAGCGCTGCTGAAACCTTGATCAGGCTTAAAAGAAAGCCCGGGTGGCGACAGCCGACCCGGGCATTCTTTATTGCAGGCGGCGAATCAGCCCAGCAGGCCGTACACCACCGAGGTCAGCGCAACGAGGCCGACCACCACCACGAACACGTTTGAGGCAGCACCACTGTACTTGCGCATCGACGGCACGCGGCGGATGGCGTACATCGGCATCAGGAACAGCAGCACCGCGAGGATCGGCCCGCCGAGCGACTCGATCATGCCGAGGATGCTCGGGTTGAGGGTGGCGACGATCCAGCACACCACCAGCATCAGCGCGGCAACTACGCGGTCGAGGGCCTTGGCACTCGGGCGCGCGCCGGCCTTGGTGATGATGCCCTTCAGGCCTTCGCTCGCGCCGATGTAGTGGCCAAGGAACGACTTGGCGATGGCCACGAAGGCGATCAGTGGCGCAGCAAAGGCGATGGTCGGGTTGCTGAAGTGGTTGGCCAGGTACGACAGGATCGACAGGTTCTGCGCCTTGGCCTCGGCCAGCTGGGCGCTGCTCAGGGTGAGCACGCAGCTGAACACGAAGAACAGCACCATCACCACCATCAGCAGATGGGCACGGCGCAGGATCTGGCCGCTACGCTCATCGGCATGCTCGCCGTGGCGGCGCTTCTGGTCGACGGCAAAGGCGGAGATGATCGGCGAGTGGTTGAATGAGAACACCATCACCGGAATCGCCAGCCACAGGGTGTGCAGGAAGGCCGAGGCCGGCGGCAACTGGGTGGCGCTGTCGAGAATGCCACCGGTCCAGTGCGGCACCAGGTACAGGCCCAGCAACGCCAGGGCAACGATGAACGGGTAGACCAGCAGGCTCATGACCTTGACCGTGGCCTGCTCCCCGCAGCGCACGATGGCCAGCAGGCCGAGGATCAGCACGAACGACAGGATGGCCCGTGGCGGCGGCTGCATGTGCAGCTGGTGCTCGAGGAAGCTGGACACGGTGTTGGTCAGCGCCACGCTATAGATAAGCAGGATCGGGAAGATCGCGAAGAAGTACAGCACGGTGATCGAGGCACCGGCGCTAATGCCGAAGTGCTCCTTGACCACTTCGGTGATATCGCCGCCATCGCGCCCGGAAAGGACGAAACGGGTCAGCCCGCGGTGAGCGAAATAGGTCATCGGGAAGGCCAGTATGGCCAGGATCAGCAGCGGCCAGAAACCGCCAAGGCCGGCGTTGATCGGCAGGAACAGGGTTCCGGCGCCGATTGCTGTGCCGAACAGGCCCAGCATCCAGGTGGTGTCGTGACGCGACCAGCTGCCGAGGGTGGCGGGGGTCGATTCTGCAAAGCGTTGTTCAACGCTTGGGGCCTGCTCATTCATTCCGGGTGAAGCTCCACTCGCAAGACTGCAACAGGCTGAGAATGGCGAAATAGACGTTTCGCCCAACTCAACCGGGAAAGAGGAACGCGATTGTGCCCGGAAAGGTTGCACTTGCGAAGCCCTTTTCCGAGGAGCGGTTGCACTTGTCTTTACAAGGGGATTGCACCCAGAGGTTGCGTGCAGCCTGATCGCCGGCAAGCCAGCTGCCACACCGACCGCGTAGTGCTTGAGCCATACGCTCCCCCTGGGGGCGTCGGCTTGCCGGCGAAAGGGCCGCAAAGCGGCCCCGTGCGGTGTTACTTCTGGACGGCAGCGAACGCTTCGGCAACCCGTTGCAGGTTGGCCGGACGCAGGCCGGACATGCACACGCGGCCGCTGTCGATCAGGTACACGCCAAACTCGTCACGCAGGCGACGCACCTGCTCGACGCTGAAGCCGGTGTAGCTGAACATGCCGCGCTGGCGCAGGAAGAACTGGAAGTCCTGGCCTGGCAGCAGCACGGCCAGGGCATCGACCAGCGCCTGGCGCATGTCGAGGATACGTTTGCGCATCACTTCGACTTCCGCGGCCCACTGGGCATTGAGGGCGGCATCGCTCAGCACGCCAGCGACCAGCTGGGCGCCGAAGTTGGGTGGGCTGGAGTAGTTGCGGCGTACGGTAGCCTTGAGCTGGCCGAGCACGCTCTGGGCAGTGGCGTCATCGTCGCAGACCACCGACAGGCCGCCGACCCGCTCGCCGTAAAGCGAGAAGATCTTCGAGAACGAGTTGCTGACCAGGCACGGCACGCCGGCGCGGGCCATTTCGCGGATGGCGTAGGCGTCTTCCACCAGGCCTTCGGCAAAGCCCTGGTAGGCGATGTCGAGGAACGGGATCAGTTGGCGTGCCTTGACCACTTCAACCACTTGTTGCCACTGCTGCTGTTCCAGGTCGGCACCGGTGGGGTTGTGGCAGCACGGGTGCAGCAGCACCACGCTGTTGGCCGGCAGGGTCTGCAGGGTGGCCAGCATGCCATCGAAGTCCACGCCACGGGTGGCCTGGTCGAAGTACGGGTAGGTGTGTACCTTGAAACCGGCACCTTCGAAGATGGCGCGGTGGTTGTCCCAGGTCGGGTTGCTGACCCAGACTTCGGACTGCGGGAAGTAGCGCTTGAGGAAGTCGGCACCGACTTTCAGGGCGCCGGAGCCACCCACGGTCTGCACGGTGGCCACGCGCCCGCCGGTCACGGCCGGATGATCGGCACCGAACAGCAACGCCTGGATCGCCTGGCGGTAGCTGGCCAGGCCTTCCATCGGCAGGTACAGCGAGGCTTCGTGGTCCTGGCCGGCGATGCGTTTCTCCACCGCATCCACAGCCGCCAGTTGCGGCACCACGCCGGCCTCATCGTAGTACAGGCCGATACTCAGGTTGACCTTGTCGGCGCGCGGGTCGGCCTTGAAGGTTTCCATCAACGAGAGGATCGGGTCGCCGGCATAGGCATCGACATGTTTGAACACAGCGTGCAGCTCCTTGGATCAGGACAGTTCGAAAAGGCAGCCCTGAGCATACCCGGAGTGCAGGCTCAGGAACATCAACTATTGTGCAAGGTTGTCTATGCAACATTGCATGGCTGAGGATTTGTACTGGCAGTGAGGCCCTATCGCCGGCAAGCCAGCTCCCACAGGTACACCACAGGCCTTGGGGTTTGTGGTGTACCTGTGGGAGCTGGCTTGCCGGCGATAGGGCCGGGTCAGCCAAGCAACTCTTTCAGGCCTTGCAACTCCTGCTCGGTCAGCGCCACCCCTTCCTCATCGGCCACCTCACGCTCACGGTAACGCCGCTCGCCAGGCATGCGCATCAGCCCCACGGCCTGCATCTGCTCGACCAGTTCGCGGCTGCGCTGGGCAAACCGCTCGCCCTCGGCCTTGCTCGGGTCGATGACGATGATCAGCTGCCCGGTCCACGGCGTCTTCGCCCCCGGGTGCCCCGACCAGTCGAACTCCCAGGAGAAATGCCCACCGGTCAGCGCCGCCGCCAGCAACTCGACCATCATCGACAAGGCCGAGCCCTTGTGCCCGCCAAATGGCAGCAAAGCGCCGCCTTCCAGAATCGCCTTGGGGTCGGTGGTCGGCTCACCATTGGCATCCACCCCCATGCCCTCCGGCAATTGCTGGCCAGCGCGCGCGGCAATCTGTACGTCACCATGGGCCATGGCGCTGGTGGCCATGTCGAAGACGATCGGGTCATGTTCGGCGCACGGCGCGGCAAAGGCAATGGGGTTGGTGCCGAACAGCGGCTTGCGGGCGCCATGCGGCACCACGCAGGTCATGCTGTTGACCACGCTCAAGGCCACCAGGCCTTCATCGGCGAATGGCTCCACATCCGGCCACAGCGCGGCGAAGTGGTGCGAGTTGTGGATCGCCAGTACGGCGATACCGGCGTTGCGCGCCTTCGCCACCAACAATTCACGGGCCACCGCCAGCGCCGGCTGGGCAAAGCCGCCCGCGGCATCGACACGAACATAACCGGGCGCCACGTCGCTGACCTTTGGCGTGGCCCGGCCATCGACCCAGCCGCTGGCCAGGGTCGAGACATAGCCGGGCATGCGGAACACCCCATGGCTATGGGCACCATCGCGCTGGGCGCTGGCGCAGTTGTGGGCCAGCACCCGGGCCACGCTGTCGCTGCAGCCATGGCGCTGGAAGATGCTCTGCAACAGGCCCTGTAGCTCGGTAAAAGGCACGCGCACGGCGGTGCTGGTGGTAGGTGCGGACATCTGAAGCTCCTTGTTGGAATTGGAATGGCTACAGCGTTGCAACGACAAAAACTTTCCTGCATGTGACAGCTATCTGTCAAATATTGACTTGATGACAGAAAACAGCCATTTTCTTTCGCAAGCCTCACCCCTGGAGCCGCAGCATGAGCCAACTGATCAAGCAACGCCTGGAAAACAGCCTCGAAGGCGCCGCTGCTTCGGGCCGCAAGATCGCCAGCTACATGCTCGCCAACCTGCACGAACTGCCGTTCCAGACCTCGGCCAGCATTGCCGTCAAGCTGGGCGTAAGCGAATCCAGCGTCGGCCGTTTCTGCCGTTCATTGGGTTATGCCCACCTCAAGGCGTTGAAGCAAGACCTGCAGAACGACCTGGGCGATGGCCCGTGGCTGGTGGGTGACCGCCTGCAAGATTACCGCCAGAACCAGGACGCCAGCGACAACGCCGGTAGCCTGGAGCTGGAAATCGCCGCCCTGGTGCGCGTGCACGAGTATCGCCAGAGCAGCGCCTGGCACAGCGTCGCGCAACGCCTGGCGAGCAAGCGCCGGGTGTTCATCGCCGGTTTCCAGACCGAGCGCGGCATCGCCATGTGCATGAGCCACCTGCTGCAGTACCTGCGCGACGGCGTGCAACTGGTCGATATCAGTGCCGGGCACTTTGGTGAAGTGTTGCTGGGGCGCGCCGACGACAGCGCCCTGGTGGTGTTCGAAGCCCGCCGTTATTCCCGCCATGCCCTGCTGTTGTGCCAGAAGGCGCGCGAGGCTGGCATTGCCGTCACCCTGGTGACCGACCCCTTCTGTGACTGGGCTGATGCCAACGCCGACGAGGTGTTCCGCATCCCCACCGAGTTCAACCTGTTCTGGGAGTCCACCTCGACCATGCTGTCGTGGGTGCACCTGATGGTCAACGAGGTCTGCAAGAAGCTCGGACCGGATGTTGAAAAACGCTTGGAAGCAACTGCCGCTCTACATAACGAATTCGTCGGCTACACCTCGTGGTCGACGGGAAAACAACAATAGCAAGAGTGCAATGAGGTGCGAGATGAACAAGACCATGGCCTTGGTGGGTGCGTGCGCCCTGCTGCTGTCGGGTGCCGCCAGTGCCGAAACCCTGCGCTTCGCCACCGAGGGCGCCTACCCGCCCTTCAACTACGTAGACGCCAATAACCAGTTGCACGGCTTCGACGTGGACATCACCCATGCCCTGTGCGAGCAGATGAAAGTCGAGTGCACGCTGGTGGCCCAGGACTGGGAAGGCATCATCCCGGCGCTGATGGCACGCAAGTACGATGCAGTGGTCGCGTCGATGATCAACACCGAAGAGCGGCGCAAGAAGATCGCCTTCACCGACCACTACTACCGTACCCCGCTGACCGTCGCCGTGGCCAAGGACAGCAAGATCAACGACGCCCAGACCAACTTCGACGGCTACACCGTTGGCGCCCAGTCGTCGTCCACCCAGGCCATCTACGCCGAAGACGTCTACGCCAAGGCCGGTGCCGACGTGAAGCTGTACCCGACCATGGACGAAGCCAATGCTGACCTGGCCGCGGGCCGCCTGGATGGCGTGATTGCCGACAAATTCCCGCTGAACGAGTGGATGACCAAGAACGGCGGGGACTGCTGCAAGATCCTCGGCGACGTGGCCGACACCAAGGCCGATGCCGCCATTGCCGTGCGCAAGGACGACGAAGCCCTGCGTCAGCGCCTGAACACGGCACTGCAACAGATCGTGGCCAACGGCACCTACCAGAAGATCGCCAGCAAGTACTTCGCTTTCGATATCTACAACTGATCTTCAGGAAGTCTTGCGCATTCCCTGTGGGAGCGGCCTTGCGTCGCGATAGGGCCGCACTGCGGCCCCGGCAATCTTGTGCAGTTGCATAAATCCTGGGGCCGCTGCGCAGCCCTTTCGCGACACAAGGCCGCTCCCACAGAGAGCGCATTACAAGCCCAAGAGGTTCGTCATGCTCGATCAATTGTCCTTGCTGTCCTTCGCCAGTGGAGGCTGGGGCCAGGCGCTGCTGGCCGGCGCCCTGGTCACCGTGTCCCTGGCCCTGGCCTGCCTGCCCATCGGCCTGCCGCTGGGTCTGGTCGTCGCCCTCGCCGCACGCTCGCGCAAGCGCTTGCCGCGGGCCTGGGCCACCACCTTCTCCACCGTGTTCCGTGGCCTGCCGGAACTGCTGACACTGCTGATCATCTATTACGGCTGTCAGATCGCCGCGCAGAAGATCCTCGCGGCCATGGGCTACCAGGGTGAGTTCCTGATCAATACCTTCCTCGCCGCGATGATCGCCTTCAGCCTGGTGTTCGCCGCGTTCTCCAGCGAGATCTGGCTGGCAGCCTTCAAGACCCTGCCCAAGGGCCAACTGGAAGCCTGCTCGGCGCTGGGCCTGAGCAAGCGCACCGGCTTCTTCAAGGTGGTGCTGCCGCAACTGACCCGCATCGCCCTGCCCGGCCTGTCCAACAACTGGCTGTCGCTGCTCAAGGATACCTCGCTGGTATCCACCATCTCGCTGGTCGACCTGATGCGCCAGACCAACCTGGCCGTCAGCGTGACCAAGGAGCCGATGTTCTTCTATGGCGTCGCCTGCCTGGGCTACCTGCTGTTCGCCGCCATTTCCGGGCGTGTGTTCGCCTTCATCGAACGGCGCAGCAACCGCCACCTGCAAGGAGCACGCGCATGAGCTTCGAACAACTGCTGGCGCTGGTCCTCGACCCCGACCTGCTGGACCGCTACGGCCCGCGCTTCCTCGATGGCCTGCTGGTAACCGCCAAGCTGGTGGCGATTTCCTTCAGCCTGGGTGCCGTGCTCGGCCTGTTACTGGCCCTGGCGCGGATGTCGCGTAGCCTGCTGCTGCAGCGCATGGCCGCCGGCTATGTGTACTTCTTCCGCGGCTCGCCGCTGCTGGCCCAGCTGTTCCTGCTGTATTACGGCCTGGGCTCGCTCAAGGGCTTCTGGCAGGACGTCGGCCTGTGGTGGTTCTTCCGCGAGGCGTGGTTCTGCACCCTGCTGGCGTTCACCCTGAACACCGCCGCCTACCAGGCCGAGATCTTCCGCGGCAGCCTGATGGCCGTCGCCCCCGGTCAGCATGAAGCGGCGCGGGCGCTGAACCTGAAGCGCTCGACCACCTTCTTCAAGGTGATCCTGCCGCAGTCGTTGCTGGTGGCCATCGGCCCGCTGGGCAACGAACTGATCCTGATGATCAAGGCCAGCGCGATCGCCTCGCTGGTGACCATCTACGACTTGATGGGCGTGACCAAACTGGCCTTCTCGCGCAGTTTCGACTTCCAGATCTACCTGTGGGCCGCCGTGCTTTACCTGCTGATCGTCGAATTGGTGCGGCGCCTGCTGAAACACCTGGAAGCCCGCCTGGGCCGCCACCTGAACTGACCGAAGGATACGTTCCATGCATTGCCAGACCCTTGTCCTCGGCGCCGGCATCGTCGGCGTCAGCACCGCGCTGCACCTGCAGGCCCGCGGGCGCCAGGTGATCCTGATCGACCGCGACGAACCGGGCAGCGGCACCAGCCACGGCAACGCCGGGCTGATCGAGCGCTCCAGCGTGATCCCCTATGCCTTTCCCCGGCAACTGGGCGCGCTGCTGCGCTACGGCCTGAACCGCCAGCCCGATGTGCGTTACAGCCTGCTGCACCTGCCCAAGGCCGCCCCCTGGCTGTGGCGCTACTGGCGCCAGTCGGCCCCCGGGCGCCTGGCCGGAGCCGCCGCCGACATGCTGCCGCTGGTGCAGCGCTGCGTCGAGGAGCACGACGCCCTGATCGCTGCCGCCGGCCTGGAACAGCTGGTGCAGGCCAAAGGCTGGATCGAAGTGTTCCGTGACCCGGCACTGTTCGAGCAGGCCAAGGCCGACGCCAAGGGCCTGAGCCGTTATGGCCTGCAGTTCGAAATCCTCGAATGCGGGCAGTTGCAGGCCCGTGAGCACCAGCTGGACGCCAGCGTGGTCGGTGGCATCCACTGGCTCGACCCCAAGACCGTGAACAACCCCGGCGCCCTCACCCGTGGCTACGCCACCCTGTTCCTGCAACGCGGCGGGCAGTTCCTGCATGGCGATGCACGCAGCCTGCGCCAGGTCGACGGCCAATGGCGGGTAGACAGCCGCCGCGGCCCGATTACCGCCAACGAGGTGGTGGCCTGCCTCGGCCCGCAATCGGCCGACCTGTTCGGTGGCCTGGGCTACCAGATCCCGCTGGCGATCAAGCGTGGCTACCACATGCACTACAGCACCCGTGACGGCGCGCAACTGGAGCATTCCATCTGCGACACCCAGGGCGGCTACGTGCTGGCGCCAATGGCCCGTGGCGTGCGCCTGACCACCGGCATCGAATTCGACGCCAGCAGCGCGCCGGGCAACCAGATCCAGCTGGGCCGCTGCGAAGCCCTGGCGCGCAAGCTGTTCCCGGCGCTGGGCGAGCGCCTGGACGACAGCCCCTGGTTGGGTCGGCGCCCATGCCTGCCCGACATGCGCCCGGTGATCGGCCCGGCGCCGCGCCACCCGGGGCTGTGGTTCAACTTCGGCCACGCCCACCACGGCCTCACCCTGGGCCCGGTCAGCGGCCGGCTGCTGGCCGAGCTGGTCACCGGCGAACGGCCCTTCACCGACCCCGCGCCCTACAGCGCGACCCGTTTCGACTGAACCCCTGCGGGAGAACAACAAGATGACCGCACCACTGAGCCTTGCCACCCTTGCCCCCGAACCCGACCCGCGCCCGGTGCTGATCAGCATCGAAGGCCTGAACAAGCACTACGGCGCGTTCCACGTGCTGCGCGACATCGACCTGCAGGTGCGTGAAGGGGAACGCATCGTGCTGTGCGGGCCGTCCGGCTCGGGCAAGTCGACCCTGATCCGTTGCATCAACCGCCTGGAAGTGGCCCAGCTTGGCAGCATCAAGGTGGATGGCATCGACCTGGCGGCCACCACCCGCGAAGCGGCGCAGGTGCGCAGCGACATCGGCATGGTGTTCCAGCACTTCAACCTGTTTCCGCACATGAGCGTGCTCGACAACTGCCTGCTGGCCCCCACCAGCGTGCGCGGGTTGTCGCGCAAGGACGCCGAAGAGCGGGCGCGCATGTACCTGAGCAAAGTCGGCATCGAAAGCCAGGCACACAAGTACCCCAGCCAGCTGTCCGGTGGCCAGCAGCAGCGCGTGGCGATTGCCCGGGCGCTGTGCATGAAGCCGCGGATCATGCTGTTCGACGAGCCCACCTCGGCGCTGGACCCGGAGATGGTCGCCGAAGTGCTGGATGTGCTGGTGCAACTGGCCGGCACCGGCATGACCATGCTCTGCGTCACCCATGAAATGGGTTTTGCCCGTCAGGTAGCCGAGCGGGTGCTGTTCCTCGAGGGCGGGCAGATCATCGAAGACAGCCCGCCGCAGGTGTTCTTCAACCAGCCGCGTACCGAGCGGGCCAAGGGGTTCCTGGCGCAGATACTGCACTGAGACCTGTTCTGGCCTCTTCGCGGGTAAACCCGCTCCCACAGGTTCATCATTGGCCCTGAAGGCCAAGGTAATCCTGTGGGAGATTCTATGGCCGAAGGCAATTTCTCAGTAGAACCGTCTTCGGCCTCTTTCAGCAATCTCCAGGCACA
>NZ_OLKL01000036.1 GCF_900291015.1 Pseudomonas persica
GCTGCGAACAGTCAGAAGCGAGTTATGACCCTCCTCCTCCCTTCAAGTCCTACCATACAAGCGGGTTTACCCGCGAAGAGGCCGGCACAGGCAACACCTTTATTGCACCGCTGCAAAGACCCAACTGCATCGTTAAATATTATTGACCTTAATCTCCGCCAAACCCACGCCGCAACAGGCCCGCATCGGTTTCAGCCCTTAAAAAACGGCGCACTCCCCGCCATAAAGCCCTCTCCAGTCGTTTGACATATCGAACGGCTCTGGCAAGCTATCTACAAGCCCCGACCGGAATCGTCGCCTCTGACGAGCCGGCAGTGCTCGGGGCTACAGGTTGCACCCAGGGCCCCGCGCCGTGCGCCTGCACAACAACGACAGGTCGAACCTGTCCCAAGGTGACATATGTCCAACAGCAACATTGGCAACAAGCAACCCTCCCTGCGCAAACCCGTGGTCCTGATGACCATGGGCAGCCAAGAACGCAAAGGCCATGACTACCAGGTCATGACCCACAAATACATCACCCCGCTGGTCGAGTTTTCCGATTGCGTCCCGGTGCTGGTGCCCACCTGCTGCGGCATCGAAGACCTCGAGACCTATCTGGACATGGCCGACGGCGTGTACCTGACCGGCGCCGGCAGCAACATCGACCCGGCCCTGTACGGTCAGGAGAACGAGACCCCTGGCAAAGGCCAGGACAAGAACCGCGACCTGTTCGACATCCCGCTGGTCAAGGCGGCGATCAAGCGTGGTCTGCCGATCTTCGGCATCTGCCGTGGCATGCAGGAAATCAACGTGGCCCTGGGTGGCGACATCTACCAGAAGGTGTACGCCGCGCCTGGCTTCAACGACCATCGGGAAAACCCGGAAGACCCGGTCGAGGTGCAATACGCCCAGGTGCACGGCGTGAAGATCAAGCCGGACAGCTGGCTGCGTGACACCCTGGGTACCGACGAGATTCGCGTCAACTCGCTGCATGGCCAAGGCCTGCACAAGCTCGGCGCCGGCATCGAGGCCATCGCCCACGCCGAAGACGGTCTGGTCGAGGCGATCCATGCCCCGAGCATTTCGCCGTTCCTGTTCGCCGTGCAGTGGCATCCGGAGTGGCAAGCAGCGAAGAACCCGGATTCGATCAAGATCTTCCAGGCTTTCGGCGACGCTTGCCGGGCCCAGGTACGCAAGGCGCAGATCAAGCGCCAGCACGCGGCCTGACCTTCAGTTTCCTCTGCTTTGATCGCGGGGCGGCGCAAGGCCGCCCCCGTTTTCCCCGGTCACCCTCTGCTGGTCCCAGAACACTTCCCGTGGAAACGGGCGGCGGGCTTGTGCCTGTCTCCGCGATCGTTTTTTCCTTCCCCCTCGTGAGATACGATGACTGATCGCAGTCAGACTACCCTCGGTATCTCCTGTATCCACTGCTGTCGCCTGTGCTGGCCTCTTCGCGGGTAAACCCGCTCCCACATAGGTACTGCAAAGCCTTCAAGACCTCTGAAATCCCTATGGAAGCGGGTTTACCCGCGAAGAGGCCAGCACAGGCAACAACACTTTTCCCTGCCCCCCCCAAAAAAATCTCGCAAGAGGGACTAGTCATCGCACATGTTGTACGATAACTTACCTCTATCGCAGAACAACACCCTTCACCCAAGCGCCACAGGATGCCTACAACAATGACTCCACAAGAACTGAAATCCATCCTCTCCCACGGCCTGCTGTCTTTCCCGGTCACCGACTTCAACGCCCAGGGCGACTTCAACCCGGCTGGCTACATCAAACGCCTGGAATGGCTCGCCCCTTACGGCGCCAGCGCCCTGTTCGCCGCCGGTGGCACCGGTGAGTTCTTCTCCCTGGCTGCCAGCGAATACAGCCAGGTGATCAAGACCGCCGTCGACACCTGCGCCAAGTCGGTACCCATCCTCGCCGGCGTTGGCGGTTCCACCCGCCAGGCCATCGAATACGCGCAAGAAGCCGAGCGCCTGGGTGCCAAGGGCCTGCTGCTGCTGCCACACTACCTGACCGAAGCCAGCCAGGAAGGCGTCGCCGCCCACGTCGAAGCGGTGTGCAAATCGGTAAACATCGGCGTAGTCGTCTACAACCGTAACGTCTGTCGCCTTAACGCCGACCTGCTGGAAAAACTGGCCGAGCGCTGCCCGAACCTGATCGGCTACAAGGACGGCCTGGGCGACATCGAACTGATGGTGTCGATCCGTCGCCGCCTGGGCGAACGCTTCAGCTACCTGGGTGGCCTACCGACCGCCGAGGTATATGCTGCCGCCTACAAGGCCCTGGGTGTGCCGGTGTACTCCTCCGCCGTGTTCAACTTCGTGCCGAAGACCGCCATGGACTTCTACAACGCCATCGCCCGTGACGACCACGCCAGCGTGGCCAAGCTGATCGACGACTTCTTCCTGCCGTACCTGGACATCCGCAACCGCAAGGCCGGCTACGCCGTGAGCATCGTCAAGGCCGGCGCCAGAATCGCCGGTTACGATGCCGGCCCGGTGCGTACTCCACTTACCGACCTCACCGCCGACGAGTACGAAAAACTCGCCGCGCTGATGGACAAGATGGGCCCGCAGTAAGCGCCGCCCGCGGCCTGCCAGCTGCCGCGCCCGGAGTGGGCCAGCCCCTCTCCGGTTACAATTCGTCAGCCCGCACAAAAATAACTAGTGGGAGTACTACCAGCATGCAAGCGACGAAGAAGACGCATGTGCGCTACCTGATCCTGTTCATGCTGTTCCTGGTGACCACGATCAACTACGCCGACCGTGCCACCATTGCAATCGCAGGCTCCAGCCTGCAGAAGGACCTCGGCATCGACGCCGTGACCCTCGGCTACATCTTCTCCGCCTTCGGTTGGGCTTACGTGGCTGGCCAGATTCCTGGCGGCTGGCTGCTCGATCGCTTTGGCTCCAAGAACGTCTACGCCTTCAGCATCTTCACCTGGTCGCTGTTCACCCTGTTGCAGGGCTTTGTCGGCGGCCTGCCGGTGGCCTGGGCGGTGGTGACGCTGTTCACCCTGCGCTTCCTGGTCGGGTTTGCCGAAGCCCCGTCGTTCCCGGGCAATGCGCGCATCGTCGCGGCCTGGTTCCCGACCCAGGAACGCGGCACCGCCTCGGCCATCTTCAACTCGGCGCAGTACTTCGCCACCGCACTGTTCGCCCCGATCATGGGCTGGATCGTGTTCAGCTTCGGCTGGGAGCACGTGTTCGTGGTCATGGGCGCACTGGGCATCGTGTTCTCCATGGTGTGGCTGAAGACCATCTACAACCCGCGCCAACACCCACGCATCAGCCCTGGCGAACTCGAGCACATCGAGCACAACGGTGGCCTGGTGGACATGGACCAGAAGCGCGGCAACGACGGGCCGAAATGGGGTTACATCAAGCAACTGCTGACCAGCCGCATGCTGCTGGGCGTGTACCTGGGCCAGTACTGCATCAACGCCATCACCTACTTCTTCCTCACTTGGTTCCCGGTGTACCTGGTGCAGGAACGCGGCATGACCATCCTCAAGGCCGGCTTCATCGCCTCGCTGCCGGCGGTCTGCGGTTTCATCGGTGGCGTGTTGGGTGGGGTGATCTCCGACTGGCTGTTGCGCCGCGGCAACTCGCTGACCTTCTCGCGCAAGCTGCCGATCGTCTGCGGCCTGCTGCTGTCGACCAGTATGGTGTTCTGCAACTACGTCGACGCCGAGTGGATGGTGGTCGGCTTCATGACCCTGGCGTTCTTCGGCAAAGGCATCGGTGCGCTGGGCTGGGCGGTGGTCGCCGACACCTCGCCGAAGCAGATCGCCGGGCTGTCGGGCGGACTGTTCAACACCTTCGGCAACATCGCCTCGATCACCACGCCGATCGTCATCGGCTACATCATCAGCGCCACGGGTTCGTTCAAGTGGGCCCTGGTGTATGTCGGCGCCAACGCCCTGGTGGCGGTGTTCAGCTATCTGGTGATCGTCGGCCCGATCAAGCGCATCGAGCTGCGTGAAAGCCCAAAGCCTGACGCCGGGCCGGCGGCCGGCAGCGAACTGGCCGGCTCGCGCCACTGAGAGAACACGCCCGCGTCGGCCCCCGCCGCGGGCGGATGTACAAAAGCCTGAGAACCTGACAAGTAGGGCCCGAACATGCAGTTGATCGAACATTCCGACTCGCCCCGCTACGTCCGCCTGCACGACGACGACAATGTCGTGGTGGTGGTCAACGATGGCGGCCTGGGCGAAGGCGCCCGCTTCGCCGACGGCCTGACCCTGGTCGAAGGCGTACCCCAGAGCCACAAGGTGGCCACCGTAGCCATCGCCAAGGGCGAGCCGGTGCGCCGCTACGGGCAGATCATCGGCTACGCACTGGAAGACCTGCGCCAGGGCAGTTGGGTGCAGGAGAGCCAGCTGGCCATGCCGGCCGCCCCGGAGCTGGACAGCCTGCCACGCTGCGACGCTATCCCGCAGCCGCTGCCGCCGCTCGAAGGCTTCACCTTCGAAGGCTACCGCAACGCCGACGGCACCGTCGGCACCCGCAACATCCTCGGCATCACCACCACCGTGCAGTGCGTGGCGGGCGTGCTGGAGCATGCGCTCAAGCGCATTCGCAACGAGCTGTTGCCCCGGTACCCCAACGTCGATGACGTGGTGGCCATCACCCACAGCTATGGCTGCGGCGTGGCGATCAACGCGCGCGATGCCTACATCCCGATCCGCACGGTGCGCAACCTGGCGCGCAACCCCAACCTGGGCGGCGAGGCCCTGGTCATCAGCCTGGGCTGCGAAAAGCTGCAGGCCGGCCAGGTGATGCACGACAACGACCCCTCGGTGGACCTCAGCGACCCGTGGCTGTACCGCCTGCAGGACGCCAGCCTGGGCTTTGTGGAAATGATCGAACAGATCATGGAACTGGCCGAAACCCGCCTGAAGAAACTCGACCAGCGCCGCCGCGAAAGCGTGCCGGCCAGCGAACTGATCCTGGGAATGCAATGCGGGGGCAGCGATGCCTTCTCGGGCATCACCGCCAACCCGGCGCTAGGCTACGCCGCCGACCTGCTGGTACGCGCCGGCGCTACCGTGCTGTTCTCGGAAGTGACCGAAGTGCGTGACGCCATCTACATGCTCACCTCGCGCGCGGAAAACCAGGAGGTGGCAGACGCCCTGGTGCGCGAAATGGACTGGTACGACCGCTACCTGCAGCAAGGCGCCGCCGACCGCAGCGCCAACACCACGCCGGGCAACAAGAAAGGCGGCCTGTCGAATATCGTCGAAAAGTCCCTGGGTTCGATCGTCAAGTCCGGTAGCGGCGCCATCCAGGGCGTGCTTGGCCCCGGCGAGCGGGTCAACCGCAAAGGCCTGATCTTCTGCGCCACCCCGGCCAGCGACTTTGTCTGCGGCACCCTGCAACTGGCAGCCGGTATGAACCTGCATGTGTTCACCACCGGCCGCGGCACCCCGTACGGCCTGGCCATGGCGCCAGTGGTCAAGGTTTGCACCCGCAGCGAGCTGGCCCAGCGCTGGCCCGACCTGATCGACATCGACGCCGGGCGCATCGCCAGCGGCCGCTCGACCATCGAGGAGCTGGGCTGGGAGCTGTTCCACTACTACCTGGACGTGGCCAGCGGTCGCAAGCAGACCTGGGCCGAACAGCATCGCCTGCACAACGACATCACCCTGTTCAACCCGGCACCGATTACCTGATGCCAAGGGCTCGCCCAATTCAACATTGCAACGCGCTCCCACAGGGTCCGAGCAAACTCCTCAAGCACGTTCTCTTCCTTCATTACTCTCTACAGGAGCACCCCATGCCTGAAATTCTCGGCCACAACTTCATCGCCGGCCAGCGCAGCGCCGCTGGTCCACAGCGCCTGCAGAGCCTGGACGCCAGCACTGGCGAGGCTCTGCCCTACAACTTTGCCCAGGCCACCGAAGCCGAAGTGGACCAGGCCGCCAAGGCCGCGGCCGCTGCCTTCGCCGAATTCCGCCAGTTGGCCCCGGCGCGGCGCGCCGAATTCCTCGACGCCATCGCCGCCGAACTGGACGAACTGGACGACACGTTCGTCGCCATCGTCTGCCGTGAAACCGCCCTGCCCCCCGCGCGCATCCTCGGCGAGCGCGGCCGTACCAGCGGCCAGATGCGCCTGTTCGCCCAAGTGTTGCGCCGAGGTGACTTCCTCGGTGCGCGCATCGATCTGGCCCTGCCGGAGCGCCAGCCCCTGCCACGCGTGGACCTGCGCCAGATGCGCATCGGCGTCGGCCCGGTCGCCGTGTTCGGCGCCAGCAACTTCCCGTTGGCCTTCTCCACCGCCGGTGGCGATACCGCTGCGGCCCTGGCCGCCGGTTGCCCGGTGGTGTTCAAGGCCCACAGCGGCCACATGGCCACCGCCGACCTGGTCGGCAGTGCCATCCAGCGCGCCGCCGAGCGCACCGGCATGCCCAAGGGCGTGTTCAACATGGTGTTCGGTGGTGGCGTCGGCGAGTGGCTGGTCAGGCACCCGGCCATCCAGGCCGTCGGTTTCACCGGCTCGCTGAAAGGCGGTGACGCCCTGTGCCGCATGGCCGCCGAGCGCCCGCAGCCGATCCCGGTGTTCGCCGAGATGTCCAGCATCAACCCGGTGATCATCCTGCCGGGTGCCCTGGCCCAGCGTGGCGAAGCCATCGCCCGAGAGCTGGCCAGCTCGGTGTGCCTGGGTGCTGGCCAGTTTTGCACCAACCCGGGCCTGGTGATCGGCCTGCAATCTCCGCAGTACCGCCAACTGCTGGCCGAGCTTGGCCAGCACCTGGACCAGCAGGCCGGCCAGACCATGCTCAACGCCGGCGGCCTGCGCAGCTACGCCGGTGGCCTGGAGCACCTGCATGCCCATGCCGGTATCGTGCACCTGGCCGGCCAGGCGCAGACAGGCAGGCAGGCGCGCGCCCAGCTGTTCAAGGCCGATGCGCGCCTGTTGGTGGAGTCTGACCCGCTGCTGCAGGAAGAAGTGTTCGGCCCTACCACCGTTGCCGTGGAAGTGCAGGACAACGACCAACTGCGCGCCGCCCTGCTCGGCCTGCGCGGTCAGCTGACCGCGACCCTGATCGGCGAGCCGGAAGACCTGCAGGCCTTCGCCTGGCTGGTGCCGCTGCTGGAGGAGAAAGTCGGGCGGATCCTGGTCAACGGCTACCCGACCGGTGTCGAGGTGTGTGATGCGATGGTGCACGGTGGGCCTTACCCGGCCACGTCGGATGCGCGCGGCACGTCGGTCGGCACTCTGGCCATCGACCGCTTCCTGCGCCCGGTGTGCTACCAGAACTACCCTCAGGCGCTGTTGCCAGAGGCACTGCGCGACGGCAACCCGCTGGGGTTGCGTCGGCTGGTGAATGGCCAGTGGAGTGAGGCCGCGATCTGATCGCCCCTTGAAACCAGAAGCTTCAGGCCCCCTGCGCCTCAGCCTCTTCATGCGCCTGGCGCAAGCGCTCGCGGCTATTGCTCAGGTGCATGCGCATGGCCATCTTCGCCCCTTCGCTATCACGCCGGGCGATGGCTTCGTAGATCGCCTCGTGCTCATGCATCAGCCGGCTCATGTAGTGCGCCTGGTCATCATGGGCCAGCCGTGCCGAATTCAGCCGGGTACGCGGGATGATACTGGTGCCCAGGTGGTTGATGATATCGGCGAAGTAGTGGTTGCCGCTGGCCTGGGCAATGCGCAGGTGGAACTGGAAGTCTGCCGACACCGCATCCGTGGCGTGGGCAGCCCCTTCGTTGAGTTCGTCCAGCGCCGCACGCATGCCGGCCAGCTCTTCATCGCTGCGCCGCTGCGCCGCCAGGCCCGCCGCTTCGATCTCCAGGGCAATGCGCAATTCCAGCACCGCCAATACTTCGCGCAGGGTGACCACGGTCGCCGGGTCGATACGAAAGCCACTCGTGGCCGGCGCGTCCAGCACGAAGGTGCCGATGCCATGGCGGGTCTCGACCTGCCCGGCGGCCTGCAGCCGCGAGATCGCCTCACGCACCACCGTGCGGCTGACGCCTTCTTCGGCCATGATCTGCGATTCGGTCGGCAGCTTGTCGCCGCGCTTGAGCTGGCCGCTGCGAATGCGCTCGGTCAGCACCGTGACCAGTTCCTGGGCCAGACTGCGCGGCTTGCGCCGGGTCTTTGCCTGTACCTGCTGCTCTGTCATTGCCCTGTATTTCACCTTGAAAGACAGCGCTCATCATAGCGCAAGCGGTTGTACGATCACATACACACAGTGCGGTATTTCTCGGTGGCCACAGCCGGCAGGTGGCCCTGGATAAAACGCTGGAGGTGCTGGCCCGACGCCTGTGCAAACCTGTACTGTGCGGCTTCACGCTTATCCATGGAAGGAAACCCAGCATGAAAACCCTCGACCGCCTGTTGCTTGCCAGCGGCCTGCTGATCCCCCTTTGGCTGTTGGCAGGCGTATGGTTCACCGCCCAGGCCTACCCCGGCTACGACCACCTGCAACAGGCCATGAGCCAGCTCGGCGCCGTCGGTTCGCCGCCCCACAGCTGGTCGCCGCTGCTCAACAACTTCCCCCTCGCCGTGTTGTTCGCGCTGTTTGCCTGGGGCCTGGCGCGGCGCTGGCGGGGTTCGAAGCTGGCGTTGCTGAGTGCGGCCCTGATGCTGTTGCATGGCATCGGCAGCCTGGGCACCGGCTGGTTCCCCTGCGACCAGGGTTGTGCCCCGGCGCAGCCTTCCACGTCACAACAACTGCACAACCTGTCCGGCCTGTTGATGTTCCTCTCGCTGACCCTGGCCAGCGCCCTGTGGGCCTGGCTGGGCAACCGTATTACCGGTTCGCAGGCCTTCGCGCTGTTCTCCCTGGCTTGCGTGGTACTGGCGATTGTCAGCGTCGCGCTCATGAGCCAGGCGGCACAAAGCGGTCAGTTGTTCGGCCTGTACCAGCGCCTGAACTACGGCGTGTCGGTGATCTGGGTCGCCAGCCTGGCCTGGACCAGCCTGCGCACACCCGTCACCGGCCCGTTGCGCATGGCCACAATCTGACAGCAAATTGCTGGCCCCCAGTGTCTGCTAGCGAAGGCAAACTTCGTTTTCCTTCAGATGCTTAGGACAGCAACATGCGAGTACTTCTAGCAACGATTGCCGGCTGCCTGCTGGCCACGCTCGCTTTCGGCGCCCAGGCACGGGCGCTGAGCCAGAACGATCGCCACACCTGCGGCTGGGGCGCGCAGATAGCCGCCGAGGCCCAGCAAGCCAAGCTTTCCGGGGTAACCCTGTACGCCACGCGCAAGAAGCTGCAGGTGCGCAAATTTCCCAAACCGTGGATGCGTATGACCGCCTTCGGCATTACCGAGCAGACCTACAACAGCCGCTCGCGGCTCAAACCTGCAGCGATCAGGCAGACCTATTACGAGCAGTGCGTGCTGCATGCTGTAGCAAGGCGATAAAGCCCTGTGGGAGATGGCCCTGCTAATTCAACGAGTTATGTGCAATCCTATGAGAGCGTGTCAAAGCCGCCAGGGGGCGCCGGCCTCGAAGCGTGCTTCCAGCCAGGCTTTGAAGGCCCCCAGGGCGGCAGTGTTGAGACGCGCGGTAGACCGAACCAGGTAAATGCCCGCCGCCACGTCCAGTTGCCATTGCGGCAGCACCCGCATCAGGCGCCCGCTGGCCAGGTCCTCGCCCATCAGCCAGTCACCCCCGGCCAGAATACCCACGCCACGCCGCGCCGCCTCCAGCAGGGCTTCGTTGTCATTGCTGCGCAGGCTACCGGCAACTTTGACACTCACCTGCTGCCCACCACGCATCAGGCGCCATTCGGGGAAGCTTCGCAAGCCACTGAAACCCAGGCAGTCATGCCCAGCAAGATCCTCCGGCTGCACAGGTGCACCATACCGGGCCAGGTACTCGGGCGACGCACACAGGATGCGCCGATGATCGCACAGCTTCCTGGCCACCAGGCGGTTGTCAGCCAGCTCGCCAACACGGATGGCGGCGTCGAAACCCTCGCCGATCAGGTCGACGAAACGATCGGCATACTCGGCCTCTACCATCACCTGCGGGTAGGCCAGCACGAAATCGGCCAGCATCCCGCTCAACCAGCGCCGCCCCATGGCGGCCGGCAACGCCAGGCGCAGGCGCCCACGTACCGTCGCTGCGCCCTCGGCTGCTTCCTGTTCCGCCTCGGCGATCAGCCGGTTGGCCTCACGCACCTTGGCAACCAGCCGCTCGCCTTCATCGGTAAAGCGCAACTGCCGCGTACTGCGCTCCACCAGGCGAATGCCCAGGCGTGCTTCCAGTGCGCTCAAGCGCTTCGACAGCACCGTGGGGTGACGCGCCAGCTGCCGCCCGGCAGCGGCAAACGAGCCCTGCTCGTGCAGGGCCAGCAAGGTGGCAAGTTGATCGGCGCGGCGGCTGTCGAAGGCATCCATGGCAAGGCTCGGCACAAGGCAGTGGGATCAGGGATCGGGCATCAGGCGGTAAGGACCAGTGCGCCCTCCGCCAGCCCTTGCTCCAGGTCCTCGTGGGCCCTGGCCGCTTCGGCCAGCGGGTAGCGACGCCAGACCCGAGGCTGGATGATACCCTTGGCGACCGCCGCCAGCACATCGGCGGCGCGCTGCTGGTACTCGTCGACCGTGCGGGTGTGCGCCGCCAGCGAGGGCCGGGTCAGGTACAGCGAGCCCTTGGCGTTGAGCGTGGCAACCTCGATGGCCGCCGGCGCACCGGAGGTGCCGCCGAACGACACCAGCAAACCACGCACCCGCAGGCTGTCCAGCGAGGCTTGCAGCGACACCTTGCCGACACAGTCATAGGCCACGTCCACACCCTGCCCCTGGGTCAGCTCACGCACCTGGCCGGCCAAGGTTGCCGCGTCGAACACCAGCACATGGTGGCAGCCCGCTGCCTGGGCCCTTGCCACACTCTGCGAGCGTGACACCACGCCGATCACCGTCGCCCCCAGATGCCGCGCCCAGGGTGCCATCAACTGGCCCAAGGCACCGGCGGCACCGTACAGCAGCACTTGGCTGCCCGGGCCCACGGCATAGGTGGTCTTCAGCAAGTACTGCGCCGTGATGCCCTTGAACAGCACCGCGGCGGCGGCCTGGTCATCCAGCTGCGGCGGTAGCTTGACCAGGCGCTCGGCCGGGTACAGGCGGCCGCTGGCGTAACCGCCAACCGGGCCCATCGCATAGGCGACCCGATCGCCCACCTGCACGTTATATACCCCCTCCCCGACAGCCGAGACCCGCCCGGAACCTTCCAGCCCCAGCCCGGACGGCAACGCCAGGGGGGCAGCGCCCTTGCGCTGCAACACGTCGAGCGGGTTCACGCCCATGGCTGTCTGTTGCAGCCAGACCTGGCCGGGCCCTGGAAGTTGTGCTTGCAAGTGTTCAAGCTGCATGACATCGGCAGTGCCGGTGCTGTTGAGAATGATGCGGGTAGCCATGATCGAATCCTGTCGGATGGGTGTTCGAGTCAGGCTAAGCAGGCAGGGCAAGTTGAACAATCAGGTGGAATGCAGATGATTTCTGCACTCGTTGCAGCAATTCGACGTGAACGCGCCCCACAGCCAATGGCCCAGCGCCCGGCCGACGGCGGCATTCCCCGCAGCCTGGAACGGCAGCATGGCACCGGCAAGCAACGCCAGGGCAAAGGGAAGCACCAGAAGGCACAAGTTTTAGCTGAACATGGCAGTCCTCATTCGTGACATATGTTCAGGCGATGATCGGAAAATTCCCTTTATCCATGCAAATCGAAAGTGTGCACCCATGCTATTCGTCACATGGATACCTGCCAATTGGGCTAGGATGCTGCCCAGCCGCGGCGCCTGAGGCTCGAACAGGCGGGTTCACGGCTGAGACCAGACCGTATGTGATGGAGCACATTCGATGACAGATGAACGCACAACCCTGATCGACCATGGGCAGTTGCCCACCCGCAACCTGGCCGAATGCCTGGCAGTGGATCAAAGGACACTGGTCAGTGCATTGGCAAGCCAGCTGCCCGACACACTGATCGAACAGTTGGCTACCTGCGCCGAAGAAACATGCTCGCGGGGCCTTTCAAAAAAAATCACGGGTATCGGGGTTACCCTTGGGCAGTGGCTGGAATCAGCACCTGCGCCCCAGCGCCAGCAGGTGTTCGAGCGGTGCAGCGCACACAGCTCCGATACGGTGCGCAGCTGGGCGGCTTTCGCCCAGGCGCACCTGTCGCGCACGCTCGATCTCGAAGCCGCATTGCTGGCCCAGCTGCGTTTTGCTCGCGATGAACATTTCGGCGTGCGCGAATGGGCCTGGATGGCCCTGCGCCCGCGCCTGGCTCAAGTGCTGGATAACGCCCTTGCCCTGCTTGCCCGGCATGCCGGCAACAGCGACCCTCTGGTACGACGCTTCTGCATCGAGGTACTGCGCCCGCGTGGCGTGTGGTGCGAGCACATCGCCGCACTCAAGCAGGCGCCGGAAGCGGCCGAGCCACTGCTGGTGCCCCACTTGGCCGAAGCCGACAAGTATGCCCAGGACTCGGTTGCCAATTGGCTCAACGATGCCAGCAAGACCCGGCCCGACTGGGTGATTCAGCTGTTCGAACGACATCCGCCGTCATGCAAGGCATCACGGCGGATCCATACGCGGGCAACCCGGAGCCTGCCCCAATGAATGGTCAGCGCGAGGTTTCGACGCGCAGCACTTCGGTGTAGATCGCGTCGACCGTCTGGCCGACCTTGAGGTTCTTCATGCGCGCTTGCAAGTCCGGGTTCTCGACCTTGACCACCTGCAGCTTGCCCTCCGGCGGCAGCAGGCTCACCTCATGCGTCTTGAGGTCGATCTTCTTGATCTGCGACGTGACCCTGACCTGGCGGAACGCTTCGCCGCCCGGGTTGGGGTTGTCCGCCGTGGCGCGGATGGTACCGGACTCTTCAGTTGCCTTCGGCGCCCCGCCCACTTCGGGATTCAGCACATAAGCCACCGCACGGGTCACGTAGATGTCGACCTGGTCACCCACCTTGAGGTTGGGCAGCGCCTTGGCCTTTTCCGTGAGCTGGAAGGTCACATCGTGCTTGTCGTCAGGGCCTTTCACCGTGACTTGGCGGTTGGCCAGGTCGATGGCCGTGACCTGTGTGGTGACGTGGCTCTCCAGCGCCTCGCTGCCAATGGGAATACCGGCCGCCTGCACGGTGAAGCAGGCGGCGGACGCCAGCGTGGCAAGGGCAACAGCACGAGCGAGAGAACGAATTGGATTCATAGGCCTGCTTCCATGTAATCAAGACCGGATAGGTGCGTGAAATGTTCACGCGCTGACAAGCATAGCCGTTACCTGCGGCCTTGCCGGCCCTCCCCCTGGCGACGCATTTCGTCGTTTTTTCGCGGTCGACTCCTTTCAAAAGCAAATGCGAAGTCTTTACACTTGATTTACATTTGCAAACCATTACCATTCGTGACCTCCCAAATACAACAAAGAGTCACCTGTAATGGCAAAAAAGTCTGTTGCCCAGGCATCAATCTGCATGCTCGGCCTGCTGGTTGTACCTGCGATTCACGCGGCTGTTCAACCTGAGTCGCAGGGCTCCCTGGCCCTGCCCGCCACTGCCGTCACCAGCGCCTACGAACAGCAAAGCTACAAGGCCAGCGAAAGCCGCAGCGCCATGAAGATCGACGCCCCTCTGCGCGATATTCCACAAACCGTCAACGTCGTACCCGAAAGCGTGATCAAGGACCAGGGTGCGCAATCCATGGAAGACGTGCTGAAGAACGTGCCCGGCGTCGGCCTGTCCAACGGCGACGGCCAGCGCGACCAGGTGACCATCCGCGGCTTCAGCGCCATTGGTGACATGTACATCGACGGTGTGCGCGACGACGCCCTGTACTTCCGCGACCTGTCCAATATCGAGCGTGTCGAGGTCATCAAGGGCCCTGCCGCCGTGCTGTATGGCCGTGGTTCTTCAGGTGGCCTGATCAACAGCATCAGCAAGAAGCCGAGCTTTACGCCCAAGCGCGAGGTCGGCATGACCTTCGACAGCGAAGGCAAGCGCCGCACCCAGTTCGACACCGGCTGGGCCGACCCGCAAAGCAACCAGGCTTACCGTGTGACCGGTGCCTTCGAAGACAGCGACACCTTCCGCGACGATGGCTACATTGACCGCAAAGCCATCGCGCCGTCGGCCTACTTCCGCCTGTCCGACGACCTGGAACTGAACCTGGGCGCCACCTACCTGTACGACAAGCGCCTGATCGACTTCGGCATCCCGGCGCTGGGCAACCGCCCGGTAGACGTGGACCGCGACAAGCGCTTCGGCTCCGGCGATGCCGACCAGGATTACGCCCGCAGCGAAGTGTTCTCGCTGACTGCAAGCCTGGACTACCGCATCAACGACGACTTCACGCTGACCAACACCAGCCGCTACTACCGCTACGATCTGGACCGCAACAACACCTTGGCCGACAGCAGCCCGACGCGCTTCGTCACCGCGCCCAACGGCGAACTGCTGGTCAAGCTCAACCGCGGCAACGTCGCCCGCGACGAGTACGGCATGTTCAACCAGACCGAGCTCAAGCAACAGACGCAGCTCGCCGGCATGCAGCACAGCTTGCTGTATGGCGTGGAAGTGGGTTTCCAGGACAAGTACCAGCGGGTACTGAGCCAGAGCAACGTGGCGCAGGTGCCGGTGTACCGCGACGCCCTGGTGCCGGTGCCGGAGCACGCCGCCAACCTGTCGTCCAAGGGCACCAACTTTCAGCAGACCACCGGCCTGTATGTGCAGGACTTGATCGAGCTGAACGAGCACTGGAAGGCCTTGGTCGGTGTGCGTTATGACATCTTTGGCCAGGAGTATGACGACGACCGCACGCAGAACGTCGACCTCGACCGTACCGACAAGACCTGGAGCCCCCGTGCCGGCCTGGTCTACCAGCCGGATAACATCCAGTCCTACTATATCTCGGTCAGCCGCAGCTACCAGCCCTCGGGGGAGGTGTTCGCGGTCAGCCCGACCAACCAACATCTGGAGCCGGAAGAAACCACCAACTACGAACTCGGTGCCAAGTGGGACCTGCTCGATAGCCGCCTGTCAGTGACCGCAGCGGTATTCCGCCTCGAGCGCACCAACATGAAGACCGCGGACCCGGCCAACCCCAACCTGACCGTGCTGGCCGGCGAACAACGTACCGACGGCTTCGAAGCCACCGTCAGCGGGCAGCTCACGGACAAGTGGCAGATCTACGCCGGCTATGCCTACCTGGATGCCGAGATGACCAAGTCCAACAGCAAGACCAACGGCGTGGCCAACGAAGGCCAGACCCCTACCCTGACGCCGCGTAACAGCGCCAACGTCTGGCTGGTGCGTACCCTGACCCCGGAATGGCGCGTAGCCACTGGCGCCAACTACGTCGATGAGCGCTACACCGCACTCGACAATGTGGTGGTGATGCCGGGCTACACCACCTTCGACGCAGCGCTGCTGTACAGCGTGCCGCAGTGGGACGCCGCGCTGCGCCTGAAGAACGTGTTCGACCGCGACTACTATGCCTCCGCGCACGGTTCGGTTGACCTGATCACCCCGGGTGCACCGCGCACGCTGGAAGCCAGCTTCAACTACCGTTTCTGATCGCTACGCCCGCAGGGGCCTTGCCTTGGCGCAAGCCCCCGCTGCAGCTGGTGCAACGCAAGAGTTCACCGCTTCGCTTGAATGCAATATCCTGCGCAGTGCATGGCACCGGCTTTGCCGGTGTTCGCGGGTAAACCCGCTCCCACAGAGACAGCACCTTGCTTACGATTGCAGAGCCCTGCCCCATCAGTAAGGAGAGCATATGAGCAGTAAACCGAATCGCCCATACACGCCTTGGGCGCTGACTACCCTGCTCGCCTTCAGCCTGGCGCTCACCGCCGGCTGTTCCAGTAAAGCCAGCAAGGCCCGGTATGCGACGCCCGCAACAGGCTCCAACTGCTTCGCCAAAGCCGTCCCCACCACCGGCGAAGGTGGCCTGGCGTGGGGCAATACGCTGAGCATTGCCCGGCAGAAATCACTGAACAACTGCGTGCGCTATGCCAGCCGGTCGGGGGGCACACCGAAGACTTGCCAGGTGGTGATGGCCAAGTGCAAGAACTAAATATATATAGACAAAACATAAAGTAAGATATTTCTTACTAATACTTCCGCATTACTTCCCCTTCCTGAAAGTGTTCGAGCAGCAACCGACTCACTCAAATATATTCTTACACTTTCGACCTCGACTCAAAAGCGGTCGTCAAGGCATTGTCTTGCCATTGAAACTCAACGACCAGCGCTGACCTTGGCAACCAAAGCAAGAACTTTCCTACAACACACAGCCCGCCAAGAAAGTCAGAGTACGGTAGCCCGCAGGATATACGTCAATAACGCATCAGTATGTCTCCATGAAATAGATAGCAACGGGCTTATCAGTAATTAAGCAGGCTATTTTCTTTTATTTCATGAGCAAGAAAGTTTGACACTGAGCAAGGAGCTCCCATGACTGACGCCTCCGTCAGCAGCGCCACCTCCGGCCCGGCCTGCAGCGCACGCATCCCCATCCTGCCGGTGCGCTACGCGATCGTGCCGCGCACCGGCGCTAT
>NZ_OLKL01000037.1 GCF_900291015.1 Pseudomonas persica
AAATGAAGCAACTGCGCATCTCGGGAAGCCGGACGGTTTCAATCGAACTGACCACCACCGTGCGAGTGAAACCCAACCTTCTCGGGTTACTGACGTCGGGCGTGGGCGGTGGTTTGAATGCGGGGATGCTGTGGTTCAACGTGATTTCGCTAAAGACCGCCTACAACAGCCTGCAGCAGAGCGATGCACCGGAATACACCATGGGGTTTGCTTCATCGATTTTCGGGGTGATCGGTGCAGTGGCGGCGACGTTAGTCAGCGTGCGCGCAACGCAAAAAGCCGTGATGCTGAGGTTGAGCTCAACAGCACCAGGAATAGCTTTTGGCAATGGCATAATCAAGTTCTTAAGTAGTAATTTGTTTGCGCGTTTAGCAGGATACCCTGCAATAATAACTGGCCTAATTGCTGATGTACTTAAGGCACAGCGTCAGCGCAGTAATGGGAACAAAATGGCAGCTAGGTATACGACGGCTGGCGGCGCAACCATGGCTGCTGGCTCCATCGTCGTACTTGAAGCAGGACTTGCAGTTGCTGGCGCTACGTCGTTGGTGCCCTTTGCCGGATGGGCCGCAGCTGCGCTTGTCCTTGTAGGTGCAGCAATCCTTGGAGGAGGCTTCTATCTCCACGCCAAAGCACATGAGCAACTTCACAGCCCAATTGAGCTTTGGGCCGCGCGTAGTATCTTCGGCAATCGAATTAACGATGGAGAGGTCCGTCCTGAAATCACCTTGGACTATGAAAAAAAACTGCCTGCCTTCCCATCGCTGCACGCGGAAATCCAAGATTGGCACAATGAGCATTACGGGCCAAAACTACTATCAGCCGAACAGGCCATATCATTAGGCGTAAACAAAGTCGATACCCGATGGCATCAGAACGATCACTGGACGCCGCCAAACTGGACAGCCATCACACATAACGAAGTAGTCACGACTCAGCCAACCGTTGAGTTCACAGTGCTTCTGCCAGGCTTCGTGTTAGGGGCAAGCGAATGGTCAGGAAGTTTAAGTAGCATTCGTGAAGATGAGGGGATGGACGTTTTCTCAATCGCCCCCTCTGCCCACCTCGTAGCTGCGGGTTTGGTTCTGCATTTCGAGAACACACTATCCAACCAGCACCATGTTTCCCTACATCTCGCCTACAGCGCCAACCAAGGGCTAGACGGAGACAATGAGATCCATTCAATTTTCCGTCTTGAGCGCTGATCATGGCAACCATTTGGCTATTCAACACGACATCCGATTCAGGTCATAAACCTGCTATTGGCGGACAGCTATTGAGCTTATCCAAAAATACTATATGCCTGCGAAATCCTTGGATAACAGACTCTGTTTTCATGGGGAAGTTATACTGCGCATCGATTATAATAGTTATGGCCGGCATCTATCCCACTACTTTCTTCTCAAGCGATGCCTGGAACCCTTATACTTTCGACCTAGCACTGATGATCGGATTCACACTCACCCCCTTTATATTCTTCCCCTTCCTCGCCTACCGAATATACCTTATAAAAAACTTATCTAACATCTGCCTCCACCGGCCAACTCGAAAGATTTACTATCAACGTTTGAGCAAGACGTTAATCTTCGATTGGAATAACACCGGAGGAGGAATTTTCAAGCGCACTGAGTTTGGCGGTTCATCGTTCAGCACCAGCTATGCCCTCGCTTTCGCCCCTCGCCGAGAGGACGGCAGCCTCCACCAAAAGGATTGCCTCTGGGTGGACAGCAACGAACCCACCGAACCGGGCGTCAAACACGTTGCCGAAGTCTGGGAATACCTCCGCCACTTCATGGACCACGGCCCGGACAAACTTCCCCCACCCGGCGAACCCAACTGGTGGCACAAGCCACTGCACGCGATCTGCCTGACCCCGGCAGAAGCCTGGCGCCACTACGCCCCCTGGCGAACCGGCGAACCCGGTGAAATGCAAGGCAAGAAGAACTGGCAACTGCCGTTCTGGGCCGTGCTGTTCCCCTACAACCTCTCAGTCGCCATCTGCTGGTACGGCGTCTGCCGCCTGTTCAACGTCCGAGCAGCCGCACCGCCCGCAGAAGCCTTCGAAGAGGCACCTCTGCAACCAGGCAAAAGGAAGCGCAAATGAAACCCATCGTACTCGTAGGTCACCGTCATAGCTGCCCGCTGCATGGCGAAGGCACCGTGAAAACCGGCGCAAGCGCAACATTCGTCGATGGCAGAGCCGTCGCACGTGTGGGCGACCGCATCAGTTGCGGTGCCGTCATCGAAACAGGCGCTGCCTGCACGATCATCGAGGGCCAACCAGCGGCACGGGAGGGAGACACAACCAGCCACGGAGGGACTCTGGTTGAGGGAGACCCAGGTTGGCTCGTTGACTAAAGGCAAAAGCCAGCCACCTACCACATCCCCACACCAACTTACTCTAGCTTAATAAACCCCACATGTAGGAATATACTTACACAGGCAACTAAAAACCAAACAAATCCAATAACAGCGAGACCACCACAACCCGCCAAAAACATTTCACAAATTATTTCATTGCTTGCATTCCTACTCAGCAGCAACTAACACTACATCCATCAACTGATGGAGAAACAACATGTCCCGCCTCGCCGAATTCCGCGCCCTCGAACGGCTACTCGCCGCCAAAAAGTCCGAACTTTCCTTCATAAAAATCGACCCCCGCCTAAAGCGCGAATTCGAGTTCGAAAGCAAACTCCACGACTTGCTTGCCGAATACCAATTCGACCTGTCGAATGTATTAGCCATCAGTGAAAGTCAAGACAACAGCACTCAACACCTATGGTCACCACCTCCACCACTCCCCCGTTTCAGATCGCGGCAAAGCAAGCACTACAGAAACCCCTACACCGGCGAGGTGGTAGAAGCGAAGAGCACGTCACACAAAACCCTCCAATTGTGGATCAAGCAATACGGCCGCGCGAAGGTCGAAAGCTGGGCAACTGTATGGTTCTGATTGCACTTGAGCCAGTTGACTCCCTATCCGGAACACATCCAGCCCTTCCTCCCGCCGCCACCTGCCAAGTCTGCGTTTATCAAACAGCGAGAGGTGCATACCGCCTAGCTTCGATCCAGGCTGCCCCTCGCCCCGCAGGCCAACGCAACCGTTCGGTAACCGAACACTAGCCCCGTCCTTGAATTGACGCTGCCGCCTTCACTGCTCACCATGCTCCGGCCTTGCGTGCCCCCTGCCTGGGAACCGGTCACGCGCCCGTAGCACCGCAGCTGAATACAATTTCAAGAAACGAGCAGTTCATGACCCATTCCAAGATCACCCCCGCCGCCGCCCGAATGCCCCAAGGTTCGATCGGCGACAAGCTTCGCGGCGCCTTCGGCGTCGGCAAGACCCGTTGGGGCATGCTTGCCCTGGTGTTCTTCGCCACCACCCTGAACTACATCGACCGTGCCGCGCTCGGCATCATGCAGCCCGTCCTGGCCAAGGAAATGAGCTGGACGGCGATGGACTACGCCAACATCAACTTCTGGTTTCAGGTCGGCTACGCGGTCGGCTTCCTGCTGCAGGGCCGGCTGATCGACAAGGTCGGGGTAAAACGCGCGTTCTTCTTTGCCGTGCTGCTGTGGAGCCTGGCCACCGGCGCCCATGGCCTGGCCACCTCGGCCGCCGGCTTCATGCTCTGCCGCTTCATCCTCGGCCTGACCGAGGCCGCCAACTACCCAGCCTGCGTGAAGACCGTGCGCCTGTGGTTCCCGGCTGGCGAGCGGGCCATCGCCACCGGCCTGTTCAATGCCGGCACCAACGTCGGCGCCATGGTCACGCCGGCCCTGCTGCCGCTGATTTTGGCCGTGTGGGGTTGGCAGGCCGCGTTCATCGCCATGGGCAGCCTTGGCCTGGTGTGGGTGGTGCTGTGGCTGCTGAAGTACTACAACCCTGAAGATCACCCGCGGGTGCGCCAGAGCGAGGTGGCGTACATCCAGCAGGACGACGAGCCTGAGCCAACCCGCGTGCCGTTCAGCCGCATCCTGCGCCTGCGCGGCACCTGGGCCTTTGCGCTGGCCTACGCGATTACCGCGCCGGTGTTCTGGTTCTACCTGTACTGGCTGCCACCGTTCCTCAACCAGCAGTACAGCCTGGGCATCAACGTGACGCAGATGGGTATCCCGCTGATCATCATCTGGCTGACGGCGGACTTCGGCAGCATCGGCGGCGGCATCCTGTCTTCCTGGCTGATCGGCCGTGGCGTGCGCGCCACCACGGCGCGGCTGGTGTCGATGCTGATCTTCGCCTGCACCATGGTCAGCGTCACCTTTGCCGCCCACGCCAGTGGCCTGTGGGTCGCGGTGACGGCCATCTCGCTGGCAGTGGGCGCACATCAGGCGTGGACAGCGAATATCTGGAGCCTGGTGATGGACTACACGCCCAAGCACCTGGTGAGTACTGTGTTCGGTTTCGGCAGCATGTGCGCGGCGATTGGCGGGATGTTCATGACGCAGATCGTCGGTAGCGTGCTGACCGCTACCCATAACAACTATGCCGTGTTGTTCACCATGATCCCGGCGATGTACTTCCTGGCGCTGGCATGGATGTACTTCATGGCGCCGCGCAAGATCGAGCGCGCCTGAACGCGCTGGCCACTTACCTCCACGGGGCCCTTGCGGGCCCTTTTTTTGACCAATCTGATACACGCACTGTGTGTGGGGCCACGCCTGACTCAAGACATGCGCTGTACCTGTGCGAGCGGCTTCAGCCGCGAAGAATCCAACGCGGTGCCTGGCACCGGCTGCGCCGGTGTTCGCGGCTAAAGCCGCTCCCACAAGGCCCCTGCCAAGTCAGTGAATCATGTGCAGCTCTGTGGGAGTGGGCGTGCCCGCGAATACGGGCGATAGCCCGTGCCATGCGCCGCGTTCTATCAGTCAGACTCTGGCCAACACTGCCATGGCCTTCTCCAGCGCCATGCGCGCACGCTGTTCGCCGCTGATGCCCTGCTCCAGCAACTGCCGTGTGGGGATTTCCAGGCTCAGCGGCACACTTGGCGGCAAGCCGCGCAGCAAGCCGACCAGGTCGGCATCGCCCTCGCCGGGGAAGCGCCGTTCATTGCGCGCCTGGCGCAGGATCTCGTCCATGTCGGCCGGTACCGGGCCGGTAACGTCGCACAACTGGGCATAGCGCATGCGCTGCGGCGCCAGCTGCGCCAGGTCGCCCAACGAAGACCCGGAGCGGTTGAAGTGGAAGGCATCCACCAGTACGCAGGCATTGGCGCGATCGGCATTGGCCACCACCCGCATGGCCTGGCGCAGGTCACGTACATCGGTCCAGGGCATGAACTCCAGATGCGGATGAATACCATACCCCACCGCCAGGTCGCACAACGCGGCAAAGCGCTCGGTCAAACGCGCCTCATCCGGGTCGTTGCCAGCCACCAGAAGCTCCGTGCCGCCCAGTTCGGCACCCACCGCCAGAATCGGCTCGAGATCGGCCACGCAGGTTTCCGGCTTCAGCCGCAGGATTTCCAGATCGAGCACCTTGATGCCGGTGTCGCGCAGGCGCGCCTGGGTTTGCCGGCGCAGGTCGGCATCGGCCAGCAGCGGGAAGTGCTGCTCCTGCTCGGTAGCAGGCAGCAGGCGCAGGCCCACGTGGCTGTAACCGGCGCGGGCTGCTGCCTCGACCATGTCCGGTGGGGGTAGCTCGAGCACCGTCAGGGCCGCCAGGGAGAAAATTCGATCAGTCATTATCGTCACCAAACACGTTAAGCGATGTGCTCGGGCGCACAGGCCCGGCCACTTTCCGCTGCCTGGCGGATCGCCTCGATCAGCGCCAAGGTGCGGCCACCGTCGGCGGCATCGATCAGCGGCGCTTGTTCACCCCGAGCCACCCGCACGAAGTGCTGCAATTGCAGGGTCAATGCCTCGCCGACGGGGATGCTTTCCTCGCTCTGCAACAACGGCGTGTGCCAGCCCGACCCGGCCTCGGCGTAATGCCAGCGCTTGAGTTGCGGAATGCTCAGCGCTCCCCGGGTGCCGGCCAGCAGGTAGCACGGCTGGCCATCCTGGCGTGGGTACACCGGGCTTTCGCCGGAATCCAGTTCCCAGCTCCACGGTGCGGCCACCGCATCGGAGCCGGTCAGGCTGCCCAACGCACCATTGGCGAACTGCAGTAGCACCGCCGCGCTGTCTGCGTTGGCAAAACCGCGCACATCGTTGCGGGTGAACGCCTGCACCTGTACCACCTCGCCGCACAGGTGGCGCAGCAGGTCGAGGTCATGGATCAGGTTGGTCAGCAGGAAGCCAGCGCCCGGCTCGCGGCGCCAGGGGGTTTCGAAATAACTGTCGGGCTTTTGCAACTGCCATAGCGCGGTGACGTTGATCAGCCGGCCCAGCTTGCCGTCGCTGATCACCTGGTGGGCCTTGGCAATCAACGGGTTGTGCCGGCGGTGATGGCCAACCAGCACGGGTACCCCCCGGCGGCGCGAGGCCTGCACCAGCGCGCGTACTTCATCCAGATGCACGCCCAGCGGTTTTTCGACCAGCACCGGTACGCCAGCCTCGACGCAATCCAGGGCGCTGGCGACATGCAGGTTGTTCGGGTTGGCGACGATCACTGCCTCGGGGCGCACGTGCTCAAGCATCTGACGGTGGTCGGCAAAACACGGCACGCCGCATTCGACAGCGAAGGCCTCGGCCTGCGGGCTCGGGTCGGCCACGGCGCACAGCCGGGCCTGCGGCACATTGAGCAAATGCTGGTAATGCTGGCGGCCCATGATGCCGGCGCCGATCAAGGCAATACGAAGGGGTGCGTTCAACAGCCTGTCCTCTTGTCATGATTGTCATGCGGATTGTGAAACCAGGTTCCACAATCTACATTCGACAATTTAGAACCATGTTCGGCTTTTCAGAAGAACCGGCAGGACGGACTGTGCGGTAATCGACCGGAAATGCACCGTCAGGCGAACAGCTCGCTGGCCCGACTGGCCGCCGACAGCTCTTCTGCCGCCGCCAGCAACAGCGGCGCCAGCTCTGCCAGACGGGTTTGCGCCAGGCGGGCACTGGGCCCGGCGATGCTCAGTACACCGATCACCTCATCACTTTGCGGGCGGCGTACCACCGCAGCCAAGGCCGAGGTGCCAATCGCCGAGGTTTCCTCGACCCAGGCATAGCCGCGCTCGCGGGCGCGGTGCAGGTAGGTGAGCAGCTCGTCGGTGGAGCGTGGCGCATTCGGGCCGAACTGCGCCGGGTCGGCAATGCCCTGGCGCAACACCATCTGCAGCGCCTGCTCATCGTCCAGGCTGGCCAGCCAGGCATGCCCGGACGCGGTATAGAACAGCGGCGCGTCGCGGCCCATGTCCGGGTCGTAGCGCAGCCCGGAGCGGGCGCCCTGGGACTTGGCGATCCAGGTCTGGCGGGCACCGTCGATCACACCAAGACGCACCAGTTCGCCGCTGTCCTGCGCCAGGCGGTCGAGAATCGGCTGGATGATGTCAGCACCGCTGCTGGCCAGGTAACGAAAGCCCAGCGCCACCAGCTTGGCCGACAGCTGGTAGCGGCTGTTGTCACGGTTCTGCCGCACATAGCCCAGCCGCACCAGCTCGGCGAGCATGCGATGGGCGGCGCTTTTGGGGATGTCCAGGCGCTCGGCCAGGGTTTGCAACGGTAGCCCCTGCGGCTCACCGGTAAGGCTTTCTACAAGACTGAAGGCGCGTTCGATCTGACTACCAGCCATGACACGGGTCCCTGAAATTTTTGCGAATTCTAGAAGATGATTCCACACCGCCGATAGACGCCGCAGCCCGGGAAATGTCCGGTTATCGCCCATTACTTGCCCAGGATGGTCGCCACACCCTTGCGGGGCGATTCGCTGCCAACAAGAATATGGAACCTTGTTCCAATAATAATACAGGAATCCCGCAATGCCTTCTGCTCCCTTCGAAACCGAATGCGATGTACTGGTCATAGGCTCTGGTGCCGCCGGGCTGGCTGCGGCGGTGACGGCTGCCTGGCATGGGCAGAAGGTGATCGTGGTGGAGAAGGAGCCAGTGTTCGGCGGTGCCACTGCCTGGTCCGGCGGTTGGGCCTGGGTGCCGCGCAACCCGCTGGCACGCCGGGCCGGCATCGAGGAAGACATCGAGCAGCCGCGCACCTACCTGCGCAACGAGCTGGGGGCGTACTACAACGCCGAGCGCATCGACGCCTTTCTCGAGGCGTGCCCGCACATGGTGGCGTTTTTCGAAAAGCACACGGTGCTGCAGTTTGCCGCCGGCAACGGCATCCCCGACATGCATGGCGACACACCGGGTGCAGCCCAAGGTGGGCACCAGGTGATCGCTGCTCCCTATGATGCCCGCGAGGTTGGCGCGCTGCTGCCACGCCTGCGCAAGACCCTGCGCGAAACTTCGTTCATGGGCATGCCGATCATGGCCGGTGCCGACCTTGCCGCCTTCCTCAACATGACCCGCTCACCCAAGGCCTTGCTGCACGTGTGCAAGCGCTTTGGCCGCCACTTATACCACTTGGCCCGGTATGGCCGGGCGATGCACCTGGTCAACGGCGTGGCGCTGGTGGCCCGCCTGGCCAAGTCGGCACAGGACCTGGGCGTGCGCCTGCAGGAATCGGCGCCGGCCAAACGCCTGCTGGTCGAGGATGGCCAGGTGCGCGGGGCGCTGGTAGCAATGCCGCAGGGCGAGCAACTGATCTGTGCCAAGGCCGTGGTGCTCGCGGCGGGTGGCTTCCCCAACGACAACGCCCGGCGCCGGCAACTGTTCCCGCGCGATGCCAGCGGCCATGACAACCTGGCCCTGCCCCCCAAGGGCTGTTCGGGCGACGGCCTGCGCCTGGGCGAGTCGGCCGGCGGCGTGGTCGCCACCGAGCTGAAGTCGCCGGTGGCCTGGGCGCCGGTTTCGCAGGTGCCGCACCGCGACGGCAGTGTTGGCCACTTCCCGCACATCATCGAACGCGGAAAACCGGGCATCATCGGTGTACTGGCCAACGGCAAGCGTTTCGTCAACGAAGCGCACGGCTACTACGATTATGTGTCGGCCATGATCGCCGCGGTGCCACAGAATGAAGAGGTGTGCTCGTGGCTGATCTGCGACCATCGTTTCCTGCGTCGCTATGGCCTGGGCCATGCCCGCCCGGCGCCGCTGCCGGTGTGGCCGCACGTGCGCAGCGGCTATCTCAGGCAAGGCGCCACCCTTGAACAGCTGGCCCAGGCCTGCGGCATCGACCCGGTAGGGTTGCGCACCACGGTCAGCGACTTCAACAACCATGCCCGCAACGGCCAGGACCCAGCGTTCGGTCGCGGCTCCACACCGTTCAACCGCAAGCAGGGCGACCCGCAGCACAAAGGGCCCAACCCGTGTGTGGCGCCCATCGAGCAGGGGCCGTTCTATGCGGTGAAGGTACAGCCCGGTTGCTTTGGCACCTTTGCCGGGTTGCGCACCGATGGCAGTGCCCGGGTGCTGGATGAGGCCGGGCAGCCGATTGCAGGCCTGTATGCGGCGGGTACCGACATGGCCAGCGTGTTTGGCGGCTGGTATCCGTCGGGGGGCATCAACCTGGGCCCGGCACTGACCTTTGGCTATGTGGCCGGGCGGCATATTGCCGGGGTGCGGGGGTATGAGTGATTGGTCCTGCATACCGAAAGGATTGCAGCACCTGTGAGACCGAGCGCTGAAACTGCCACGGCAAACGCCTTTCGGCCCTCATGCGATCTGAAGGCAAACTCTCACTGCTTCATGCCCAGTTCGGCATCATCCATCAGCGCCTTGGCCATCGCGCTCAGGTAATGAGCGGCCCAGATCATCATCGGTTTCTCATCCATCAGCCCGGTGATGGTGAGCTCGATGCGGAACAGTGGGTGGGTGCCGTTTTCGCCTTGGTAGAAGGTGGTCTTGCCGACAGTGAATTGGGTGTCTTCTGTGGTCATTATTCAATCCCCCTGAAATATCTCGAGTGCCTGAGCCGGCCCTTTCGCGGGTAAACCCGCTCCCACAGGTACTGTGCAAGTCTTGAAGACTGTGATGATCCTGTGGGAGCGGGTTCACCCGCGAAGAGGCCTGCCCTGGCGACACATCAATAAAGCCTTAATGCAAATTGGGCATCTGCACCTGGATCAAGTGGGCCTTCGAATGAATGGGGGATTTGGGGTGGATCGGGGACAAATTTCAGCATGCTTTGGTATCCATTTGTTGGGCCACTACCGGCCTGCTGTCAAACAGGTAGGTAGGTGGCAGCTGTACATAGGTTGACAGACCGGCGGATACCAGAACCGGCGCACGCGAACGTGCCCCATGCACAGCCACCATGAAGGGCAAAGCCATGCGAAGTATCTCGTCGCGACCCGCCGAGACTAGAGCGCTGCCAAAGCGGCCGCAACGGGAAACAGGCGGCGTGAGTATCTTTAGGAAATGGCCTACAAGGAAGGGGCTAAATCTGATTTTTCGTTCAGGCCGGGCAACGCATCTGCCCCAACCAGTACGCTACATCCACCTCATCGATCTGCTCTGCACGCAGGAAGCGCTCGGCATACTGGCGGTACACACCGCTGCTGAGGAACAGCTCCAGCAGTTGCCCGTCGATGTGCCCGTCGCGGGCCATGCCCACCAGGATCTTCACTGACTCGGACAAAGTCTTCGGCGCCTTGTAAGGCCGGTCGGCCGCGGTCAGCGCCTCGAAGATGTCGGCAATCGCCATCACCCGTTCGGCAATGCCCAGGTCCTGCTCGCCCAACCGGCGCGGGTAGCCGCTGCCGTCGATTTTCTCGTGGTGGTTGCCGGCGATGTCCGGAACCCGCTTGAGCTGGCGCGGAAACGGCAAGGAACTGAGCATGATGATGGTCTGCACGATGTGCTCGTTGATCTTGAAGCGTTCCTCATCATTCAGCGTGCCGCGGCGGATCGCCAGGTTGTACAGCTCGCCGTAATTGCTGGCGTAGGCCGGCAGGCACATGTCGAAGCCCCAGCGGTTGCGCGGGTCGTCCTTGGCCACCGGCGGCTTGCGGGGGCCCCAGGGCACGCAATGCTCAGGGCGGTCGGCCAGCAGTGGTTCGTCAACCGGTAGCGCAGGTGCTGGCAGGTCGGCAAAGCGTTCCACCTCATCACGGGAAATGCCCAGGCGGTTGTCGAAGTGGCGCTGCCAGCGGTGCTGGCCAATCTGCTGCAGGCGCTGGATGTCGGCGTCCTGCATGAACTCGCCGCCAATGTTGGCCTGGGCGACGAAGGCGAAGTCGTCCTGCAGCTGGGCCTGGCTGCGCGCCAGGGTGGCTTGCAGCGCCTGCGGGTCGGCACCGCTGGCCAGGCCTTGCCAGTAGGCCAGCTCGGCATCGCGCCACAGCACTTCGAAGCGCATGCGTACCTCATGGATGCGGTTGTACAAGGTTTCCAGCTTGGTCGCCTTGTCTACTACGTATTCGGGGCTGGTGACCTTGCCGCAATCGTGCAGCCAGGCCGCCACACGGAATTCGTAGCGTTCAGCCGCGCTCATGCTGAAGTTGGCGTACGGACCGGTTTCGGCCGCCACCGCCTGGTCCAGCAGCATCTGCGCCAGTTGTGGCACCCGCTCGCAATGGCCGCCGGTATAGGGGCTCTTGGCATCGATGGCGTCGGCCAGCAGCTTGATCATGGCATCCAGCAGGCGTTGCTGGGCTTCGGCCAGCTGGCGCGTCTCGATGGCCACCGCCACCACCCCGGACAGTTCCTCGACAAAGCGCCGAAACGCCTGGCCCACTTGCTCATGTACATGTTCATCGTCCAGTTGCAGGACCAGGATGCCCAGCAGCGCCTGGCTACGGTCATTCAGCACCAAAGCCAGGCTGTGCTCCTGTAGACCAAGGGCTTGGGTGACCGCCGCCGCCAGGTGCTGCTGGGCAGCCTGGTCCACGGCCAGCTCGCCCGGGTACTGCTCGCCGCGGCAGGCGGCGGCGAGGCGCAGCAAGGCGTGCTCGGTATCGAACAGGTAGACCACGCCGGCATTGACCCCGGAGGCTTCCACCAGATGGCTCAACACACCGTCGAGCATGCGCTCCAGGTCGCGCTCGCGGCTGAGTGTGAGGGTGATCGCCTGGAAGCTGCGGATGGTGCCGGACATGCGGCTGAGCACGCGGCTCAGTTCACGTACCTCGGACACCCGCGAGCGCACCCCCACTTCGCGGCTGAAATCAAAGCCGGCCAGGCCTTGTAGCTGTTCAGCCAGCAGCCGCAACGGGCGGCCGATACGCCGACCGAGCACACCACCGAGCACCAGCAGTACGCTCATCAGGGCAGCGGTCCAGAGCAATTGTTCGAGCAGTACCTTACGCGCACCGGCCAGCAACTCATGACCTGGCACGGCAATCAGCACCTGCAGGTCCTGCCCGGCCAGGGTGGTCAGTGGCACCCGCATGCCATACCAAGTCTGGCCGTCCACCTGATAAGGCTGCGCCCGGGCGCCTAGCGGCAGGTCGGCGTAAAGGTGCTCCAGGCTGGGAATGCCCAGTTCACCGATGCGCGACAAGCGCACGGCCTGCCCTTCGTGCACGATCACCCGCTGCAGGTCCGGGTAGGCCACTACGCTGCCCTGATCGTCGACCACGACGATCTCGGTGCCGGGGGTCATGCGCAGGCCCTGGGTCTCGCTGGCCAGGTCGTCGACCGAAACGTCCATGCCGATCACCGCCCCGCCGTCGATGCTGCGCTGGGCCATGGTCAGGCCGATCTCGCGGGTGGTGAAGAACACATACGGGTGGGTCAGCACGGTGGTGGGCTGGGCGCTGGCTTCGACAAACCAAGGGCGTGTGCGCGGGTCGTAGCGGTATTCGGGCTTGGCCTGGGCCTGCAGCAGGTTCAGCGCGCGGTCGTAGAAACGCCATTCACCCTGCACCGCCCCCCCCTCACGGCTGACGCTCTGCACCAGAAATGCCGTACCCGGCGGCGCGGCGAAACGCTGCAGCAATTGCGGGTCGCGCAAGCGACGCACCAGCAGGAACTCACCACTGGGGTAACCCATGTAGGCAGCACTGAGCATGCGGTTGGCGTCCAGCGTCTCGACCAGTTGCGGCAAGCGTTCCAGGCGCTGCGCCGCGTTTTGCGCAGCCGGGTTGTGGGCGAGCAGGCGGATACTGCTGTGCACCGGGTCGATCAGGCGCCGGGCGCGCTCGTCGATGGTCTTGCCTATTTGCTGGGCAGAATCACCCGCTGCGGCCACCAAAGTCTGGCGAATGCCGCGATAACCCTGCCAGGCCAGGGCGGCGCCGAGCAGCAGCATGCCCAGTACGATGGCGAGTGCCACCAGCCACTGCAGTGAAATGCCACGTCCGGCGTTGCCAGCAGCACGACCATTCGACACGCAGCCCATCTCAGGTACTCCATGTATGGCACATTGCCTTGGCTGATACCCGCAGCAGTGTAGAGGGCGGGCGGGCTTTTTGCCGGGCTGGAGAAGAAATTTAGCCTTGCACGACTCTTCTAGCCAGCACTGACCCTTGTAGGAGCATGCCTTGAGGGCAATAGGTTCAGGCGCGCAACTGGTACCAGGTGGTCTTGAGCTGCGAATACTTGTCGAACGAATGCAGCGACAGGTCGCGGCCAAACCCGGACTGCCTGCCGCCGCCGAACGGCACCGTCACGTCCAGCGCATCGACCGTGTTCACCGACACAGTGCCGGCCTTCAACGCCCGCGCCACTCGATGCACCTGGTTGAAGTCATCGCTCCACAGCGACGCCGCCAGTCCATAGATGCTGTCGTTGGCCAGGCGTATGGCCTGCTCTTCACTGTCAAAGGCACTGACCGCCAGCACCGGCCCGAACACCTCCTCCCGCGCCAGGCTCATACGGCCATCGACACCGGCAAAAATGGTCGGTTCGATGTAATTGTCCGAACCGTCGATAGTCAGGCGCCGACCACCGCACACCAACCGCGCCCCATCGTGCCCGGCGCGGGCGATGGCGGCTTCGATCCGGCCAGTCTGCCCGGCATCGACAATCGCACCGGCCCGGCTCGCCGGGTCCAGCGGGTTGCCTGGCAGCCACTGGCGGGCCTTGGCCTGCAGGCGCTCGATGAACGCGTCATGGATGGAGCGCTGCACGTACAGCCGCGAGTTGGCCGAGCACACCTCGCCCTGGTTGAAGAAGATGCCGAATGCCGCCTTTTCCGCAGCCAGGTCCAGGTCCTGGCAGTTTTCGAACACCAGGTTGGGGCTCTTGCCACCACACTCCAGCCATACCTGCTTGAGGTTGGACTGTGCCGAGTACTGCATGAAGTACTTGCCCACCTGGGTAGAGCCGGTGAACACCAGGCAATCCACGTCCGGGTGCAAGCCCAGCGCCTGCCCGGCCTGCTCGCCCAGGCCCGGCACCACGTTCAGCACGCCTTCCGGCACACCGGCCTGCAGCGCCAGCTGGGCCAGACGCAGGGCTGAGAACGGGGATTGCTCGGCGGGCTTGAGCACCACGCTGTTGCCGGCAGCCAGCGCCGGGGCGAGCTTCCAGGCGGCCATGTCGAGCGGGAAGTTCCACGGCACCACGGCGGCGACCACGCCGAGGGCTTCGCGGGTGATGGTGGCCAGCGCGTTGGGCGCGGTGGGTGCCACCTGGTCGTACAATTTGTCCAGCGCCTCGCCGTACCAGGCGAACACCTGCGCCGAGCCCGGCACGTCGATGTTGTAAGCGTCCATGACCGGCTTGCCCATGTTCAGCGAGTCCAGCAGGGCCAGTTCTTCGCGATGGGCCATGATCAACTCGGCCAGGCGCAGCAGGACCTTCTTGCGCTCGCCGGGGGCCATGCGCGGCCATGGGCCTTGCTCGAAAGCCCTGCGGGCGCTGGCGACGGCCAGGTCGACCTCGGCCTGGCCGCAGGCGGCGACCTGTGCCAATACCTTGTTGCTGGCGGGGTTGATGGCGGCGAAGGTAGTGCCGTCCTGTGCGTTGACGGGTTTGCCGTCGATCAGTGCATTGGCCGGGAGGTAGAGGTCCGAGGCGCGTTGTTGCCAGAATTCGAGGGTGTACATGGGTACTCCAGGCGACCGTCGTGGCGGTCTCTGTTGCTTGTAAGATGCAGTGTCGATACAGCCCTGTGAGAGCGGGTCCATCGAGGCGTCGAACCGCCGCGAACACCGGCGAAGCCGGTGCCATGCACCGTGGCGCATTCTTCGCGGGTGAATCCGCTCCCGCAGGGGCTGCGGTGCGCTCGAAGATTTTTAGAGCTTGCCGACCAGCCGCGCCGTGCGGTCCACGGCAATCCGGGTCTTCTCCACCAGCTCATCCAGCTCGCTGTGGTTGGCGATCAGCGCCGGCGCCATGATCATCCGGCCCAGGGTGGAGCGAATGATCACCCCTTCCTCGAAACCAAAGGTTCGGCACTGCCAGGCCAGGTCGTTCTCGTTGGCGAAGCGCTTGCGCGTCGGCTTGTGCTCGGCAAACTGCAGCGCCGCCACCAGCCCGGCGCCCTGCACCTGGCCGATCAACGGGTGGTCGGCGAACACCTCACGCAGAATGCGCTGCAGGTATGGCCCGGTGTCGTCCTTCACCTGGCGCACGATGCCTTCGTCACGCAACGCTTTCAGGTTGGCGATGGCCACCGCCGCCGCCACCGGGTGGCCGGAATAGGTCAGGCCGTGGGCGAACACCCCGCCCCGCTCCACCAGCGCCTCGGCAATGCGCTTGCTCAGCACCAGCCCGCCCATGGGCACGTAGCCGCTGGTCAGGCCCTTGGCGATCGACAGGGTGTCGGGCTCGAAGCCGAAGTACTCATGGGCGAACCATTCGCCGGTGCGACCAAAGCCGCCGATCACTTCATCGGCGCACAGCAGCACGTCGTGCTGGCGGCAGATGCGCTGGATCTCGGGCCAGTAGCTTTCCGGCGGGAAGATCATGCCGCCCGCGCCCTGGAACGGCTCGGCGATAAAGCCGGCGACGTTCTCGGCACCCAGCTCAAGAATCTTTTCCTCCAGTTGCAGGGCGCAGCGGCGGCCGAATTCGGCCGGGGTCAGGTCGCCGTCCTCGGCGTACCAGTACGGTTCGTCGATGTGCGCCACATCCGGGATCAGCCCGCCCATTTCGTGCATGAACTTCATGCCACCCAGCGCCGTGGCGGCCAGGGTCGAGCCGTGGTAACCGTTCCAGCGGCCGATCATGATCTTCTTGTTCGGCTGGCCGACCACCTGCCAGTAACGGCGTACAGTACGGATCAGCACCTCGTTGGCCTCGGAGCCGGAGTTGGTGTAGATCGCGTGGCTGTAGTGCCCCGGCAGCAGGCTGAACAGCAGCTCGGACAGTTCGATCACCGCCGGGTGGGTGGTGTGGAAGAACATGTTGTAGTACGCCAGCTGGTCCATCTGCGCAGCAGCGGCAGCGGTCAGGTCGCGGCGGCCGTAGCCAAGCTGGGTGCACCACAGGCCGGACATGCCGTCCAGGTAGCGCTTGCCCTCGCTGTCCCACAGGTGCAGGCGTTCACCACCGACGATCACCCGCGGCCCTTCGGCGTTCAGCGCCTTCTGGTCGAGGAAGGCATGGATGTGGTGCGCGGCATCGGATGCCTGGTAGTCGCGGGTCTGGCGTTGCGGGGCGAAAGGCGCATTCATTGTTGGTTTTCCTTTGCGGTGGGTTGCAGGGCTGCTGGCGCTCAGCGCAGCTTGCCCATGTAGCTTTCCAGCGGGTCCTTGCCCAGCACGCCCTGGGCATTGGCCAGGGCGTCGATGAACAGGGAGAACAGCTCGGACTGGGTGCCGATGTCGAGCTTGGCGTAGACGTTCTTGCGGTGAGACTTGATGGTGTCCTCCGACACCCCCAGGCGCTCGGCCAGCGACTTGGTCGAGTGGCCACGCAATATCAGCTGGGCGATACGGCATTCACGCTCGGTCAGTAGCGAGCTGCCGAAGTTGTTCAGGGCCGCGTGGATGCGCTGCTCGAGGATGTTCTCGAAGCGCCCGGTGCGGCTGTCCAGCCCGGCGAAGTGCTTGCTGAGCACCGCCAGCACCCAGGGCGTGATACGCCCGAACAGCGCACGGGTTTGACCATCGAGCTTGTCGGTGAACGCCAGCGATACCGCCAGGCTTTGCCCGGGTGCGACCTGCAGGATGTAGTTGAGCTCATCCTCCAGGTGCGAGTGCCGGTAGAACGACTGGTAGTACTCGCTGAGCTCGAAATGGTCGGGCGCCACTTCGAACAGGCCGTAGCAACCGGACTCGACCTGCTCCACACAGGCGCCGTAGAACGGGTCGAGCAGGTAGAAGCCGGACAGGTAGCGGCTGACATTGCCTTCGGGCTGCCAGGGCGCCTTGTCATCCTGCTCGAACAGTGCGCAAGGCATGCCGTCGTGTGGGTACAGGTACACCGTGGTCGCCTGGATTGGCCGGATCACACCCAGTGCCGCAAACAGGTTGGCGGCAAAGCCCGGTCGGCCAATGGCCTCGGTGACCTTGGCCTGGTGCTCGAACCAACGTTGTGAAAGCAATTGATCAGTCACTGTGGGCCTGCCGTATGACGTAAGGCACCGCCGCCAGTGCGGTGCGTTGATGAGCAGATACTCCCATGGCATTGCGGCCACCGAAATCACCCTTTGGGGTGAGCGGCTGCAGCGCTTGCCCGGCTCACCCCAAAGGGTGATTCCGGGTACCTGCAGGGTATGGGAGCATCAACCCGCCCCAGCGCTGCGAGCCTTTCGCTCAACCTCCTTGCACAACGCCCACCGGTAGCGAGCCTGCTCGCCTGCCGCGGTGTCCTGCATCCCTTTTCAGGAGTTAGCAATGCATACAACAACAAGTACAGCCCAAAGCCCTGCACATAGCCCCGCCCCGCATGCACCTTCGCAACCCGGCGCCAACACCGGCTGCTTCCGCAAGTCCATGGGGATGACCGCCCTGGTGCTGTTCGGCCTTGCCTACATGGTGCCGCTGGCCGTGTTCACCACCTACGGCCTGGTCACCCAGATGACCAAAGGGCACCTGCCCACCGCCTACCTGCTGACCCTCGCCGCCATGCTGCTGACCGCCTACAGCTACGGCCGCATGGTCCAGGCCCACCCCTACTCCGGCTCGGTCTACACCTACACGCGCAAGGCCTTCGGCAGCCACATCGGCTTCATCGCCGGCTGGACCCTGCTGCTCGACTACATCTTCCTGCCGCTGCTCAGCTACCTGCTGATCGGCATCTACATGTCGGAATACTTCCCGGCCATCCACGCCTGGGTGTGGGTGGCGGGCTCCATTGCCCTGGTCACCTTCCTCAACCTGATCGGCATCGAGTCGATCACCCGGGTCAACTGGATCCTGGTGGTGGTGCAACTGGTGTTCATCATCGTCTTCGTCACCTTGTCCATCCACAACCTCAGCGGGCAGGCGCAGCCGCTGTCGCTGCTGGCGCCCTTCCACCACGAAGGTTTCAGCGTGCCGTTGATCATGACCGGTGCCGCCGTGCTGTGCCTGTCGTTTCTGGGCTTCGATGCGGTGTCGACCATGGCCGAGGAAACCAGCAACCCGACCTACCGCATTCCGGTGGCGATCCTCGCCGTGTCACTGATCGGTGGCCTGTTGTTCCTGGTGGTGTCGTACTGCGCACAGATGGTGTTCCCTGACTGGGGCAGCTTCGCCGACCCGGACTCGGCGTCGGTGGACGTCATGCGCCGGGTCGGCGGCGAGCTGCTGGTGACCGCCTTCACCGCCACCTATGTGGCCGGCTGCTTCGCCTCGGCCATGGTGTCCCAGGCCAGCGTATCGCGGGTGCTGTTCGCCATGGGCCGCGACGGTGCGTTACCCCGGGCGTTCGGCCAGCTGGTGACGAAAAAGCGCGTACCGGCCACCGCCATCCTGGTAGTCAGCCTGCTGTCGCTGCTGGCCTTGGCGATCACCCTCGACACGGTGGCCAACATGATCAGCTTTGGCGCACTGTTCGCCTTCTCGGCGGTGAACCTGGCCGTGGTCAAGCACTACCTGATCGACCACAAGCTGCGTGGTGGTCGCAACTACCTGCTGTATGGCGCCATCCCCGGCCTGGGCTTCCTCAGCACGCTGTGGCTATGGAGCAGCCTGACCAGCCTGTCGTTCACCATCGGTTTGTGCTGGATGGGCATGGGCCTTGTGGTGCTGCTGGGGCTGACCCGGGCGTTTCGGGTGAAGTTGCCAGAGTTGCAGATGGCCGAGTGAGCCACGCTTGCGTGGTCCTTGTGTGCGGGTTTACCCACGAAGCTGGCGACGCGATGGATGGCACCGTCTATGCCGGTGTTCGCGGGTAAACCCGCTCCCACAGGGGCCGCACAGTGCTTGAGTTCTGTGCAGTACCTGTGGGAGCGGGCGTGCCCGCGAAGAAGCCAGCACCGGACCATCAGCCATGTATACAATTCTCAAAAACCTTGCTTACAATGCCCTGCGCCTATGACATCGGTAATCGCCGATGCGTATTGCGACAGGCTTAAGCCATGTCATCTACACATGCTCCAAAAACACTATTGGTCAAAAACGCCGAACTGCTGGTCACCATGGACGGCAAACGCCGCGAGATCAGGAACGGCGGAATGTTCATCGAAGGCAACCTGATCCGTCAGGTCGGCCCCAGCGATACCCTGCCGCAGCACGCCGACGTGGTGCTGGACATGGCCGGCAAAGTGCTCATCCCTGGCCTGGTCAACACCCACCACCATATGTACCAAAGCCTCACCCGCGTGGTACCGGCGGCCCAGGACGGCGAGCTGTTCAACTGGCTGACCAACCTGTACCCGATCTGGGCGCGCCTGACCCCCGAGATGATCGCGGTGTCGACGCAGACCGCCATGGCCGAACTGATCCTGTCCGGCTGCACCACCTCCAGCGACCACCTGTACATCTACCCCAACGGCTGCAAGCTCGACGACAGCATCCATGCCGCCGACGAGATCGGCATGCGCTTCCACGCCGCACGCGGCAGCATGAGCGTGGGCCGCAGCCAGGGAGGTCTGCCGCCTGATTCGGTAGTGGAAAAGGAAGCCGACATCCTCAAGGAGTCCCAGCGCCTGATCGAGGACTACCACGACGCCAGCCACGGCTCGATGCGCCGCATCGTGGTGGCGCCCTGCTCGCCGTTCTCGGTCAGCCGCGACCTGATGCGCGAAGCAGCCGTGCTGGCACGCCAGTACGGGGTGTCGTTGCACACCCACCTGGCCGAGAACGTCAACGACATCGCCTACAGCCGCGAGAAGTTCGGCATGACCCCCGCCGAATATGCCGAAGACCTCGGCTGGGTCGGCCACGACGTGTGGCACGCCCACTGCGTGCAACTCGACCAGCATGGCATCGAGCTGTTCGCCCGCACCGGCACCGGTGTCGCCCACTGCCCATGCTCGAACATGCGCCTGGCCTCGGGCATCGCCCCGGTGCGCAAGATGCGCGACCATGGGGTCCCGGTGGGCCTGGGGGTCGACGGTTCGGCATCCAACGACGGCGCCAGCATGATCGGTGAAGTGCGCCAGGCCCTGTTGCTGCAACGGGTGGGCTTCGGTCCCGACGCGATGACCGCACGCGAGGCGCTGGAAATTGCAACACTCGGCGGCGCCAAGGTGCTCAACCGCAATGACATCGGCGCCCTGGCCCCAGGCATGGTGGCCGACTTCGTCGCCTTCGACCTCGGCCACGTGGCCTACGCCGGTGGCCACCACGACCCGCTGGCAGCACTGGTGTTCTGCACCCCGACCCAGGTGCACACCAGCGTCATCAATGGCCGTGTGGTAGTGAAGGATGGCCAGCTGGTCACGGTCGACCTGCCACGGGTGCTGGAGCGCCACAACCAGTTGGCACGCCAGTTGGTCTGCGGCGAATAAGCCGCCATTCGGGCCGCCTTGCGGCCCATCGCCGGCAAGCCGGCTCCCACAGGGTACGCGGAGCGCTTGCGAATTCAGTTCTTTACGCGACAGCGCAGCCCAAAAGGCCAGGACATTTTGCGAAATCAGAAGACCATGACCATTTCATGCCAGGCCATGCCGCCGTGGTCCGACGGCGACGGTTTCACATACTGATACCCCAGCTTCTGGTACAACGCCACATGCTGCTCCTTGCACATCAGGTGAATAGTCAGCTTGCCCGCCGCCTTCATGCGGGCGATGAATTCATCCATCAACTGCTTGGCGTAGCCTTTGCCCTGGTGCGCCGGGTCCACCACCACCGACATGATCACCACGTTTGGCGCCGCCGGGTCGTGCCCGATCAACTCCTTGAATGCCTCGTCGGACATCACCACTTGGTGGGCACAGCCGCTGTTGATGAATCCGATGATCTCGCCCGCGTTTTCCAATACCAGGAAGCCTTGCGGATACTGCGCGATGCGGGTGCGGATCTTCTCCAGCGTGGCCGCCTCATCGCCTTCATAGGCACCGATTTCGATGGCGTAGCAACGTTCGGCGTCAGCGATAGTGGGGGTGCGGAACTGAGGGGCGCGCATGGCGGGTTTCCTTGGCAATGGCTAAAAACTGCCGCCATGGTAAATGAGCGCCGCCACTGGCGCGAAGGGGGGGCGCAGAGCGCCCCCGGAAAACACTGCTACTTCAAGTCAAAACGGTCCAGTTCCATCACTTTCTGCCAGGCCGCCACAAAGTCGCGCACGAACTTGTCACCGCCATCAGCGCTGCCATATACCTCACTCAACGCCCGCAACTGGGCATGGGAACCGAACACCAGGTCAACCCGGCTACCGGTCCACTTCACCTGCCCGCTCTTGCGATCGCGGGCTTCGAAGGTTTCGTTATCCGCCGAGGTCGGCTTCCACTCCACGCCCATGTCCAGCAGGTTGCGGAAGAAGTCGTTGCTCAGGGTACCGACCTTGTCGGTGAACACGCCCTGCTGGCTGCCGCCATGGTTGGCGCCGAGCACACGCAGGCCGCCGATCAGCACGGTCATTTCAGGCGCGGTGAGGGTCAACAGCTGGGCCTTGTCCAGCAGCAGCTTCTCGGCCTTGACGCTGTAGCGGGCCTTGGTGAAGTTGCGAAAGCCATCGGCCAGTGGTTCCAGCACGGCGAACGATTCGACGTCGGTCTGCGCCTGGGAGGCATCGGTACGCCCCGGGCGGAACGCCACGCTGAGGTTGTGCCCGGCGTCCTTGGCAGCCTTTTCCACTGCGGCGGCACCGGCGAGAACGATCAGGTCGGCCAGGGAGATTTTCTTGCCACCGGCATTGAACTCGGCCTGGATCTGCTCAAGGGCCGCCAGCACCTTGCCCGTGCCCTGATTCGCCGGCCAGTCCTTCTGCGGCGCCAGGCGCAGGCGACCACCGTTGGCCCCACCACGCTTGTCCGAGCCGCGGAAGGTCGACGCCGCCGCCCAGGCGGTGGCCACCAGCTCGCCAACGCTCAGGCCCGACGCCAGCACCTTGGCCTTGAGCGCGGCAATGTCCTGCTCGCCCACCAGCGGGTGGTCGACTTTTGGCAACGGGTCTTGCCACAGCAGCTCTTCGTTGGGCATTTCCGGGCCCAGATAGCGCGCCAATGGGCCCATGTCGCGGTGGATCAGCTTGTACCAGGCGCGGGCGAAGGCGTCCGCCAACTGGTCAGGGTTGTCCTTGAAACGACGGGCAATCGGCTCGTAGATCGGGTCGAAGCGCAGCGCCAGGTCGGAGGTGAGCATCGAAGGCGCGTGGCTCTTGCCCGGGTCGTGAGCGTCCGGCACGCTACCCACGCCTTTGCCGTCCTTTGGCCGCCACTGGTGGGCACCGGCCGGGCTCTTGGTCAGCTCCCAGTCATAGTTGAACAGGTTGTTGAGGTACTCGTTGCTCCACTGGGTGGGGGTCGAGGTCCAGATCACTTCCAGGCCGCTGGTAATGGCATCGCCGCCCTTGCCGCTGCCGTACTTGTTGGCCCAACCCAGGCCCTGCAGCTCCAGGCCCGCAGCCTCAGGCTCGGGGCCGACGTTGTCGGCGGGGCCAGCGCCATGGGTCTTGCCGAAGGCGTGGCCGCCGGCAATCAGGGCCACGGTTTCTTCATCGTTCATGGCCATGCGGCCGAAGGTGTCACGGATGTCCTTGCCCGAAGCCACCGGGTCGGGATTGCCTTCCGGGCCTTCCGGGTTTACGTAGATCAGGCCCATCTGCACGGCAGCCAGCGGGTTTTCCAGGTTACGGCCCTGTTCCTCCGGACGCTTGGCCGGCTCCGCCACCAGGTCGCCCTGGCCGGGCGGCTGGGCCTTGCCGTAGCGGGTGTCACCGCCCAGCCAGACCTTTTCCGAACCCCAGTACACATCTTCATCCGGCTCCCACACGTCGGCACGCCCGCCGGAGAAGCCGAAGGTCTTGAAGCCCATGGATTCGAGGGCGACGTTGCCGGTGAGTACGATCAGGTCGGCCCAGGAGATCTTGTTGCCGTACTTCTGCTTGATCGGCCACAGCAGGCGCCGGGCCTTGTCCAGGCTGACGTTGTCCGGCCAGCTGTTGAGCGGAGCGAAGCGCTGCTGCCCAGAGCCTGCACCACCCCGGCCATCGCCAATACGGTAGGTCCCGGCGCTGTGCCAGGCCATGCGGATGAACAGCGGGCCGTAGTGGCCGAAGTCGGCGGGCCACCAGTCCTGGGAGTCGGTCATCAAGGCGGTCAGGTCTTTCTTCAGGGCCTGGAAGTCGAGGCTCTTGAACGCCTTGGCATAGTCGAACCCCGGGTCCATCGGGTCGGACTTGGAGGAATGTTGGTGAAGAATTCTCAGGTTGAGCTGGTCAGGCCACCAGTCACGGTTGGTGGTGCCGCCACCTGCGGTTTGATGGAACGGGCATTTCGATTCGTTCGACATCTGCGGGTACCTTTGGGTCGGTTATCCAGATTTCCGGTCTATGCCAAGTGTTCTTTCAGCCGAGCGCGTGGGCTCGTGCTCCCCCTCATCAGGTCTACACGGGGCTTGCGAAGCTGTCACGACGGGGTTGGCGCAGTCTTGCACCCAGGTGCTGACATGCCGCCCACTCAAGGAATTCGCGGGGCCAGGGGAAAGACTAGCCGAGCTTGGGCAGAGTTCTAATAGAGTGGCTATTGAGGGGTGATAGGCTGGCTCTGTCAGCTTTCCTGTGCCGACCTCTTCGCGGGCACATCCATACAAGGCAACCAGGCCACCCACATGCTTCAATACACCGCCAAGCCCTCTATTCCGGAACCCGCCCCTCATGAACCGCAACGACCTGCGCCGCGTCGACATGAACCTGCTGGTACTGTTCGAAGCCCTGATGATCGAACGCAACCTGACCCGGGTAGGCGAAAAGCTGTTCATCACCCAATCCACCGTCAGCGCCGCCCTCGCCCGCCTGCGTGAACTGTTCGACGACCCGCTGCTGATCCGCAACGGCCGGGCCATGGAGCCCACGCCACGGGCCATGCAGATCTTTGCCGAGCTGGGGCCGGCCATGGACGTGATTTCCGCCGCCATCAGCCGCGCCCGTGAGTTCGACCCGGCCAACAGCTGCAACGTGTTCCGCCTGGGCCTGTCGGACGATGCCGAATTCGGCCTGTTCCCTGCCCTGCTGCAGGCCCTGCGCGAAGAGGCCCCGGACATCAGCGTGGTGGTGCGCCGGGCCAACTTCCTGCTGATGCCGGGGCTGCTGGCCAGCGGCGAGATCTCGGTGGGCGTGAGCTACACCACAGACCTGCCAGCCACCGCCAAGCGTCGCAAACTGCGCGACATCGGCGTGCGGGTGCTGCGCGCCGATGACCGCCCGGGCCCGCTGACCCTCGACGAATACTGCGCCCGCCCGCATGTGATGGTGTCGTTCTCCGGCGACATGAGCGGCAATATCGACCTCGACCTGGCGCGCATCGGCCGCTGCCGCAAGGTGGTGCTGGCGGTGCCGCAGTTCGGCAGCTTGCGCGCCTTGCTGCGCAGCACCGAGATGATCGCCACGGTACCGGACTACGCCGCCTGCGCCCTGGCCGACGACGGCAGCCTGCGTGCCGACCCGGCGCCGTTCGAAATCACCGAAGCCGAACTGTCGATGGTCTGGAGCGGCGCCCAGGACAACGACCCGGCCGAGCGCTGGCTGCGCGAACGCATCCTGCAGTTCATGGCCACGCAGTGATTCATCGACCTCTGAAGGGTCGCGTTTGAAGGCCCTTTCGCGGGTAAACCCACAGGTCCAGCACCCTGCCCGAGGACTGCGCTGTACCTGTGAGAGCGGGCTCACCCGCGAAGAGGCCGCTACAGGTTGTCACTTGCCCCGCTGCATCCACGCCGCCCCCAGCCCACTCAGGCAGATCACCGAAATACCCACCAGGCTCAGGGTATCCGGCACCTGGCTGTAGACGACCAACCCAAGCAACCCGGCAAACACGATCTGGCAATAGCTGAACGGTGCCAGCAACGCCGGTGCCGCATGGCGGAAGGCCTGGGTCAGCAGCAGGTGCGCCGTCATGCCAAAGCCGCCCAGCGCCAGCATCAGCAGCGCATGGTCCCAGCGCGGCATCTCCCAGAAGAACGGCACCAGCGCACTCATCGCCAGGGTGTTGCACAACCCCGCATAGAAGTTGCTGGTGGTCGGGCTGTCATGCGCAGCCAGGATACGCGTCAACAATTGATAGAAGCAGAAGCCCAGCGCCGAACCGAACGGATACAGGATGGCCGGGGTGAACATCGCCCCGCCCGGGTGCACCACCACCAGCACGCCGATGAACCCCATCACCACCGCCAGCCACTGCCCCACCGTCACCCGCTCCTTCAGCAGCGGCGCCGACAACGCGGTGACCAGCACCGGGGCAAGGAAGTTGACCGCCGTGGCCTCGGCCAGCGGCAGGTACTGCAAGCCACTGGTGAACAGCAGGCTGGTACTCAGCAGGCTCAAGGCACGTAACGTCTGCAACAACGGCCGGCGGGTACGCAGCACATTGAGGCCGGCCTTGGGCAGGAAGATGCCAGCCATCAGCAGCGTGTGCACCACATACCGCGCCCACACCACCATGATGATCGGGTACAGACCGCCGAGGAACTTGGACAGGGCATCGTGGCTGGCGAACAGGAACGTCGCCACCACCACCAGGGCGATGCCGCGCAGGGGTTGGTTGACTCCGGACAGCGGTGTGCTGGAACTCATGGCACTCTCGATGACGGCGCGGCTGGATGCGGCGCCCAAGGAAGGCCGCGCAGGCGTTGCCCGGCGGATGCAACAGCTCGGATTCTAGAAGAGATGCCGAAGAATAAGGAAGTTCAATCGCCGCTTGTGCAGGCCAACTGCAATTTCTGTTCGCTGATCGACCACTTTCCACGCCGCGCGCAGCTCACAAAGGCCCCCTTCAAAGGGCGCACGAAGGCTGGCAATCCCTCAATGGCGGGCGCCAGTCACCAGGAAATTGAGCAAGCCCGGTTCGTCATCCAGGGCGATTGCCTGCACCGGGCGCGACAGCTCGGCCAACACGGCATTGCAGAAGGCTACAGCAGGTGCGTCCTGTGCGTAACAACGCAACAGCCAGTCGCCCGCGCCGCCCAGCAACTGCAACGCCACCGCCCGGCCGATGCCCTGACGGCGGTACTTTTTAAGGATGAACAGATCGGCCAGCTCGAGCGCGTCGATGCCCGGCAGCTCGCTGCGTTCAACCAGCACGAAGCCGGCAATGAAGCCGTCTGCCAGCACCAGGTACGCGCCCCAGCCACCGGCCAGCCAGTAACGTTGCAGGTGCTCGTCATGGATATAGAAGCGGCCGTCCACTTCGACGTCTTCCTGCTCCCAGTCGGAGGATTCGTAGGCGTAGAACTGGTAGAGGTTGCGAATCAGCGGGGCCTGGTCGGCGGTGGTTGCCAGCAGTTCGATAGGCGGCATGGTGGTGGGCTCGGGAAAAAGGCGGATTCTAGATCACCAGCCCCGGGCAGTAAAAAGCCCGGGCCCTCCCCGCACGGAAAGGCCCAGGCAAAAACCAGTCGTTGATTGGCAAGGGACCCTGTGGGAGCGGGCACGCCCGCTCCCACAGGTATCCCTTCAGGGCTCAGCTGTTTTGCAATGCGCGCGGGCGGTGACTGCGCGCCTCGGCGTCTGGCGCCTTGGCCGCCTGCAGGTGAAAGTCGAACGCCAGCTCGGCAAAGCGCTCGCCCTGTACGCCGCGGTCACGCGCCGCCGCGGCATCCTCGACAAAGCGCAGCTCGCCGATCAGCCCGTCACGGGTGGCATAGGCAAAGTCATCCCACAGGTATTGGTCGCCGGCAAAGTTTATCTGCGTGGTCAGGTGGCGGTGCCCCGGCGCCGAGATGAAGAAGTGCACGTGCGCAGGGCGCTGGCCGTGGCGGCCGAGCAGGTCCAGGCACTCCTGGGTTGGCCCCTGCGGATCGCAGCCGTACCCCGACGGCACGATGGAACGCGCGCGGTAGCGCCCTTCGGCATCGGTGATGATGCGCCGGCGCAGGTTGTACTCGGACTGGCTCGAGTCGAAGTACGAATAGGTGCCTTGGGTGTTGGCGTGCCACAGGTCGACCGTGGCACCGGCCAACGGCTTGCCGTCGGCATCGAACACCTGGCCCTGGAGGAACATCACCACGCCCGGGTCGCTGCCGTCGTCCATGCGCGCTTCGCCTTGCGCCAGCGGCGCCCCCGCCACATACAGCGGGCCTTCGATGGTGCGCGGGGTACCGCCGCTCAGCCCGGCCGCGGCGTCCTTGGCGTCCTGCAGCAGGTCGAGGAAGTGCTCGATACCCAGGCCCGCTGCCAACAGGCCGGCTTCGTTACGGCCACCCAGGCGATTGAGGTAGTCGACGGCATGCCAGAACTCGTCCTCGCTGATTTCCAGGTCTTCGACCAGGCGTGCAGTGTCCTGCAGCACACGCAGGATGATCTGCTTGAAGCGTGGGTTGCCTTCGGCATGACCCAGGCCGGCCACTTCCTTGAAGAACGCCTGAACATCGGCAGTATGGGAAATTTTCACGGTCATCGTGCTTACCTCATCTTGTTCTTGTCAGGTAGACAGGTGCGACTCAACGGTCGTCGCTGTGGATCGACGAGGGGTGCCGGCACAGGCCGTTGACCTCGATGTCCATGTACGGGAACAGCGGCAACTGCATCAGGGTGTCGTGCAGCGCCTCGACGCTGGGCACATCGAACACGCTGTAGTTGGCGTAGTGCCCGGCAATGCGCCACAGGTGGCGCCAGGTGCCTTCGCGCTGCAGGCGCTGGGCCAGCTGCTTTTCGTCGGCCTTGAGCCGGGCGGCCTTGGCCGGGTCCATGTCGACCGGCAGTTTCACGGTCATCTTCACGTGGAACAGCATGGGAGGTCTCCTTGCATATGACTGGATCGTTTATCTGGCAGGGTCACTGTGGGAGCGGGTTTACCCGCGAACACGGGCGAAGCCCGTGCCATCCACCGCGTCGTCTGCTTCGCGGCTAAAGCCGCTCCCACAGGGGTTGTGTGTTCTTTCAGCCAGCGTGACTCAACGGCGGGCGAAGCGCGCCAGATGCTGTTCGTCCAGGGTCAGGCCCAGGCCTGGGGTGCGGGGAATGTGCAGCTGGAAGTCGCGATACTGCGGCGGCTCGTTGACGATTTCTTCGGTCAGCAGTAGCGGCCCGAACAGCTCGGTGCCCCAGGTGAGCTGGCGCAGGGTCAGGAAGGCATGAGCCGAGGCCAGGGTGCCGATCGAGCCTTCGAGCATGGTCCCGCCATACAAGGCGATGCCGGCAGCCTCGGCAATTTGCGCGGTGCGCAATACGGCGCGGGGGCCGCCGTTCTTGGCAATTTTCAGGGCAAAGATGCTGGCCGCGCCGTCGGCGGCCAGGCTGAAGGCATCCTCGACGCTTTCGATCGACTCGTCGGCCATGATCGGCGCCGGGCTGCGCTGGTTCAGGCGCACCTGGCCGCCGCGGTTGATGCGCGAAATCGGTTGTTCGATCAGGTCGATGCCGCTGTCACCGAGTACCTGGCAGGCGCGCAAGGCCTGGGACTCGTCCCAGTACTGGTTGACGTCGACGCGCACGCTGGCGCTTTCGCCCAGTTCGCGCTTGATCGCCACGACGTGCTTGAGGTCCTGCTCCACCGGGTTGGCGCCGATCTTCAGCTTGAACACTCGGTGACGTCGGATTTCCAGCATGTGCTGGGCTTCGGCGATATCACGCGCGGTGTCGCCGCTGGCCAAGGTCCAGGCCACTTCCAGGCTGTCGCGCACGCGGCCGCCCAGCAGTTCACTGACCGGCAGGCCCAGGCGCTTGCCCTGGGCGTCGAGCAAGGCACTTTCGATACCCGACTTGGCAAAGGTGTTGCCCTTGGCCAGCTTGTCCAGCTTGAGCATGGCGGCGTTGATGTTGTCTGCCGGCTGGCCGATCAGCGCCGGCGCCAGGTGCGCATCGATATTCGCCTTGATGCCCTCGGGGCTTTCGTAGCCATAGGCCAGGCCGCCGATGGTGGTCGCCTCGCCGATGCCTTCCACGCCATCGCTGCAGCGAACACGCAATACCACCAGGGTCTGCTGCTGCATGGTGTGCATCGCCAGCTTGTGCGGGCGAATGGTCGGCAGGTCGACGATAATTGCCTCGATACGTTCAATCAGCGCGCTTGTCATTCTTGCCAGGTCCCGTTATATCGAGCTGCCAACCGCAGGCCCGAGTGGTGCATTTACTTGCTTGTGCAAAGATTGCGCGAGACCCTGATAGCCGTCCAATATCGAATGAATCTCCCACCATACCCTGGAGGTCTGATGGAGCTGCGCCACCTGCGTTACTTCAAGGTCCTGGCCGAAACCCTGAACTTCACGCGCGCCGCCGAGCTGTTGCACATTGCCCAGCCACCGCTGAGCCGACAGATCAGCCAGCTGGAGGACCAGCTCGGCACCCTGCTGGTGGTGCGCGAACGCCCGCTGCGGCTGACCGAGGCCGGTCGGTTCTTCTACGAGCAGAGCTGCACCGTGCTGCAGCAGCTGGAGAACATCAGCGACAACACCCGGCGCATCGGCCAGGGCCAGCGCCAGTGGCTGGGCATCGGCTTCGCGCCATCTACCCTGTACACCGTGCTGCCGGAGCTGATCCGCGAATTACGCCAGGACAGCGAGCTGGAGCTGGGCCTGAGCGAAATGACCACGCTGCAACAGGTAGAGGCACTGAAAAGCGGACGCATCGACATCGCTTTCGGGCGCATTCGCATCGACGACCCGGCCATTCACCAGCAAGTGCTGTGCGAAGACCCGCTGGTGGCCGTGCTGCCCAAGGGCCACCCGCTGGCAAGCAGCCCGCCTACCCTTGCCCAACTGGCTGGGGAGGCATTCATCCTCTACCCGGCGAACCCGAGGCCCAGCTATGCCGACCATGTGCTGGCGCTGTTCGCCCACCACGGCATGAGCATCCGCGTCAGCCAGTGGGCCAACGAACTGCAGACCGCCATTGGCCTGGTGGCGGTCGGCGTGGGCGTGACCCTGGTACCGGCGTCGGTGCAGCAGCAGCACCGCACCGATATCGAATATGTAGGCCTGCTTGATAGTGGCGCCGTCAGCCCGATCATCCTCAGCCGGCGCAAGGGCGACGTGAGCCCGATCGTGCAGCGCTGCCTGACATTGATTGCACAACAGGAAAAACCAGCATGATTCACGGCAAGACACTGCAAGCATGGTACAGCTCCCACCCGCTGATCGCAGACCTGGTGGCCCTGCGCGAAACCCGCTGGTTCAACCCGCGCATTGCCCCTGCCGCCCAGGCCCTGGCCGATGTCGGCCTGAGCGCCGCCGACGTCAGTGCCGCCAGTGCCCGGCTGGCACGCTTTGCCCCGTACCTGGCCTGCGTGTTCCCGGATACCGCCGCCACCGGCGGCATCATCGAGTCACCGCTGCGGCCGCTGCCCACCCTGCACGCCAGCTTGCTGCAGGCCGCAGGCCTGCCAGCCAGCGGTTCGCTCTGGCTCAAGGCCGACAGCGAGCTGCCGATCTCCGGTTCGATCAAGGCCCGCGGCGGTATCCATGAAGTCCTCAAGCATGCCGAGGACCTGGCCCTGGCGGCCGGCCTGATCAGCCTCGACAGCGATTACCGGGTACTGGCCAGCGAGCAGGCCCGGCAATTCTTCAGCCAGTACAAGGTTGCAGTCGGCTCGACCGGCAACCTCGGCCTGTCGATCGGCATCATGAGTGCCCGGCTGGGTTTCCAGGCCACCGTGCACATGTCGGCCGACGCCCGCCAGTGGAAGAAGGACAAGCTGCGCGCCCATGGCGTGAGCGTGGTCGAGTACGCAAGCGACTACAGCGTAGCGGTGGCGCAAGGGCGCCAGCAGGCGGCGGCGGACCCGAGCTGTTATTTCGTCGACGACGAGAACTCGCCACACCTGTTCCTCGGCTATGCCGTGGCGGCCGAGCGGTTGGCCGGTCAGTTCGAGGCCGCGGGTATCAAGGTGGATGCCGAACACCCGTTGTTCGTCTACCTGCCCTGCGGGGTCGGCGGCGGCCCGGGTGGCGTGGCGTTCGGCCTGAAGCTGATCTGGGGCGACCATGTGCACTGCCTCTTCGCCGAGCCCACCCACTCGCCATGCATGTTCCTGGGGGTGTATAGCGGTTTGCACGACGCCACCAGCGTGCAGGATTTCGGCATCGACAACCTGACCGCCGCCGACGGCCTGGCAGTGGGCCGCGCTTCCGGTTTTGTCGGCAAGGCGATGCAGCGTTTGCTCGATGGCTATTACACGGTCAGCGACGAGACGCTGTACCGGCTATTGGTGCTGGCCCATGACCAGGAGAATGCACGCCTGGAACCTTCGGCGCTGGCGGGGATGCCGGGCATGGTCAAGGTGCTTGAATCGCCTGAGTACCTGGCACGCATGGGCCTTTCCGCCGAGCGCATGGACCGGGCCACGCATCTGGTGTGGGGGACCGGTGGCAGCATGGTGCCGGACGCGGAGTTTGCGGCCTATCTGGCTAAAGGGAGAAGCTGAGGATTTTGGGGGCGCTACGCGCCCCAAGCGCACACAGGTCAGCGCATGTCTCAAATGCAGCGCTGTACCTGTGTGGGTTTACCCTGATGCCAGTCAGCCAAGATCAATGGGGCCGCTGTGCGGCCCATCGCCGGCAAGCCAGCTCCCACCGGCCCTCCACAGTCCTGAGGCCCTGTAATTTCCCTGTGGGAGATGGCCCAGCCCTTTGGGCTGCGCTGTCGCATAGAGAACTGAATTCGCAAGCGCTCCGCGTACCCTGCGGCTTTAGCCGCGAAGAATCCAACGCGGTGCATGGCACCGGCTGCGCCGGTGTTCGCGGCTAAAGCCGCTCCCACCGGGGCCCTGCTAATTCAACGAGTTATGTGCAGTTCTATGAGAGCTGGCTTACCGGCGATCGGGCCAGAACAGTCAATCACGCCAGCGGGTAAAGCGCCTCATCGAACTGCGCCAGGCGCGGGAACACCAGTGGCTGGTCGTCCGAGAGCTGCTCCAGACGCTGCCGGTACTGCTGCAGGAAGCCCTGCCGCGCTTCATCGCTGATGTACGGCACATGCCAGGCCACGAACGGTGGCAATACCTCGAACCCGACATAGGCCAGCGTGCCGCGCAAGATCGGCCGCAACATGTCCTCCAGCGGCCCATGAATGGCCCCGTCGCCAAACATGTGCTCGCGCCCGCCCAGGGTCACGGTCACCAGCGCCTTCTTGCCCGCCAAGCCACCCTGGTCGTAGAAGCGCTTGCCGCCATAGCACACCCCCGACACCAGCACCCGGTCGATCCAGCCCTTGAGCATGGCCGGTGCCGAGAACCAGAAGATCGGGAAGTTCAGCACCAGCAAGTCGGCCCACAGCAGCTTGTCCAGCTCTTGCCGGATATCTGCGGCAATGGCGCCGCGCTTGACCCCCTGGCGCTGCTCCAGGGCATACACCAGGTACTCGGGGTTTTCGCGCTGGGTGAAGTCATCGGCACTGGCCACCGGGTTCCAGCCCATGGCGTACAGGTCGCTGACCTGCACCTGATGGCCCTGGGCGCGGAAGCTTTCCACGGCCTGGTCACGCAGGGCAGCGGTGAACGATTGCGGCTCGGGGTGAGCGTGGACGATCAGTACATTCACAAACATTCTCCTCACACAAAACAGGTTGTCTTCCAGCTGTGGCTCAGCACTGCACCGCTTTCACCTCGACGAACTCCGCCAGGCCCTCCTCGCCCCACTCGCGCCCGTTGCCCGACTGTTTGTAGCCACCGAACGGTGCCTGGTAGTTGAACCCGCCACCGTTGATGAAGCACTGCCCGGCGCGAATCTGCCGTGCCAGGGCCAGGCCATGCGCGCGGCTGCCGGCCCACACCGCGCTGGACAGGCCGAACGGCGAATCATTGGCCAGGGCCAACGCCTGGGCCTCATCGGCATAGGGAATCAGGCACAGCACCGGGCCGAAGATTTCCTCCTGGGCGATGCGCATGCGGTTGTCGACATCAGCGAACAACGTCGGCGCCACGTAAAAGCCGCGCTCGAAGCCGGCTGGCGTGTCGCCGCCGCACAGCAGGCGCGCGCCCTCCTCCTGCCCCAGGCGAATGTAGTCGAGCACGGTGCGCCGCTGCCCTGCCGAACACATCGGCCCGAGGAAGCTGGCCGGGTCACGCGGGTCACCCATGACCAGCGCACGGGTTTCGGCCTCGGCGATCTCCAGCGCCTCGGCATAGCGGCTGGCCGGCAGCAGCATGCGGGTCAGGGCCGTGCAGGTCTGCCCCGAGTTGATCATCACATCCTGTACGCCATGGCGCACCGCCGCGTGCAGGTCGGCGTCGGCGGTGATCAGCAGCGGCGATTTGCCGCCCAGCTCCAGGCACACCCGCTTCACCGTCGGCGCAGCCGCCTGGGCCACGCGTACCCCGGCGCCGGTGGAGCCGGTGAATGACACCATGTCCACCTGCGGGTGCCGGGCCAGGGCCTCGCCGACCTTGGCCCCCGGCCCGCTGACCAGGTTGAACACCCCGGCCGGCAGGCCGATGGCATCGATCATCTCGGCCAGCATGAAGGCATGCAGCGGCGTTTCCTGGCTGGGCTTGACCACCACCGTGCAACCGGCGGCCAGGGCCGGCGCCAGCTTGCCAATCATCTGGTGCAGCGGGTAGTTCCACGGATTGATGAACGCGCACACACCAACGGCCTCGCGGTACACCAGCGAGTTACCGACTTCGCGCACCTCATCCATCAGCCCGGCCAGTTCGGCGTACTGCTCCAGCCCGGCGATCGGGCCCTCGACCTGCACCGCCTGGCACCACTGCACCGGCATGCCCAGCTCGTCGGTGATGACCGAGGCCATGTCCGCCGCGCGGCATTTCAGCTGTGCGGCCAACGCCGTTATGTACCCGGCACGTACACGGGACGGCGTACGTGACCAGCCCTCAAAGGCCCGCCGCGCGGCCATCACCGCCCGCTCGACATCGGCCTCGGCGCCCAGCGGCACGCGGCCGATGGCCTGTTCGCTGGCCGGGTCGATCACCTCGGCCATACCCTGCCCGCTCGGTACCTGCCAGGCGCCGTCGATGTACAGCCGCGCATACTCACGCATGGGCCTGCCCCGGCATCAGTGCGGCGGCGCAGCGGGCGATGCGCTGGCAAGCGTCGGCCAAGGCCTCGTTACCCTGTACCAGGCCCAGGCGGATATGCCCGGCAGCGCTGGGGCCGAAGGCTTCGCCGGCGAGCACCGACACGCCCTGGCTTTCGAGCAGGTGGTTGGCGAAGGCTTGGGCACTGAGGCCGGTCTCGCGGATGTCGACCATCACGAACATACCGCCATCGGGCTTGAGCACCTTGATGCCCGGGCAGCCGGCCAACTGCTCGCACACCAGGTCGCGGCGCTGGCGATAGGCCGCGCGCATGCTGTCGAGCTCGGGCAGCTGCTGCTCCAGTGCGACCACGGCGGCGTCCTGGATGAAGTCCGGCGAGCCATACAGCATGCACAGGGCGAGGTTTTCCAGATGGGTGGCCAGCTCGGTCGAACCGACCACCCAGCCCACCCGCCAGCCGGTCATGGCATGCGACTTCGACAGACTGTTGAGGGTGGCGGTGCGCTCGGCCATGCCCGGCAGGCTGCCGGGGCTGACATGCTCACCGTCGTACAGCAGCTCGCTGTACACCTCGTCGGAGATCAGCCACAAATCGTGCGCGACGCACAGTTCGGCCAGCGCTTCCCAGCTGGCACGCGGCAGGCTCGCCCCCGAGGGGTTGTGCGGGCTGTTCAGGGCCAGGGCGCGGGTGCGCGGGGTGATGCGCGCGGCCACGTCACGCGGGCACACGCGAAAGCCGTTCTCCGGCTTGACCGGCACCGGTACCACCTTGGCACCACAAGCACCGAACACCGCCTCGTAGGTCACGTACATGGGTTCGGCGACAATCACCTCGTCACCCGGATCGAGCACGCACTGGGCTACGCAGTACAGCGCACACTGGGCCCCCGCCAGCACCGTCACCTGGTCGGCATCGACGGCCTGGCCGCTGCGCTGCCGGTGGCGGTTGGCAATGGCCTGGCGCAGCGCCAGCTTGCCGCGTACATCGGCGTAATGGGTGTGGCCCGCACGCAGGCTGCCGATGGCCGCCTCGACGATCGGCGCAGGGGTGTCGAAGTCCGGGTCACCCACCGACAGCAGCAGGATATCCTTGCCCTCGGCCTGCAGCGCCAGGGCGCGGTAATGGATGTCCCAGGCGGCAGCCCCGTCGCCGGCGATGCGTTGAGTGAGCTTGGCGTAGCGCATGGCAATCTCCCTTCATTGGCGGTTTCAGTCGACGAGAATCTTCGGGTTGGAACTGCCCCATACGGTGTACAGGTCGGCGAGCAGCGCGCCGTTGATTTCTTCCATCTCGGCCTGGGTGATTTCAGCCCCGGCCTGTTTGCCGAACAGCACCACTTCGTTGCCACCCTTCACATCGGGGAAGTCGGTGACATCGACCATCAAGGTGTTCATCGACACCTTGCCCACCACCGGCACACGGTGGCCGTTGATCAGCACATGGCCCTTGTTGGTGAACACCCGGCGGTAGCCATCGGAGTAGCCGACGGTGATGTTGGCCAGGCGCGAATCACGCGCCAGGGTGAAGGTGCGGTCGTAGCCGACAGTGTTGCCTGCCGGGTAGCTGTGCACCGCCGCCACGTGCGACTTGAACTGCATGACACGTTGGTATTCGGTGCGCGTCGGCACGGTGTCGCCGAACAGCGCGCCGCCGGTGCGCACCATGTCCAGGCGCGCTTCCGGCACTTCCAGCGTAGCGAAGGAGTTGGCGGCGTGCAGGGTGAGCTTGCTGCGATCAAGTTTCGCATGCTTGATCAGCCAGTCGGTCTGCTCGTTGAACGCTGCCAGGCCTTTACGCACATCGTCCTTGTCTTCCACGGCGAAGTGGGTCATCAGCGCGACCAGCTTGAGGTGCTTCTGGTCGGTGACCTGCAGCGCTTCGCCACGGCCGGACCAGGTGCTCATTTCCACGCCGTTGCGGCTCATGCCGCTGGAATTGAGCGCCAGATGGATGCGCAGGGTCTTGCCATGGCGTTCAGCGATGGCATCGAGCTGGCGGGCGAACTCGGCGCTGCCGACCAGTTCTTCCATGTCGTACTGCAAGGCCTCTTCCACTTCGCCGAGGCTGGCCAGGCGTACCCGCACCAGTTGCCCGGTGAAGCCGCTGGCGCGGACCACGCGGGCCTCCTCATTGCTGGCCACCGCCACGCAGGGCACGCCTTGGGCGATGATCGACGGCATCACCAGGCCGATACCGTGGCCATAAGCATCGGCCTTGAGCACGGCGCACAGCTTGGACTTGCCGCCCAGTTCGGCCTGCAAGGTACGGATGTTGTGTTGCAGCGCGCCGGCACTGATTTCGACCCAGGCGTTGCTGTTCTGCACGGTCAGGGCCGTGGTGCCGTTGTCCATCGACAGAGGCGGTGCGGCGTACAGCGGGGCCTGGCCAGTGATCAGCAGAGCCAAGGATGCAGCCAGAAGGGTACGGCGAAATGGCATGGTGATTTCTCTTGTTGTTCGTGGTGTCTGCGGCTTAGCAGACGCAGGTATGTTTAAGTTCGATAAAGGTGACGCCGGGGGTGGCGAAACCGCTGGCCAGATCGGCCTGCAGCGCGTCCAGGTCACGCGGCTGGCGCACGGTGCAACCGAAGGCACGGGCCAGACCGATGAAATCCGGGTTGCGCGGCAGTACGCCGACCGGCTCGATATCCAGCCCGAGCATGTCGTCGCGGATCTGGCCAAGGGCGTCATTGTTCCACAACAGCACGACCAGCGGTCGGTCCAGTTCCTCGACCGCCGTGGCCAGTTCCTGGGCGGTGTAGAGGAAGCCGCCGTCGCCTACCAGCACCAGGCCTGGGCGGTGATCGCTGGCGAACATGCCGCCGATGCCGGCCGGCAGGCCGTAGCCGAGGGTGCCGTAACCGGTCGGGTGCAGCCAGCTGCGCGGCGCCCGGCTGGCGAAGGCGTAGTTGCCGGTGTAGGCCAGCTGGGTCATGTCGCTGCTGATGAAGGCATCGTCGGGCAGCACGGCGGCAATGCGGTCGAGGATTGCCTGGTGCACGGCCTGCAGCGGCGCATGCCCGCTGCGAATGGCCAGGCGCAGGTTGGCCACGGCTTCGCTGGCCTGGGTCGGGTCACGGTGCAGCGCTGGCAGGTGTTCGAGCAGGCCGGCCAGGGTCTGCCGGGCATCGCCGTGCAGGGCAATGGCACAGGGGTAGAAGTCGTTGAACTTGCGCGGGTCGATGTCGACACGCAGCAGCTGGCCAGTGATCGGCAGGCGCTCGCGCCAGAAGTCGGTATCGGCCATTTCGGTACCCACGGCCAGCACCACGTCGGCCTGGCTGATCAGCTGCCAGCCGGGCTCGACGCACAGGCTGGCGCCGGCATTCAGTGGCGCGTCCGCTGGCAGCAGGCCCTTGCCGGCCACGCTGGTGAACAGTGGGGCTGCCAGCCGGGTGCTCAGTTGCTGCAGCTGCTCGGCCGCGTGCAGTGCCCCACCGCCGGCAATGATCATCGGGCGCTTGGCGGCGGCCAGCTTCACGGCGGCCAGGTCGAGGGTGTCGCGGCACGGCTGGCCACGCCCGGGGCGGCGCACCACCTCATCGCTCCAGTCACAGCTGACCGGCGCGGCCAGTACGTCCAGCGGCACCGAGATGTGCACCGGGCGCGGCCGTTCGCTGTCGAACACGGCCCAGGCGCGGGCGATCAGTTCGGGCAGGTCGTCACCGCGCAGGGCCACGGCGGAGAACGCGGTAATCGGCGCGGTCATGGCGCGCTGGTCCTGGGTTTCGTGCAGGCAGCCCCAGCCCTTGCCCAGGCTGGCAGTGTGGTTGACGCTGGAAATCACCAGCATCGGGATGGAGTCGGCATAGGCCTGGCCGATGGCAGTGGCGGCATTGGTCACGCCCGGGCCGGTGATGACGAAGCATACCCCCGGTTTGCCACTTACCCGGGCATAGCCGTCGGCCATGAAGCCGGCGCCCTGCTCATGGCGGGTCAGTACATGGCGGATGCCGCTGCCCGGCAGGCCACGGTACAGCTCCAGGGTGTGCACGCCGGGGATGCCGAATACCGTTTCCACGCCGTAGTTGGCCAGCAGGCGCACCAACGCCTGACCGGCAGTCTGGTGGTGCTTATTCATGTCGTTCTCCTTGCGCCTGACCGAGGCGGATCAGCGCGTCGACCGCAGTGGTGCCATGGGCACCGACCATCAATGGGTTCACATCCAGTTCCAGCAGTTGCCCGGCGTTTTCGCAGGCGTAGTCGGCCACCGCGCGGATAGCCGCAACCAAGGCGTCCAGATCGGCGGCCGGGCGGCCACGAAAGCCTTGCAGCAGGCTGGCGCTGCGCAGGCTGAGCAGCGCGGCACGGATGGCGCTGTCGGTGGTCGGCAGCAACAGGCTGACGCTGTCCTTGAGCAGCTCGACCAGCACGCCACCGGCACCGATCACCAGGGCCAGGGCGAAGTCCGGCTCGCGCTTGATGCCGACGATCAGTTCAGCCAGCGGCGGCTCGGCCATGGGTTCGAGCAGCACCTGGTCGAACGCTACCTGTGGGGCGTAGGCGGTGATGCGCTGGCGCATCTGCACCAGCGCGACCTCGAGGGCAGCGGCATCGCGCAGGTTCAGCGCCACCGCTCCGGCTTCGGTCTTGTGCGGCAGTTGCGCGCTGAGCGCCTTCACTACCAGCGGGTAGCCGACGCGGGTGGCGTCTGCCACGGCGCGCTCGGGGGTGCTCAGCACCCCGGCTGGTACCGGCAGGCCGAAGGCACGCAGGGCTTGCTTGGATTGCCATTCGTCCAGCAGGCGGCTCTCGCCTGGGAGCGCCTGTGGGCACAGCGGCACCCGCGCGGCCTCGCCCTGCTCCAGCAGCCGCTGGCGGTTGCGCTGGTAGGCGACGATGCGGCCCCAGGCTGCCAGGCCATCTTCCACACCCTGCAGGGCGGCGATGCCACGCGCGTGCAAGCGCTCACGCGCGCAGGCGGGCAACAGTTCCGGGAACGCCGAAGTGACGAAGCCGATCTTGCCGTGGCGTTCCAGCGCATCGCAGTACAGCGCCAGCAGCAGGTCGCATTCCTTGCGTTCGCCGGAGAACGCCGCCGGGTAGTCCAGCACCAGCATGGCCGCGTCGGCGGCGCCGCTCAGGGTGCTGTCGAGCATACGTTGCAGGGCCGCTGCATCACCCCAGATGGCAGTGGTGAAATCCAGCGGGTTGACCAGGTTGGCATAGGCCGGCAGCACTTCGGCCAGTGCCGCCACCTGCCCTTGTTCGAGCTTCGGCAGGCTCAATTGGTTACGCTCGGCATAGTCGGCGATCAAGCCGGCATCACCACCGGAACAGGCCAGGGCGAGCAGCTCGCCATTCACCGGCAAGCGCCCACAGGCAGCGGCCTTGAGGGTTTCGACGAAGCTCACCGGGCCACTGACGCGGATCACGCCCAGGCGCTGGAACAGGCTGTCGTACAAGGCGTCGGAGCCGGACAGCGAGCTGGTGTGGCTGAGCGCCAGTTCGGCACCGATCTGCGACACGCCAGTCTTCAGCGCAATGACCGGCGTACCCTGCTGCAACGCCTTGCAGGCAGCGCGGGCGAAGCCTGGCACGTTCTTCAGGCCCTCCAGGTGCAGGCCGATCGCGGTTACCCGTGGGTCGTCGAGCAGTACGTCCATCAGCTCGGCCACGCCCAGTTGTGCCTGGTTGCCGACCGAGGCCATGTAGGCCACCGGCAGCGAGCGCTCGCTCATCGACAGGTTGTAGGCGAAATTGCCGCTCTGGGTGAGGATCGCCACGCCCTTCTCCACCTGCTGGCCACCATGGGCCACCGGCCACAGGGCAGCGCCGTGCAGGTAGTCGAGCAGGCCGTAGCAGTTGGGGCCTAGCAAGGCCATGTTGCCGGCGGCAGCGAGCAGGCGCTGCTGCAGCTGGCGGCCTTCCTCGCCGCTTTCGGCAAAGCCCGAGGCATAGCAGATGGCGCCACCGGCGCCGCGTGCGGCCAACTCGGCAACGCACTGCAAGGTCAGCTCACGGTTGGTGGCGATGAACACCGCGTCCGGGGCATACGGCAAGTCGGCCACCCGTGCCACGCAGGGGATGCCTTCGAGGCTGTCATGCTGCGGGTTGACCAGCCACAGCTCGCCGCCAAAGCCACCTTCGGCGCAGCGCTTGAGCGCCCGCGCCATGCTGCGCCCGCCGATGAAGGCCAGGTGCCGGGGCGCCAGCAGGCGCTTGAGGTTGTCACGAATCGAATGCGACATGGGTGTTCTCCTGGCGCTCAGCGCAGCAGCGGGCGCAGCAGTTCGCGGGCGATGATGTGCCGCTGGATCTCCGAGGTGCCTTCCCAGATGCGCTCGATGCGTGCGTTGCGCCAGATGCGCTCGACCGGCCCTTCGTCCATCAGGCCCATGCCGCCGAAGATCTGCACGGCTTCATCAGCGACCTTGCCCAGCACCTCACTGGCGAACAGCTTGGCCATGCCGGCCTCGCCGTCAGTCATGCTGCCCTGGTCCATCTTCCAGGCGGTATGCAGGGTGAGCATTTCCGCAGCGCGAATCTGCGTGGCCATGTCGGCCAGCTTGAACGACACGCCCTGGTAGCTGCCGATGGCCTGGCCGAACTGCTTGCGGTCGGCGGCCCATTGCAACGACAGGTCGAGGGCGCGCTGGGCCTGGCCCACGCAGTTGGCGGCGACCATCACCCGGCCGGCGGTGAGCCAGGCGTTGGCCACCTCCCAGCCCTTGCCGACCTCACCCAGCACCTTGCTGGCCGGTACCCGGCAGTCGTCGAAGAACAGCTCGTAGGTGTGGTAACCACGATTGCTCACGCACTTGGGGCCACGGCGGATGGTCATGCCCGGCGTGCCGCGGTCGACCAGCAAGGCGGTTACCGCATTGCGCTTGCGCCCGTTGTGCTCGTAGGTGTCGGTAACGGCGAAGACGATGGCGAAATCGGCGTGGCCGGCGTGGCTGATGAAGTGCTTGCTGCCGTTGATGACGAAGTCGTCACCCTGGCGCACGGCGCGGGTCTTGATGGCGTTGGCATCGGAACCGGCACCTGGTTCGGTGAGGGCGAAGCAGTCGATCTTCTCGCCCTGCACGCACGGCAACAGGTAGTCGTTGACCTGCTCCTCCTTGCAGGCCATGAGGATTTTCGACGGCCGCGCGACGAACACGTGCAGGGCCCAGGACACCTTGGACAACTCACGCTCGATCAGCGCCTGGGACAGGTAGTCCAGGCCACCACCGCCGACCTCCTCGGGCATGTTGAAGGCATGGAACCCGGCGGCGATAGCCTTGCCGCGGATCTGCGCAGCCAACTCGGGCGACACGGCGTCGGCGCGGTCTACCGCCTCCTCATGGGGCAGCAGCTCCTTGGCGACAAAGCTGCGTACCGCTTCCACCAACATTTCTTGTTCTTGAGTCAGTTGGAAATTCATCTGCGAAGGTCCTGGTGAGGGTCGGTTATCGGGTTACTGCCCGGTGAAACGGGGGGCGCGGCGTTGCACCGAGGCTTGCAGCGCCTCGGCACCGTCCTGGCTACGGCCGCACAGCAGGCCGGCCTGACGCTCGGCTTCCAGCTGCTCGGCCAGGGTGCGCCGGGCGCCGTCGCGGATCAGCCGCTTGGTCTGCGCGTAGGCGAAGGTCGGGCCGTTGGCCAGGCGCCCGGCCAGCTCGGCGGCCACGGCGGGCAGTTGCTCGTCGGCGCAGACTTCGCTGACCATCCCGGCCGCCAGGGCACGTTCGGCCCCCCACAGCTCATCGAGGAACAACAGGCGCGTGGCCTGCTCGCTGCCGATCAGCCGCGGCAGGTGCCAGCTGGCGCCGGCGTCGGGGCTGTAGCCCATGCTGGTGTAGCCGGCCTTGAAACGTGCCGAGGCCGCGGCGATACGCAGGTCGCAGCACAGGCTGAGGTCCATGCCAGCGCCCACGGCAGTACCGTTGATAGCGGCGATGGTGGGCTTGTCGAGGCTGTGCAGGCGCAACATCAAGGCGTGGGCGGTTTCGGTCCAGCCGTAGCTTTCCAGGGTGCCCTGGGCTTCGGCCGCAGCCCATTCGGCCAGGTCGGCACCGGCGCAGAAGCTGCGGCCGCTGCCAGTCAGCACCACCACGCGCACGGCCGGGTCGCTGTTGCAGGCTTCCAGCAGGGCGTGCAGTTGCTTGAGGGTGGGGATGTCCAGCGCGTTGCGCTGCTCGGGGCGGTTGAGGGTGATCCAGGCAACGCCGGCTTCGACCTTGCTCAGCAGTGACGACGGGGTGGTCATGGGGGCCTCGGTGTTGTTGTGATGGTTTTGGGAGGGCTTGATGAGGGAGATACTAAACGAGTGTTCAACAAGGTGGCAATTGGGCGCGGATAGGGCTGTAACAACTCTTGAGGACGATATATGTCGTTGTTTTTATTAGCCTTATTTGCTTGGTCAAGGTTGAGATAGGAGGTGGTTGTTACAACTTTGTACAACTGACGGATTGCCGGGGCCGCTTTGCGCCCCATCGCGACACAAGGCCGCTCCCACAAGTCATTCGCAGTCTTCAGGTCTGCGCGCTACCTGTGGGAGTGGCCTTGCGTCGCGATGGGCTGCGTAGCAGCCCCGAGATTGAAACCTCAGACTCCTGGCGCGCTCGGCTCGAAAGCCCCCTGCCGACGGCGGTTGACGAAGAAGTACGCCGCATAGCACAGGGCAATGAAGCCAAAGCCCCAGTACAACGACGGCCGCTGGGTTTCATCCAGCGCCAGGAACACGAACAGCGAACTGCACAGGGTGATGCACAGCAGCGGCACCAGCGGGTACAGCGGCGCCTTGTACTTCAAGTCCTGCAGTTGCCCACCGTCACGCAGATAGACCTTGCGGAAGCGGTACTGCGCCAGGGCGATGACGATCCAGGTCACCGTGCCAGACATGCCGCTCACCGCCATCAACACCATGAACAGCGTGTCGGCTGCCACGAAGCTGGTCATCAGCGAGATCAGCGCAAAGCACAGGGTGATGCTCAGCGCCCGCAACGGCACGCCACGCTTGCTCAGCGGCGACAGGCTTTTCGGCGCCATGCCGCTCTTCGACATGGCCCAGAGGATGCGCGTGGAGGCATACAGCCCGGAGTTGCCCACCGAGAGGATGGCGGTAAGGATGACGAAGTTCATCAGGTCGGCGGCGAAGGGAATGCCGACCATGTCGAACACCTGCACGAACGGGCTTTCCATCAGCCCGGCCTGCTGGTACGGCACGATGGCCGAGAGCACGGCAATCGCCAGCACGTAGAAGATCAGCACACGGAACACCACGTTGCGCACGGCCCGTGGGATGCTCTTCTCCGGGTGCTCGGTTTCGCCGGCCGCTACCCCCATGATTTCGCAGCCCTGGAAGGCATAGACCACGGTCATCATCACCGCGAACACCGCCGACAGGCCATGGGGGAACAGCGCCTCGCCCAGCAGGTTGTCCAGCATCGGTGCCGGCGCCCCGCTGCTCAGCGGGATGGCGCCGAAGATCACCAGCAGGCCGATGATGATGAAGCCGAGAATGGTCGCCACCTTGATTCCCGAGAACCAGTACTCCGCCTCACCGAAGGCACGGGTAGCCAGGGCATTGAGGCCGAACAGCACGACCACGAACAGCGCCGACCAGTACCAGATCGGCACCTCGGGGAACCAGCGGGTCATCAGCATGCCGGCGGCGGTGAACTCCAGGCCCACGGTGGTGGCCCAGCTCATCCAGTACACCCAGCCGATCATGAAGCCGGTGGCCGGGCCGATGAACTTGGTGGCGTGGGCCTGGAACGAGCCGGACACCGGCATCTGCACCGACAGCTCACCCAGGCAGACCATCACCAGGTACATCAGCAAACCCGCGACCAGGTAGGCCAGAATCGCGCCGACCGGGCCGCCCTGGTTGATGGTCACGCCCGAGCCCATGAACAGCCCGGTGCCGATCACCCCGCCCAGCGACAGCATGAAGATGTGCCGGCTTTTCAGCGCGCGGGTGAGCTGGATCTTTTCGCGGTTGTCAGTCATGGCGCACCTCGCCTTTGCAGCCGGTGCCTGGCCACGCGGGGGTGCCGCGCGGAGTGGTAGGAAGGAGGGGCTGAGCGCTACGGCATGTCATTATTCTTGTCTCCAATAAGCCTCATGGACCGCGTGCAACACGGTTGCCATGGATTATTGGAAACGGATGTAAGGTGCCGTTGTACGAACGGATCGAAGATGTAAAAAGTCGTAAGTTTTTTGTACGTCAGCTCTGGATCAGCTGTTCCAGGCTGGCGCGGGCCTGGGCAAGCTCGGTGGCCAACGGCTCGCGGAGCGCTTTCAATGCCTGTTCGTCATGCTGCCGGGCCGCGTCCTCAAGGCGTCGCAACAGCGCAGCCAGGCCAGAAAAGCCCAGGGAATCGCAACTGCCGGCCAGGCGGTGGGCCAGGTGCAGCACCTCGGTAAAGTCCTGCGCCGGCAGCGCCTCGGCCAACGCCGTGACGTGCTGCTCCAGCGACTGGCGCAGCACCTTCAGCAGGCCTTGCAGCTTTTGTTCACCCAGCAGCGAGCGGTGGGTGTCGAGCAATGACCAGTCGATTGTCGCGTCGACGCCAGCCACTTCCACGGGTGCCGCTTCGGCCAGCGCCTGGCGCAGGTTGTCCAGCCGCAGGGGCTTGGCCAGCACCCCCTGCATGCCAGCATCCAGGTAACCCGGCACTTGCCCCGGTTGCACGCCGGCCGTCAGCGCCAGGATGCGGCTGTGGCGGTTCGGCCCGGGCGTGGCACGCAGTTGTCGGCACAGTTCCACCCCGCTCATGCCGGGCAGCTGCACGTCGAGCAGGATCAAGTCGAAGCGCCGCTGTGCGCAGGCCTGCAGGGCCTGCCCGGCGTCTTCGGCAAAGCTCACCCGGTGGCCATCGCGCAGCAGCAACCCGCCGGCCACCTCGCGGTTCAACGCCACGTCCTCGACCACCAGGATATCCAGGCTGGCCAGGGGCGAAGGGGCTGGTGAACTGGCCAGCACTGGCTGCCCGCGAGCCATGTCGAGCTCGAACCAGAAGCGACTGCCCTGCCCTTGCACGCTGTCCAGGCCAATGCTGCCCCCCAGCTTTTCCACCAGGTGCTTGCAGATTGCCAGGCCCAGCCCGGTGCCGCCGTAGCGCCGGGCCACCGCCTCGCTGGCCTGGACGAAGCGGTCGAAGACCCTGGCCTGCACCGCCGGCTCGATGCCGATGCCATTGTCACTGACCGACACCCGCAAGCGCTGCGATCCCGGATCATTGACCAGTACCTGCACCGCAAGCCGCACCTGGCCGTGTTCGGTGAACTTGATGGCGTTGGCCAGCAGGTTGCTGAGCACCTGGCGCAGGTACTGTTCGGCACCGTGCTGGTACTCGGCCAATTGCTCGTCGATGTCCAGATGCAGGGAGTCGCCGTTATCCCTGGCCATGGGTTCGAGCAGCGCCAGCACCTCCTGGCACAACTGGCGTAGCGAAAAACCGACCAGCTCGGCGCGGCTCTCGCCCTCCTCGAGCCGGGCGAAATACAGCACTTCGTTGAGAATCGCCAACAGCCCCTCACCGGCCTTGTACAAAGCCTCGACGCGCTGGCGGTCGGCCGCCTCCAGCCGGCCGCCGCGCAGCAGCTCGGCCATGCCGAGAATGCCGTTGAGCGGTGTGCGCAGCTCATGGCTCATGGTCGCCAGGAAGCGTGACTTGGCCAGGTTGGCAGCTTCGGCCTCGTCCTTGGCCCGGGCCAGGCTGGCCGTGCGTCGCTCGACCATGGCCTGCAGTTCGTCGCGCTTGTCCTGCAGCGCCAGGCGGTCGCGCTCGCGGCGCTCGATGTCGCTGAGGATGGCGCGGCGCATGTCATCCAGGGCATTGGCCACGGTGTCGATCTCATCCGCGCGCGGCGACGGGCGGCGCCCCAGGCGCAACGGTTCCTGCCACTGGCCGGCACCAATCCGCCGGGCGAATTCAGCCATCACTTGCAGGTGGCGGGTGACCAGGCGGTAGAACAACCCCGACAACGCCACCGCCAGGCCACACAGGAACACGCCCATCCACAGCAGGCTGGCAAGGCCCGTGGCATACAGCCGCCGGTGCACCGCGCCGAGGTCGATGCTCACTTCCAGCTCGCCCAGGTGCCTGGCCGGCCCCGAGGGCGGCTGGTAATCGAGGGGGAAGCGTTCGATGCGCAGCGGCCCCTTGGGCTCGGCGGCACCGCGCAGCAGCTGGAAGTCGTCGCTGACCAGGCGCACCCGGGCGACATCGGAAAAATCCACCAGCCCGCGCAGTTGGGTATCCAGCTGTGCCTCGTCCAGGTCCCACAGGCTGCGCTCCAGGCTGGCCAGGTAGCCGGCGCGGATCAACGCCATGCGTGCCTCGATATCGCGCATCTCGCGGCGGTATTCGAAGTACAGCTGTACCGAGCTGGCCAGCACGGTGAAGCACAGGCTGAACAGCAGAATGAACAGCAGCAGGCGGCGCAGCAGGCCATCAGTGCGCAGGCGGATCATCGGGCATCCGCCGGCAGGTTGATCATGTCGCGGTAGGTCACTTCGCTCTGCTCCAGCCAGCGCTCGATCTCGCCGGCCTGGTTCATGCGCAGCAGCTGCGCGTCGATTTCGTCCATCTGCCGGCTCAAGGGCGATTGCCGTGATACTGCAACGCGCAGGTAGTCCACGCTCAGGGCCGTGGGCATTACGCGAATGTCCCGCGCCCCGGGCAGGTTTTCGATGAACAGCTGGCCGGTGCGCCGCTCCTGGATCACGTAGTCGATGCGGCCGCGGATCAGCTTGCCGAAGTTCTGCTGGCTGGACGACACCCGCTCGATGTTCTGGTGGCGGGCGACGAAGCGGTCGAACTCGGCGCCGTAGCTTTCGCCGTACAGCAGGCCGCCGCGGTAGCGGGCCAGGTCCTCCAGGCGCTGGAACTGCACCGGCCGCAGGCGGTTGTAGAACACCGCCACTTCCTCGCGCACCACCGGCACCGCGGAAAAGCGCATGCGCTGATCACGCTGGTCGCTGTTGTAGGCCAGCACCACGTCCACCCGCCCGGCGGCGGCGTCCATCAGGCAGCGCTTCCAGTTGCCCAGCACCACGGTCTGCACCTGGTAGCCCATGCGCGCGAACAGCTCACGCACCACGGTGGGAGCCAGGCCACGCACCTGATGGCCGTCACTCCAGGATATCGGCGGGTACACCGGGTAGTCGCAATAGCGCACCGGCTGCTTTGCGCTGGCTTGCACGGCGAACAATGCCAAGGCCAGCACCCAGGCACTGCGGGTCATGCCGCCACGCTGGCGGTGAACAGGTAGCCGGTGCCGTGGATGGTGATGATCAGCTGGGGCTCGGCCGGGTCGTCGTGCAACTTGCGCCGCAGGCGGCCGACCAGCACATCGATGGAGCGGTCGTTGGGCACCCACTCGCGGTTACGGATCTGGTCCATCAGCTGGTCGCGGCTGAGCGTGTGGCCGCTGTTGCGCAGGAACACGCTGAGCAGCTGGAACTCGCCATGGGTCAGCAGGGTTTGCCCGCCACGGGCGTCGATCAGGCGCCGGCGGTCGGTGTCCAGCGCCCAGTCGGCGAACTGCTTCAGCGATTGCGCACAGGGGGGCGCCGGGTGTACCTCGCGGGCATGGCGCACGCGGCGGATCAGGTTCTTGGCGCGAGATACCAGCTCGCGGGGATTGAGCGGCTTGATCACGTAGTCGTCGGCGCCGCATTCCAGGCCGACGATGCGGTCGATGTCGTCGTTGCGACCAGTGATGAGGATGATGCCCACCTCCGAACGTACCCGCAGCTCGCGGGTCAGGGTAAGGCCGTCCTTGCCGGGCAGACGGATGTCCAGCAGCACCAGTTCGACATCCTGGCTGCCGAGCAGGGCCTCGGCCTTTTCCGCGGTGTCGGCGCAGTGCACGTCATAGCCTTCCTGGGACAGATAGGCCTGCAGCAAGTCACGAATAAGCGGATCGTCATCGACGATCAATACCCGAGGCGTCATTGCGTGTCGTCTCTTTTTTTATTGGTGTTGTTCTACGCACTTGCGACAGCAGCGTACTCGTTACTGAACAGGCGATCAACAGCCCTCCGCCAGGCTGAAGCGGCGCCGGCCACCGGCCTGCAGGCCATCGACCCAGGCCTCGCAGATCAGCATGCCCTGCTCGGGGGTGAAGGTACCGGGGTTGAGCCCCGACTCCAGCCACAGGCCGTCGAGCAAGGCACTCAGGCTGATGGCCGCAAGGTCGGCATCGAAGCCCTGCCAACCCTCCTCTGCGGCCAGCGTGGCCAGCAGCCCGCTCAATTCATTACGGTATTCGCCATAGGAATGGTCATGCACCTGGTTGATCGCATCGGCAGTCTTCACTGCGCCCCAGAACGCCAGCCAGGCGTCGAGCAATTGCGGGTCGAGCAACTCAGCGCAGAACGAGGCGCGGAAGAACGCCGACAACCGCTCGCGGGCATTGGGCGCGGCCTGGGCCATGGCCTCGCGCAGCAGGCCCATCACCCGGCCGGTGACCGCCATGTAGGCTTCGGCCACCAGCTCATCCTTGCCGGCGTAGTGATGGCTGATCAACCCGACCGAAACCCCGGCCTCCGCCGAAATCTTGCGAATCGACGCGCCCTGGAAGCCATGGCGCTTGAGGCACACCAGGGTCGCCTCGACCAGGTTGGCTTTGCGCAATTCCGGCAGCATGCGGTGGTAGCGGGCTTCCTGACTCATCGGCGACTCTCGGGCTAGGGGCTGGACTGAACGACTGTACAACAAGCCGAACTGCGTGATAAACCCTTGGCACCCTGCCCACAACAACAAAAGCGGCTGCCATGAACGACCTGATCACATCTGACCTGGACCAGGGCCTGCTGACCCTGGCCTTCAACCGCCCCGACAAGCTCAACGCCTTGAACACCGCCATGTACCAACAGCTGGGCGACCTGCTGCTGGCGGCCGGTGAAGACCCTGATGTCGAAGCCATCATCATCACCGGTGGGCCGCACTGCTTTACTGCCGGTAATGACTTGCGCGACTTCCTCGACAACCCGCCCGCCGACCTGGACAGCCCGGTGTTCCGCCTGATGCGGGTGGTGATGGGCCTGGACAAGCCGCTGATTGCCGCGGTCAGTGGCGCGGCGATCGGCATTGGGGCCACCTTGCTGTTGCATTGCGACCAGGTGCTGGTCAGCCGTTCGACCAAACTGCGCATCCCTTTCGCGCCGTTGGCCGTGTGCCCCGAGTTTGGCTCCAGCTTGCTGCTGCCGCGCCTGCTTGGCCATGCGCGAGCGGCTCGCCTGCTGCTGGCAAACGAGTTGCTCGACGGCGAACGGATGGTGGCCTGGGGGTTGGCCAATGAACTGCATGAAGACGGTGAACAGTGCCTGGTAGGTGCCCGGCGCCTGGCGCGGCAACTGCAAGGCTACCCGCAGGCGGCGCTGCGCATCAGCAAGCGGCTGCTAAAGGACGGCCAACGGGCCGAGCTTGAGGCGACAGTGGCGCGGGAAGCCCGGTTGTTCATCGAGTGCTTGCGCACTGAAGAAGCGCGAGCGGTGTTGCGGGGATTGATCAAGGACCGAATCGACTGACGCGGTCCCTTGTGGGAGCGCGTAATGCCAGGGATATGGGCGGCTAATACCCGGTCATCTCCAGATACCCACGCCCACCCGTACTCCCGGTCAAGCGCACCGGCCCCTCCCAATACGGGAACCGCGTCTCCATCCAGGCCTGCGACTCCACAGCCTCGACTTGCACATCCACCCCATGCCCCGGTACCCGCACCCGCCATCGCGTCGGCACCTGCTTGCCGTTCCTTTGCCGGGCCCAGACCAGCGCCTGCAGCTGAATCTGCGCCCCCTGCAACGCCACCACCTCACCCTGCGGGCCAACCCAGGTCCCGGCGCGATACGCCTCCCCCTGCACCTCGCGCACCTGGAACAGCATCAACCTGGCGCCACTGTCTAGGTGCAGGGAAAACCAGTCCCACCCCGTCTGCCCGGCGGCCAGCGGCTGGCTACTCCATTCCCGGTCCAGCCAGGCCTGGCCGGTGACAGCGATGCACTGGCCGTCACGCTGCACTTCCCCGTTCACGCGATAAAACGGCTGACTGTAATAGTACGAAGCCTGCCCCTTGCCGGACTTCTCGCTGTAGCCCTGATCCCCGTGCAGCACCAAGGGCCGCTCACTGTGCAGTTGCAGGTCATAGCGAAAGCCTTCAGCACCGGCGACCATTTGCAGATGCTCGATGCCACTGCTGCCCTGCAACGACCAGTCATTGATCCACGCCCGGAACGGCTGGGCCTGCACACCGGCCTGGCCGATACCGCCACGTGCCAGGGTTTCGCCAGACTGATGACCGCCCGGGCCGGTCAGCGCCGCGTGCCCCATCCACAGGTTCGGGCTGTTCCAGCCGGCAGTCTCCGGGCCTGCGCGCAGGGCCGAGCGGAACAGCGTCCACTGCACGCCCCAGTCCCGTCCTTGGGCGTCCTGGAGGTTGGCGGTGACATACCACCATTCGATGCGAAAGCCATCGTGGGCACCGTGGTCACGCGGAAATTCCAGGCGATGGTCGCGGCTTACCTGGCTGAATTCGCCCGCCTGCTGCCCGAGCCCGGCATAGCTTTGCTCGGCAGGCTGATCACAGCCGCCCAGCACCCCACACAGCAACAGCCACGCGCTACGCTTCATCGGCAAACGGCCTCAACAGTTCGCGCGGCTGGCGAAGCGCCAGCTGCCACAGGGGCCAGGCGCTGGCCAACAGGCTGGTAAGCATGCCCAGCACGGCCAGTTGCAGCAGCTGCGCGGGGAACACGTAAAGCGGCAAACGCCAGCCGAATGCCTGCACGTTCACCACCGCGACCAGGCACCAGGCCAGCAGGATACCCAGCGGGATTGCCAGCAGCACGGTAAGGCTGCTCAGCAGCAGGGTCTGCCCAAGGCTCAGCCATACCAGATACGTGCGCCGCACGCCCAGCGCCCACAGCGGCGCCAACTGGCCCAGGCGGGTCTGGCCCAGGGTCAGCAGGTTGATGAACAGCGCCACACCAGCCACGCCAAGGGTAAGGCTGTTGAGCGCAGCGGTGGCGGTGAAGGTGCGGTTGAACACATCGGTGGACCAGCGTTTCAGAAGCGCCTGCTCGACCACACGGCTGTCGTCCAGGGCAAAGCGCTGTTGCAATGCAGCCTTGAGCGCCGACACCTGCTCGGTCGCCAGATCGACACCCAACCCGGTCAGGGTTGCCTGCGGCCAGTGCCCGCGCAGCCAGCCGGCATTGACCAGTACGTGCCCTTTGGGGTTGCCGTAATCGGCGTAGATCCCCACAACGGTCAGAACAGGCGAAGTGTCTGCCGGTAGCCTCAGGCTATCGCCCAGCTGCAGTTTCAGTCGCCTGGCCAGCTGTTCACTGAGCATCACGGCCTGGCCACTGGCCAGTTGCTGCCAGGCCTGCTTGTGCTGCGCCAGCAATGGCCAGCGCGTGCGATAGACGGGGTGATCGACGATGCCCTGGACCTGCACCGGCCAGCCCTGCAGCTGCGTTTCCACACGCCAGCCGGGCAATACCACATCAACTGAAGGTTGCTGCCTGAGCCACTTGGCTATCTGCAAGCCCTGGGCGGTGTCCCTTGGGGTGACATACAGGTCGGCAGACAGGCGCAGGTCAAGCCAGCCGACAAAGGTCTTGCGAAAGCCCTCGGTCATGCTGCCCACGCCGACACTGGCGGCCAGCGCCAGCAACAGTGCCATCAACGCCAGGCTCAGGGCCGGCAGTTGCTGGCGGCTGTCGGCGACGAACCATTGCGACAAAGGCCGCCGGCAACGGCCTGCCAACCAGGCCAGCAGCCGGTCGAGCAAGGCCGGCAGCAGCAGCGCCGCCGCCAGCAGCAAGCTTGCCAGCAGGCCGAACGCGCTGGGCAGGCTGTCGCCCAGCACGCCACAGCCCAAGGCCAGCAACAGCAACAGGCCGGCCACCAGGGCCTGACGCCACAACCACGGCCCCTGCGCCAACCGCCACGCCTGAGGTTGCGCCAGTGCCAGCAACGGTAACCGAGCCGCACGCATTACACTGCCCAAGCCCGCCAGCAGTGCCCCCAGTACGCTCACCAGAACACCCATCAGCCACCACGCTGCAGGCAGGCTCAGTGTCCCGGCGACTTGGGCGCCATACAGGCCGCGCAAGCTGGCGGCGACATCGGGCAACAACCACGCGGCCAGTCCGTAACCACTGGCCACCCCGGCCAGACCGCCCAGCACCGCGAACAGCCCCAGTTCCAGTACCAAGGCACACAGCAGGGTATGCAGGCCGATGCCGCAGGCGCGCAGGTTGCGGATCAGGCCGCGCCGCTGTTCCAGTGCCAAACCGATTGCAGCATGGGCGATGAACAGGCCGACGACGAACGCCAGCAGGCCGAGGGCGGTCAGGTTGAGGTGGAAGCTGTCGGTCAGCCGCTGCAAACCGCCATCGTCCTGCTGGGGTTGCAGCTCAAGGTAAGGCGCGATATCCGCCGGCAACGGCCCCGGCGTGGCGGCCACCAGCAAGCGCGACAACTGCCCGGGTGCGTGCAGCAACGCTTGGGCGTGACCGATATCGACCACGATCACCCCCGGCGCCAGCGCTGACTGTAAAACCAACGGCGGCAGCAGCTGCCCTTCGCTGTCAGGTACTGACGCCCCCGGGCCTGCATTCAGCTGGCGCAAGGTGTCTGGCCCGACCCAGGCTTGCCCAGGCATGCCGATGAAGGCCTGCAGATCGAACGTTTGAGGCTGCACACCGGCGATACTGCTGGCCGGCGGCAGGCTCAACGGCTCGATGCCGACCAACCGCACGCTGCGCCCCGGCTCACCGGGCAAGCGCAAGCGCCCCTCCAGTACCGGCGTCACCGCCCAGCCCAAGCTGCGCAACTGCACGTACAGCGCCTGGTCGAAGCGCTCGCCATGGCGCGACACCAGTTGCGCCTGCAGCGGCCCGGCCAGCACCGCGCTGGCCCGGGCATAGTCGCTGCGTGCCTGGCTGTTCAGCGCCTGCACGCCGGTCCACAGCGCCGTGGCCAGCCACAGGCCGGTGACGATGCTGAAAAACTGCACGCGATGACGCCGCCAGTGGCTGAGCAGCGCCAACAAGGCCAGCGACAGCAGTCTCATCAGCCCTGCTCAGGCCGCACGCGGCCGGCCTGCAGGTAACAACGCTGCTGCAAGCGCGCCGCCAGCCGCGGGCTGTGGGTCACCATCAGCACACCACTGCCAGCCTCGGCGACCAGTTGCAGCAGCAGGCTCAAGACCTCGTCGCTGCTGGCCTCGTCAAGGCTGCCGGTGGGTTCGTCGGCCAGCAACCAGGCCGGGCGCCCAGCCAGGGCACGGCCGATGGCGACCCGCTGCTGCTGGCCGCCAGACAGCTGTTCCGGGTAACGCGCCAGCAAATCCGCCAAACCCAAGCGTTGCGCCAGGTAAGCGACCCAGTGCGGATCATGGCGAGCGGCCAGCCTGGCCTGGAACGCAAGGTTGTCCGCCACGTCCAGGCTGCTGATCAGGTTGTACTGCTGGAACACCAGGCCAATACCCTCGCGTCGCCACAGCGCCAGCGACGCCTCGGAACGGCTGTCGAGCGGGACGTCGTCGATCAGGATGCGACCACTGTCGGCACGGTCCAGGCCGGCCACCAGGTGCAGCAAGGTGCTCTTGCCGCTGCCCGACTCACCCATCAGCGCCAGGCTGCTGCCGCGCGCCAGGCGCAAGTCGACGCCCTGCAGGACGGGGAGCGGGCCCTGGGGGGTGGCGAATGATTTGTGCAGTTGTTCGATGACCAGCATCGACGGGCCTTGGTGGGTTCACGTGTCTTCTTAGGAATAGCAGGTTCGGGGCGATGCAAGTGCGTCGTTCCATCGGCAAGTTCCATCACCGCACCGGCGTCATGAACAAATCTTCATTTTGAGGGCGGGCCGCGTAATTACGGGCACGACAGCCATCCGCCCGGCAACAGCTACAGGCCTTCGCCTTGAGAGGGTCCAGTACCTTGCGTAGCATCACCGCCCCCCGGGCCCGCTATGCGGGCCATTCGCGGGCAAGCCCGCTCCCACAACAGCGCCCCCTTTACCCAACCACACCACCAGCAGACAGAACCGCCGATGCCGCAACCCATCCCCCTAAAGGACCACGAAAAGGAAAAGCACCTGGTCAACCGCCGGCTTCTGGCCTGCGCTGCCCTGGTCTTCTGCCTGGTCGCCGTCCTGGTGGGCCGGCTCTATGTACTGCAGGTGCTGCAGCACGACCAGCAGACCGCCGTGTCGGAAAACAACCGCGTGCACGTACTGCCTATCGCCCCCGAACGGGGGCTGATCTACGACCGCAATGGCGTGGTGCTGGCCGACAACAAGCCCAGCTTCGACCTGACCATGACCCGCGAACGGGCCGGCGGCGACACGGCCAAGGTACTCGACACCCTGGCGCAGGTGCTGAAGCTGACCGACGACGAGCGCAAGCAGTTCGATAAGGACCTGCGCCGTGGCCGCAAGCCGTTCGAGCCGGTGACCCTGATGGTCGGCCTGAGCGAAGAGCAGATCGCCCTGGTAGCGGTGAACCAGTTCCGCCTGCCAGGCCTGGAGGTGGAACCACAGTTCATCCGCGAGTACCCGCTGGCCGAGCATTTCGCCCACTCGGTGGGCTATGTGGGGCGCATCAACGAGAAAGAGGCCAAGGCCCTCGACAGCACCGAATACCGGGGCACCCAGTCGATCGGCAAGACCGGCATCGAGCACTTCTACGAAAGCCAGTTGCACGGCCACGTGGGCTACGAGGAGGTCGAGACCAACGCCCAGGGCCGGGTGATGCGCGTGCTCGACCACAAGGCCCCGACCCCGGGCCAGAACATTGTCCTGACCCTGGACGCCCACCTGCAACTGGCCGCGGAAAAGGCCCTGGGCGACCGCCGTGGCTCGGTAGTGGTGCTTGACCCGGCCAATGGCGACGTGCTGGCGATGGTCAGCAACCCCAGCTTCGACCCCAACCTGTTCGTCAAGGGTATCAGCTTCAAACAGTACGCCGCCCTGCGCGACTCCATCGACCGCCCACTGTTCAACCGCGTGCTGCGCGGCCTGTATGCTCCCGGTTCGACGGTGAAGCCGGAGGTGGCCATCGCCGGCCTCGACAGCGGCGTGATCACCCCGGGCAGCCGGGTGTTCGACCCGGGCTACTACGAGCTGCCCAACTACGACCACAAGTACCGCAACTGGAACCGCAGCGGCGACGGCTGGGTGGATATGTACACCGCCATCATGCGTTCCAACGACACCTATTTCTACGACCTGGCGCACAAGCTGGGCATCGACCGCCTGCACGACTACATGGCCGAGTTCGGCCTGGGCCAGAAAGTGTCGCTGGACATGTTCGAGGAAGCGCCCGGGCTGATGCCATCGGCCGAGTGGAAGCGCGCCACCCGGCGCCAGGCCTGGTTCCCGGGCGAGACGCTGATCCTGGGCATCGGCCAGGGCTACATGCAAGTCACCCCGCTGCAGCTGGCCCAGGCCACCAGCCTGCTGGCGAGCAAGGGCGTGTGGCACCGCCCGCACCTGGCCATGACCGTGGGCGGCGCTACGCCGGTCGACCCCAACCCGATGCCCGATATCGTGCTGCACGACAGGCACGCCTGGGACCAGGTCAGCCAGGGCATGCAGATGGTCATGCACGACCCGCGCGGCATCGCCCGCGCGGCCGCCGCCGGCGTGCAGTACCGGATTGCCGGCAAGAGCGGCACCGCGCAGGTGGTGGCGATCAAGCAGGGCGAGCGCTACAACCGCGACAAGACCCTGGAGCGGCACCGCGACAACGCCCTGTTCGTCGGCTTTGCTCCGGCTGATCACCCGAGTGTGGTGGTGGCGGTGATGATCGAGAACGGCGAGGCCGGTGGACGGGTGGCGGGGCCAGTGGTGCGGGAGGTGATGGATGCCTATCTGCTGGATGAGCAGGGGCATCTGAAGCCAGAGTATGCGGCTGGGGTAGCGCCTCGCAGCGTGCCGCACACCTGAGACTTTTGCCGGCGATTTCCGGCTACCCGTGGGGCGACCTGCTAACCAACGCGGCCTTCCATCTGCAACGGTTGAAGGAGACCCTTCAGCGCCCGCCGGCCATATATTTCAGAATGTTTCTTGATTTTTGAGCGTAGCCACGCCGCTGCGCTTGTCACCAACCGGTCATCAGAATGGCTGACTCGCCAAAGGCCACGACGCCGTGGCCTGGCGAGCCGGATTGCTCAGGATGCCGCGCGCGGCATCAGCTCATACGGGTGCTTCCACCCTGGCAACGCCTGGATCCGCGCCTTCCATGCCTCGATGTGGGTGAACTGTGCCAAGGGAATGCCAGTGTCCTCCGGCATGAACACATACCCGGCCAACGACAGGTCAGCGATAGTCAACCGGCCACCGACCATGAACGGCGTCTTCGCCAGGTGCGCGTCGACAATACGGTAAGCCGCCATGGCACGTTCACGCAGGAACCGGGTCACCTCCGTTTCGCCGGTTTGCTTCAGGCAGAAAAGAAAGCGCAGCGCCGCGTAGTAGCTGGTGAACTTGTGGTTGTCGAACAGCATCCAGCGCCAGATCTCGCGCTTTTCGTCTTCGTCGCGGGGGCCGAACTGCCCGGTTTTCTCGGCGAGATATTCAAGGATCAGCGCAGACTGGGTGAAGGATTTGCCGGCGTGTTCCAGCACCGGCACCTCGCCCTGCTCGTTCACTTCGTCGCGCCAGGCTTGTTCGCGGGTTTGGCCATGGAAGAAATCGACGAACACCGGCTGCCAGTCCTGGCCGGTGAGTTCAAGCATCAGTGCGGCCTTGTAGGCGTTACCGGATTCGGCGAAACAATGCAGCTTGTAGTCGGGCATGGGCGAGAACCTTCAGTATCCGTTGAATGATTGGGCCATCAGCCCGAGCAAATCACGCCTGACTCGACAGGGTCAATGCCTGTTTCCGGGACGAACAAGGGAACTACCACCGTACCTGCGCTTTCTTAAACACTGAGTGGTTTAATTACTTGGGCTTCACGCTACTGGAGAACACACCATGCGCCACCTACTCCTCGCCCCTGCGCTGCTGCTCCTGCTGCCTGCCGGTGCTGCCCTGGCTGACGTCGACGCGGGCGACGTCGCCACCTCGGCCGGTGTTTCCGCCTCGCTTTACTCGACCTTCAAGGACGACAAACGGATCATCCCGGCGCGTGACGAGCTTTCGGCCTACGTCGCCAGCGGTGGTGCAATCCGTGGTGCTTATGTGGAGTCGGCACTGGAACAAGCCCGCAAGGACCACCCTGGCCTGCAGGCCAATGATGAAGAGCTGGCCCGTGCCCTCCTCTCGCAGGATGACCGCATAGCCGATCATTGAGGTAAGCCTGTACCGGCCCTTTCGCGGGTGAACCCGCTCCCACAGGGACCGCACCGGTCTCAAATCCAGTGAGGTTCCTGTGGGAGCGGGTTCACCCGCGAAAGGGCCGGCTCAGGCCTGCCTCACCCCCAGCCATCCATGCGCATGGTCGCCCGCACCAAGCGCTGCTCTTCTTGCTCGATCTCCCGCAAACTGTCGCGGATCCCGTTGATATGCTCGCGCGCCGCCCGCTGCGCCTGCTCGGGCAACTGCTCCATCACTGCGTGATACAACCGCGCATGCTGGCGGTCGATCTGGCGCTTCTGCGCCGGTCGGCAATACAGGTTGTTGACCGAGGCGAACACCGTGCTCAAGGTCAGGTCACTGAGCGATTGCAAGGTATGCACCAGCACCGGGTTGTGCGACGCCTCGCTGATCGCCCGGTGAAAGGCATGGTCGCGGCGGGCATGTTCACGGGCATCGAGCGCTTCGGCGGCTTCGTGCGCAGCCAGCATTTCTTCATAGCGCCGGCGGATCAGCAAACGGTCGACTTCGGTGGCCCGCAACGCCGCCAGGCGTGCCGATTCGGCCTCCAGCAACGCCCGCACTTCCAGCAAGTCGAACAGCGTGCGCGGCTGCGAGCTGAACAGGTGCATCAACGGCGTGGCAAGCGCCTGGCCCGTCAGGTCGGCGACGAACGAGCCCCGCCCCTGCTCGGTGTCGATGATGCCGCGCCCGCGCAGGATGCGCAGGCCTTCACGCAGTGCCGAGCGCGAGCAGCCCAGTTTGTCCACCAGACGTCGCTCCGACGGCAGGGCCTGGCCCACCTTGAGTACGCCTTCGACGATCAACCGCTCGACCCGTTCGGCCACCTGGTCGGCGACCTTGGCCTTGCCTTCAGTTCCCACTGCGCACCCTCCAACTGGTAGGACCAGTTTGCTCACCTGCCTCAATCTAGCCAGGCAAAGCCGTCAATAACCAGTACCCGCCGCAAAAACTGGTAGGACCAGTTCACCCCGCACTCGACCCCCGCCGCTGCCACGCGCAGGCTGCAAGGGTGAGCGCTTTGCCAACAACAACAAAAACCGTTGCCGAGTGAGCCGATGAATATCCTGTACGACGAACGCGTCGATGGCGTGCTGCCCGACGTGGACCAGGCGGCGCTGCTGCAGGCGCTGCGCGCTGCCCTGCCGGACCTCGAGATCCTGCACCGCGAGGAAGACCTCAAGCCCTATGAGTGCGACGGCCTCTCGGCCTACCGCACGGTGCCGCTGCTGGTGGTGCTGCCCGAGCGCCTGGAACAGGTGCAGACTCTGCTCAGGCTCTGCCACCAGCGTGGCGTACCGGTGGTGGCACGCGGTGCCGGTACCGGCCTGTCGGGCGGCGCCCTGCCGCTGGCCAAAGGCATCCTGCTGGTGATGGCGCGCTTCAACCGCATTCTCGAAGTCAACCCGCAAGGCCGCTTCGCCCGTGTGCAGCCCGGCGTGCGCAACCTGGCCATCTCCCAGGCTGCCGCGCCCCACGGCCTGTACTACGCGCCGGACCCGTCCTCGCAAATCGCCTGCTCCATCGGCGGCAATGTCGCCGAAAACGCCGGTGGCGTGCACTGCCTCAAGTACGGCCTGACCGTGCACAACCTGCTCAAGGTGGACATTCTCACGGTCGAGGGCGAACGCCTGACCCTCGGTAGCGACGCCCTGGACAGCCCTGGTTTCGACCTGCTGGCGCTGTTCACCGGCTCCGAAGGCATGCTCGGCATCGTCACCGAAGTCACCGTCAAGCTGCTGCCCAAGCCCCAGGTCGCGCGGGTGTTGCTGGCCAGTTTCGACAGCGTCGAGGACGCCGGCCGGGCGGTGGCCGAAATCATCGCCGCCGGGATTATCCCCGGTGGCCTGGAGATGATGGACAACCTGGCCATTCGCGCCGCCGAAGACTTCATCCACGCCGGCTACCCGGTGGACGCGGCGGCCATCCTGCTGTGCGAGCTGGATGGCGTCGAGGCCGATGTACACGACGACTGCGAGCGGGTCGCCGCCGTGCTGGCGCACGCCGGCGCGCGTGATGTACGGCTGGCCTGCGACGAGGCCGAGCGCGTGCGCTTCTGGGCCGGGCGCAAGAACGCCTTCCCGGCGGTGGGGCGCATTTCCCCGGACTACTACTGCATGGACGGCACCATCCCGCGCCGCGAACTGCCACGGGTGCTCAAGGGCATCAGTGAGCTGTCCCGCACGTACGGCCTGCGCGTGGCCAACGTATTCCATGCCGGCGACGGCAACATGCACCCGCTGATCCTGTTCGATGCCAACCTGCCCGGCGAGCTGGAACGTGCCGAAGCCATCGGCGGCAAGATCCTCGAACTGTGCGTGGCCGTGGGCGGCAGCATCACCGGCGAGCACGGGGTGGGGCGCGAGAAGATCAACCAGATGTGCGCGCAGTTCAACAGCGACGAAATCACCCTGTTCCATGCGGTAAAGGCCGCCTTTGACCCGCAGGGCCTGCTCAACCCCGGCAAGAACATCCCCACTTTGCACCGCTGCGCCGAATTCGGCGCCATGCACGTGCACCATGGGCAATTGCCCTTCCCCGACCTGGAGCGCTTCTGATGAGCATGGACCGCGACATCAGCCAGGCCCTGCTGGAGCAGGTCAACCAGGCACTGAACCAGGCCACGCCGCTGCGTATCCAGGGTGGCAACAGCAAGGCCATGCTCGGCTGCCCAGTGGCCGGCGAGGTACTCGACACCCGCAGCCACCGTGGCATCGTCAGCTACGACCCGACCGAACTGGTGCTGACTGCCCGCGCCGGCACACCGCTGCGCGAGATCGAGGCGGCACTGCACGAAGCTGGCCAGATGCTGCCCTGCGAGCCACCACACCTGGGCCCCGACGCAACCTTGGGTGGCATGGTCGCGGCCGGGCTGTCGGGCCCACGGCGGCCGTGGGCCGGGTCGGTACGTGACTATGTGTTGGGCACGCGGGTGATCACCGGCCACGGCAAGCTGCTGCGCTTTGGTGGCGAAGTGATGAAGAACGTCGCCGGCTACGACGTGTCGCGGCTGATGGCGGGCAGCTTCGGCTGCCTCGGGTTGCTGACCGAAGTGTCGCTGAAAGTACTGCCGCGCCCGCGCCAGTGCCTCAGCCTGCGCCTGCCGATGGGCCGCCACCAGGCGCTGGCGGAGCTGGCCGAATGGGGCCAGCAGCCGCTGCCGATCAGCGCGGCCTGCCATGACGGCGACGCGCTGTACCTGCGCCTGGAAGGCGGCGAAGGCTCGGTACAATCGGCGCGCCAGCGCCTGGGCGGCGAAGCGCTGGACAGCCGTTTCTGGAGCGACCTGCGCGAGCAGCGCCTGGCGTTCTTTACCGACCCCGCACCGCTGTGGCGCTTGTCCGTGCCCAACGCCACCGGCGAGCTGGACCTGCCCGGCCAGCAGCTGGTCGACTGGGGTGGCGCCCAGCGCTGGCTCAAGTCCAACGCAGCGGCGCAGGACATCCGCGAGCAGGTCGCCAAGCTCGGTGGCCATGCCACCTGCCATGCCCCTGGCGCTGCCAGCAGCCCGCCGCTGCCCGCTGCGCTGATGCGCTACCACCGTGCGCTCAAGCAGCAACTCGACCCCCAGGGGGTGTTCAACCCTGGTCGCCTGTACCCGGACCTGTGAGGCCAGACCATGCAAACCAACCTGAGCGAAACCGCCCGGCGCCTGGCCCGCGCCGACGAGGCCGAAAGCATCCTGCGCTCCTGCGTGCACTGTGGCTTCTGCACCGCCACCTGCCCCACCTACCAGTTGCTGGGCGATGAACTGGACGGCCCACGCGGGCGCATCTACCTGATCAAGCAGATGCTCGAAGGCGCGCCGATCACCGCCAGCACCCAGTTGCACCTGGATCGCTGCCTGACCTGCCGCAACTGTGAAACCACCTGCCCTTCCGGGGTGAAGTACCACGACCTGCTGGACATCGGCCGCGCCGTGGTCGAACAGCAGGTGCCGCGCCCGCTCGGCCAGCGCCTGTTGCGCCAGGGCCTGCGTGCAGTGGTACCACGCCCGGCGCTGTTCAAGGCCCTGACCCGCGGCGGCCAGACCTTGCGCCCGCTGTTGCCGGCCACGCTCAAGCGCAAGCTGCCGGCGCGGGTCACCGCCCCCGGCCAACGCCCCGCACCACGCCATGCGCGTCGGGTGCTGATGCTGGAAGGCTGCGTGCAACCGGCGCTGTCGCCCAACACCAATGCTTCCGCCGCACGCCTGCTGGACCGCCTGGGCATCAGCGTGGTACCGATCCGGCAGGCTGGCTGCTGTGGCGCGGTGGACTATCACCTCAATGCCCAGGAACAAGGCTTGCAACGGGCACGGCACAATATCGATGCCTGGTGGCCTGCCATCGAGGCCGGTGCCGAGGCCATCGTGCAAACCGCCAGTGGCTGCGGCGCGTTCGTACGCGACTACGGCCACCTGCTGGAAAAGGACCCGCACTACGCCGCCAAGGCCGCACGGGTCAGCGCCCTATCCCGCGACCTGGTGGAAGTGCTGCGCGACGAGCCGGTCGAGCAACTGGGCCTGTGCACCGAACAGCGCCTGGCCTTCCATTGCCCGTGCACCCTGCAGCACGCGCTGAAACTGGGCGGTGCGGTGGAGGCGTTGCTGACACGCCTGGGCTTCACCCTGACCCCGGTGCCGGACGGCCACCTGTGCTGCGGCTCGGCCGGCACCTATTCGCTGACCCAGCCTGAGCTGTCGCTACAACTGCGCGACAACCGCCTCAACGCCCTGGAAAGCGGCAAACCGCAAGTCATCGCCACCGCCAACATCGGCTGCCAGGCCCACCTCGACGGGGCCGGGCGCACACCGGTGCGGCACTGGATCGAAATCGTCGAAGCAGCCTTGAACCCGGAGAACCACCATGTATAGCAAGTCCGTGATCGGCCAGGCCGAAGTCGCCCGCGTGCTGACCGCCGCCCGCCAGGAAGCCCAGGCGCAACAATGGAACGTGACCATTGCCGTGGTCGACGACGGTGGCCATCCGCTGGCCCTGGAGCGCCTGGACGGCTGCGCGCCGGCCAGCGCCTACATTGCCATGGAAAAGGCCCGTACTGCGGCGCTGGGGCGCAAGGAAACGCGGGACTACGAGGAAATGGTCAATGGTGGCCGTACTGCTTTCGTCACCGCGCCGCTGCTGACCAGCCTGGAAGGTGGCGTGCCGCTGCGGGTGGATGGGCAGGTGGTGGGGGCGATCGGCGTGTCCGGGGTCAAGTCCGAGCAGGATGCCCAGGTGGCCAAGGCCGGGGCGGCTGCCCTCTGAATCCTGTACTGGCCTGTTCGCGGGTAAACCCGCTCCCACAGGTACTGCACAGGTCTCAGGTCTTGTGAAAGCCCTGTGGGAGCGGGTTCACCCGCGAACAGGCCGGCACAAGCAACAACTATCCAGAAGACTGAACATCGAGCGAACAGACAATGCCAAACCACGCACTCCAGATCGCCCCCACCCTGCAGCGCTTCATCGAAGACGAAGTCCTCCCCGGCACCGGCATCGAAGCCCACACCTTCTGGCAAGGCTTCAGTACCCTGGTCCACGACCTCGCACCACAAAACCGCGCCCTGCTCGCCGAACGTGAGCGCCTGCAGACAGAACTGGACAACTGGCACCGCCAGCACCCCGGTCCGATCCGTGACATGGCCGCCTACCAGCACTTCCTGCAAGACATCGGCTACCTTGTGGAGCCCCCGGCAAGCGTGCAGGTCAACACAAGCAACGTCGACCGCGAGATCGCCGTGCAGGCCGGCCCGCAACTGGTGGTGCCGCTGAGCAATGCCCGCTACGCCCTCAACGCCGCCAACGCCCGCTGGGGCTCGCTGTACGATGCCCTGTACGGCACCGATGCCATCGCCGAAACCGATGGTGCCGAACGCGGCCAGGGCTACAACCCGCGACGCGGCGCCAAGGTGATCGCCTATGGCCGACAGTTCCTCGATACCGCTGCCCCTCTCGACGGCGCGTCGCACAACGATGCCAAGGCCTACGTGATCAACCAGGGCACGCTGCAGGTAACCCTGGCCGATGGCCGCCAGGTCGGCCTCAGGCACCCTGCGCAACTGCGTGGCTACCAAGGAGAGCCGAACACGCCAACGGCGATCCTGTTGCAGCATCACCAACTGCATTTCGAAATCCAGGTCGACCCGGCCAACGCGATCGGCCAGCAGGACCCGGCCGGGGTCAAGGACATCCTCCTGGAAGCCGCGCTCACCACCATCATCGACTGCGAAGACTCGGTAGCTGCCGTGGATGCCGACGACAAGGTCAACGTCTACCGCAACTGGCTGGGCCTGATGCAAGGCGACCTCAGCGAACAGGTCAGCAAGGGCGGCAAAACCTTCAACCGCACCCTGGCCGAAGACCGCCACTACCACGGCGCAGACGGCCAGCCACTGATCCTGCCGGGCCGCTCGTTGCTGTTTATCCGCAACGTCGGCCACCTGATGAGCAACCCGGCCATCCACGACCGCGATGGCCGGGAAGTCCCGGAAGGCATCCTCGATGCCGTGGTCACCAGCCTGATCGGCCTGCATGACCTCAAGCGCCGCGGCAACTCCCGCGAGGGCAGCCTGTACATCGTCAAGCCGAAGATGCACGGGCCAGCCGAAGTGGCCTTTGCCGACCACCTGTTCAGCCGCGTCGAAACGCTGTTGGGCCTGCCTGCGCATACCCTGAAAATGGGCATCATGGACGAGGAACGGCGTACCAGCGTCAACCTCAAGGCCTGCATCGCCAGCGCCGCGTCACGGGTGGTGTTCATCAACACCGGCTTCCTCGACCGCACCGGTGACGAGATGCACACGGCCATGGAAGCCGGTGCCATGCTGCGCAAGGGCGACATGAAGGGCAGCGCCTGGATCCAGGCCTACGAGCGCAGCAACGTACTGGTGGGGCTGGCCTGTGGCCTGCGCGGCAAGGCGCAGATCGGCAAGGGCATGTGGGCCATGCCTGACCTGATGGCGGCCATGCTCGAACAGAAAATCGCCCAGCCCAGGGCCGGCGCCAACACTGCCTGGGTGCCCTCGCCCACAGCCGCGACGCTGCATGCGCTGCACTACCACCAGGTGGATGTGGCGGCCGTGCAGCAGGCGTTGGAACAGGTTGACCTGAATGCCCAGCACGTGGAGTTGCTACATGACCTGCTAAGTATCCCGGTCAGCCCCGAGCGGCCATGGAGCGCTGCCGACATCCAGGCCGAACTGGACAACAACTGCCAGGGTATCCTCGGTTACGTAGTGCGCTGGGTCGAGCAAGGGGTCGGCTGCTCCAAGGTGCCGGACATCCATGATGTGGGCCTGATGGAAGACCGCGCGACCCTGCGGATTTCGGCGCAGCACATTGCCAACTGGCTGCACCATGGGGTGGTCGATGCCGAACAGGTCGAGGCGACCTTGCAGCGCATGGCCCGGGTGGTCGACCAGCAGAATGCCGGGGACCCGGCGTACCGGCCGATGGTGGCCGGTTTCGAGGCATCGCATGCCTTCCGCGCTGCGCGCGAACTGGTGTTCAGGGGGCGGCAGCAGCCGAGTGGGTACACCGAGCCGTTGCTGCATGGCTGGCGTTTGCGCTTCAAGCAGGAGGTTCAACGGTAAACGAGCAGTCGGGAGGGCGGGTAAGACCACCACTGCCACCCTCCCCCACCTTTTCGCATAGAACCAGAAATATCCTACATTCTGCTCGGAAGCCCCCTACTTGTTGCCCCTGCCCACTGAAAACATGATCGGCACTGGATGACGCAAGGTCGCGATCCAGAGGAGGCTCCGCATGCACCTGTACGCCCGCCCCACCGCCGAATTGCGCAGCACCCTGCGCGAACTGCTGGCCCATGACATGAACAACCCGGATGAAGACCCCCACCTGTCAGGGGTGATGTTCTTCTGCGCCACCGACGAACGCTCACGACAGCTGATCGAGCGTATCGAGTTGCTGGCCAGCGAGGTGTTCTTCGACCCGAACGGGCGGGCCATTTCCGAGTATATGAAAGCCGCGGCGGTGGAAGGCGTGCGCATCAAACGCAACCGCAAGGCACCGGCTGACGAGACGGTGATACGCATCGCGCTGGCGGACAAGGGCTACATCACGGTGAGTACGGCACGCTTCTGATTACCGACCGCATAGACCTCAAGCCATGTGCTATCCATATGGGAGCTGGCTTGCCGGAGATGGGTCGCAAAGCGGCCCCATGCCCGTCCCCGGTCAATCCGCTATCCTGAGCACTCCCCTGCTCCGGACCACGCCATGGAACTGCACATTCGCCTGGAAGGCCGCAAAGGCCTGGCCGACCAGCTTTACCAGCAATTGCGCGCCGGCATCGACAGCGGCCACCTGGCCGCCGGCACCCAACTGCCGCCAAGCCGCCTGCTGGCAGAGCAGTTGGGCGTATCGCGCAAGACCGTGGCCGAGGCCTATTCCCGGCTGACCTACGACAACCTGCTAAGCGGCGTGGTCGGCCGTGGCACCTTCATCACCCCGCGCCAGCCGCTGCGCAACAGCGAATCAACCGCCATTCCCCTGGCCGGTGCTGCATCCCTCGAACGCTGGCAGCAGCGCGCCACCGTGCTGAGCCAACGTCAGCTGGAGGCCCCCTCGCGCTATGACTTCATCGGCGGGGCCTCAAGCAAGGCGCAGTTCCCGTTCGACCAGTGGCGCAGTTGCCTGAACTATGCCCTGCGCCGCAGCCAGCACCACCCTGAGCGACAGTTCCCGGCCCAGGGCCTGCCAGAGCTGCGCGAGGCCATCGCCCATCACGTCGCCTACGCCCGCGGCGTGCATTGCAGCGCCGCCGACCTGCTGGTGTGCAACGGCGCCCAGCAGGCACTGGACCTGATCGCCCGGGTGCTGGTCGAGCCGGGTTGCCAGGTGGCCATGGAAGACCCCGGCTACCCGCCAGCGCGGCAACTGTTCCTGGCCCTGGGCGCGCGCCTGCAATCGGTACCGGTGGACGATGAAGGCCTGTGCGTGGAACAGATCGCCGACGGCACGCGGCTGATCTATGTGACACCCTCGCACCAGTTTCCACTGGGCATGCCGATGAGCGAACCACGTCGGCACGCGCTGCTGGCACGGGCCGCCGAGCTGGGTGCGTTGATCATCGAAGACGACTACGACTGCGAGTTCCGCTACCACGGGCCCGCCTCGGATGCACTACAGCGGCTCGACCGCCATGGCCTGGTGGCCTATGTGGGGACCTTTTCCAAGACCTTGCTGGCAGAACTGCGCCTGGGCTACGCCGTACTGCCGCCCGCTGTGTCAAGGGCCGCCTGCGTGGCCAAGCACCTCAGCGACTGGCACAGCCCGACCCTGTTGCAGTGGGCACTGGCGCGGTTTCTCGGCGAAGGCTACCTGAACAAGCACATCCGCCGTTGCCACGAGGTCTACAGCGCCCGCCGCGAACGCATCCTCGCACGGCTGGGCGGCGACCTAGCGCCGTGGTTCAGCGCCATCCCCGCCAGCGCCGGCTTCCACCTCAGCGCCCTGGCCAAACCTGGAGTCGATGTCGAGCTGCTGGCCAACCTCGCGCGCAAGGTGGAAGTCGGCCTGTACTCGCTGGCGCCGTTCTTCAGCGAAGCGCCAGTGCGCCCGGGGCTGTTGCTGGGCTTCGGCGCCATCGAGCTGCTGGACATCGACCCGGCGCTGGACCGGGTGCGCGACACCCTGCAGCGCCTCAGTTGACCGGCGCGGTCTTGCCCACCACAACCTGGCGGGCAATGGCTGCGGCATAACCGCGTGGGTTGAAGCACGCGGTAACCAGCAGCATCGCCACCACGGTCACGGTCAGCAGCGTCCACGAGGCCTGGAAATCGCCGCTCATGTCGCGCAACCAGCCGGTGACGTACGGCACGATGCCGGTGATGATGAAGCCGATGCCCTGCACGAACGCCGCCAGGCTACCAGCCTCGGCAGGTGTTTTCAGGTGTTCCAGGGTCAGCGTCAGGCTCTGGCTGAAGCAGGCGCCCAGGCCAAAACCGATCATCGCCACCCACAACCCCGAGGCCGATGTGGGTGCCAGCAGCAGGCCGAGGAAACCCACCAGCTGGATCGCCAACGCCAACCACAGGCCCGGGCGCCGGTCTGCCCAGCGCCGCAGCAACAGCGGCAGGCCCAGTGCGCCGGCCACCTGGAAGATGGTCATCAGGCCAACCAGGTCGGCGCCGCCCTGGGCGCTGCCGCCGTGCTCGATGTGATAAGCCGGCAACCAGGCCACCATGCTGGTGTAGCCGCCGTTGATCAAGCCGAAGTACAACGCCAGTAACCAGGCCCGGCGCCTACCGAACCAGTGCCCGCCGGTGGCACCGGCCAGCTTCGGCGCCGCCTGGCGTGGCCGCAGCACGGCCCAGGCCAGCACCGCCAGCACGGCAGGGACCGTCCACAGGCCCAGGCCTGCCTGCCAGTGGCCGAAGTAGCCACTGATGTGCGGCCCGAGCACGGCGGCCAGGCCGCCGCCGCTCATCAGCGCTGCCGAATACAGGCCCATCGCCCCCGCCAGGCGGCCGGGGAACCAGCGGTTGACCAGCCCCGGCATCATGCCCTGCACTACCGCCACTCCCAGGCCAGCGACCACCGCACTGGCAATCAGCGCCCAGGCGCTGTCCAGTTGCAGGCGCCACAGGCAGGCCAGAGCGATGGCAGACAGGCCGGCGAGCATGCCGCCATGTTCGCTGATCCAGCGCCGTAACCAAGGTTGCAGCAAGGGCACCAGGCCCATGCACAGCACCGGCAACGCCGTCAGCAAGGCCGCCTGCTGGTAACCCAGGCCGGTGCTGGCGCGCATGGGTTCGAGCAACGGGCCGATGCTGGTCAGGATCGGCCGCAGGTTCAGTGCCAGCAGCATGACCAGCAACAGGTTCAATGCCGCTCTCATTGTGCGTTGGCCTGTTTCCATTCGATGTACAGACCGGCTTCGCCACTGGGCTTCAGGGGGCGCAGCGGCAGGCTCTGCTGCTGGGGCGGGCGGGCCATCTGCGCGTATACCGCCGCGGTCGACAAGCCGTAGGGTTCGCCCTCGGCGTTGTCGTAGGCAAACCAGGCCCGCTCGATGCCGCACAGGTGCATGGCCGCCAGGCACATCGGGCACGGGTGGCCGCTGGCGTAGATTTCGGCGCCATCCAGGCGCGCCTGGCCCAGGGCGTGGCTGGCCTTGCGGATGGCCTGCATCTCGGCGTGGGCAGTCGGGTCCTGGGTGCTGTGGATCTCGTTGACCGCACGCGCCAGTACCTTTCCCTGGTACACCAGCACGGCGCCGAAGGGCCGGCCACCGGCCTGAATGTTGGCACGGGCCAGGTCGAGCGCTTCGCGCATGTAGCGTTCTTCGGACATGAATCGGTTCTCCTATTGCAAGACCTGGTCATTATCCGGCCTTGGGCGGCCTGGCAGAAATGAAGAGATTGGATGCCTGTCAGTGGCCTGCCAAATGGCCGATTGGCCTCCCGCTTATGCGCGTGATTGGCTATCGGGCAGGCCAACGGGCGGCGCTACAGTAGCGTCCATCCCACCCCACACCCTTTGGAGACAGCCATGCACAACCGTATCGAATGGGCCAAACACGCCCCTGAGGCCTACAAGGCCATGGTCGGCCTGGAGCAGGCCCTGGCCAAGAGCGGCCTGGAGAATTCCCTGCTGGAACTGGTGCGCCTGCGAGCTTCGCAGATCAACGGCTGCGCCTACTGCGTCAACCTGCACGCTAACGATGCGCGCAAGGCCGGTGAGACCGAGGCACGCCTGCAGACCTTGTGCGTGTGGCAGGAAACCGCCTACTTCACCCCGCGCGAACGTGCTGCGCTGGCCTGGGTGGAGAGCCTGACCCGGCTGCCCGAGCACGGCGCGCCGCAGGCGGAATATGCGGCCTTGCAGGAACACTTCGAGCCAGCCGAGGTAGCCAACCTGACCTTGGCAATTGCCACCATCAATGCCTGGAACCGCTTCGGGGTCGGGTTTGCCATGGTGCCGGCCTGATCATTGACCGGTAGCACCTACGGGCCTCTTCGCGGGTAAACCCGCTCCCACAGGGATCTCACAGAGTCTGAAAGTGGCGCTGTACCTGTGAGAGCGGGTTTACCCGCGAAGAGGCCGGCACTGGCAACATCTCAACGCCCGGCCAACCGCGCCCGGTAGCTTCCGGGGCTTTGCCCGGTCCACTTCTTGAACGCCCGGTGAAACGCACTGGGTTCCTGGAATCCCGTCTGTTCGGCAATCTCGGCAATGCTCAACTCCCCTTCGCGCAGCCGCTCGAAGGCCATTGCCCGGCGTACCTCATCCTTGATCTGCTGGTACGAACGCCCCTCCCGCTCCAGCTGCCGGCGGAAAGTACTGGCACTGACCCGCTGCTGCTGCGCCAGCGCCGCCAGCGTCGGCCACTGCCCATAGCGCCGCGCCCGCAGGTGTCGGTACACCTCGGCCACCAGCCCGTTCTGGTTGCGAAAGCGAATCACCAGCCCCTGCGGCGCGCTGCGCAGGAAGGTTTTCAGGGCCGCCAGGTCCTGTACCACCGGCAGGCGCAGGTAGCCGCTGTCGAACTCCACCTCGGTGCGCCCGCTGCCCAGGCGCAAGTCCGGCCCCCACAGCAGCAGGTCGTCCTCCTGAGCCGGGCGCGACACCGCCAGCTCGGTGCGGTCGATGGCGATCCGCCGCCCGGCCAGCCAGCACAGCATGCCGATCATCAGCACCAGGTAGGTTTCCTCGGCATACACCCGGGTCAGCGGGTCGGCAATGCTCGACTGCACGCTGATCAGCGCCCGCCCGCCACGCACCGTCAGGCTGCCGCGCAAGTCACGCAGGAACAGGCCGAAACCAGCCATGCACTGGCGCAAGGCTTTCTCCAGGTTCGGCTCCAGGATCAGGCCCCGGCAGATCAGGGCGAAACTGCCCGGCGGCATGCCGTGGCTGTCGAGGCGGAAGAACTCGTCGTCCAGGCGCTGGATCAGCGCCAGCCACAGCTGGGCGAAGGCCTTGGCCGGTACACGGGCCTGGGGCTGCTCGAGCAGTTGCGGGTCGATGTCCACCGCACGCAGTTGCGCATCGCGTTCGGCGGGGCAGTCGCGCAGGGCATGGAGCATGGCATTGAGGAAGTACACGGCGACCGAATCGCTATCGCGCATGGCGGTTTTCGCTGTCTATGCTGAGTGGCAAAAAGTGCCAGGTTGTCTGAACAGTTCCGGCATAGGCTGCAACAGAGCCTTTGCCTAGACTCGGTCCCACTCCGGGATTACCGGCCATTCTCGCAGAGCCTGGCCCCGTCCCGCCATGCCTTCGCAATCGGAGCCCCTATGAGCGCCGCAGAAATCTACGTCGTCAGTGCCGTCCGTTCAGCCATTGGTGGCTTTGGCGGTTCCCTCAAGGATCTGCCACTGGCCGACCTGGCCAGCGCCATCACCCGTGCCGCCATCGAGCGCTCGGGCGTGGCCGCCGAGCAAGTCGGCCACCTGGTGATGGGTACGGTGATCCCTACCGAACCGCGTGACGCTTACCTGGCCCGCGTAGCGGCAATGAACGCCGGCATCCCCAAGGAGACCCCGGCATTCAACGTCAACCGCCTGTGCGGCTCGGGCCTGCAGGCCATCGTCTCGGCGGCGCAATGCCTGCTGCTGGGCGACACCGACGTGGCCGTGGCGGCCGGCGCCGAATCCATGAGCCGTGGCCCGTACCTGCTGCCGCAGGCACGCTGGGGCGCACGCATGGGTGACCTGCAAGGCATCGACTACACCGTCGGCGTGCTGCAGGACCCGTTCGAACACTTCCATATGGGCATCACTGCCGAGAACGTTGCGGCCAGGCACGGCATTACCCGCGAAATGCAGGACGAACTGGCCCTGACCAGCCAACGCCGCGCCGCTCGCGCCATTGCCGAGGGCCGCTTCGCCAGCCAGATCGTTCCGCTGGAACTGAAAACCCGCAAGGGCAGCGTGCAGTTCAGCACCGACGAGCATGTGCGTGGCGAGGTGACCGCCGAGCAACTGGCGGGGATGAAGACCGTGTTCAAGAAAGACGGCACCGTTACCGCCGGCAACGCCAGTGGCATCAACGACGGCGCTGGCAGCCTGGTGCTGGCCAGTGGTGATGCGGTACGCCGCCTGGGGCTGAAGCCGCTGGCACGCCTGGTCGGCTACGCCCATGCCGGCGTCGAGCCCGAACTGATGGGCCTAGGCCCGATCCCGGCCACCCGCAAGGTGCTGGAGAAAACCGGCCTGAAGGTGCAGGACCTGGACGTGATCGAGTCCAACGAAGCCTTCGCCGCCCAGGCCTGCGCCGTGGCCCGCGAACTGGGCTTCGACCCGGAAAAGGTCAACCCCAATGGCTCGGGCATTTCCCTCGGCCACCCGGTGGGAGCCACCGGCGCGATCATCGCCACCAAGGCCATCCATGAGCTGCAGCGCATCCAGGGCCGCTACGCCCTGGCCACCATGTGCATCGGCGGTGGCCAAGGCATCGCCGTGATCTTCGAGCGCGTCTGAGGGAACCTGACACATGAACATTGAACAGATTGCCGTGATCGGTGCCGGCACCATGGGCAACGGCATTGCCCAGGTGTGTGCGGTAGCCGGCTACCAGGTGCTGCTGGTGGACGTTTCCGACGCTGCGCTGGAGCGCGGCGTGGCCACCTTGAGCAAGAACCTCGAGCGCCAGGTCAGCAAAGGCACCCTCGACGCCGACAAGGCGGCAGCCGCCCGCACGCGCATTCGCACCAGCACCGACTACACCCGGCTGAGCGGCGCGCAACTGGTGATCGAGGCTGCCACCGAGAACCTGCAGCTCAAGCAGCGCATCCTGCAGCAGGTGGCCGCCAACGTCGCCGGCGACTGCCTGATCGCCACCAACACCTCGTCGCTGTCGGTCACCCAGCTGGCCGCCAGCATCGAGCACCCCGAGCGTTTCATTGGCGTGCATTTCTTCAACCCGGTGCCGATGATGGCGCTGGTCGAGATCATTCGCGGCTTGCAGACCAGCGACAGCACCTACGCCCAGGCGCTGGTGGTGACCGAAAAGGTCGGCAAGACCCCGATCACCGCCGGCAACCGCCCGGGCTTCGTGGTCAACCGCATCCTGGTGCCGATGATCAACGAAGCGATCTTCGTGCGCCAGGAGGGCCTGGCCAGTGCCGAGGACATCGACACCGGCATGCGCCTGGGCTGCAACCAGCCGATCGGCCCACTGGCCCTGGCCGACCTGATCGGCCTGGACACCCTGCTGGCGATCATGGAGGCCTTCCATGAAGGCTTCGGCGACAGCAAGTACCGCCCTGCCCCGTTGCTCAAGGAAATGGTCGCGGCCGGTTGGCTGGGGCGCAAGAGCGGCCGCGGCTTCTTCACCTACTGAGGAGCGAACGCCATGCCCCCGGTCAATGCCGCGATGCGCTGTGCCAACTTTGAAGAGCGACGTGACCGGGCCATGGCGCTGTTTGCCGAAAAGGGTTTTGGCCAGGTCAGCATGCGCGAGCTGGCGGCCCATGTGGGGCTTACCGCAGGCTCGCTGTACCATCACTTTCCCAGCAAGCAGGACTTGTTGTACGACCTGATCGAGGAGTTGTACGAGGAGTTGCAGGCCACCCTGGACCAGGGGCGTCGGGCCATGGCTCGCGGGGCGTCGGCGTTGAGCTGCCTGATTGCCGCGCACTGGCAGCTGCATGCCGAGCGGCCAATGCAGTTTCGCCTGGCGGAGCGGGACTTCTGTTGCCTGAACGACGACCAGCAGGCGCGCCTGGCCTTGTTGCGCAAGCGCTATGAGGCGGGGTTGCTGAGGTTGATCGCACCGCAGGCGAAGTTGCAGGGGCAGGCTCTGGTGGCCACGGCGCATGTGGTGGCGACGCTGCTGAACCAGTTGCCGGGGTTGTTGCAGGCCTTGCCCGAAGAACAGGGGCTGGGGTTGATGGAAAGCATGCTGGTGGGTGGACTGGAGCGGACCCTGCGCTAGCCTGTTGCGGCCTCTTCGCGGGTAAACCCGCTCCCACAGGTACGGTGCAATGTTCAAGGTTTGCACAGTACCCGCGAAAGGGCCTGCGCAGGCTAGCGCAGCAGCGACTGGATCTGCTCGTGCAAGGTATCCAGGTCGAACGGCTTGGCCAGGATCGGTGCCCTGCGGGTGATCGGGCTGCCTGATTCGAGAATCTCCGCCGGATAGCCGCTGATGAAAATCACCTTCAGGTCCGGTCGCAACTTCACCGCCGGTTCGGCAATCTCCACCCCGGAAATCCCGCCCGGCAAGCGGAAGTCCGTCACCATCAGGTCAAGGTGCGGCTTGCTCGCCAGGATCGCGAACGCTTGCTCGCCATCCTCGGCCAGCAGCACGTGGTAGCCCTCACCTGCCAGGTAATCACGCAGAATCATGCGAATCGCCGGTTCGTCCTCGACCACCAGAACCACATCTTGTGCATCTTCACTCATGTCAACGCCTTGAAATACATGCAGCTGGCCATCAGACCCCAGGCTCAGGCAGAGGTTGCCCGTAGCTGGTCGTTTTGTTGTTCGCAGGTTGCCAGTGGCAATTGCAAGGTGAAGTTGGCGCCTTTACCCTCTTCACTCTCGACCAGTATGCGCCCGCCGTGGGCCTGGACGATCTGTTCCGATATGTAGAGCCCAAGGCCCAACCCACCAATGGCACGCTGGGTGGCGACCCGCTCGAACTGCTGGAAGATGCGCTGCTGGTTGGCCACGCTGATGCCGATGCCGTGGTCCTGCACCTGCACGCACGCCAGGCCATCCTGCTCGAACACCCGCACCTGCACCGGTTTGCGCTCACCATAACGCAAGGCATTGGACAACAGGTTGGCCAGCACCTGCTCAATGCGAAATTCGTCCCACTCACCCTGCAGCGGCTCGCAGCGTTGCAACTCGATATGGGTGCCCAATGCTGTGGCCTGGGCAGCAAAGCTATCCACCAGGCCACGCACCAACTGGCCAAGGTCGAACGCCTTCGGCCGCAGCGACAGTTTGCCGGTACGGATGCGCGACACATCGAGCATGTCTTCGACCAGGCGGATCAGGCTGTTGATCTGCCGCTCGTCGCGCTCGACCATGGCCTGCAGTTTGTCGCCGCTGAAGGCGGCGAAGTTGCCGCGCGCCAGGTGCAGCTTGCGCAGCTGGGTTTCCAGGATCAGGCCATTGAGCGGAGTGCGCACCTCGTGGGACACGATCGACATGAAGTCATCACGCATGCGCACGGCATGCTCCAGTTCACCCCGTACCGTTTGCAGCTGGGCCAGCAGCAGTTCCTGCTCCTGGCGGCTGCGCTCCAGGGCCTGCAACTGGCGGTCGAGCACCTTGCGCTGGCAGTACAGGTCGACGAACACCGACACCTTGCTTTTCACCGCCAGGGTGTCGAGCGGCTTGTGCAGAAAGTCCACCGCGCCGCTTTCATAACCCTTGAACGCGTAGTTCATCTCGCGCCCGGCGGCGGTGACGAACACGATGGGGATGTTGCGGGTCTTTTCCGTGCCGCGCATCAGCTCGGCCAGCTCGAAACCGTTCATGCCCGGCATCTGCACGTCGAGGATGGCCAGGGCGAACTCGTGCTCGAGCAACAGCGACAACGCTGCCTCGGCCGACTGGGCCTGGTGCACCTCGCGGTCTTCGCCCTGGATCAGGGCGTCGAGGGCCAGCAGGTTTTCTGGCAGGTCGTCGACGATCAGCAGTTTGGCGATGGTGTGGCTTGGCATGCGCTGGATTCCAGGGCGGCGAGCAATCGCTCGATGCCACTCAGAGAAAGAATATGGTCGGGCTGATGCAGGGCCAGGGCGGCCTCCGGCATCAGCGCCACCTGTGCGTCACAAGGGTCCTGGACCACGGTCCGGCCCCCATTGTGCTTGATATAGGCCAGGCCTTCGGCACCATCCTGATTGGCACCGGTGAGCAGCATGCCCAGCAGACCGGCACCGTAGGCATCGGCCGCCGACATGAACAGGTAATCGATCGCCGGTCGGGAAAAATGCACCGGCGGCTCCTGGCTCAGCGACAGGGTCAGGTCACGCTCCACCGACAGGTGGTAACCCGGCCCGGCCACGTAGATCTGCCCGGCGCGCAGCGGCTGCTTGTCACGGGCCTCGCACACTGGCCGCTGCAGGCGGCGCTGCAACACCTCGGCCAGCTGGCTGTGGCGCTCATCCGGCAGGTGCAGCACGCATACCACCGGGATGGCGAAGCCGGCCGGCAACCCGCCCAGCACGCTGAACAGCGCCGTCACGCCACCCGCCGAGGCGCCGATCACCACCGCATGCACGCCGTTCATGCTTTGCGGTAGATCCGTTCGGGCTTGACCAGCGGCTCGAAACGCTCGCTGTAGGCGGAAAAGTCCACCGATTCCTTGCTACCCAGCACCAGGAAGCCGCGGTGGCACAGGGACTCATGGAACAGGCCCAGGGCGCGGTCCTGCAGTGCCTTGTTGAAGTAGATGAGCACGTTGCGGCACGACACCAGCTGGGTTTCGGAAAACACGCTGTCGGTGGCCAGGCTGTGGTCGGCGAAGGTCACGTTGTCGCGCAGGGTGCTGTCCATGATGGCGTTGCCGTAGGCCGCCGTGTAGTACTCGGCAAAGTCCCGCCGGCCACCGGCGATGCGATAGTTTTCGGCGTACTCGCGCATGCTCTGCATCGAGTAGATGCCCTGCTTGGCCTTGTCCAGCGAATGCGGGTTGATGTCGGTGGCATAGATGATGGTGCGTTCCAGCAGGCCCTCCTCGCGCAGCAGGATGGCCATCGAATACACCTCCTCGCCCGTGCTGCAGCCGGCAATCCACACCTTGATCGACGGCCAGGTACGCAGCAGCGGCACCACCTCGTTGCGCAGCGCCACGTAGTGCCCCGGGTCGCGGAACATCTGGCTGACCGGGATCGTCAGGTACTGCAGCAACTGCATGAACATGCCGGGGTCACGCAACACGCGTTCCTGCAACGCCGACACCGTCAGGCAGTCGAACTGGCGCAGCGCATGCAGGATCCGGCGCTTGATCGACGCGCCGGAATAGTTGCGGAAATCGTAGCTGTACTTGAGGTAGATGGCCTCGATCAGCAAGCGGATTTCGATATCGGTGTTACGTTCGCTAGTCAAATTCGCTCCAGTTGCGGCAGCCACACACGGATCAGCGAGAACAAGCGGTCCAGGTCGATCGGCTTGGCCAGGTAATCGTTGGCGCCGGCCTGCAGGCAACGCTGCTGGTCATCCTTCATCGCCTTGGCGGTCACGGCAATGATCGGCAGCTTGCGCCAGCGCGGTTGCTGGCGGATCAGCCGGGTGGCCTCGAAGCCGTCCATCTCCGGCATCATCACATCCATCAGCACCAAATCGATGTCGTCATGCTGCTCCAGGCGCTCGATGGCCTCGCGGCCGTTGCGGCCGATTTCGACGATCGCGCCCTTGTGCTCCAGCGCGCTGGTCAGGGCGAAAATGTTGCGCACGTCATCATCCACCAGCAGCACCTTGCGGCCTTCGAATACCTTGTCGCGGCTGCGCGCGGTCTTGAGCATGCGCTGGCGTTCGTTGGACAGCTGCGACTCGACCTTGTGCAGGAACAGCGTCACTTCGTCGAGCAGGCGCTCCGGCGAGCGGGCGCCCTTGATGATGATCGAGCGCGAGTACTTGAGCAGGTCGGCCTCTTCTTCGCGGGTCAGGTTGCGCCCGGTATACACGATCACCGGCGGGAAGGCGCGGATGTCCTCGGCGGTCATGCACTTGAGCAGCTCGTTGCCGAGCATGTCCGGCAGCTTGAGGTCGATGATCATGCAGTCGTAGATGTTCTCGCGCAGCAACGCCAGGGCATCCTGGGCCATGGCCACGGCGGTGATCTCAACATCGTCGTCGCCAATCAGGCGGGCAATGCTCTCGCGCTGCAGGTCGTCGTCCTCCACCAGCAGGATGTGCTTGAGCTTTTGGGTCAGCTTGGCCTCCAGGCGGGCGAACACTTCCTTGAGTTGTTCACGGCTGGTGGGCTTGACCGCGTAGCCGACGGCGCCCAGGTGCATGGCAGCCTCGACCCGGTCTTCCACGGAAATGATATGCACCGGGATGTGCCGGGTGCCAGCCTGTTCCTTCAGGCGTTGCAGCACGGTCAGGCCGGAATGGTCGGGCAGGCGCATGTCCAGCAGGATGGCATCGGGGATGTACTGGGCGGCCAGCTCGAAGCCCTCGTCGGCGCACTGCGCCACCAGGCAGCTGTAACCCAGCTCGTGGGCCAGGTCGAAGAGGATGCGGGCGAAGTTCGGTTCGTCCTCGATCACCAGGATGCAGCGGTTGTCGAACGGCGCGCGTTCACGGTCGTCGGCGAACGCCGCTGTCGGGCGCTTCGGCGCCACTGCCACCGCTGCCTGCGGCGCGGGTGGCAGGCTATCGACCGCCGGGCGCAGGCTGAGCGGCTCGATATCCTGCGCCACGCGCTCATAGTGCTCCGGCAGGATCAGGCTGAACACGCTGCCCTGGCCGGGGCTGCTGTCGACGCTGATCTGCCCGCCCAGCAGGTGCGCCAGGTCGCGGGAAATGGACAGGCCCAGGCCGGTGCCGCCATAACGGCGGTTGCTGGTGCCATCGACCTGGTGGAAGGCGCCGAAGATCGCCTGCTGCTGATCGGCGGCGATGCCGATGCCGGTATCGCGCACGGCAAAGACGATACCGGTGCCAGGCTGGTAACCGATGTTCAGGCTGACCTGGCCGCGCTCGGTGAACTTGATGGCGTTGGACAGCAGGTTCTTGAGGATCTGCTCCAGGCGCTGGCGGTCGGTGAACAGAGTGGCCGGGACCTGCGCCTCGGCAGTCACCTCGAAGGCCAGGCCCTTGTGCCCGGCCAATGGCTCGAACATGCCGCGCAGGCCTTCGACCAGGCGCTCCACCTGGGTGGTTTCGGGGCGCACTTCGAGCTTGCCGGCCTCCACCTTGGCGATATCGAGAATGTCATTGATCAGGTTGAGCAGATCGTTGCCGGCCGAGTAGATGGATTCGGCGAACTTGACCTGCTCGGCGCTGAGGTTGCCCTCGCCGTTCTCCGCCAGCAGCTTGGCCAGGATCAGCGAGCTGTTCAGCGGCGTGCGCAGCTCGTGGGACATGTTGGCGAGGAACTCGGACTTGTACTTGCTCGACCGCTGCAGTTCCTCGGCGCGCGCCTGCAGCTCGTCCTGGGCCTGGAGCAGTTCGTCATTCTTGCGGTCCAGCGCTTCGGTGCGCTCGGACAGCTGTTCGTTGGTCTGCTCCAGCTCCGCCTGCTGGGTTTCCAGGTGGGCCTGGGACTCCTTGAGCACGCGGGATTGCTCTTCGAGCTCTTCGTTGGCAGTTTTCAGCTCTTCCTGCTGCACCTGCAGCTCTTCGTTCAGTTGCTGGGTCTCGGCCAGCACGTCCTGCAGGCGCTGGCGGTAGCGGGCACTTTCGATGGAGATGCCGAGGTTGTCACTGAGCCGCTGCAGCAGCTCCTCGTCACGCGCCTGCAACGGCCGCAGGAAGCCCAGCTCCAGCACGCCGTTGATCTGCCCGTCGTTGCGCGTCGGCATCAGCAGGGCACTGCGCGGCAGGCCCCGGCCCAGGCCGGAACTGAGGTAAAAATAGTCTTCGGGCAAGTCTTCCAGGCGCAGTAGCCGCGCTTCGCGCACGGCCTGGGCCAGCAGGCCCTCGTGATCACCCAGCACCTGCTCGCGGGCCTGCTCCTCGGCATTCAGGCCATAGCCGGCCACACGCACCAGACGGCCATGCTCGTCACGCACGTACAACGCGCCCACTACGCAGCCCAAATGCCCGGCGAAGAAACGCAGGATGTTGTCACCGAGCATGGGCAGGGTCAGTTGGCCCAGCACCTGTTCGGCCAGTTGGGTCTGCTCATTGCGCAGCCAGGCCTGGTGCTCCAGGCGCTCGGCCGAGCGCTGCTGGGCCTTGATGTTTTCGTCATAGGTCGCCGACAGCGCCAGCAGGTCGCGCCGCCCGAGGTAGGCCAGCAAGGCGCTGAGGCCGACAATGAATAGTACAAAGGACGATATGACCGTGACCGTGACACGGCTGACCTTTTCGTTGCGCGCCATGCGCAGCTGTTGTTCGCTGCCGATCAGGCCGTCGAACTCCTTGCGGATCTCATCGGTCAGGCGCTTGCCGCGGCCGCTGCCGATCGAAGCGCGGTATTCACCCTGGCTGCGGCGCAGGGCGATCATCTCGTTGGCGAAGGCGTTCCAGGCCTGCTGCAGGGCGATCAGCCGGTCGATGCGCTCGACCTGTTGCGGGTTGTCGCCGACCATCCCGCGCAAGCTCTGCAGGCTGCCAAGGATGCGCGGCTTGGCCACCTCGTAGGGGTCGAGGAAACGCTCTTCGCCGGTGAGAAGGAAGCCACGCATGCCGGTTTCCATGTCGATCGACAGCTTGACCGTTTCGTTGGCATTGCCGATCACCTGGTCGGTGTGCTCGACCCACTGCATGGCCGAAAGCAGGTAGTTGATCACCGCGACGAAGGCCACGGCCCCCAGCAGGCCCACCCCCAGAGGTAGGCCGACGTTGCGGCTCAACAGCTTGCGGAAGCTTCGCTGGTCCATCGAGGCTGCTTGCATCATGTGAGAACGCCCGAGCTAGAAAAGTCCATTGAAAGGTGTGGCGGATCAGTCGTTGTCGTTATCTGCCACTGTGCCGTCCTGTTAAGCGAGTCTAACCAGCTTTGCCAGGTCTGGCAGGGCATTTAGCCAGTATTTGAAGGCAGCGTAGGCCGATCGTTCCATCTGATTGCAGGGCCCGGTATTCTCGGGAACTTCTGCTGCCGTCCGGTGCACAGATTAAAGACATTCATTTGCACAGGATCCGAACCATGCACCTTCTGGTAGTCGAAGACGACGACATCGTACGCATGCTGATGGTCGAAGTGCTCGACGAGCTGGGCTACACGGTCATCGAGGCGGAGCATGCCAACGCGGCGCTGAGCATTCTCCAGGACCCGGAGCAGCAGCTGGCGCTGATGATGACCGATGTGGGGCTGCCAGACATGCGCGGCGAAGAGTTGGCAGCCAAGGCGCGCGAACTGCGGCCGCAGTTGCCGGTGCTGTTCGCCAGTGGCTATGCCGAGAGTTTCGATGTGCCGGAGGGCATGCAGCTGATCGGCAAGCCGTTCAGCATTGAGCAGTTGCGGGAAAAGGTGCAGGCCATTCTGGGGCCGGCCTGAGACCGGTGTTGCCTGCTTCGCGGGTGACCCCGCTCCCACAGGGACCGCACGGCCTCGAACCTGGCGCTGTACCTGTGGGAGCGGGTTTACCCGCGAAGAGGCCGGTACAGGCAAAGCACCTCACAGTTCCCTGCGCAACAGATAGGTATCCATGATCCACCCCTTGCGCCCCCGTTCCCGCTCTCGTACTTCCAGTATCCGCGCCTTCACCGCCTGCAACGGCCCGGCAATCAACACCTCATCCTCGGTCCCCAGGTACGCGCCCCAGTAGATCATCAACGCCGGGTCATCGAGCCGGGCAAACGCACACTGCCCGTCGAGCATCACCAGCACATTGTCGATCTGCCCCTGCCCGGCCAGACGCCGCCCGGGCAACACGGTCAATGGCTCACCGATTCGGTTGAGCGGCAGCTGATGACGTGCCGCCAACGCCTGCACGCTGCTGATGCCTGGAATTACCTGCAGCCGCAGCGCCACACCGCGCTCACGGACCAAGTCAAGAATGCGCAGTGTACTGTCGTAGAGAGTCGGCTCGCCCCACAACAGAAAGGCACCGGTTTCCCCAACGCCAATCTCCTGCTCGATCAGTTGGGCATACAGCGCCGCACGCTGGTGGTGCCAGTCCTGCACTGCACCCAGGTAGTCATCCGCCTGGCCATTGCGTGCAGGGTCGACCACCTGCACCAGGCGGTAGCCGCCCTCGGGCCGGTAACGTTGCAGGATGGCCTTGCGCAGGCGCACCAACTCGTCCTTGTCGCTGCCTTTGTCGAGCACGAAGACCACGCTGGCCTGGCGCAGCGCATCGACCGCCTCATAGGTGACCTGGCGCGGGTCACCCGGGCCGATACCGATCAACAACAGCTCTTTCATTGCCCTGCCCTTTGCGGGACCCTGCAGCCATTGTCAGGTGGCTGCCGGTATTTGGCAAAGCGACCCGTTAGAAGATGGAGAAGTTGTAGCTGACAATGACTCGCGTCTCGTCCATGTCACGCGCCCATTTTTCATAATTGCTGCGGTAAGTGGAGTTACGCAGGCGCACGCTGACGTCCTTGAACGTGCCACTTTGCACCTGGTACTTGAACTCGGTGTCGCGTTCCCACTCTTTGCCTTCGGCGGTGCTGCCCGGCACCTTGATATTGTCACCGTTGATGTAACGGGTGAAGAAGGTCAGGCCGGGCACACCCAGGGCCTTGAAGTCATAGTCATAACGCACCTGCCAGGAGCGTTCCTGGGCGGCGGCGAAGTCGTTGACCTGGGCATAGTTGACCAGGTACGGGTTGCTGCCATCCAGGTATGGCATGGCACTGTCGCCATACATGCGCTGCCAGCCGGCACTGAGCTTGTGGCCACCCAGGCTGTAGCCGAGCATGCCGCTGAACGCGCGATGGTCGATTTCGCCGGCGCGGGCATTGCCGATGTCATCGCTCTTGATCAAGCGCAGGTCGGCCGACAGGCTACCCACCGCCAACGGCTGGCTGGCCAGCAGGCCGAGGAAGTGCTGGCGGTAGATGTTCTCCAGCTTGGCCACCTGGTACTGGGCACTGAACCGCTCGTTGAAACGGTAATCGACACCGGCCAGGTCAAAGTGGTCAGCCTCGATATCGCAGGCATAGCGCTTGTTCTTGCAGTGCACGCGAATGTCCTGGCGGTCGGTGGAGTCCCGTGCGGTGTACTTGTCCAGGCGGGCCAGGGTGAACTTCAGGTCGCGCACTTCTTCGGAAGTTAGCATGGCACCATGGAACATGGTCGGCAGCAGGCGGCCATCGTTGTACTTGAGCAGCGGCACGTCCGGCATCAGCGAGCCGTACTTGAGCACGGTATTGGAAACCTTGACCTTGGCCGCCAGGCCCATCTTCGCGTACTGGTCCGCCGAGTGCCGCGGGTCGTGGCCGGAAGACGGCAGCAGGCCGCTGTTACTGTCCGCCGGGCTGGAGTCAAGTTTGAAGCCGAACATGCCCAGCGCATCCACGCCAAAACCTACCGGCCCCTGGGTATAACCCGACTGCACATTGAGGATGAAGCCTTGTGCCCATTCTTCGCGTTTGGACGCACCCTGGCTGGAACTACTGTGGCCGTCACGAAAATCCCGGTTGAAATAGACATTGCGTGCTTCGACCTTGGCACTGCTGTCTTCAAGAAAACCGGCGGCCTGGGCATTGACGCCGGCACACAACAGGAACAGGCCGGCAACACGACGCCCGGGGGCGAGGGGGAAAGGGGCAAACATGCGAGAAAACATCCAGAATCAAGGCGGGTAAACAACCTGTGGCACGTGCTGGCCACGGTACTGCGAGGGGACCGAACAATAGCCGGCCATCATCTGATGATTATCGTGCAAAGGCTCTGGAACGGGCCATTGGACCATGGTCTAAGCACGCCACAAGGCAACTGCGGAAAACCCGGGAAATACCGCACGCAAAACTAGGAAAGTTCCCGGCTTACTTACAAAAAGTTTGCAGTTTACCCAGTACCCACGAATGACTACACTCGATATCAGCGAACAGCAGAACCCACCTGCGTGGCCGGCGTTTTTATTCTTCTTCAATGTTCGTCACGCCCTGCCACGACCGACGTACAGGAGTGATTACAGTGTCCAGACTTGCAGAGTTTCGTGCTGCCGAAAAAGCGCTTCAGGAACAGATGGCACAACTGGAAGCGTTGAAAAAGGATGCCGGCCTCAAACGCGAAATCGAATTCGAGCAGAAACTAGTCGGCCTGATGAAAAGCTATGACAAGAGCCTGCGCGATATCATCGCCATCCTCGACCCGAAGGCCGTGGCCCGGGTTCCCAGTGCAGCACCCAAGCAACAGCGGCGCCCGCGCGTGGTGAAGGTTTACACCAACCCGCACACCGGCGAGCGGATCGAAACCAAAGGCGGCAACCACCGCGGCCTCAAGGCCTGGAAAGAACAGTACGGAGCCGCCACCGTAGAAAGCTGGGTACGCTGATGAAACGTCCACACGCACTTCACACTTTTTTCACAAGGGCTGGCTCAGTATCGAGACAGCTAAAGGACTAGCGACCCCATCACGCGCCCGCACATGCGGGCCTCTAATTCCAGCGCCCTGCCTCGTGCAGGGCGCTTTCATTTGCGCAATCGGCGCACTGCCGTATCATGGCCAGCCTGTCTGTTTTGCCGGCGCCCTGCGCCCGGCCTCGTCTCAGGAGTTCCCATGAGCCTGCACGATCTGCAAACCCTGCCTGGCGTCACCGCCCAACCGGACGCCGCCACCGCCCAGTTCGTCTTCAACCACACCATGCTGCGGGTCAAGGATATCGAGAAGTCCCTGGACTTCTACACCCGCGTACTGGGCTTCCGCCTGGTGGACAAGCGCGACTTCCCCGAAGCTGCCTTCAGCCTGTACTTCCTGGCCTTGGTCGACCCGGCGCAGATCCCCGCCGATGACAACGAACGCCACCAGTGGATGAAATCGATCCCCGGTGTGCTGGAGCTGACCCACAACCACGGCACCGAAAACGATGCCGCGTTCGCCTACCACAATGGCAACACCGACCCGCGCGGTTTTGGCCACATCTGCGTCTCGGTACCAGACGTACGCGCCGCCTGCGCGCGCTTCGAGGCACTGGACGTGCCCTTCCAGAAACGCCTGCAGGACGGGCGCATGAACCACCTGGCCTTCATCAAGGACCCTGACGGTTACTGGGTCGAAGTCATCCAGCCGACCGAACTCAGAGGCTAGGCGTTCATCCCCGCGCGCTCGTCGGGCCGGGAACTCCCGGCCCCTTGCTGTGGTATATGAAGGTAACTGCTTCACATGCCACAGCGAGGTAAGGACGATGCAATCTCTTCACTGTGAATACCGCAAGCACACCATCACCGCCAGCGTGATGCCCCACCCGGACTCCCCCCTGCCCTATGCCGTCGGCTGCCTGATCACCGACCCCGACGGGCACACCAGCAAGCGCATGTCGATGCCGATGAAGTTCTTCTCCGATCTGGAGAATGCGCAGCATGTGTCGCTGGCCCATGGCCGGGCGCTGGTCGACCAGCAGCTGGATGAAGGGCACAAGGTGTTCTGACCTTGTTAATACGCCTGTGCCGGCCTCTTCGCCGGTAAACCCGCTCCACAGGGATAGCGCCGCCGCTAAATGCCAGCGCTATCCCTGTGGGAGCGGGTTTACCCGCGAAAGGGCCGACACAGGAATAATCAGATATCCCGGGCGTACGCCACCGCCGCCTCCACCTGCGCCTGGGTGGGTCTCACCCCGGTGTATAGCACGAACTGCTCCAGCGCCTGCAGCGCAATCACCTCCAGCCCGGTGATCACCGGCTTGCCCAACGCCTGCGCCCGCTGGATCAACGGCGTGCGCGCCGGCATCGCCACCACATCGAACACCCGCTCCGCCGCGGCGATGGCGTTCTCGGAAAACGCCAGCTCCTCGGCCTCCGGCCCGCCCGCCATGCCGATCGGCGTCACGTTCACCAGCATGGGTGGGCACCGATCCCCCAGCTCCGCCGCCCAGCGATAACCGCATACATCCGCCAGCTGCCGCCCGGCCTGCTCATTACGCGCAACAATGATGCCATCGGCGAACCCGGCATCGCGCAGGGCACTGGCCACGGCCTTGGCCATGCCACCACTGCCGCGCAAGGCAAACGCCGTGGACGGGGCGACTTTGTGCTGTTCCAGCAACTGGCGCACGGCCAGGTAATCGGTGTTGTAGGCCTTCAGGTGGCCATTGGTATTGACCAGGGTATTGACCGACTCGATGGCCGCCGCCGACGGATCGATCTCGTCGACCAGCGCCATGCAGGCTTCCTTGTACGGCATCGACACCCCGCAACCGCGGATACCCAAAGCGCGGATACCCGCCACCGCCGCCGGCAGGTCATCGGTGCGCATGGCCTTGTAGTAGAAGGCCAGGCGCAACTGCTGGTACAGGTGGTTGTGGAACCGCACCCCGAAGGTGCCAGGGCGGCCGGCCAGGGAGATGCACAGCACGGTATCTCTGCTGGGAGTTATCGACATAACCTGCTCCTTTGTCATAACTGAAACGTTTGTGCAGCGTAACAGAGGCAACCACTGGTCGTCCCTTACACAACCTTTACCGTTCCCCTGTGCTCAGCTGACGGAGAGTGGAGTCATAGTAATAGGACCCCACACTTGGGGTGTTCTTGCGAGGGTTGCTTTATGAACCGTCACATTCCCGGAATCACCCTGCTGGTCGGTGCCCTGGCCATCAGCGGGTCCGCTGTCGCCCACGGCGGCCATGGCCATGGTGGTGGTTGGTATGGCCCGGGCCCGCTGCTGGGTGCGGCGGTGGTTGGCGCCGTGGTCGGGGCGACGGTGTATGGCGGGCGGGACCGTACCGTGTACGTCGAGCGCCAGCCAGTCTATTACGCGCCGCCGGTGTACGTGCAACCACCGCCACCGCCGGTGTACTACCAGCCGTACTACGCACCAGCGCCACCGCCCCCGGGCTACCGCACCTACTATGGCCCGCCGCCGGTGTACTACGGCCCGCCGCGCTGGTAAGTGTTGATGGAACCAATGACCACTATCGAGGAAGTTAATTTCAAACCGCCCCGGCTGCTGCGTAAGGTAGGGCCATGTTTTACAGGAGGTCCACATGGCCACTATCCAGATCATGTCCGTTGTCGGCAGTGCCGTCCCCCTCCCACTGCGTGAGCAGGGGTTGCTGGCGTGCTGGTATCTGGTGCGCAACGGCGAAGCCGTAAGCGGCCCGATGCCGACCCTCTCCTCGGCCCAGGCCCTGGTCGAACAGTTGCAGCCAGGCACCCTGGTCGCCTGACCCGTATTTGTTGTGCGTTGCTCCCTACGCCCTTCTGGCCCGCCTACCTGGCGGGTCTTTTTTTATGCCTGGCATGGTTTGCGTGATGCCGGCGCTCGATCTACGCATCACCTGAAAACCAGAGACAGACACCTGGTAGCCTTGAGCCCATCTCCCGACGAGCCATATTGTCTCCACACAGAAAAAGCCCGCCTGCATGGGCATTGAACACCATGGCCCTGCCGCTTGCGTCATCCATCAAGCTTGCCGCCGGGGCGGGCGATCCCCTCGCCCTGGGCAGTGACCTGGCGGGCGGGATGGCCGACCCGACTGGTCAGCGCTTCGATCTTGCCTTCCAGCCGCCCTACGGTTACCACCAGCTCATTGCGCTCTTTGGCGAGCTGATCGGCCCTGGCCTGCGCTTCTCTTCGGGCGTCGCGCTCGATATCGAGCAGTTCGTTCAGGCGCCGGACCACGCCAATATCAGCGGAGTCCATCGCACGGTCGGCCGCATCCCTGGACAGCCACTTGCGCAGCCAGAGGAATGCGCCCAGCAACACCGTGCCCGTTCCGCCCAGCCAGGTAACGGTGCCCGGGCCGAGGTCAGTCGGATCCATGAAAACCTCATTACGGATGGTGATGTCGTAAGCCCTGGAGAATGGCTTCTCGGGGGCTTTCCTTGTTTACACAATTAATTTAGCCTTAAGCTAATTCAATGGCAAGAGCAATTTAGCTTTGCGCACATTTAGCAGTAAGCTAAACACTGGCATGCTTCGCCTCATGGACATCTACGAAATTCGCAAGCACAACCTGATCAAGCTGATCGGTAGCCAGAGAAAGGGATCCTGCGCAGAGCGCTGGGGGATGGCGCCTGCGCACCTGAGCCAGATCCTTTCGGACAAGACCGCGAAGAACCTGGGCGACGACGTGGCCCGCAGAATCGAGGGCATCGAAGGATTGCCGCGGGGCTGGTTCGACGCAATGGCAGCGGGCGACCAGACGCAGGCGCCAGTCGAGGCTGGCGACAGCAAGCTTTCCGCGGCCGACCTGGTCAAGCAAATGCTTGCCAGAAGCGGCAGAGGCATCCCCGAAGAAACCCGGCAAAGGCTATTGGCCGCCGCCGAAGAGCCGACAGACTCGACGCTGGTGAAGGCTGAACTTGTTCGGCCTGGCCTGGTGGGCGACGAAGTGTGGATTGCCCATTATGACGTCCGGGCAGCCATGGGCGGCGGGCAGATCCCCCACGACTACCCCGAGATGTTCAAGGATGTTCGCGTCAGCCCCAGCCACCTGCGCGAGCTGGGCGTGGAGTTCAGCGAGCACCACCACCTGAAGATGGTGACCGGCTGGGGCCAGTCGATGGAACCGACCATCAAGCATCGCGACCCACTGATCGTGGACGTCAGCATCCGCGAGTTCGTCGGCGATGGTATCTACTTCTTCTCCTGGGGTGACCACATCTACATCAAGCGGCTGCAGATCGCTGACGAAGACCATTTCGAGATGATTTCCGACAACTCACGGCACAAGGACCGCATGATTCGCCGGGAAGAGACCTACATCCAGGCCAGGGTGCTGCTGGTATGGAATGCGCACCTTGTGTAAAGCGAAGCCCGCCAACCCGGCGGGCTTTTTCTGATGCTCAGAAAGGTGCCGCCTCCTCAACCTGCTGTTCGCTGTCCTGCTCGACGATAAAATCGTCGCGGTCCTCCACGCTACTGCGCTCCCAGCGCACCGTCACACTCGCGTCGTCGTTGAAGGTCAGCTGCAACTCGGGCGTCTCGGCCAGCAGGCCCATCACCTCCTCCCACTCAGCATCACCGTCGGTATCCAGGCGATGCACCGTCACCCAGCGCTGCGTCTGCGCGAGCGGGTGGTTGATCATCGCTGACACGCGCAAGCTCAGCCGCTCTATTCCGGTCATCTCCTGGCATGTATGGGGCGTCGACTTGATGTGCTTAGACATATTCCTATCCTGACAGCTGTATATTCGTACAGTATTCAAGGAAAGCTTATCTCACCGCCAAATCAAGCGTAAAGCCCCGCTGCGGAAAATTTTCGCCACCAGGTAATTTGTCGCCAAGCGAAATAAATTTAGCTACAGGCTATTGACTGATATTTAGCGTGAGGCTAAATTTCCTCCAGCAGCCGCCGCTGTGCTGCTGCACAAACCGTAATCTTTATTCAGGAGTTCCCCCATGAGCGTAGATATCAGCAACCTCACCCTCGCCATTCCGGTAGCCGAATCGTCGATCAACCCCGTAGCGATCGAAGTCACCGGCACCGAAGCGATTGCTCAATACCCAACCTACGTGTCAGTGCTCAGCGATGGTTCGATTCAGTTGTTTGCCCCCACCAAAGGCGCTTCGAGCAAAAGCACCCACAGGACCCGCTGCGAGTGGTCAGAGCCGCAATACTGGCCCCTGGGCAGCGCGCAGAATCACTGGAACCGCCAGGAAATGACGCTGACCAAAGTCAACTGGGCGCAGAAGGTGGTCATCGCGCAGATGCACGTCTACGGGGACGACAGCCCGCCGGTGAAGGTGTTCTGGAAGAAGGGCGACATCACCCTGGGGTTTCGGCGGACCTACAACCAGACTGACCCGATTAACTCGACAGTGCTCAAGGGGGTACCGCTGGGGGCGAAGTTCGAGGTGAGCATCCACGCCACCTCGGCAGGCGTGGTCACCGTTACCGCCAAGTGCAACGGGATGACCGGTTCGTCCGGCGATCTACAGTTCGACAGCACCTGGGCTTCGCGGCTATTCGAGTTCCACGGCGGAGTCTATAACCAGGTGGACTACACCGATACCACGCCGGTCGATGATGGCTCGATCTGTATCATCAGCGAACTGTCGCTGATCCATGCCTGAGCCCAGGCTGCCGGCAAGACCTCCCGATGCCCTGCGCGCCAGCGCAGGTTGCGTCGGGATGGCGCTGGACTACGCGCGATGTGGTGTTTTTCACCTACGAAATGGGCTACAGGATTAAATTTCGTTCACCTTGCGCCCTTTAGTCATAAGGCATTCGACAGGGTTTGGGCCATACTCCACAATGCAGCGGTTTTTAGGGGGAAAACCCTTGCACAGCCAATGACATACCAACTTTTAGTGAGCCTCAACGTGAAAACATCCCTGTCCATCCTCAGCCTGCTGCTGTTGCTCACAGGTACTGCCACCCTTCCGTCGACCGCTGCTGCACAACCCCCGGCCCAGGTTCAACGTGACCCGTCCAAGCTGCATCTCGCCTCTGGCAGTGCCCTGCTGATCGACCTGAACACCAACCAGGAGCTCTATTCGAGCCACGCCGACCGCGTGGTGCCGATTGCCTCGGTGACCAAACTGATGACGGCGATGGTGGTGCTGGATGCCAAACAGCCCATGGGTGAGATGCTCACCATGACCATTGCCAACAACCCGGAAATGAAAGGCGTGTATTCGCGTGTGCGCCTGGGCAGCCAGCTCGACCGCCGCGAAACCTTGCTGATTACCCTGATGTCATCGGAAAACCGTGCGGCCAACACCCTGGCCAACCATTATCCCGGCGGCTACCCGGCGTTCATCAAGGCGATGAATGCCAAGGCCCGCAGCCTGGGCATGGTGCACACCCGCTACGTCGAACCGACCGGCCTGTCGACGCAGAACGTATCCACGGCCCGCGACCTGGCCAAGCTGCTGATGGCCTCGCGCAAGTACCCGATGCTGAGTGAACTGTCGACCACCCGCGAGAAGACCGTGGCCTTCCGCAAGCCCAACTATACCCTGGGCTTCCGCAACACCGACCACCTGGTGAACAAGAGCAACTGGGACATCAAGCTGACCAAGACCGGTTTCACCAATGAAGCCGGGCACTGCCTGGTGCTGCTGACCCGCATGGACAACCGCCCGGTGGCCATGGTGATCCTCGATGCCTTTGGCAAGTACACCCACTTCGCCGATGCCAGCCGCATGCGCCAGTGGCTGGAAACCGGTGCCGCCAAGCCGGCACCGGCGGTGGCCATGCAGTACAAGGCGGAGCGGCAGAACAAGAGCCGGCTGGCGGCCGAATAACCTGATCCGGAAATGACGGCGCCTGCACGGGCCCCATCGCCGGCAAGCCAGCTCCCACAGGGATAGCACCAGGCCTGCAGGCGATGGGCTGCACAGCAGCCCCAAGGCTGTCAGGCCGTGGTGCTGACCATCCCGCCCGCGCTGCTGCCGCCGGTCTTCTGCAGTGCTTCGAGCAACTGCGCGGTGGCCTGCATGATTTCACCACTGATGGTCGCGATACTCGCCTGCTTGGCGGTCACGGCTGCCAGCTTGGTCGTTTCGTCCATCTTCTGCGCCATCAACTGGGCCAGTTGCTTCTGTTCCTCGGCCAATTGCTTCTGTAGCTTCTTGATCATCTCGCGCAATTGCCTGATGTGCGCAGGCTCCGAACTCTCACTGCTGCCCTGGGCACCTTGAGCCTGGCCACCACCGGTCACTTTCGACGTGTCGACCTGAGTGCCGGCCCCATTCTCTTCAGTCTTTTGCGCATTCTGGCTGTCGGTGGCCTGGGTTGCGCTCATCGCCTGGGCCGTGGTGCGGATGCTGACTGCTGCAATACCTGTCATGTCTTTCTCCCTATGTTGCAAATGGGTCCTTGGCTTGTTCTGCCTATCGGCCGACAGGCACAGGTCTTTAGCCCTCTGTGGCAAGTGGCCAGTCAACCACCAGTAAATTCCCCATCGTTTGGCTCGTTCCACCCAATGTACAAGCGCAGGCGCCGGTCCCTCCCGGCGAGCGTCCACATTCGACCATTATGGAACCGCAGCCATGAGCCAGTCTGCAAACCCGGAAACCATCAAGGACCTGATCGGTGTGGGCTTCGGCCCTTCCAACCTGGCCCTGGCCATCGCCCTGGAAGAACTCGCCGAGTCCCAGGGCCATGCCCTTGACGCGCTGTTCATCGACAAACAACAGGACTACCGCTGGCACGGCGAAACCCTGGCCACCCAGAGCGAGCTGCAGATCTCGTTCCTCAAGGACCTGGTGTCGCTGCGCAACCCCACCAGCCCCTACAGCTTCGTCAACTACCTGCACCAGAAGCAGCGCCTGGCCGATTTCATCAACCTCGGCACCTTCTACCCCTGCCGGCTCGAGTACAACGACTACCTGCGCTGGGCCGCCGAGCACTTCGCCACCCAGGCGGCATATGGCGAGGAAGTGCTACGCATCGAGCCGGCAGTGCACGCGGGTCGGGTCGAGCACCTGCGCCTGGTCTCGCGCGACGCCCAAGGCCGCGAATACAGCCGCCGCACCCGTTCGGTGGTGGTCGGCAGCGGCGGCACGCCGAAAATCCCGGAAAAGTTCGGCGCCTTCAAGGACGACCCTCGAGTATTCCATCACTCCCAGTACCTGAGCAGCCTGAACAAGTTGCCGTGCGCCGCCGGCAAGCCGATGCGCATTGCCGTGATCGGTTCGGGCCAGAGCGCCGCCGAGGCGTTCATCGACCTCAATGACAGCTACCCGTCGGTCAAGGTCGACATGATTTTGCGTGGTTCGGCCCTCAAGCCTGCCGACGACAGCCCGTTCGTCAACGAGATCTTCTCGCCGGACTACACCGACCTGGTCTACAACGAACCGGCCGACCAGCGCAGCAAGCTGCTGGGCGAATACCACAACACCAACTATTCGGTGGTCGACCTCAACCTGATCGAACGCATCTACGGCATCCTCTACCGGCAGAAGGTTGCCCACCAGTACCGCCACAACGTGCTGTGCCGGCGCCAGGTTGAAGCCGTGGTGGCCACCCGCGAAGGCCTGGAACTGACCCTGCGTGACCTCGCCACCGGCCAGCAGCAAACCCACCGCTACGACGCGGTGATCCTCGCCACCGGCTACGAACGTCGCTCGCACCGTGACCTGCTGGCACCGCTGGCCGGCTACCTGGACGATTTCAGCGTCGACCGCAACTACCGCGTGCTGGCCAGCCCCGACCTGCAGGCCTCGGTGTACCTGCAGGGCTTCTGCGAAAACAGCCACGGCCTGAGCGACACCCTGCTCTCGGTGCTGCCGGCGCGCGCCGCGGAAATTGGCCGCGCGCTGTACCAAGACCTGGCGCAGCTGCACGGCAAGGCACAACCGGCAGTGACGCTGACCCGCGCCTGATCCCCGACTTCACACCTTCCAGGCCGGCCTCTGTCAGTTAGCGTCACATTGGGGCTGCTATGCAGCCCATCGCCTGCACGCCCGCTCCCACAGGTGCCGCACAATTCTTTAGGTCTGCGCTGTACCTGTGCGAGCGGGCGTGCCCGCGAAGCATTCAACGCGGTGGCAGGCACCGGCTACGCCGGTGTTCACGGGCAAGCCCGCAAGCAGCATCAGGCCTTGGCACCCTGAAACATTTGCTTGCATTTAAAACGGCAGGTTTTCGATTCTCATTCGTCTTTATCAGTACAGCCCCTGTTTGGCTGGGCACACGCTCGACTCCCCCATTGCAGAAGACCGTCAGATGGCCAAATCACCGAAAAAATCCAGATCCAGGCTGTGGTTCCTGGTCCACAGCTGGCTCGCCTTGCCGATCTGGTTCTTTGTCCTGATCGTCTGCTTCACCGGCATGCTCGCCGTGGTCAGCCAGGAAATCGTCTGGCTGGCCGACCCGACAGTGCGTGCCAACAAGCCCGACACCGACATCGAGCGCCTGAGCTTCCAGCAGGTACTGGAGGCCTTGCACAAGGCCGAGCCGGACATGGTGGTGGAGCGGCTTAGCCAGCCCGACGGTTCGCACTTCGCGATCAAGGCCGATGTCACCCTGCCTGACGGCACCAGCCCGACGCTATATGTGAACCCCTACACCGGGGCCATCCAGGGCAAGACCCCGGACTTCAACTTCGAAGCCTTCACCCGCGCCCTGCACGGCTGGTGGCTGGTGCCGTTCACCAACGGTTTCAGCTGGGGCTGGTACCTGGTGTCGCTGCTCGGCCTGCCCATGCTGGCTTCGCTGGTCACCGGCCTGGTGGTGTACAAGAAGTTCTGGAAGGGCTTCTTCAAGCCGCTGCGCACCGGCCATGGTTCGCGGATTTTCTGGGGCGACCTGCACCGCCTGGCCGGGGTCTGGTCGATCTGGTTCATTGCGGTCATTTCCATCACCGGCACCTGGTTCCTGATCCAGGCGATCCTGGCCGACAACCACATCACCATTTCCAGCCGGCCCATCGTGCCGGTGATCGCCCGTGAGGACGTGCCGCAAACCCCGACTGGCAGCCCGGCACCGCGCATCGACCTGGATGAAGCGGCACGCATCGCCGGCCTGGCGATCCCGGGGCTGCAGACCAACTTCATCTCGCTACCGGCCACCGCCTACAGCCACGTCACCCTGGCCGGGCCGGGTTGGTACCCGCTGATGTTCCAGAGCGCTTCGGTGAACCCGTACACGCGTAATGTCGACAGCCAGTTCCTGATCAGCGACCGCTCGGCGCTGGAGTTCGTCACCGAGTCCATGCGCCCACTGCACACCGGTGATTTCGGCGGCCTGCCGATCAAGCTGGTGTGGTTCTTCTTCGGCCTGGTCCTCACCTTGATGGTGTTCAGCGGCTTGCTGATCTGGACCAAGCGCACCGCCCAGGCCACCACCGCCGCCCTCAAGCGCGGCGAGCGCGTGCCGCGCATGGCGCGCAATGAACCCCCTGTGGAGATCCGCCCATGAGCCAGGTTCAAGCCGTGCCCGCCAGCCCGCTGAAGCAACGATGGCTGAAGTGGCGTTTTCACCTGAACATCCTGCTGATCCTCATCCCGCTGGGTTTCATGCCCAAGTACTTCGCCGACGCCAAGCTGTTCCGCGGCGAAGCGGGGCTCGGCGCCAATGTGATCAACGACATCCAGGTCGGCCCCTATACCCTGGACCTGGCCGAACTGCGTGACGAAGCCCCCCGCACCGACGGCCCGGCCGGCCACTTCAAGGTCTTCAATGCATCGTTGTGCAAGGCCTGCATCAACGGCGTCAAGGCGGCCTACCTGCGCATCGGCAAACCGCGCAGCCTGCGCGCCGCCGGCACCATTTTCTTCGGTGCGCCGTACAACATGGGCACCTCGTTACCGATCCCGCCACGCACCAAGCCCGACGCGCAGATCTGGATCACCCTGGAAGGCTGGGACGGCAGCATGCACCAGGCGTCGGTCCCCCTGGCCAAGGCATCGCCAGCCACCGTGGCCTGGCTCGAGAAACAAGGAGGCAAGAAATGAAGCACGTGATGCGCACCCTTACCCTGCCCTTGCTGGCGCTGGCCGCCGGCCCGGCTCTGGCGCACAACCCGATGTGTGAATGCGAAGAACTGGCCAGCGGCCAGGTCAAGTGCACCGGCGGTTTCTCCGACGGCAGCGGGGCCCCCGGGGTAACCCTGGATGTGATCGGCTACGACGAACAGGTGCTGGTCGGCGGCAAGCTCGGTGATGACTCGACCCTGACCTTCAAGCGCCCGGACGGCGAGTTCTACGTGCTGTTCGATGCCGGCCCCGGGCACGTGGTGGAAGTCGATTACGCCGATATCGCCCAGCCATGAGCCGCGCCCAAGTGATTCGCCCGGCGGGCGCCGGGCACGAAACCCTGTACGTGCTGTTGGTCAGCCTGCTGATCGTGATTTTCGCCACCAGCGTGGTGCTGCTGCGCGGCGAACGCGAAGACGAACAGGCCATTGCCAGCTATCAGATTGACGCCCGTCGCGACCTCACCGCCGCCGAGCAAGGCCTGTACACCGACCTGCGGGTAGCCTTCGACGAGATCCAGTTGCTGCGCGAAGAAAACGCCGCCGCACCCAGCGTACAGGCCCTGGCCGAGGAGGGCCTGCCGCCGTTCGTGACCGATGCCGGCAGCCAGAGCCGCGGCAGCCACCAATGGTCGTGGCTGGAACCCGGGGCCTACCTGGGTCGCAGCCAAGCCCCGGCACTGGCCGGCAGCCTGCTGCTGATCCTGCCGGCCGACAGCACTGGCCAGGCCGATGTCTGGCTGCGCCGCGACAGCGCCGCCGTAACCCCCGACGACCTCACCCAGGCCGCCCTGATCGCCGCCGGTTGGCAGCAGGTGGTCAGCCACTACGACGCCGGGGTCACCCGCGAACACCGTCACTGAACCCAAGGACTCCCCCATGCTCCGCTCCGCCCTCGCCCTGCTCCTGGCCCTTGCCCTGCCGGCACTGGCCCTGGCCGATAACGGCAAGCCGCTGCGCATCGGCATCACCCTGCACCCCTACTACAGCTACGTGAGCAACATCGTCGGCGACAGGGCCGAAGTGGTGCCGCTGATCCCGGCAGGCTTCAACCCCCATGCCTACGAACCGCGGGCCGAGGACATCAGGCGTATCGGCACGCTGGACGTGGTGGTGCTCAACGGCGTCGGCCATGACGACTTCGCCGACCGCATGATCGCCGCCAGCGAAAAGCCCGGCATCAAGACCATCGAGGCCAACCATAACGTGCCGCTGCTGGCGGCCACCGGTGTTGCCGCCCGTGGCGCCGGCAAGGTGGTCAACCCGCACACCTTCCTGTCGATCAGCACCACCATCGCCCAGGTCAACAACATCGCCCGCGAACTGGGCAAGCTCGACCCGGACAACGCCCCGCTGTACAGGCAAAACGCCCGCGCCTATGCCAAGCGCCTGCGCACGCTGCGTGCCGAGGCCCTGGCCAAGGTCACCGAGGCCCCCAGCGCCACCTTCCGGGTCGCCACTATCCATGCTGCCTACGACTACCTGGTGCGCGACTTCGGCCTGGAGGTGACCGCGGTGGTCGAGCCAGCCCATGGCATCGAGCCCAGCCCGGCCCAACTGAAAAAGACCATCGACCAGCTCAAGGCACTGGACGTGCGGGTGATCTTCTCGGAAATGGACTTCCCATCGGCCTATGTCGAAACCATCCAGCGTGAGTCCGGCGTGCGCCTGTACCCGCTGACGCACATTTCCTACGGCAAATACACCAAGGACAAGTACGAGGTGGAGATGAAGCGCAACCTCGACACTGTGGTCCGCGCCATCCAGGAGAACCGCGCATGACCGCCGTCGCCAACCTGGTGACGGCCTGCGGGCCGCGCATCGAGTTCACCGGCATCAACCTGACCCTGGGCCGCACCCGCATCCTCGAGCAGGTCAGCTTCAGCGTGGCCGCTGGCAGCGTGCATGCCATCGTCGGCCCCAACGGCGGCGGCAAGAGCTCGCTGATCAAGACCCTGCTCGGGCAGATGCCGCACCTGGGCCAGTTGACCCTGCACTGGCCCGGCGAATGCGAAGTGATCGGCTATGTGCCGCAGGCGCTGGAGTTCGACCGTGGCTTGCCGATGACCGTCGACGATTTCATGGCTGCCATGTGCCAGCGCCGGCCGGCCTTTCTCAGCCTGTCACGGCGCGTGAAGCCAGCCATCGATGCCGCATTGGCGCGGGTCGGCATGCTCGACAAGCGCAAGCGGCGCATGGGCGCACTGTCTGGCGGTGAACGCCAGCGTGTGCTGCTGGCCCAGGGCCTGATTCCCGAGCCGCAACTGCTAGTGCTGGACGAGCCGATGTCGGCCCTCGATGAAGCCGGCATCCAGGTGTTCGAGCAACTGCTACAGGGCTGGCGCCAGGCCGGCACCACCGTGCTGTGGATTGAGCACGACCTGAAGGCCGTACTACGCCTGGCCGACCGGGTTACCGGCCTGAGCCGTCAGGTACTGTTCGACGCCCCACCCGCCCAGGCCCTGACCCCGGAGCGCCTGCTTGGCCTGTTCTCCGTTCACCCGCGTAGCGAGAGCCTAGCCTGATGAGTTTTGAAATCTTTCGTCAAACAGTCCAGGACTGGGCCACTGCCGGCTACCTGCCCGAGGCGCTGGCCTACGGCTTTGTGGTCAACGCCCTGCTGGCCGGCCTGATGATCGGCCCGGTGCTGGGCGGCCTGGGCACCCTGGTGGTGGTCAAGCGCTTTGCCTTCTTCTCCGAGGCGGTCGGCCATGCCGCGCTGACCGGCGTGGCCATCGGCATCCTGCTGGGCGAACCCTACACCGGCCCCTACGGCAGCCTGTTCGGCTACTGCCTGCTGTTCGGCATTTTGCTCAATTTCCTGCGCAACCGCACCGGGCTGTCGCCGGACACGCTGATCGGCGTGTGCCTGTCGGTGTCGCTGGCGCTGGGCGCCAGCCTGCTGCTGATGCTGGCGGGCAAGATCAACGTGCACATTCTCGAGAACGTGCTGTTCGGCTCGGTGCTGACCGTCAGTGGCCAGGACCTGGTGGTGCTGGGCATCGTTGCGGGGCTGGTGCTGGCGCTGGCCATGCCGCTGTACAACCGCATCATGCTGGCCAGTTTCAACCCGCAGCTGGCGGCCGTGCGCGGGGTGGCGGTGAAAACCCTGGACTACCTGTTCGTGGTGCTGGTGACCCTGGTCACCGTGGCCTCGGTGAAGGTGATCGGGGCGATCCTGGTCGGGGCGCTGCTGGTGATTCCCGCTGCCGCCGCGCGCCTGGTCAGCCAGTCGCTGAAGGGCTTTTTCTTCCTGTCGGTACTGATCGCCACGCTGAGCACGCTGCTCGGCATCCTGCTGCCGATCGTATTCGACCTGCCGGTGCCGTCCGGCGCCGCGATCATCCTGGTGGCCGGTATCTGCTTCGCCCTGGCGGCGCTGGCCCGCGCTCTCGTCCCCCGCCTGCAAGGAAACCCGGCATGAACCTGAAACGCCTGACTCTGGCGCTGGCCCTGGCCGGCCTGCCGTCGCTGTCTTTCGCCACGCAAGTACTGACCACCCTGCCCGTCACCCACAGCCTGGCCAGCACCCTGCTCGACGGCACGGCGGTACAGCTGACCCATGCAGCGCCCGCCAACCTGCCAGCCAGCCGCCAGCCGTCGTATTTCAGCGGGCGCGGTGGCGCCAGCCTGCACAAGGCCGCGCAGCAGGCCGACGCGGTGATCGGCGTGCGCTCGATCTGGCGTGACGACCCGCTGTACCCGATGGCCCGGCGCAGCAATATCCGGATCGTCGAGATCGACGCCGCACGGCCGGTGGATGGCGCGCTGCCGGGTATTGCGGTGAACGGTGACGAGGCCTATGGCGCCTACCCCTGGCTCAACCCGACCAACTTCGGGCGCATGGCCGATGTGGTAGCCAATGACCTGGAGCGGTTGGCGCCGGGCGACAAGGCGAAGATCCACGGCAACCTGGCGGGGCTCAAACGTCAGTTACTGGAGCTTTCGGCCAGCAGCCAGACGCGATTGGCCAAAGTCGACAACCTGACAGTGGTGAGCCTGTCAGAACGGCTGGGTTATCTGGCCAGCGGGTTGAACCTGGATGTGGTCGAGCAGCCACTGCCGGCCGAGTGGGATGCGGCTGCGCTGAAGGCGCTGGGGGACAACCTGAAGGCGCAGGATGTGGTGCTGGTGCTGGACCACCGGCAGCCTGAGGCGGCGCTGGCCGAGGTGATCAAGGCGGCCGGGGCGAAGCTGGTGGTGGTGGAAAGTGACCCTGAGGATGCGCTTGCCGGGCTGAAGGCCAGTATCGATCAGGTAGTAGCGGCATTGGGCGAAAGCTGATGTTGCCTGTGCCGGCCTCTTCGCGGGTGAACCCGCGCCCACAGCCCTCGCAGGAATACCATTGGACCAGAGGCTGTGCTATCTCTGTGGGAGCGGGTTCACCCGCGAAGAGGCCGGCACAAGCAACACAAGACTATCGCTTCATGCACCGCTGATAACGCTCATCCACCCGCCCGGCAAACCACGCCGTGGTCAGCTTGCGGGTAATCTTCGGGCTTTTCAGCTGGATCCCCGGCAGCACCGCCCGTGGCACCGGCTTGCCGGCCGCGGCATCCGCCAGGGCGAACACCCCGCTGTACAGCTTGCTGTCCTCGAAGGCCAAGCTGTCGCCCTCCTCCAGCTGGCTGCGGATCTGCGGGTTGCGCAACCCCAGCTTCGCCCCCAGCTTGCGCGCCGCCCGTTCGGTAGTGCCCGGCATGATCGAGCCCGGCGCTACCAGATCGCCGTCCAGCGCCAGCGTCACCCCCGTCGCCTTGCTCAATGCCGCCTGAAATGCCGCATTGCGACTGGCGTACCAGCCCGCGTTGAAATCGGCAAAGCGATACAGCTGGCGATCGTAGTTGGCCGAATAGCCGAGCAAGTGGGCGATACCGAAATACATGCCACCACGCCGGGTGAACACTTCCTGGCGAATGCTGCCATCGTGGCTGTAGGGGTAATTCCGCGCATGTTTTTCGGCGAAATCGATGCTGACCTGCATAGGCCCACCGGTATGCACCGGGTTCAACCCGCCCAGCAAGGTCTTGCCCAGTGGCACACGAGCAATGACCTCGTCGTACAGTTCGCTCAACTGCTTCTCGCTGCGCACCGCCTGCAAGCGCTGCTGGTAGCTCTTGCCATTACCTGACGGCGTCTTCAGTGCACCGTCGACCAGCAGCTTGGGGATATGCAGACGCGCGGCGCGGCGGTCGATTTCCTCACGGGCGATACGCCCCAGGTGGGGCACCTGCGGGTCGGCGTTGAAGGTCGACTCCTGCTCGGTCACCGCCAGCACTGCGCACAGGTTGCTTTTGCTGGGGGCAAGGCGCTGGGCTTCGAAGGCCACCTGGATATCTTTGGCCCAGCCCTCACGGTCCTTGGCCTGGGCGGGTAGCAGCCGCAGCAACTGGGCGCGGACCTTGGCCGGGTCCGCTTCGGGCGCTTCCTCGCGACGGCCGGCGCAGCCTTGCAGCAGTGCCAGGGCCATCAAGCCAGCAGCCAGTAACCGGCCGTTCAGGGCTGTTCACCGATCAGGTAGGTCTTGCTGATGTGGCGGAACAAGGGGTGCCCTGCACTGCCCATAAGCTCGAACAATACCATTTCGCGGGTCACCACCTGCGCCCCCGCGGCCCGCATGCGCGCCAGCCCTGCGGCCTTGCTCACCGGGGTACGGCTGTCACAGGCATCCTCGACCACGAACACCTGCTTGCCCAGTGCCAGCAGGCCGATCACGGTCTGCAACACGCAAACGTGGGTTTCCATTCCGCAGACAATCACTTGCTCACGCGCCATCAAGCTTGCTGGCAGGCACTGGGCGGCCACGCAGGAAAAATGGCTTTTCTCCACCACCTCGGCGGCCGGCGCTGCGGTCAGCAGCTCGGCCAGGGTATGGCCCAGGCCCTTGGGGTACTGCTCGGAAATCACCGTCGGCAGCTCCAGCTCGGCGGTCGCCGCCAGCAACCAGCGAGCCCGCGCACGGGTGCCTTCAGGGTCGCTCATGGCGCCGATGAGTTTTTCCTGGATGTCGACGACCAGCAGCGTGGCCTTGTGGAGATCGATCAGCATTGTCTGCCTCTTGCCTGGGAAAAGGCCTAGCCTCCACCAGGCAAGCGGTGACGTCAATCAGGCGGACAGCCGAAGCGGTTGCAGCAACGCGGCCAGCGCAGCGAGCACCCGGTCCTCATGCTCATGGATGAAGAAGTGGCCGCCGGGGAACATCTGCAGCGAGAACGCGCCATGGGTTTCCTTGCGCCAGGCTTGCAATTGCTCGTCACTGGCCCGGTCATCCACACCGCCCAACACGTGCAGCGGGCACTGCAACGCCGGCCGCTGGCGGTAGGCGTAGGTACCGCAGAGCAGGAAGTCAGCGCGCAGAGTGGGCAACGTCAGGCTCATCAGCTCGGCGTTGCCCAGCACTTCCTCGGGCGTGCCCTGAAGCGCGCGCAGCTCGCTGATCAACTCGACGTCGCTCTTGGGCTCGCGCCAGTTGTTGCCGTCGTAATCTTCACGGCGGGTGGGTGCCGCCGTACCGCAGGCGAACAGCGCCAGTGGCGGCGGGCAACCCAGCGCTTGCAGCTCATGGGCCAGCTCGAAGGCCAGCAACGCGCCCAGGCTATGGCCGAGCAGCGCGTAGGGGGTGCTGGCCGCCAGGCGTTGCTCGGTGGCCAATTGCCGGGCCAGGGCCTGCATGTCGGTGTGCAGTGGCTCGGCCATGCGTGCACCACGCCCGGGCAGCTCCACCGGGCGTACCTGCAGCCACGCCGGCAGCTTGCGCCGCCAGCGGCTGTAGAGCATGGCACTGGCCCCGGAATACGGCAGGCACAGCAGGTTCAATGCAGTCACTGGGCGGCGGCTTCGGCCATTTTCTGGCGCAGGCTCAGCGGGCGCATGTCAGTCCAGACCTCGTCGATGTAAGCCAGGCAGTCCTTCTTCAAGCCGCTCTTGCCCACGGCACGCCAGCCATTGGGAATGGCTTTGTAATCGGGCCAGATCGAGTATTGCTCTTCGTGGTTGACCACTACCTGGAACTGGATATCGTCGCGGTCGAAAACGGAAGTCATTGCCTGTCTCCTTAAGTGATGGATGCCGCTGCGCGCCTGGCGCAGGGGGGCTTTCAAGTAGACGTAGCGTGCACCGGAAAAATTAGTGGGCCTGACGCGGTCCTCAGGTGTCACGCAGCAGGTCGTGGGTATCGAGCAACCGGAAGGCAACCTGCGGGTTGCGCTCCAGCCCACGACGGATCGCCGCCGGGATAGACTGCCGGGTTTTGCGACACAACCCGGGCTGGTCTTCCAGCTCGATGACGATACCGCGCATGGTCCGCACTTCGTTGAAACCGGGGGCGATATGCACGCGGATGCCGAGGTTTTCGTACATCCGTTGCTGCAGGCGCTGCAGGTCTTCCAGGTCGTTGAGGTTTTCCAGGCGTTCGAGCAGGCGCTTTTCTTCCTGGCGGGTCAGCAGGAGTATGCGCTGGGTGGCCTGCGGGTGGTTGCCCAGGTGTTCGCGACCACAGTCGCAGACGCCAGGGGGGCAAGGTTGGCGCAGAGGTGGAGAGCTGGTCATGGGGCAAGCATAGCCAGTTTTCATGCCGCCTGTACCGGCCACATCACTCATTGAATTAGCAGGGTCTCTTTGGGAGCGGGTTTACCCGCGAAAGGGTCATCAGCCATCACTCAAGGCTCGACCCCCTCCACAATGATCACCTCAGCCTTCGCCACCCCCTGGCGATGGCTACATGCCTCCTGATACAGCTCGGAGCGGTAGCACGCCAACGCCTGCTCGTACGAGTCGAATTCAATCACCACGCTACGCTGTGGGGTAGGCCGCCCTTCCATCGCCTCGCTACGCCCGCCACGGGCCAGGAAGCGGCCGCCAAATGCCTTGAAGGCAGCCGGGGCGCGCTGGGTGTACTGCTGGTATTGCTCGGGGTCGGTCACGTCCACATGGGCGATCCAATAGGCCTTCATGCGCTGCTCTCCTGTTACGGCGATATTTGTGTATGATGGTATACCATAATAATCACCCCTCCACAGTGAGCGTGCAACATGGCTTTCAACACCATCGAAGAACTTCTCGAGGACTACCGGCAAGGCAAGATGGTCCTGCTGGTGGATGACGAAGACCGGGAAAACGAGGGCGACCTGCTGATCGCCGCCGAGCGTTGCGACGCCCAAGCCATCAACTTCATGGCCCGTGAAGCACGTGGGTTGATCTGCCTGACCCTGACCGACGAACACTGCCAACGCCTGGGCCTGGAACAGATGGTACCGGCCAACGGCAGCGTGTTCAGCACCGCCTTCACCGTGTCGATCGAGGCGGCTACGGGCGTTACCACCGGTATTTCCGCTGCCGACCGGGCGCGCACCGTGGCGGCGGCCATGGCCCCCAACGCCCGCCCCGAAGACCTGGTGCAACCCGGCCACATCTTCCCCCTGCGCGCCCGCGAAGGCGGCGTGCTGACCCGTGCCGGACACACTGAAGCCAGTTGCGACCTGGCGCGCCTGGCCGGGTTCACCCCGGCCTCGGTGATCGTCGAAGTGCTCAACGATGACGGCAGCATGGCCCGCCGCCCGGACCTGGAAGTGTTCGCTGCCCAGCATGGCATCAAGATCGGCACCATCGCCGACCTCATCCACTACCGCCTGAGCACCGAGCAGACCATCAAGCGCATCGGCGAACGCGAACTGCCGACCGTGCATGGCACCTTCCGCCTGGTCACCTATGAAGACCGCATCGAAGGTGGCGTGCACATGGCCATGGTCATGGGCGATATCCGCCGCGAGCAGCCGACCCTGGTACGGGTGCACGTGATCGACCCGCTGCGCGATCTGGTCGGCGCCGAATATGCCGGCCCGGCCAACTGGACGCTATGGGCGGCGCTGCAGAGGGTGGCCGAGGAAGGCGCTGGCGTAGTGGTGATTCTCGCCAACCATGAGTCCTCGCAGGCGCTGCTGGAGCGCGTGCCGCAGCTGACCCAGCCGGTGCGGCCTTATCAGCGTGGGCAATCGAAGGTGTACTCGGAAGTGGGTACAGGCGCGCAAATCCTGCAGGACCTGGGCGTGAGCAAGCTGCGCCACCTGGGCCCACCGCTGAAATACGCGGGGCTGGCAGGGTATGAGCTGGAGGTGGTACAGAGCATACCGTTCGAGCCAGACATGGTCGGCTAAAGCACATAAGCAACTGATTTGACAGGGCCCTGTGGGAGCGGGTTCACCCGCGAATACGATGGTGAAGCCACCAACGCATTCGCGGGTGAACCCGCTCCCACAGGGCCCGCGCTGTTTCTGAAAGGACGGAGTGATGGCCGGTCGCCTCATACCTCTTGCCAAAAGCTTGGAATACCATAATATGATATCCCGTAGACCTTGAATCTGCAGGCCGGTACCTACAATTAAAAACGGCCACCAGACACTTTGTTTTACCTGCACCCCGAACACTGTTGGCGGGCGCACCACAAGCCCCGCCTCGAATAACAAAAGCAACGAGGGCGTAACCATGCTGTTGAGCAAACGTGTAACCGCAGTGCTGTCTGCCAGCCTGCTGACCTTGGCATGTCAGGCCACCCAGGCCGCCGAAAGCCTGAACTTCGTCAGCTGGGGCGGTACCACCCAGGACGCCCAGAAAGAAGCGTGGGCAGCGCCCTTCACCAAAGCCACCGACATCAAGGTTGTCCAGGACGGCCCTACCGACTACGGCAAGCTCAAGGCCATGGTCGAGAGCGGCAACGTGCAATGGGACGTGGTCGACGTAGAAGCCGACTTTGCCCTGCGCGCCGCCAGCGAAGGCCTGCTGGAACCCCTCGACTTCAACCAGATCAAACGCGACAAGATCGACCCGCGCTTCGTCTCGGACCATGGCGTCGGCTCGTTCTTCTTCTCCTTCGTGCTCGGCTACAACGAAGGCAAGCTCGGTGCCAACAAACCGGTGGACTGGACCGCACTGTTCGATACCAAGACCTACCCCGGCAAGCGTGCCCTGTACAAATGGCCAAGCCCCGGCGTACTGGAACTTGCCTTGCTGGCCGACGGCGTAACCCCCGACAAGCTCTACCCGCTAGACCTGGACCGCGCCTTCAAGAAACTCGACACGATCAAGAAAGACATCGTCTGGTGGGGCGGTGGCGCCCAGTCGCAGCAGCTGTTGGCTTCCGGTGAAGCCTCGCTCGGCCAGTTCTGGAACGGCCGCGTCTATGCTCTGCAGCAAGACGGTGCACCGGTGGGCGTGAGCTGGAAGCAGAACCTGGTCATGGCCGATTTCCTGGTCATCCCCAAAGGCGCCAAGAACAAGGACGCAGCCATGAAGTTCCTGGCCAACGCCAGCAGCGCCGAAGGCCAGGCCGAGTTCGCCAACAAGACCGCCTACGCGCCGGTGAACGTCGATAGCGTGGCCAAGCTGGACAAAGACCTCGCGCAGAACCTGCCGACCGCCTACGCCCAGGACCAGGTCACCCTCGACTTCGCCTACTGGGCCAAGAACGGCCAGGCCATCGCAGCACGCTGGAATGAGTGGTTGGTCAAATGAAAGTCGCCATCAACGCCCTGCATAACGCGCAAGGTGCCCCCACGGGCACCGGCGCCCCGGGAACAGCCCCCCGCCGCGTCAGCCTGAGCCAGCGCTGGAAAGGCAGCCGCAACCTGCTGCCGGCCCTGCTGTTCCTTGGCCTGTTCTTCTTCGCCCCGCTGGCCGGCCTGTTGCTGCGCGGGGTGCTGGAGCCAACGCCGGGCCTGGGCAACTACGAGCAGCTGTTCGCCAACTCGGCTTATGCGCGGGTGCTGTTCAACACCTTCTCGGTGGCCGGCGTGGTCACCCTGATCAGCGTGCTGCTGGGCTTCCCGCTGGCCTGGGCAATAACCCTGGTGCCCAAGGGCTGGGGCCGCTGGCTGCTGAACATCGTGCTGCTGTCGATGTGGACCAGCCTGCTGGCGCGCACCTACTCGTGGCTGGTGCTGCTGCAGAGCTCGGGGGTGATCAACAAGGCGTTGATGGCCATGGGTATCATCGATGCCCCGCTGGAAATGGTGCACAACCTGACCGGCGTGGTGATCGGCATGAGCTACATCATGATTCCGTTCATCGTGCTGCCACTGCAGGCGACCATGCACGCCATCGACCCGATGGTGCTGCAGGCCGGCTCGATCTGCGGCGCCAGCCCGTGGACCAATTTCTGGAAGGTGTTCCTGCCGCTGTGCCGCTCGGGGCTGTTCTCCGGGGCGCTGATGGTATTCGTGATGTCGCTCGGTTACTACGTCACCCCGGCCCTGCTGGGTGGTGCGCAAAACATGATGCTGCCTGAATTCATCATCCAGCAGGTGCAGTCGTTCCTTAACTGGGGCCTGGCCAGCGCCGCCGCCGCACTGCTGGTGGTGATCACCCTGGTGCTCTTCTACCTGTACCTGAAGCTGCAGCCGGAATCCCCGGTTGGCAACGCGAGGTAAACCGCCATGCTCCTGTCTCCCAATGCCATGGGCCGCCCGCTGCGTACGGGCCTGTACCTGACCACCGGGGTCATCGCGGCCTTTCTGCTGCTGCCAGTGGTGTTCATCGTGTTGCTGTCGTTCGGCTCGTCGCAGTGGCTGGTGTTCCCACCACCGGGCTGGACCTTCAAGTGGTACGGCCAGTTCTTCTCCAACCCGGAGTGGATGGACGCCGCGCTGGCCAGCCTGAAAGTGGCCGTGCTGACCACCATCGCCGCCGTGCTGCTCGGCCTGCCCACCGCGTTCGCCCTGGTGCGTGGCCGCTTCCCCGGCCGCGAGCTGCTGTACGGGCTGTTCACCATGCCGATGATCGTGCCGCTGGTGATCATTGCCGTGGCGGTGTACGCGCTGTTCCTCAAGCTTGGCTACACCGGCACGCTGTTCGCCTTCGTGGTCAGCCACGTGATCGTCGCCCTGCCCTTCACTATCATCTCGATCATCAACTCGCTGAAGCTGTTCGACCAGTCGATCGAGGATGCCGCGGTGATCTGCGGCGCCTCGCGCCTGCAGGCGATCTTCAAGGTGACCTTCCCGGCGATTCGCCCGGGGATGATCGCCGGCGGCCTGTTCGCCTTCCTGGTGTCGTGGGATGAAGTGGTGCTGAGCGTGATGATGGCCAGCCCCGACCTGCAGACCCTGCCGGTGAAGATGTGGACCACCCTGCGCCAGGACCTCAGCCCGGTCATCGCCGTGGCCTCGACCCTGCTGATCGGCCTGTCGCTGCTTGTCATGTTCATTGCCGCCGCCTTGCGCCGGCGCACCGAAGCCAACGCCTGAGCGCGCGGAGAAAACCACAATGAGTGCAGTGATAAAAGACAACGCGCACGGCAAGACCCTGGTCAGCCTGCGCGGCCTGAACAAGCACTACGGCGACTTCACCGCCGTGGACAACCTCGACCTGGAAATCCACGACGGCGAGTTCCTGACCTTCCTCGGCTCCAGCGGCTCGGGCAAGTCCACCACCCTGTCGATGTTGGCTGGCTTCGAAACGCCGAGCAGCGGCGAGATCCTGGTCGATGGCCAGTCACTGGTCAACGTGCCACCGCACAAGCGTGACATCGGCATGGTGTTCCAGCGCTATTCACTGTTCCCGCACCTGAACGTGCGCGACAACATCGGCTTCCCGCTGGCCATCCGCAAGCTCGGCGCCAGCGAAACCAGCAAGCGCGTCGATGCCATGCTCAAGCTGGTGCAGCTGGAGAAGTTCGCCCACCGCAAGCCGTCGCAGATGTCCGGTGGCCAGCAGCAGCGCGTGGCGATTGCCCGGGCGCTGGTGTACGAGCCGCGCATCCTGCTGATGGACGAACCGCTCGGCGCGCTGGACAAGAAGCTGCGCGAAGATCTGCAGGACGAACTGCGTCAGTTGCACCGGCGTCTGGGTATCACCATCGTCTACGTCACCCACGACCAGGAAGAAGCCATGCGCCTGTCCCAACGCATCGCCATCTTCAGCCACGGCAAGATCGTCGGCCTGGGCAGCGGTTACGACCTGTACCAGAACCCGCCGAATGCCTTCGTCGCCTCGTTCCTGGGCAACTCCAACTTCCTGCGGATCAAGGCCAGCGGCAATGGCGCGGGCAGCTTCGAGGGCCAGCCGGTGGCCATCCGCCTGACCCCGGGCCTGGCCGCCTCGCAGGATGTACTGATCATGGTGCGCCCGGAAAAGGCCCTGGCCTTGACCGCCGAACAGGCCACGCGCGAGCCGCTGCCGGCGGGCTGGAACGAGGTCAGCGCCAAGGTTGGCGAAGTGCTGTTCCTGGGCGAGAGCCAGACCTGCCATGTGATGACCGCGGGTGGCACCGAGCTGACGGTGAAGGCGCTGTCGGCTGCGGGCATGCCGATGCAGCCGGGGGATAGCGTGAAGGTGCGCTGGGCGGTGGCGGATGCGTGCATTTATACCGAGTGGGCAGAGAGTGACCTGAGCAAGTCCGCCGGGGCACATTGAGATTGCCGGGGCGCTTTGCGGCCCATCGCCGGCAAGCCAGCCCCCACAGGTTACCTGCCCTCCTGAAGGCTTCACTGTACCTGTGGGAGCTGGCCCAGCCCTTTGGGCTGCGCTGTCGCATAGAGAACTGAATCCGCAAGCGGTCCGTGCATCCTGTGGGAGCGGCTTTAGCCGCGAAGAATCCAACGCGGTGCATGGCACCGGCTGCGCCGGTGTTCGCGGCTAAAGCCGCTCCCACAGGGGCCCTGCTAATTCAACCAGTTATGTGCAGTTCTATGAGAGCTGGCTTGCCGGCGATGGGCTGCACAGCAGTCCCAGTGACGCTAACTGACTGGCATCAGGCAAAGCTCACTACCCCACGGACTGTCACATTATCATCACGCCACTGTCGTAATCTGCCGGCCAACTCTATGCCATAGGCCTCCCGGCATGCCCCGCCTGCTTGTCTTGCTGCTTACCCTGCTACCGCTGGCGACCCTGGCCGAGCCCGCGCAGCTGCGCGTGCAAGGCTCCAACACCATTGGCGCGGCCTTGCTACCGGCGCTGGTGCAAGGGCAATTGCGCGCACAGCAAGCTACCGCCATCGAACAACACCCGGGCGAGTTGGCCAACGAGACCGTTATCAGCGCACGTGACGCGCACGGCCAGGCTTTGCGCATCGACATCGCCGCCCACGGTTCCAGCACCGGCTTCTTCGCCCTGGGCCATGGCGAGGCCGACCTGGCCGCTGCCTCGCGGCCGATCAACGACAGCGAAGTACGCCAACTGCAGGCTTTGGGCGACCTGCGCACTGCGGCCGCCGAACAAGTCATCGGCCTGGATGGCGTTGCAGTCATCGTCCATCCCGACAACCCCCTGCCGCAACTCACCACCCGGCAACTGGCGCAGGTTTTCTCGGGGCAGATCCAGCGCTGGGAGCAACTGGGCGTCAGTGGCGGGACCATCCACCTGTATGCCCGTGACGACCGCTCCGGCACCTTTGAGACCTTCAAGGCACTGGTGCTGGAACCCCAGCATGGCGAGCTTTCGCCCACGGCCCAACGCTTCGAGTCCAGCGACGATCTGGCCGCGCGCGTGAGCGCCGACCGCCAGGCCATCGGCTTCAGCAGCCTGGCAGCGATACACGGAGCCAAGGTGCTGGCGGTGGCCGAGGGCGACGCGCCAGCCATGTTGCCGGAGCGTGCGCTGGTGGCCAGCGAAGACTACCCGCTGTCACGGCGCCTGTACTTCTACCTGCCGGCCAACCCCAAGCCCCAGGCCAGGGCCCTGGCCGACTTTGCCCAGAGCCCGGCCGGCCAGGCGATCATCGCCCGGCAGGGCTTCGTTTCGCAGCAGATCAAGGCCCAGCCTGTCACGCCCCAGGCCGACATGCCGCCGCGCTATCGCACCCTGGCCCAGCAGGCGCAGCGGCTGAGCGTCAACTTCCGCTTCCAGGAAGGCAGCGCCAGCCTCGACAACAAGGCTCTGCGCGATGTACAGCGGGTGACCGAGTACCTGCGCAATACCGGCAAGCTGCGGCGCAAGGTGGTGCTGGTGGGCTTTGGCGACCCCAAGGAGACGCCCGGTCGCGCCGCCCTGCTCTCCCGCCTGCGGGCCCAGGCGGTGCGCCGTGAGCTGGCGCGCGATGGTGTGGAGGTGCTGGAGGTGACGGGGATGGGGGATGAACTGCCGGTGGCAGGGAACGAGCTGGAGCAAGGGCGACTGCGTAACCGGCGGGTGGAAGTGTGGGTTTATTGAAAGGCCTGATCACCGGAGGTCGGCCCTGGCAAAGAAATGTAACAGCTCCCCATTCGGCATCACCGGCAAACGGGTCTAGGCTCAAGCCCATGTGATACCGGGCCCCTCTGACGGCTACTTGGCCGCCATGTCGGATCACTGTTGCCATGCAACGTCGACATGCAAGGAGGGGCTCATGGCAGCTCTACAGGCATTCCTCACCACCCCGTTCCTCGGTACCAGCATCTGGTTGTGGCTGATATTCATGGCCATCGTCATCGGTCTGCTGGTGCTCGACCTGGGCGTGTTGCACCGCCACGACCGGGAAATCGAAATGCGCGAAAGCCTGCTGCTGTATTCGGGCTACTTCAGCGTCGGCGTGCTGTTCGGCGCCGGGGTCTGGTACCAGCTGGGTGCGCAGTCGGCGCTGGAGTTCTACACCGGGTTCCTGGTCGAGCAGTCGCTGTCGATGGACAACGTGTTCGTCATGGCGATGATCTTCAGCTACTTCGCCATCCCCCGCCGCTACCAGCACCGCGTGCTGTTCTGGGGCATCCTCGGGGTGGTGTTGCTGCGGGCGGTCATGATCGGCGTGGGCGCGGCGCTGGTGCAGAACTTCGCGTGGGTGCTGTATTTCTTCGGCGCCTTCCTGCTGTTTACCGGGGTGAAGATGGCGCTGTCGAAGCAAGACAGCCGTCCGGACCTGGCCAACAACCCGATCCTGAAGTTCGTACGCCGGCACATGCGGGTCACCGAGCAGATCCACGGCTCGCACTTCTTCGTGCGCCAGACCCCGCCCGGGCAGCACAAGGCACTGCGCCATGCCACCCCGCTATTCATGGCGCTGGTGCTGATCGAACTGGCCGACCTGGTGTTCGCCGTCGACAGCGTGCCGGCGATCTTCGCCATTACCCAGGACCCGTTCATTGTCTATACCTCGAATATCTTCGCCATCCTCGGCTTGCGCTCGCTGTATTTTGCACTGGCAGCGTTGATGCACCGGTTTGTGTACCTCAAGTATGCGTTGGCGCTGGTGTTGGTATTTATTGGCTGCAAGATTTTCTATCACGGCATGGTCGGCAAGGTGCCGGCGTTGTTGTCGTTGGGGGTGACGTTTGGGTTGCTGTTGGGTGGGGTGGTGGTTTCCTTGGTCAAGACGCGGGGGGAGAAGCCGGATATCAAGGATGCTAAACCCAGACAGCCTTCAAATGCCGATTGTACAGTCAGCCAGAAAGAGGAAGACCCGCAGATGCGGGGCTGATCCTCCGCCTTATTTAAATTTAAATGATGCCCATACAATCACCATCCAGATGAAACCAGTCATGCTTAGCCACGCTGATATCTTCAACCTACGTTTAAGCTTGTGCGGAAACGCATTTAACTCGTCGGCATCCAGTTGCCCCATACGCAATACTAGCCACGGGAATGCAACTAGCCCGCTTACCGTACAAAGGGTCATCCAGCGCCATTTGAATGATCCAGAACCCCATGCACGCTTGATGCTTTCGAAATAGGGGTTGCTGGTGATGGCCGAGCAGGCGACGTCATAATCTTTTGTCAACGTCGAGACAGCACTAAGGACAAGCCCTGGAAGGCCGATAACAAAGGGACTTAGTAAGATTATTAATTTGGCAAGTGATTGCCAGCCAGTAACATCAATCACTGGTCGCCTCGTAAATAACTTCGCCTACCGACTCACCGAGCATCCCGCCCAGCATTCCTCCAGCCATACCGCTGCTACCCACCAGTACTATGCCGCACACTGGTGCGGCCAGACCTGCAGAACCCATATAATAGCGGCACATATTGTTCCAGATACAAGAGTTGCACCTGAGGAACCAAGCATAGCTCCGCCGGTTCCAACAGCAAAACCTCCTGTCTCGGTCAATCTGACCTTTTTACAAGCTTCAGCCTCACCAACTCGACAAACCTCTTGTACTTTCAGATAAGAAGAAGTCCCACCCAACCCAATTGCAGCACACCCTCCATATTCGAGGTACTTGCTAAGCCGTGCCACCTTGTCCAGATGCGTCGCATACCTCGGAATCTGCCCCGGCCCGCCCGCCTTCAACCAATGGTGCACAAGGCTCGTGGTCGAAATGTTCAAGCTCTTCTTCAGCCGCTCATAGCTGCCCAGGTTAAGCTGTTTGTTGAGGTACGCCGCTTTC
>NZ_OLKL01000038.1 GCF_900291015.1 Pseudomonas persica
GTCAGCGTGCCCGGCGTCTATGCGGGGTTCATTCACGGCTTCATGTTCGGTGATGCCTTCGACAAAGGCCTGACCTTCAAAATGGGTCAGACCCATGTTCAAAAATACCTTCCCGAACTGCTGGAGCACATTGAAGCAAGACGCCTGCAACCGGAACTGATCGTTACTCACCGCTTAGCCCTAGAAGAGGCGGCCATGGGCTACAAAATGTTCGATCAAAAGCAGGATAACTG
>NZ_OLKL01000039.1 GCF_900291015.1 Pseudomonas persica
GAATATTGTGGCGACCCTGTGGGAGGCATATGCCGGCAGGCGAGTTGACCCGGGAGATTGCCGAAAAGGCGCTGGCCATGATCGGCCGACAAGCATCTGCGTAAGCAGGTCTGGCCTCTTCGCGGGTAAACCCGCTCCCACAGGTACTGCGCAGCATTCGAATATTGTGGCGACCCTGTGGGAGGCATATGCCGGCAGGCGAGTTGACCCGGGAGATTGCCGAAAAGGCGCTGGCCNCCCTGTGGGAGGCATATGCCGGCAGGCGAGTTGACCCGGGAGATTGCCGAAAAGGCGCTGGCCGTGGTCGGCCGACAGGCATCTGCCTGAGCAGGTCTGGCCTCTTCGCGGGTAAACCCGCTCCCACAGGTACTGCGCAGCATTCGAATATTGTGGCGACCCTGTGGGAGGCATATGCCGGCAGGCGAGTTGACCCGGGAGATTGCCGAAAAGGCGCTGGCCGTGGTCGGCCGACAGGCATCTGCCTGAGCAGGTCTGGCCTCTTCGCGGGTAAACCCGCTCCCACAGGTACTGCGCAGCATTCGAATATTGTGGCGACCCTGTGGGAGGCATATGCCGGCAGGCGAGTTGACCCGGGAGATTGCCGAAAAGGCGCTGGCCGTGGTCGGCCGACAAGCATCTGCGTAAGCAGGTCTGGCCTCTTCGCGGGTGAACCCGCTCCCACAGGTACTGCGCAGCATTCGAATATTGTGGCGACCCTGTGGGAGCGGGTTTACCCGCGAAGAGGCCTGGCCTGCTTACGCTTTACTTGGCCCCCTTTCCGGCCCACGGCCTATCGCTATATAGTTAAGAATATAACGATAACCTCCGAGGAGCTGTGTTGATGCGTATCCGCCCTTCCTGCCTGGCCGCCACCACCCTGGCCAGCCTGCTCGCCTTCAACACTGCCTGGGCCGGTGAAGTCCAGGTCGCGGTCGCAGCGAACTTCACGGCCCCCATCCAAGCCATCGGCAAGGACTTCGAAAAAGATACCGGCCACAAGCTGGTAGCCGCCTACGGCGCCACCGGCCAGTTCTACGCACAGATCAAGAACGGCGCGCCGTTCGAGGTATTCCTCGCTGCCGACGACAGTACCCCGGCCAAGCTCGAGCAGGAAAAGGCCATTGTCCCGGGCTCGCGTTTCACCTACGCCATCGGCACCCTGGCCCTGTGGTCGGCCAAGCCCGGCTATATCGACGCCAACGGCGAAGTGCTGAAGAACAACACATTCAAGCACCTGTCCATCGCCAACCCGAAAACTGCACCTTACGGCCTGGCCGCCACTCAGGTGCTGGACAAGCTGAAGCTGAGCGAAGCCATCAAGCCCAAGCTGGTCGAAGGGCAGAACATCACCCAGGCGTTCCAGTTCGTCTCCACTGGCAACGCCGAGCTGGGCTTTGTCGCCCTGTCGCAAATCTACAAGGACGGCAAGGTCGAAAACGGTTCGGCCTGGATCGTTCCCTCGTCCCTGCACGAGCCCATCCGCCAGGACGCGGTAGTCCTCGAAAAAGGCAAGGACAACCCCGCCGCCAAGGCCCTGGTCGACTACCTGAAAGGCCCGAAAGCCGCGGCAGTGATCAAAGCCTACGGTTACGAAATCTGATGCCCCTGGACACCAGTGACCTGGGTGCCATCTGGCTGACCGTGAAACTGGCCAGCCTGACCACCCTGATCCTGCTGATCGTCGGCACGCCCATCGCCTGGTGGCTGGCGCGCACGCGCTCGTGGCTGCGCGGGCCGGTGGGCGCGGTGGTGGCCTTGCCGCTGGTGCTGCCCCCCACGGTGATCGGCTTCTATCTGCTGATCGCCCTCGGCCCGCACGGCTGGCTGGGCCAGGCGACCCAGGCGCTGGGCCTGGGCAGCGTGGTGTTCAGCTTTACCGGCCTGGTGATCGGCTCGGTGATCTACTCCATGCCCTTCGTTGTCCAGCCATTGCAGAATGCCTTCGGCGCCATTGGCCAGCGCCCGCTGGAAGTCGCCGCCACGCTGCGCGCCAGCCCCTGGGACACCTTCGTCCACGTAGTGCTGCCCCTGGCCCGCCCAGGCTTCATTACCGCCAGCATCCTCGGTTTCGCCCATACCGTGGGTGAGTTCGGCGTGGTGTTGATGATTGGCGGCAACATCCCCGACAAGACACGCGTGGTCTCGGTGCAGATCTTCGACCATGTCGAGGCCATGGCCTATCCGCAAGCACACTGGCTGGCCGGTGCCATGCTGCTGTTCTCGTTCCTGGTGCTGCTCCTGCTGTACGCTGGACGCCGCGGCAAAGCTGGCTGGAGCTGAAATGAGCACATCGATTGTGGCGCGCCTGAAACTGGCGCGCGACGACTTCACCCTGGACGTCGACCTGCACCTGCCCGGGCGCGGCATCAGCGCGCTGTTCGGCCACTCGGGCTCTGGCAAGACCAGCTGCCTGCGTTGCCTGGCCGGGCTGGAACGGGCCGCCAGCGCCTACATCGAAGTCAACGGTGAAGTCTGGGAGGACAGCACCCGTGGCTACTTCCAGGCACCGCACCTGCGCCCGGTGGGCTATGTATTCCAGGAAGCCAGCCTGTTCCCGCACCTGTCGGTACGCGGCAACCTGGAATTCGGCTGGCGGCGGGTGGCTGCTGCCGAGCGCAAGGTCAGCCTCGAACAGGCGTGCCAGCTACTGGGTATCGGCCACTTGCTGGCACGCCGGCCGGCAACCTTGTCCGGTGGCGAGGCGCAGCGGGTGGGCATTGCCCGCGCCCTGCTCAGCAGCCCGCGCCTGTTGTTGATGGACGAGCCGCTGGCGGCCCTCGACGGGCCGCGCAAGCGCGAAATCCTGCCCTACCTGGAACGCCTGCACGAGGAACTGGATATCCCGCTGGTGTATGTCAGCCATGCCCAGGACGAAGTGGCGCGGCTGGCCGACCACCTGGTGTTGCTGGAGCAAGGCCAGGCGTTGGCCAGCGGCCCGATCGGCGAAACCCTGGCCCGCCTCGACCTGTCGCTGGCCCAGGGCGAGGATGCCGGCGTGGTGTTCGAGGGCCTGGTGGTCGGGCACGACCCGCACTACGACCTGCTCGACCTGCGCCTGCCCGGCAAGGATGGGCCGCTGCTGCGCATCGCCCACCCGGCCCAGGTGATGGGCAGCTCCCTGCGGGTCAAGGTGCAGGCGCGCGACGTCAGCCTGGCCCTGGCAGCCGACAGTACTTCGAGCATCCTCAACCGCTTGCCGGTGCGCGTGCGCGAAAGCCGCCCGGCTGCCAACCCGGCCCATGTGCTGGTCAGCCTGGATGCCGGCGGCAACGCCTTGCTCGCGCGCATCACCCGCTTCTCGGCAGACCAGCTCGGCCTGCACCCGGGCCAGGTGCTGTTTGCCCAGATCAAGTCAGTGGCGTTGCTGGGCTGAGCATCGGCCCCGCAGCTGATGTCCATTGATCAGTGACCTGATCGAGGCCTGCCAACCATGCTCGACTGCCCCCTGCCACCTACCCTGCACTACGTCGACGATAGCCTGCCGGGCCTGACCCGGCGGCGCTGGCGTGGCCGCTTCATCTACCTGGATGCAAACGGCCAGCGGGTGCGCGACAGCGCTACCCTCGCCCGCATCGCCGCACTGGTGATCCCCCCGGCCTATACCGATGTGTGGATCTGCGCCGACCCGCAGGGCCACCTGCAAGCGACGGGTCGCGATGCCCGTGGCCGCAAGCAATACCGCTACCATGCGCAGTGGCGCGAAATGCGCGACCAGCACAAGTACGGGCGCATGCTGGCGTTTGCCCAGGCCCTGCCGAAACTGCGCGAACAGCTGCAAGCCCACCTTGCCCGGCCGGGCCTGAACCGGGAAAAGGTGATGGCGCTGGTGGTCAGCCTGCTGGACCACACGCTGATCCGCATCGGCAACCAGCGCTACCTGCGTGACAACCAGTCCTATGGCCTGACCACCCTGCGCAACCGCCACGTCGAGGTGAAGGGCAGCAGCATTCGCTTCCAGTTCCGCGGCAAGCGCGGCGTCGAGCACAACGTCAGCCTCAACGATCGGCGCCTGGCCAACCTGCTCAAACGCTGCATGGAGTTGCCCGGGCAAGCGCTGTTCCAGTACCTGGACGACGACGGCCAGCGCCACAGCGTCGGCTCCAGCGAGGTCAACCAGTTTCTGCAGCAACTGACCGGCGCCGACTTCACCGCCAAGGACTACCGCACCTGGGCCGGTAGCAGCCTGGCCCTGGACCTGCTCAGGCCATTGGCCTGGGAGCCCGAGAGCGAAGCCAGACGCCAGGTCGCCGCGATCGTTCGCCAGGTAGCCACACGCCTGGGTAACACGCCAGCGGTGTGCAGGCGCTGCTACATCCACCCGGCTGTACTTGAACACTACGCCTTGGGGCGTCTGGCCAACTTGCCGAAAAACCGTGCACGCAAAGGCCTGGACCGCGAAGAAGTGGCCTTGCTGTTATTTCTTCAGGCACTCGAGGAACAGGATGACCATTAACCAGGTCTATTCCGCCCATGATGCGAAGAAATTTCCCATTGGCCGCCAAGCCCCCTATTCTTGCCACCGAGCACCTTGGCCGACAAACCGCTGGCGGTTTGCTTCGGCACCTGCAACTGAAGACACGCAACAGAATTTGTCTGTCGGGGAATTACTATCCGCCGAAAGCGTCTTTAATGAGAAGGAAGAGGGACAAGCTCCCGCCGCCGTGGCAACTAGCCCGACGGACTTTTACATCACCAAGGAGAACTACATGCTGATACTCACCCGCAAGGTTGGCGAAAGCATCGTCATCAACGACGACATCAAAGTCACCATTCTGGGCGTCAAAGGGATGCAAGTGAGGATCGGTATCGATGCACCGAAAGACGTCCAGGTCCATCGCGAAGAGATCTTCAAGCGTATCCAGGCCGGCAGCCCGGCCCCGGAAAAGCACGACGACTCGCACTGAGCGACCTGCCTCAAGCCGCACGGACGCGCTTGATCGCCCCGCGCCTCAGGTGCCCAGCAGTTCGCGCACCTTGGCGATCATACAGTCCATGTCGAACGGTTTGTCGAACACCGCGGCGAACAGCTCCGGGCATCCCTGGTTGGCCTGCGCGCCACTCATGAGGATGACCGGCAACTCGCTCAAGGCCGGGTCTTCACGCATCGAGCGCACCAGTTCCTCACCGTTGAGCAGCGGCATCATGTAGTCGGTGATAACCAGCTGAACGCGCTTTTCCTTCAGCGCCTCCAGCGCCTTGCAGCCGTTGCTCGCCTTTTCCACCAGGAAACCTTCGTCCTCCAGGGCAAAACCGAGGATGTCGGCAATCAGGTACTCATCATCAACGATCAGGATGGTGTTCATCGGCCCGTCCCGTCACCCGCTCCCCTGCGGCATCGGCGTCCCCGAGAGCACACCGCAGGCGCCTTCGAACGCCTTGCGCAGGGTAATGCCCTGCGGCCCGATCAGCAGCTCGTGCAAGGCAGGGTCATGGTGGCTGTCACGCACCTTGAGGATCGACAGCATGCGCCGCAGCTGCGAATCCAGCTCGACGAAGCGCATCAGCATCAGGTTGTCGACGATACTCGACAGGTCCGGGGCCGGAGCGCTGATTTCCGCGCCAAAGATGTCACGCATTTCCCAAGTCAGTACCACGCTGACATCGCGCGCGCGCAACTCGCCGGCCAGGGCGCGGAAAAACGCATTGAGCCGCGCCGGGTCGGTGGCCAGGCGGCTGAACGCCCCCAGGCTGTCGATCAGCACGCGCTTGCTGCCTTGCGCCTCGACACGTTCGAGCAGGCGCGCACCAACCTGGTCCAGCAGGCCCTCGGTGGTCGGCTGCCAGCACAGCTGCAGGCTAGCGTCCTGCTCCATCGCGGCGAAGTCGTAACCCAACGACGCGGCCTTGATACGCAGGCGCTCCGGCGTTTCGTAGAAGCCGAAATGCAGCCCCGGTGCCTGCGGGCTGCTGGCGCCGAGAAAGGCCAGACCCAATGACGTCTTGCCAATACCCGAGGGCCCGATCAGCAAGCTGACCGAGCCCGTGGCCAGGCCGCCACCGAGCATTTCGTCCAGGGTAGCCACGCCACTGCTGATGCGCTCCAGAATGGCGCTGCCCGCCTGGCTGGGGTGGCTGAACAGCGACTCCAGGCGCGGGTAGACATGCATGCCGGCTGCATCGATGAGGCATTCATGGCGTCCCGACAACGCCGCACTGCCCCGCGTCTTGCGCAGCTGGATATGGCGCACGGCACGGCTGCCGAACAGTTGCTCGCCCAGTTCGATCACGCCGTCGACCATGGTGTGCTCCGGGCTACCCTCTTCCAGCCGGGCGCTGGTCAGCAACAGCACGGTGCAACCGGCAAAGGCCGCATGGCCCTGCAGTTCGGAGACAAATTTCTTGGTGTCCAGCGCGGTTTCCGCACGCACCCGGGCATTGAGCACTCCATCGACGATCAGCAGGCTGGCCTGCTGCCGGGCGATTTCCTGGCGCAGCAGCCGTACCACGGCGTCCAGGCCCTCCTGCTCCAGGGTGTCGAAGGCACTGACGAACTGGATCGGGTCGCCGACCAGCGCCGGGTCGAAGAACTCCAGGGTTGCCAGGTACTGGAACAGCCGCTCGTGCGACTCGCTCAGCAAGGTGGCCACCAGCACCCGGCCACCGCCGCGCACATGCCCGCAGGCCAGCTGGTTGGCGAGGATGGTCTTGCCGGCCCCCGGCGGGCCCTGGATGATGTAGGACGCGCCGGCCACCAGGCCACCCTGGAGCAACGCATCGAGCCCTTCGATCCCCGTCACCAGCCGCCTGAGTGCCTGTGCCATGGTGTCTACCTGTTGAGTTGGCTGTCCGCCTGGTTCTGATAGATTGGCAAGTAAAGCTGCATGCAAGTTCCCCGGCCGGGCTCACTGTCGACACAGATGGCGCCACCGCTCTGCCGGGCAAAACCATACACCTGGCTAAGGCCCAGGCCGGTACCCTTGCCAAAGGGCTTGGTGGTGAAAAACGGCTCGAAGATCCGCGGCAGTACCGCTGGCGCGATACCCTCGCCGCTGTCTGCCACCTCGAAACGCACAAACCCGCCGTGCAGCCCTTGCACCTCGCCGGCCAGCTCGACCACGCCGACCGTCAGGACGATCCGGCCCTGCCCGGTGATGGCATCGCGGGCATTGAACAACAGATTGAGCAGCACCATCTGCAATTGCCCGGCATCCACCTTGATCAGAGGCAGGTCCGGTTGCAACAGTACCTTCAGGTCAATCGAACCAGGCAGCGCATGCTCCAGTAGACCACGGGTGGCGGCAACAAGGCTCGCCGGGGCGACGCAGGCCACATCAAGCTTGCGGTGGCGGGCAAAGCTGAGCAACTGCTGGGTCAGTTCGGTGCCACGCTGCCCGGCATCGAGAATGTGCTGCAGCATGCGCTGGGCGCGTGCCGGGTCCTGGGTGGCCAGCGCCAGGCGCGCCGAGCTGATGATGATGGTCAACATGTTGTTGAAGTCATGCGCCAGGCCACCGGTCAACAGGCCAAGTGCCTCCAGCTTCTGTGCCTGGAATAGCTGGGCGCGCACCGCGTCCAGTTGCAGCGCCGACTCGCGACGGTCGGTGATGTCCCGGGTCACCTTGGCCAGGCCGACGATCTGGCCATGCTCATCGCGGATCACGTCCAGCGCGGACAAGGCCCAGAACTGCGTGCCGTCCTTGCGCACCCGCCAGCCTTCATCCTGCGCCACGCCCTGTTCCAGCGCCTGACGCAGCAAGCGCTCCGGGCGGCCCTCGGCGCAATCCTGCGACGTGAAGAACAACGAGAAATGCTGGCCGACCACTTCATCGGCACGGTAACCCTTGATACGTTGCGCGCCTGCATTCCACGACACCACATGGCCGGACGGGTCGATCATGTAGATGGCGTAATCCACCACCGACTGAACCAGCTGTTCATAGCGGTGAGCGGGCATGACGGGATGATCGAGGCAGTCAACTGAAACCATGCGAGCTCCACCGGCACAACAGGAGGGAAGAATAAGCCTGGCCGAACGTGCGAGCCTTCGAGCACCCGCGTGGTTAGCCCTGCGTGATTGACCCCGTGTGACCGGCGAGGTTCAGCGCTCAGGTTCAACCAGCACCGGGCTGATGCGCCGCGGCATCGCAACTTTCAGCAGCCACAAGCCGACCAGCATGATAAGCCCGCCACCGGCCAGGGCCATCAGCCGCTGCGGTTGAGGGTGTTCGGCATCGAACCCCAGCATTAGCAGGTAACCGCCCAGGCTGATCAGGCTGAGGTAGAGAAACGTCGCCAACACGACTACCTGCACGAACAACAGTCGCCAGAGCAGCCGTGGGCGCACCATACGCCCGGTAGCAGCGGACCGAGTCATCACCGCACACTCTTTGGATCCAATAAAGTGGGCAATAGTGGCGTAATGACAGCAAGGTTTCAATTGCCCATTCCATCGACCCTTCACTCTGTTGATCATAGGTGCTGCGGTTGACTCAACTATAACAATGGGTTATAAAGCGCGCTTGATTGCAAAGCCCTTCTGCTTAGAAGCGAGCTGGTCGATGCGACCCCTTCAAGCGTGCGAGTGTGGTGGAATTGGTATACACAGCAGACTTAAAATCTGTCGGCGTGAGCCTTGCGGGTTCGAGTCCCGCCACTCGCACCAAACTTCTTTGAAAAGGCGCCCTTGCGGCGCCTTTTTGCTGCCCACCAGCAATCCTTGGCGCAACTGCTAGAGTGGAGCGTGTACCCGTCCACTGGAACGCCGCCATGCGCTACTCCCTGTTCGATGGTCAACGCGACATCATGATCCTGATTGCCCGCGTGCTGCTGATGAGCCTGTTCGTCTTGTCCGGCTGGGGCAAACTGACCGGGTTCGAAGGCACGGTCGGCTACATGACCTCACTGGGCGCCCCTGCCCCCATGCTGGCAGCGGCAATTGCCGTGCTGATGGAGTTGGTCGTCGGCATCCTGCTGATCCTCGGCTTCTATACGCGGCCGCTGGCCTTCCTGTTCGCGCTGTTCGTACTGGGCACGGCGCTGCTGGGCCACCCGTTCTGGAACATGGTCGACCCTGAGCGCAGCGCCAACATGACCCAGTTCCTGAAGAACCTCAGCATCATGGGCGGCCTGCTGGTACTGGCAGTGTGCGGCCCCGGGCGTTTTTCGGTGGACGGGCGCTGAGTCAGTCGTCTTCGCAGTCGTCAAACCAGGCCGGGTGATCGCGCTCCTCGTCATCGAGGTCATCCAGCGTTTCCTCGTCTTCCTCCACCTCGTCCTCGGCGCCCTGGGCATCCGCTTCGGGTTCCACATCGTCGTAGAGGAATTCGTGGTCAAGCAGGTGATCGTGCTCGGGTTCGTGCAGGTCGTCTTCGTCGCGCATGCTGGCTCCTGGGCTAGTGGCAGGCCTGTATAGGCCGATCAGCTGCGCAGGTCAATGCGTTACCGCTTAATGCTCGGTTAACCGGCCGGGTCCAACCTGCAGGCTCTCCCTTCAAACGTTGCTTGCCCGTCTTCATGGCGGGCTTTTTTATTATGTGGGTTGTGTGGCACCCGGGAGATCGAGCGCCACCTCAAAACTCAGGACAGGCACATGACAACCTCATGACCTGACCTTCACGAAATGCTGACATCCGGATGGGCACACTGACCCTGCTCCTTATGTTCTTGCAGCCCGCCGCATTATTGCCGCGGGCTTTTCTTTTTGCCTGACAGGCATACGCAGGGCAGGTACCTGCGTACAAGCCCCCACCCCAGACCATGACCTGAAGCAGTTTTGCCCCACCAGGCAAGGGCTATGCTGACCCGGCGATTACTCAAGCTCATTCGGATAGACACGGAGGCTCATATGAAAGCTGCTGTTGTTGCACCAGGCCGTCGCGTGGAGGTGGTGGAGAAAACCCTGCGCCCCTTGAAACACGGTGAAGCGCTGCTGAAGATGCAATGCTGCGGTGTGTGCCACACCGACCTGCATGTGAAAAATGGCGATTTCGGTGACAAGACCGGTGTAGTGCTAGGCCATGAAGGCATCGGCGTGGTCCAGGAAGTAGGACCTGGCGTCACCTCGCTCAAACCGGGTGACCGCGCCAGCGTAGCCTGGTTCTACCAGGGCTGCGGGCATTGCGAGTATTGCAACAGCGGCAACGAAACCCTGTGCCGCGAAGTGAAGAACTCCGGCTACACCGTGGACGGCGGTATGGCCGAAGCCTGCATCGTCAAGGCCGACTACTCGGTCAAAGTGCCTGACGGGCTCGACTCCGCTGCTGCCAGCAGTATTACCTGCGCCGGCGTGACCACCTACAAGGCGGTGAAGATCTCCAACATCCGCCCCGGCCAATGGATCGCCATCTACGGCCTTGGCGGCCTGGGCAACCTGGCCCTGCAATATGCCAAGAACGTCTTCAACGCCAAAGTGATCGCCATCGACGTCAACCAAGAGCAACTGCGCTTCGCCAGCGAGATGGGCGCCGACCTGGTCATCAATTCACGCACCGAGGATGCCGCCAAGGTTATCCAGGCCAAGACCGGTGGCGCCCATGCCGCCGTGGTTACCGCCGTCGCCAAGGCTGCGTTCAACTCAGCCGTCGACGCCCTGCGCGCCGGCGGGCGGCTGGTTGCTGTCGGGCTGCCATCGGAAGCCATGAACCTGAATATCCCTCGCCTGGTGCTGGACGGTATCGAGGTGATCGGCTCGCTGGTCGGCACCCGGCAGGATCTGCAGGAAGCTTTCCAGTTTGCGGCGGAAGGAAAAGTGGTGCCGAAGGTGACCCTGCGGCCGATCGAGGATATCAACCAGATCTTTGAGGAGATGCTGGAGGGCAAGATCAAAGGGCGGATGGTGATCCAGTTCGAAGGTTGATGACCCATGTGCGCTGGCTGTGGGTGCAGCGCACGCTACCCTGCTGCATTCAAGCTGCGGGGGGCAAAAGTGGCTTGCGCCCCCTGATAAAGCGAACCAAGCGGCGCGCCTTGGGCTCTAGTTTCGGGTAGACGCTATGCTTCATGCAGCAGAAGACTGACTAGCACATCGGGGTGAATGTATGGGCATCCGCAGCTTGGCGAAAAACCTGCCACCCGATCCGGACAATGACGGCTGGGTGCTCGGATGGGGGGTGCTGAGAGACCGGCATCCCTGGCATTTCGTCGATGTCTATGCCGACCAGAAGACTGCCAGGGCCGAGGCGGAGCGCCGCGGTGTTGGCTACGTTGTGGAGTTCGGCTCGCACCGCCTGGGATCGGATGAATTCGTTTGCGGGATATCCCCGCCTGAAGGCTAGCGTTTGGTAGTGCCCGCTGCGGCCGACAGGTCGCACTGCGCCAGGACTAGCCGTGACAAGCGGCGAATGACGAGGCTGATAGCCTTTGCAGGCGAACTGCCATTAGAAGATAGGCATAATGCAGGCAATGCCTAGCCTCCTGGATCAGTCGCTGCCCGATGATTGCCCTGTTCGTCGTCCTGCTCGCCACCCTGCCCAGCCTCACTCTGCTGCGGCTGCTGCATCGTCAGCGTCAGCGCCACTGTGCCCTGCTGGCGGAGATGGACGTGGGCGTGTTGCAACTCGCCCGTGATGGCCGGGTATGTTGGCACAACCCGGCCGCGGCCGAACTGCTTGGCTGTTCCAGCACTCCGCTACAGGGCCTGCGCCTGCGAGAACGTCTGCCGCAGTTGGCTGCGCCATCCGGCTCGGTGCAGGTTACGGGGGACGATGGCCAGCGGCGCGCGCTACACATCAGCCAGCAAGGCACGGCCAATGCCAGGCAATGGCTGCTGATCCGGCCGATCCTGGTCGATGCTGAACGCTTCCAGCGCAGCCAGTATTTCGCCCGCATCGGTACCTGGGACTGGGACATCGACACTAACCATCTGTACTGGTCCGACGCCATCTACGGCATGTTCGGCTATTCGGTCAACGAAGTGACACCGAGCTACGAGCTGTTCTGCAACGCGGTTCATCCGGACGATCGCGCCCGTGTGCGCGCCGGCGAATTGCGCTGCATCGAAACTGGCGAGAACCACGACGAGGAATATCGGGTGGTCTGGCCAGACGGTACGCTGCACTGGCTACGCGAGACCGGCAACGTGGTCAAGGACGAACTTGGCACGCCCATCAAGATGATGGGCGTGGTGCGTGATATCACCGAGGAGAAAGCCTGGGCCAACCAGTTACACCGCCTGGCCCACCATGACCCGCTGACCGGCCTGCCCAACCGCCTGGTGTTCGAGGAGCGCCTTGAGGGTGCCCTGGCTTTGGCCCGGCGCAACCACAACCGTATTGCACTGGTGTTCATCGACCTCAATGGTTTCAAGGCGATCAACGACAGCCTTGGCCACGCTGCGGGCGATCAGGTACTGCGGACCACCGCGACCCGCCTGCACGATGCGCTGCGTAACTCGGACAGCGTGGCGCGCCTGGGTGGCGACGAGTTCGTCACCGTGCTGGAGGGCTTATCGGCCGAGCGTGCACCCGAGGACGAGGCCCGGGTGATCGCGCAGAGGTTGCTGGTGCCGCTGGACGCACCAATCCGCCTGGGCGACACGCTGCAGCGGGTCGGAGTCAGCCTGGGCATCGCCCTCTTCCCCGATCACGCGCAGACCCGCGACCAACTGATCCATGTTGCCGATCTGGCGATGTATGAGGCCAAGCGCAGCGGCGACAATCAGTACCGCCTGGGCCAGGCGCAGGCGCTGCGCGCCCGCAACGGCTGACCCAGATGCCGACGCGCTAGCCATGCGCGAAGCGGATCGGATATTCCATCTTCGACTTGCGCGCCACGCTAGCCTCTGTGGGAGATGGCCCAGCCCTTTGGGCTGCGCTGTCGCATAGAGAACTGAATTCGCAAGCGGTCCGTGCATCCTGTGGGAGCGGCTTTAGCCGCGAAGAATCCAACGCGGTGCATGGCACCGGCTGCGCCGGTGTTCGCGGCTAAAGCCGCTCCCACAGAATGCGCGTCGCACTCACGAAACGAGTCATCTCAATGTCTGCTCTGGGTCCAGGCTGTGTGAAAACGCTAAGGCCAAGTCGGACAACGCGCTTCTATGCGCCTGGGTCGAAAGCAGTCACTTCATCCCGCCGCTCTCGGCCCTTCGTGGCTCGCCCGCCAACCCTTTCGGTTCCGCCTGCGCCGCAGTTCTGTACTCTACACCCCCGCAGCACACATGAAATCAGGAGGGATTCAAAATGATCGTGTGTGCGGGCACGATGGCTGATATGTTCTCCGCGCATCAGGTCGCGCCCAATCGACGCTGCCCCATCAAGGAAGATAAACCGATGAAAACAGTATTCGGCTTCTTGCTCTGTTTCTGCCTGAACATATCCGCATTCGCAGGCTACAAGACCATCGGCTTCCAGGTCTCGACGTTGCCGGACGCGCAAAATGGCCGCCCGCTGGAGTTGGTAGTCTGGTACCCGAGTACCACCACCGCTACACCACAGTTGATCGCAGAGACCCAGGTATTCGCCGGTGACCTCGCCGTCCGCGATGCGCCCCCGGCCACAGATGCGCTTCCATTGGTGGTACTTTCCCATGGCTTTCGCGGCAACTGGGGGAACCAGTCATGGTTGGCCAGTGCACTGGCTCACCAGGGCTACATCGTGGCGGCAGTCAACCACCCCGGCACCACCACCCGCGATCGCCGTCCTGAAGCCGCGGCACAGTTGTGGCAGCGCCCCATCGACCTGCAACGGGCCATCGATGCAGTCGTGGCCCAGCCGGATCGGTTTGGACTGGTAGCCAAGCGTCAGATTGCAGTGGTTGGCCATTCACTGGGTGGCTGGACCGCGCTGGAAATCGCCGGTGCCCGTTTCGATCCCAAGCGTTTCGCCCAGGACTGCATCACCCATCCCAAGCTATCCAGTTGCAGCGTTTACAAGCAGATCAATCCCGACAGCGCACCGGTTTCGAAAGCTCGACTGGGCGACGATCTGCGCGACAACCGTGTCACTGCCATTGTTACCCTGGATCTGGGCCTTTCACGCGGCCTGACCGATGAAAGCCTGGTAGCGTTGCCAGTACCGACTCTGGTGATCGCGGCAGGCGCAGCATCTGAAGATCTCCCTGCACAGCTGGAATCCGCCGCCCTAGCCAAGCGTTTGCCCCCAGCGACGAGTCGGTATGTCGAGATCGAGGACGCCAGCCACTTCAGCTTCTTGTCGATGTGCAAACCTGGCGCGACGGCATTGCTTGAAGAAGATGCACCTGGCGATGGCATCATTTGCCAGGACGGCATCAACGCTCGACCACGCGCACTGATACAGGCGCAGACGGCCTCGCTGATCACCGAATTTCTGGAACAATCTTTTCGCTACTGACGATCATCCATTCCGTTGATGGTCGGCACCTGGCGCGTGCTGACCGGCTGCAATGGGTCCAGGCTGTGTGAAAACGCTAAGGCCAAGTGGGACAACGCGCTTCTATGCGAGTTCTGGATAAGCTCGGCTACTCAACTGACCCAGAATTCACGCAGGAACGCGATTTTTAGGCTGTTTCTTAATCAGCCGGAGTCCGCTTGGAGTTTTCACACAGCCTGGGTCGATAGCAGCCCCCCCTATAGCGGTTTGTCAGCGGCGGTGTTTCACGCCACCCTGAAAGCCGCTCTACTTGTTCCAGTCGTCGTCCATGGGTGCCACAATCATCTGCTTTGCTAACCGGACTTCGTTGACTTTAATGCCAGGAGGCATTTTGCATGGCTAGTTATGGACTGTTCCTTATCCTTGCGACTTTCACCGTGTCAAGCCCCGGTCCCGGGGTGGTTCTGACCCTCTCCAATGCCCTGCGCCACGGCTGGAGCGGTGCGCTGCCGGGGATCTTTGGCATCGCCTTGGGTGCTTTCATCGTCGCCGGGCTCTCGGCCAGCAGCGTGGGGTTGCTCCTGGCAACCTCGGCAATGGCGTTCACCGTGCTCAAGTACGTCGGCGCGTTGTACCTCTTGTACCTGGGGGTGAAGATGTGGCGTACCCAGCGTTTCATCCCGGAGCTCACCGTGACCGCCATGCAACCCTGGCGGCGCTTCGTCGAAGCATTGTCGATCCAGTTGCTGAATCCCAAGGCTGGTTTCTTCTTCCTGGCCGTGTTCCCACAATTCATCAGCCCGCAGGACAACTACTACAGTCAGTTTTTCCTGCTGGTTTCATCCTACGCGTTGCTGGTCGTGCTGGTACACACCGGCTATGCCCTAATGGCCAATGGCGCCAGGGGCTGGCTGTCGACCAACCGCGGTGCGCGAGTCGTCGGCAAGCTCTCCGGCATTACCTTCTTCGGTTTTGGTGTTCTGATGGCTTCGGCCAGTAAATGAACCGGTTCGAATCACTTGGACCCGCGTCGATGAGCTCAATCTGGGAGCCCTCGGCTTCGATTTTGAATAAGTCAACGAGATCAGACAGGAACAACTGGCCGATGCTTTGCAACATCGGCCGACATGCTCTGGCCGGCATTACCCCTTGGTCAGATCAACCAATGGCGTTTGCCGCACTTCGGTTTCGCGCCCACCCTGAATCTCGCTCACCTGCTTCAAGGCCTTGTCCACCGCCACCTTGTCCGCCAACAAGCTGTAGCGAATATGGAACTGCCGGTGTTCCTTCGGTCCGATTGTCGGCACCAGGTTCAGTGGCCGCTGGTAACGGCGGTTGTAGGAAAAACTCGTCCCTGGCTCCAGCCCCGTGACATAGCCCTGGCCTTGGGTATCGGTATTTTTCCACAGGGAAAATACAGGCAGTGTCCGAGTATTGAAACCGACCGAAACGCCCAGGCTGCCAGCCTTGTTGTGCAACACGGCCAAGGTATTGCCCTGGGCATCCGCATACGGCACCACGTTATAAACCGTTTCGTCATAGTCCTTGGTGGGCGCGCGGTAGGTTTGCCAATCGGGCAGATCGCCCTTGGCCTTGTCGTTGAACGGCGACACCTGTTTCACCGGCGCGGCGAAACGAGCGCCCTGCTCCAGGAACGGGGTGCTGAAGTTACTGTGATACAGCGCCTGGTATTCCTTCGGATAGTCGCCATTGTTGGTCAGGGTGTCATTGAGGACGAACACCGCGCTGCCAGGTTCGGTGACCACTTCGGTCATGACGGAGAAGTCGACCTTCTTGAACGCCTGCTCTTTCAGTTCACCACGCAAGGTGATGGCGTACGGTGGTTTCTCATCGATGTGCAGGGTGACTTTGTTCGCAGGAATGTTGGCGGCCCGACCGTGCAGGGTCAGCAGTTCACCGTTGTCGACGCCGGGGTGGCCAACCCATTCGTAACCGCAGCGGGTGACCAGTTCGTTGAAACCTTCCAGCCAGCCTAGACCATTGCGCCCGTTGAGTTCGATGAAGGACGGGTTGACCACTTCCTTGACCGGCGAATCCCAGCCCATGCGCACATTGCCGACCGAAGCCTGCAAGACGTTCATTCCGCGAGTGGGCACTACCGAAAGCTTCATCGTGCCGTTATCGATGTCGACAATGCTGACACCCTCTTGCCGACCTCCGTGCAAGGTGCGCAGGGTAACGCTGAAGGGCTTGTCGGTTTTTACGCCAAGTTGCTGGCTGGTGATCTGCCAGTTCTGGGCGGCTTTGTCGGTGTCGAGCAGAACGTAATCCCAGGCCATGGCGTGGCTGGCCGCGGAGAGGGCGCCGAGGGCAACGAAGAGTTTGAGGAGGGGCATGGCAGTAGCCTTTCTTGGAGTTGTGCCTTTTTATAGACAAAGAGAAACGTTTCAGCAAGCTTGGCAAGCGATGTTCTCGGCCAATGTCTTTACCGTGGAACCCACTTACGACCAAGGCCTTTCCTTGTCAGCACTTCGGATAATCCGTTCTTTGGCAGAACGACCGCCGCTGTGGCTTGTGTCGCTGGTGCTTCTGGAATAGTCGCTTTTGTGCGTGATGAATACTTACCGGTCGGTATAGTCGAATCCCCACTCATTGCGAAGGCCGACCGCCATGGAAGAAACTCGCCAGAGACTTATCCACGCCGCCCTGGAGCTGTTTCTCAGCCAAGGGCTGCACGTGACGGGCGTAGCGGCCATTGCCGCTCGGGCTGGCGTCACCAAGATGACGCTTTACGGCCACTTTCCATCCAAGGACTCCTTGATCGTTGCTTGCCTGGAAGAGCGTGATCGCATTTGGCGAGCGAGGGTCGAGCAGCTGCGCAGCGCTTTGCCCGATCCACTGGAGGCACTTCTGGCGTTCTTCGATCTATACCAAGGCTATGTCGAGCGCGACAGCCATCGCGGTTGCCTGTTCGTCAACAGTGCCGCCGAGTTCTCCTCATTCAGTCACCCGGTATTCCTTGCTGCAGAGCGGCACAAAGCAGGCGTACGCGAGCAACTGGTTTCACTGGCCAGGCTGGCTAAGTTCAACGCCCCACAGCATATCGCCGATAGCCTGTTTCTTCTGCTGGAGGGCAGCTTCATCAGTGCCGCACGCGGCGATTCGACTGCAGTTTTCGATACGGCCCGGCAGATGGCCAGGCAATGGCTGCACTGCCAGCCTCACGAAGAGCAGCGCACATGAAAGCAGGATTGATCGCGGCCATCGCAGCCACCTTTTCCTGGTCGTTGCTCTATCTGTTGCCGAGCCTGATCGGGGAATACAGCACCTTTGACCTGGCGGTAGTCAGTTATGCGTTTGCCGGCCTAGGAGCGCTTGGTGTGCTGGTCCGGTTCCGTCGACAGGTGACGACTCTGACCCTGGACGACTGGCTGACGGTCGGCCTGCTGGGCTTCCTGGGCTACATCGGCTATTTCTTCCTGATCACCAGTGCCGTTATCGCCGCTGGGCCGGTCATTCCACCGGTCATGCTGGGTTGCGTACCCATAGTCCTGGCCATCGCCGGCAATCTGCGCAGCCAGGCGATACCCTGGCGCAGTATTGCCGCCCCACTGCTGTTAGGCGCGCTGGGCATCATGATGGTCAACGCCAGCAGTTTCGAGCGCGCCAATGGGCAGGCTTCACAGCCCGCTATCATGGTGCTGGTGGGCATCTTGCTTTCCCTGCTGGCGATCGGATTCTGGACTGCCTTCGGCTTGCTCAACGAGCGCGCTCTCAGCACGCGACCGGGCATGGATCCGCTGCTCTGGTCGGCACTGCTTATCCTGATGTGCAGCATCGAAATGGTCGCCTTCCTACCCGTGGGGCTGTCCCTGAAACTTTCCAGCTTCGTGAGCCACGGCGGCACTCTTGACGGAACCTCGGCAGTGCTTTTATGTGGACTGGTACAGGGACTGGGGGCAACCCTCGGCGGTGCCTGGGCTTGGTCCATCGCGACGCGGAGCATTCCTCTAGCGCTGGGCGGGCAGTTGATCGCCAGCGAAACGCTCTACGCCACCACCTTTGGTCTGCTGATTCAGCATCGCTGGCCATCGCCATTGGAAGCGTTGGGGACAGCAACCCTGTTCCTCGGCGTTACCATGGCCATTCGGCAGTTTTACCGTGCTGATCAACGTCGTTGTCAAGGCAGCAGTTGACCCTGGCGTTTGGCACCAAGCAACGCCTCGAGTCCGCCCGTACGGTCAAGGCTTGCCAGATCATCAAAACCGCCGACATGCACATCACCCACAAAAATCTGCGGGACGGTTCTGCGCCGGGATCGCTGCAGCATTTCCGCTAGATATTGCGGAGAATCTTCAATATCGAATTCGAGGGGAATGACTCCCTTGTTCGAGAGTAGCCGCTTGGCGCTCACGCAGTAAGGGCAGTGCTGAGTGGTATAGATGGTCACTTGGCTCATGGCGACCGCAGTATTGCCTCGGGGATGATGGCAGGGTTGGCCCACGCTCAGCTGTCCCGCGCGCTCGTGAGTATCCACAACGAGCCACAGCGCAATTGGTCCGTGGCGGAGTTGGCGGATCGCTCAAGCATGTCGCGTGCGAGCTTTGCTGCGCACTTTCGCGAGACTGTGGGGGTCACCCCTGCGGATTACCTGGCGAACTGGCGGATCAGCCTGACGCAGAAACGTCTGCGGGAAGGCCGCCCCATGGCATTGATTGCCGATGAAGTCGGCTACGAAAGTCCGTCTGCGCTGGCCCGCATCTTTCGTCGCAAGGTGGGCGCAAGCCCGAGGCAATGGCTGCAGCAGACACGGCACGATGCCTAACCCAAAGCCATCCCGATTACGCCAATGAGCGCGAGCCTATGCTCCGTGTGGAAAGCCTTGCAGGTGCTCCCGCAGAAAATCGATCACTCCACGACGCGCACGAAGATGCGCATGCTGTCGAACAGGTCCATCGCCACTGGGCCTCTTGGGGGAATAACTGATATGCAAATTTAGCTTCTTATCGGAATGGAAGAGACGGAGCAACCTGTCAGCATCCACTCAACCTGAGGTTCCCGTCATGAGTCAGACCATGCTTGCCGCTATCGCCGAGTCCGCCCAGGCCCCACTGGTCGTGCGCCGCATTGCTCGACCAGTTCCTGGTACGGGGCAGGTTCTCGTCAGGGTTCACGCCGCTGGGGTCAACCCGCTCGATACCAAGATAGCCACCGGTGCCGGGGCGCACGCCCGTCAGGCGCTGCCGGCGGTGCTCGGCCTGGATCTGGCCGGCACGGTCGTCGAGCTGGGTGAGGCGGCCGAGGGCTTCACGCCTGGCCAGGAGGTCTTTGGCATGGCCGGTGGTATCGGCGGGGCCCAAGGCACCATGGCCGAGTACATCGCCGTCGATGCCCGGCTGATTGCGCCAAAGCCGCACGCACTCGGCATGCGCGAGGCGGCCGCTCTGCCTTTGGCATTTATCACCGCCTGGGAAGGTTTGGTGGATCGCGCCAACGTCCACGCCGGCCACAAAGTACTGATCCATGGCGGCGCAGGTGGGGTCGGCCAAATGGCTGTGCAGCTGGCCAAGGCCCGTGGTGCCAAAGTCTACGCCAGCGGTTCGGCGGCCAGTCTCGACTTCATTCGCTCGCTGGGGGCCACGGCGATCGACTACCAGGCGCAGAGCGTGGATGCCTATGTCGAGCAATATACGGCCGGGGAAGGTTTCGACATCGTCTATGACACCGTGGGAGGCAGCACACTGGATGCGTCATTCACGGCCGTGAAGCCCTATACCGGGCACGTACTCAGTTGCCTGGGTTGGGGCCAGCACAGCCTTGCGCCGCTATCGTTCAAGAACGCCACCTATTCGGGCGTGTTCACCCTGACGCCGTTGCTCACCGGCAATGGGCGCGAACACCACGGGGCCATCTTGCGTGAGGCTGCCGTACTGGCAAATGCGGGACAACTGGCGGTCCGAGTGGATCAGCAACAGTTCACACTGGATGAGGTCAACGACGCATTTCGCCAGGTCGCGGAAGGTCGCGGCAAGGGCAAAACCATAATCCAGTTGGTGAGTGATCAGGCTCTGTACGAACAGTCTTGAGACGAAGGCCAGGCAAGGCGAAAATAGCCGAGGAAGCGGAGTGTACTGGCGGGCGGCGGTTGGTTATGCCCCAGCGGGCGGTTGGTCCGCGACACCGCGGTAGGTGAAGCTGGCCGGGACCGAACAGGTCGCCGACTCGGTGATGGTTGGGCACTGCGCATCATCGCGACGGTGCGGCACGCCCTGGCCAAGCCGTTCCCGATCGGCGCCTGCCCCTACGGCACTGCCCGCCAGGCTCAATCGACTGAGCGAGCATCACCACGAGATACACCGCTCGCGACTACGGTCGTACGCCATCACCAAGCCTCGAAAAGCTGAAGTTTCGGAACTCCCCCTCAAAGTTTCGGAACTCTCGCCTTTTCCGGCCCATAAAGAAAAGCCCCGCAGACGTTAATCTGCGGGGCTTTCGAATGGTGGAGGCCGAGGTCGGAATCGAACCGGCGTAGACGGATTTGCAATCCGGTCTCAACCTGCTATTTTGTTGGGGAAAATAGATCAACCCCTTGTATCTATTGGGGTTTCCCTCATTTTCCTGCATCTTGATTCATCATCGTTTGGGACATTCAATGTCCCAGAATTGTCCCACGCTTCCTGCCGCCTATCTCCGGCGTTCTGACGACCTACTCCCAACCCCTTACGCCCTGAAATCAAACGCCTCTGGCGATTGCGTCGTCACGTAGTGCGCCAGATAATTGTCCAGCACTGCTTCTGGATCATCGAGCAGACGGTAATCGGCAAAGTTACCATTCTTGACGTGGTAGACCTTCCCGTCGCACTTGCCTTCGTCAAGGAAAAGGGCATCCCCCGCATCAGTCAGCAGCCAGCAACGCAGGTAGTGCTCAGAACTCGCCTGGATGCTTTTGACGAAATCCCTGATCACGGCCTTCTTCACCCCACGTAGCACTCGATAGCGTTCGATTGACAAGCGTCCGCTGTAAGAGAACGGGGAGTTGGTCCAATCCATGGACAGATAGGAGCGCTCGGTCAACATAAAAGACCAGAAATAGCGATACAGCTCTTTCCAACGGGGCGGCAGCATCGCACAGTTTCGCTCGAATGTAGGCCCCTCTGTTGCAAGCGTTTCGGGCGCCAGGTAGAAGAACAGGTTCAGTGTTCGCCCTTCAGCCGCCAGCGATGCTATCCAAGTACCCCTATAATTCTCGAACAGTACTATCGGCACAGCATACTCACGCTCGATCGCCGCCACGGTACGAGGAAAGGCGGCAGCAAAGCCAGGAAACATTTCATCAACGGAGGCGCCGAGGTTATCGATCACTACGCTGCTCAAGTGCGGCCGCTGGGCTTCGCCAACATGGGCTGCGCTCGTGCACACTAAATCGTATCCATCCTTGTCAAGCATCATCTATCCCTATTTGAGTTCAATCTTCCGAAAGCCTGTATCGGCCGGACGAATCATTCCTCCAGCTCCGGTGTAGGGCCGGCCATGATCGGCATTAACTAGGTCTCTGTAGCCCACATTACCATGCGATTATTTTCGCGGTTTAGAGCGGTGTACAGTGCCTGTTTTCGCGGGCTTCAGCCTCCCCACACCGCACCAAAACGCATTCATTGGCCCAAGAATTGGCCCAAGACTTCAGGTGGAAATCCAGGCGTACACCAGGTGCGGCTCAACGGATTTCAAGACCGTGTGGTAAACAGCCAATCCATGCATCCCGCAAGGCAAAATCGATTCCAAAACAAAGACGAAACGGCACGGCTACAGGCCGCATACTGCAAGGGTAGCCATTTCAGTTTTGGAATCGTTTTTCGCCCTCCTTCGGCGCTCTGCCGACCTACTCCCAACCCCTTTACGTCCTGAAGTCAAATCCTTTTTGTGACTGCGTCGTCACGTAGTGCGCCAAGTAGTGGTCCAGCACAGTTTCCGGATCATTGAGCACCCGGTAATCGGCAAAGTTATCGTCCTTGACGTGATAGACCTTCCCGTCGCGCTTTTCTTCGTCAAGAAACAGGGCATCGCCCGCATCAGTCAACAGCCAGCAACGCAAATAGTGCTCGGAGTTCGCCTGGATGCCTTTGACGAAATCCCTGATCACGGCCTTCTTCACCCCACGCAACACTCGATAGCGTTCGATTGACAGACGTCCGCTGTAGGAAAACGGGGTGTTGGTCCAATCAATGGACAGATAGGAATCCTCGGTCAGCATAAAAGAATCGAAATAGCGATACAGCTCCTTCCAACGGGGCGGCAGCATCGCACATTTTCTTTCGAACTCTGCCCCCTCTGCTACAAGTGTTTCGGGTATCGGGTAGAAGAATAGGTTTAGCGCGCGCCCTTCAGCCGCAAGCGACGCTATCCAAGTACCCTGAAAACGCCTGCACAGCACTATCGCCACCGCATATTCCCGCTCGATAGCCGCAACGGTATGAGGAAAGGATGCGGCAAAGCCGCGAAACATTTCGCCAACGGATGCGCCAAGCCCATCGATTACCACGCTGTTCAGGCGCGCTCGCTGGGCCTCCCCGACATCGACAGCGCTCGTGCACACTAAATCGTACCCATCCTTGTCAAGCATCATCTATCCCTATTTGAGTTCCACTTACAGAAAGCCTGTATCGGCCGGACGTACCCTTTCTCCAGTTCAGGCATAAGCGCGACCAGATCGGGTTTGAGCGCCCACCACTACACCATCCGTCTATGGGAAACGCTTAGGCGGTACAGAGCTCCAGGGTGCGTTCGTAAATAGCTTCGTCTCGAGTGATCAGAAGCAGGCTTGGGCATGCGCCTAATAGGGCGTGCTCAGGTTGCAGTTCTTCAATTTGCGACCAGAACTCGTCGGCCTCGACGCCATCGGCGAAAGGTTGAAACGCAATAGCGCTTCTGAATTTCGAGAGCTTCGTCCAGTTTGGCGTCCGCTCGAAGATGTACCACTCATCAAAGCCAGGCGTGGGTAGTTGAGCGATATCCGTGATCAGCGGACTGAGCACTAGGTCACCAACACATTCCCAGCCGAGCTCAATCTCAGCAGCGCTAAGGTTATATCGCGCGCTATCGGACCAAGCAATTGCTACATAGCGGCCCATTACGACCTGAGGAAGTTGGCGAACGAAAGTGCCCAAGTTGACGTCGCATCCACTGTTCCAGTCAAGCGTGCGGTAGTCACCGTGTGCACCGGTGCGGAGTTCGGTTTCCATATGTACCCCAGAGTGAATTAGCGATGACGCAGGTGCCAGGACCTCCTGTCCATATGACAAGGAACCAGCTTATTCGCCTGCGCTGCGGATGTAGGGCCGGGCTTGCCGGCGATGGGCCGGTAAGTACCCGGCACTCAGGGTCTGCTAAGCGTCGATTGTCGTAAATGGCGACCGGCTGCTTTCGCCCCATAGCCATTGTTCGCAGCAAGAAGCCAAGATGACTCCTCATGCGCCCACAACCTTGCTGACTCGACGATCTCCAGCATGTCGACCAGATCGCCATCATCGACCTCCCGGCGGCGGCGAGCGGCATAGGCCATCTCACTGAGCACTGCCGCGCGCCCATCGGGATCCTCGAGCAGGGCCACCTGGTCGTCCAGTTCGGACACCCAGGCCTGTGGTAGCCCGCCCATCATTCCTTTCTGCACCACCACGACTGCGCATACAACACACCGTCGATCTCTTCTATCCCGTTGATGTTGATACCAAGCTGGGCCATGCCGTTGACCTTGGCGTCGTGCAGCCGGGGGATGATGTCGGCCCCGGGTGAAGGGTTGAACACCCACGCCTGGGTCGACACCCGGCCCAACGGCTCACTGTGGTGATCACCGACGTGGATGTCGGCCCGCAGGGGCTGGATCTTCCCGATCTGATTCGAAGGGATGGCCACGCCATTCACGCGGCGACGAACGAGGAGGAAGTACATGCTGCACCTAATACTGTATATAGATACAGTATTTCGGCATCGAAAAACGCAAACCCGCCAGTACCGCTCGGCGGACTATGCTTGTTTGCTCTGGCAGGAGGGCGGCGCATGTGTGGAAGGCTGAGCCAGTACCGAGGCATACATGACTTCGTTGAAACCCTGAGCCTGCCCGAGGCATGGCGGAACAACGTCGGCGACCAGCCGCTTGGCCGGTACAACGTCGCGCCGACCACGCCGGTGGCAGTGCTGCGGGTTGATGATGCAGGCCCGCGGGCAGACCTGGTGAGGTGGGGATGGCGACCGCATTGGGCGACCGACCGTGCTGCGCCGATCAATGCCCGGGTCGAGAAGGTAGCGCACGGCCCATTCTTTCGAGCGATCTGGCCGCACCGGGCCATCACGCCCATCGACGGCTGGTATGAATGGGTCGATGAAGGTGGCCCGAAGAAGCAGCCGTACTACATCCGGCGCCGTGACGGCTGCCCTGCCCTATGCGCCAGCATCGGACAGTTCACCGGCGGCGAGCATGACGGGTTCGTCATTATCACCGCCGATGCCCAAGGTGGCATGGTCGATGTGCATGACCGCAGGCCTGTCGTATTGTCGCCAGAACTGGCCTACGAGTGGATTGGAGCAGGAATGCCAAGCGAGCATGCCGAGCAACTGGTGCTCAACCTGGGCGAACCGGCCGATGCCTTCGAGTGGTACCGGGTTAGCACGGCCGTTGGCAATGTGCGCAACCAAGGCGCCGAGCTGATTGAGCCGCTTCAATGAAGAAGCGGCAACTCCTTCCCGCGCGCTTTGGCGATGACCCGAAGCTGGTAATCGGATACCACCTAAAACAGCGACTCGGCCAACAGACGCAGGCGCTCGATTTCTTCAGGCGGCGCGCCACGGTCCTTGGCCTGGTGGTACTCCCGCATGGCGTCGATGGCCTGCTGAACCAGCGGCTCGCCGGCCTTGACTATTCCGATAAAGGTGCGCTTGTTCAATGGAACCACCATCTTGATACAGTATAATTCACTGATAACGATCAGTTTGTCAGAGACACTTCTTTTTTGCCAAGCGAGCAACCAATTAGGACGTCCCCATGCTTCCGCAATTCAGCCAGAACGAAATACAAACAGCCAGCGAAAATGTCGGCGGAGAAGTACTCACACGATACATTTACACAAACAGAAGCTGCCCTGTAGTAGATCTTACCTCGACAAAAATTGGCAAAACCTGCGCAGGTTTGCAGATGATCATCAAGGATCTAGATTTGGTTGAAGCCTCAATTAACACCGCCGGACCTCTGTTAATCAAAACTCTTCTTGGGCCAACCCCACAGGGATTCAATATTACCGACCACAACCACATCATACTTTGGTCACTATATTCCTCTGCCATTATAACATACGCAAAATGCTTTACCGCAGCCAATGAGCGCGATGTAAAACTGGATGTTAGCGATTTTAACAAAATAGACCCCCCCTGGATTACCACCACTGAAGGAACTTCATAAAAAAATATGGCGCCTGCGGAATGACTGGATTGCTCATGGCGGAAAAAACGACCTTGAGAGAGGAAAATCTCTAGCCCTTTTTGACCCTTTAGACCCAAGAAAAAGAGAGCCCACCGTGCTTTTTCATTCTCGCTACAGCGCCATACCATCGTTGGAAAATCTCGACGATTTGCAGGCTGTGACACTCAGCGCTCGAAGTATCGCCAAACACAAGCTCGAACGTGGAGAAATTCACCTTCGAAAAATGGAACTAAGCGGTCCTAAACTGGAAGAGCACATTAAATCTTCGGATGAATTTGTACACTTTAAGATTCCGCAATATAACCCATAGAGGTAGTACCTCATCGACATATCTTATTGGCTGCGAGCAATTGCTTTTCATAGCCAATGCGCTGCCGCCGCTCGGCAAGCAAAGCTCTAATTTTAACTTCCAGACTGTCGTCCTTATGCAGGCCGGCAGCAGCCCATGGCGGTACCGCTACTTCCGGCGCTCGGCACGGCACCTGCACCGGCACTTCGACGCGCACGTACTGGACCTGCGGTTCTACCTTGCCGGAGCATCCGGCCAGCCCCAGGGCCAGCACCAGCCCGCTCCCACAGGACAGACCACGTAATACGCGGCTTGCGGCCTGAATAAGGCCCATTCCGCTCCCGCAGGTATGCCAATTCAGCACCAGCCTCATAAAACCAGTTCCTTGTCGATGATCGAAATGGCAGCCGCGCACTTTCGGACGAAGAGCTGGTGGCGATCACCGGCTACAAACCCCGGGCGTGGCAGCGCCGCTGGCTCACTGAAAAAGGTTGGCACTTTGTCGAGAGCCGCGGCGGCCGGCCACTAGTAGGCCGCCAATACGCCCGCCAGAAGCTCAGCGGCGTAGTGATCGACACTGTTCCAGTCACTGCAGCCCCGCCACCGGCGCCAGCCTGGACCCCTGATTTTTCCCGAGTGAAGTGAAATGCGCCCAAGGAAGACCGAGAATCGCGACCTGCCGCCAGGTATGTATCGCCGCAAGAGACCAAAAGCCAACGGCAAGGTGTGGGAGGCGCTGTACTACAGAGACAAGTCAGGCAAGGACATCTTCCTCGGCAATGACTTGGTGAAGGCCAAGCTGAAGTGGGCGGAACTGGAGGCCAAGTCGGTACCGAAAGAGCTGACCACAATGAAGGGAATCTTCGACGAGTACCTGCTGAAGATCATCCCGGGCAAGGCCGCCAGGACCCAAAAGGACAACATCTATGAGCTCAAGCAGCTGCGAACCGTGTTCGACTCGGCGCCAATCGATGCCATCACGCCGGCAATGATCGCGCAGTACCGCGATTCGCGGTCGGCCAAGACCAGGGCAAACAGGGAGATCGCCCTGCTCTCCCAGCCAAGGCAAGACCGGCAAGCGATTGAGGATCGTCTTGGAAGTGGGCGGGGTGAAGAACAGTCTGGGCCAGCTGCTCGAGCGAATCATGCGCAGGACCAGCGAGCACCTGTCGCCGTTCTTCATCCTCAACGAGCACGGCAAGCGCATGAGTTGGCCGATGCTGCGCAACCGGTGGTCAGATGCCCGCGAGGCCGCCAGGGCGAAAGCCGAAATGGAGAAGAAGCCGGACCTGGCCAACCGAATCGCCCAGTTCCAGTTCCGCGATATTCGACCGAAAGCGGCTTCCGAAATCAACGACCTGAGCGATGCGAGCGTGCTTCTTGGTCACTCGAAAGAGGGAATCACTGAGCGCGTTTACCGACGCGTCGGCGCCATCGCCAAGCCTTCCAAATGAGTAAGTTTTGGGACTGTCTGCCAATAGTTTTGGGACTTCGGTATTTTCTAGGGCGCAAAGAAAAACCCCGCAGACGTTAATCTGCGGGGCTTTCGAATGGTGGAGGCCGAGGTCGGAATCGAACCGGCGTAGACGGATTTGCAATCCGGAGCATAACCACTTTGCTACTCGGCCTCAAAGGTTGGATCTAGCAGCTTTCGCTTCGCTATCTCCTTGAAACGCTGAACCTTTTTCAAAGTTTCCTGCGTTTCGATGGGCGCCATTATGTCTTCATTCCTTTAACCTTGCAACCCCCTGAACAAAAAAAAATTTCAACGGGTTCAAGGTGTTAGCGCAGGCGGCCGAGTTTACTCCACAAGCCCACCACGGTGTTCTCCACCGTGCCACTGGCAGCCATGCCGATTCGCTCCTGCAGGCTCTTGCGCTCGGCATAGTGCAGGTGGAACAGGTTGGCGTTGCGCGCACGCTCGCTGAGGTACTCGTCGCTGGTCTGCAGCTCGTCCACCAGCTTGCGGTTGAGTGCTGCGACACCCAGCCAGACTTCGCCGGTGGCCACTTCGTCGATGTGCAACTGCGGGCGATAGCGGGCGACGAAGTCCTTGAACAGCTGGTGGGTGATGTCCAGGTCTTCCTGGAACTTCTCCCGGCCCTTCTCGGTGTTCTCGCCGAACACGGTCAGGGTGCGCTTGTACTCACCGGCGGTCAGCACTTCGAAATCGATGTCGTGCTTCTTCAGCAGGCGGTTGACGTTGGGCAACTGCGCCACCACGCCAATGGAGCCCAGTACAGCGAACGGCGCGCTGACGATCTTCTCGCCGATGCAGGCCATCATGTAACCGCCGCTGGCAGCCACCTTGTCGATGCACACCGTCAACGGGATGCCGGCCTGGCGAAGGCGCGCCAGTTGCGATGCGGCCAGGCCGTAGCTGTGCACCAGGCCGCCACCGCTTTCAAGGCGCAGCACCACTTCGTCACGCGGGGTGGCCAGGGTCAGTAGCGCAGTGATTTCGTTGCGCAGGCTTTCGGTGGCAGAGGCTTTGATGTCGCCATCGAAGTCCAGCACGAAGACCCGGCCCTTCTCCTCGGCCTTACCCTTCTTCTGCTGTTTTTCCGCCTTGGCCTGCTGCTTGCGCAAGGCCTTGAGCTGGGCCTTGTCGAGCAGGCCTGATTCAAGACGCTCGCGCAGGTCCTTGTAGAACTCGTTCAGGCGGGTGACCTGCAATTGCCCACCCGATTTGCGCCGCCCCTTGCCGCGCAGCCCGGCGATGGCCGACAGCACTATCAGGATGGCGATGACCAGGGTGGCGGTTTTGGCGAGAAAGCTTGCGTATTCAGCAAGAAACTCCACGTTGACTCCTTAAAGACCTGCGCCACTACGGCGCGTAACTGTAGCAAGCATACCGTTGCGCCTGAGGTGCTGCCAGCCGCTGTAAACGCCGGCAACACCTTTCAAACAACCTTTTCAAACGCTTGTATGTTTTTCGTTGACAGCCCGTGTGCCGCATCCTAACCTCGCAGCAACCTCCAACAGGCCGGAACCTTTCGTGGGAAACCTCTACCTGATCCGACATGGCCAAGCCTCCTTCGGTGCCGCTGACTACGATGTGCTCTCGCCCGTGGGCGTGCGCCAGAGCCAGGCCCTGGGTGAGCACCTGGCCCAGCTCGGGGTACGGCTGGACCGCTGCGTGGCAGGCGACCTGCGCCGCCAGCAGGATACCGCGCGCCTGGCCCTGCAAGCATTGCACGCCAACGGCAGCCCGGTGCCGGCTGTCGAGACCGATGCTGCGTTCAATGAGTTCGATGCCGATGGTGTGATCCGTGCCCTGTTGCCTGGGCTGCTGCCGCAAGAGCCCGACGCCCTGCACATCCTGCGCAATGGCGCGCAGCACCGCAGCGAGTTCCAGCGTCTGTTCGCACTGATGGTGCAGCGTTGGCACGATGGCGAACATGCCGACAGTGGCCTGGAGACCTGGCAGGCGTTCACCGCCCGCGTGCAAGGCGGCCTGCAGCGCGTACTCGATGCCGCCGCTAGCGGTGACAATATCGCCATTTTCACCTCGGGCGGCACCATTGCCGCCCTGCTCCACCTGGTTACCCGTATTACCCCCAGCCAGGCGTTCGCGCTGAACTGGCAAATCATCAACACGTCGCTCAGCCAGCTGAAGTTCCGCGGCCGCGACGTGACACTGGCTTCCTTCAACAGCCAGGCCCATGTGCAGCTGTTGAGGGCGCCGGAGCTTGTCACCTATCGATGAGCCCGGCCTGTTGTGTCCCTGCGGGGACGTGTAAATCACTCTATAAGGAATGCGCCATGACCTCCGTAGCTGATGCCGTCAAAAAGATGCAAGAGAAGTTCAACCCATCCGCTGCCGCCGGCCTGGACCTGGTGTTCGGCTTCAACATCACCGACGAAGGCAAGCACTACGCGCTGATCGTCAAGGACGGTACCTGCGACCTGCAGGAAGGCGAAAACCCGGATGCCAACTGTACCCTGGTGATGGACAGCGAAACCCTGAAGGGTATCGTCAGCGGCGAAACCGACGGCATGCAGGCGTTCATGGGCGGCAAGCTGCGCGTTGAAGGCGACATGATGCTGTCGATGAAGCTCAGCGAGCTGTTCCCGTCCTGAGGGCTGGGGATAACGGATGATCGAAAAACCGAAGCCTGACCGGCTTCGGTTTTTTTTTTGCCCGCCTGTTCGGGCCCTATCGCCGGCAAGCCAGCTCCCACAGGGTCAGCACCTGCCTGCAGAACGCCGCCGTACCTGTGGGAGCTGGCTTGCCGGCGATAGGGCCAGTCGCTTCATCAAGGCAGTTGATCGGGCAGCAACACCCTCACCTATATGGCACCTGGCACGCTTGTCCCACACCCGGCTGACCATTAGATTAGCCAATAGTCCTTGCGATCGAGAATAAGGAAAACGCATGACGCTCACCGACCAGTCCACCCAGGTACGCCCCGGCGAAGAACTCGACGCGGCCGTCATCGACCCTTACCTCAAGGCCAACATCCCCGGCCTGAATGGCCTGCCGAGCATCAGCCAGTTCCCTGGCGGCGCCTCCAACCTTACCTACCTGGTCAGCTATCCGGGCCGCGACTTCGTGCTGCGCCGCCCGCCGTTCGGGCAGAAGGCCAAATCGGCCCACGACATGGGCCGCGAGTTTCGCATCCTCAACCAGCTGAACAGCGGCTTCCCCTACTGCCCCAAGGCCTACGTGCACTGCACCGACAGCAGCCTGATCGGCGGCGAGTTCTACGTGATGGAGCGGGTCAAGGGCATCATCCTGCGCTCGGACATCCCGGCCGAACTGGACCTCGACGCCAACCGCACCGAGGCCTTGTGCAAGAGTTTCATCGACCGCCTGGTGGAGTTGCACCAGGTGGACTACAACGCCTGCGGCCTGGCCGACCTGGGCAAACCGGAAGGCTATGTGCAGCGCCAGATCGAGGGCTGGACCAGCCGTTATGAAAAGGCCCTGACCCCGGACGCCCCGCGCTGGGAACAGGTGAGCGCCTGGCTGCACGAGAAAATGCCCGCCGACCACCCGCGGCCCGGCATCGTGCACAACGACTACCGTTTCGACAACGTGATCCTCGATGCCGACAACCCCATGCGCATCATCGGTGTGCTGGACTGGGAAATGGCTACCCTCGGCGACCCGCTGATGGACCTGGGCAACAGCCTGGCCTACTGGATCGAGGCCGGCGACCCGGCGCCGGTGCAACTGATGCGCCGCCAGCCGAGCAACGCCCCGGGCATGCTCAGCCGCCGCCAGTTCGTCGATTACTACGCCGAGCGCGCCGGCATCCGCCTGGACAACTTCGATTACTACTATTGCTATGGCCTGTTCCGCCTGGCCGGCATCGTCCAGCAGATCTACTACCGCTATTACCACGGCCAGACCCAGGACAAGCGCTTCGCCCAGTTCATCCACATGAACCGCTTGCTGGAGCAGATGACCTTGCAGGTCATCGCCAAGTCCAGCCTCTGAGCCCCGACCTCGACGACGGATAACAAGGAAAACAGCATGTCCAAGACCCACCTGTTCGACCTCGACGGCAAGATTGCCTTCGTTTCCGGCGCCAGCCGTGGCATCGGCGAGGCCATCGCCCACCTGTTGGCCCAGCAAGGTGCCCATGTGATCGTGTCCAGCCGCAAGCTCGACGGTTGCCGGCAGGTGGCCGATGCCATCATCGCCGCCGGTGGCAAGGCCACGGCGGTGGCCTGCCACATCGGTGAACTGGAGCAGATCCAGCAGGTGTTCGCCGGCATCCGCGAGCAGTTCGGGCGGCTGGACATCCTGGTCAACAACGCCGCCACCAACCCGCAGTTCTGCAACGTGCTGGATACCGACCCTGGGGCTTTCCAGAAGACCGTGGACGTGAACATCCGTGGCTACTTCTTCATGTCGGTAGAGGCCGGCAAGCTGATGCGCGAGCAGGGTGGCGGCAGCATCATCAACGTGGCATCGATCAACGGGGTTTCGCCCGGCCTGTTCCAGGGCATCTATTCGGTGACCAAGGCGGCGGTGATCAACATGACCAAGGTCTTCGCCAAGGAATGCGCGCAATTCGGTATCCGCTGCAACGCCCTGTTGCCGGGCCTGACCGACACCAAGTTCGCCTCGGCACTGGTGAAGAACGACGCCATCCTCAACGCCGCGCTGCAGCAGATCCCGCTCAAGCGCGTGGCCGACCCCACGGAAATGGCCGGCGCCGTGTTGTACCTGGCCAGCGATGCCTCCAGCTACACCACCGGTACCGCACTCAATGTCGACGGCGGCTATCTGTCCTGATCAGGCTTTTACTGCCACCAGGGTGTAGCTCAGGGGCAGGCGTGCGGGCTGCTCGCGCAGGCGATATTCACCGTCGTCGCCCTTGACCATCTGCCCAGGCAGCGCCTCCCAGGGGATGCTCTGGTGCTCGACCAGCGCGGTCAGCTTCAGACCGTGGGCCAGCAAGGCACTGATCACTTCGCCCAGGCCGTGGTTCCACTCGTGGGTTTCGGTGTGGGAAAGGCGTTGCTCGGTTTCAACATAGGTCTGGTCGGTGTGCCACACCGTCGGCTCTTCGTGCTCGAAATACGGGTATTCGAGTTGCAGGCGGTCCTGATGGTCTTCATTGACCGCCATCAGCATCGGGTGCCCGTCACGCAGGAACAGCCGTCCACCCGGTTTCAGCAGGTTCGCGACAGTACGCGCCCACGGCTCGATGCGGGGCAGCCAGCAGAGCGCGCCGATGCCGGTGTAGATCAGGTCGAACGTGCCGGCCGACAGCACCTTGTCGGCGGCGTAGACGTCGGCCTCGACATACGCGATGGGGGTGGCACAGCGCTCGGCCAGCACCCGCGCCTCGGCCAGCGAAGCCACGGAATAATCCAGGCCACAGACCTTGGCGCCAAGCCGTGCCAGCGAGAGGGTGTCGGTGCCGATGTGGCACTGCAGGTGGACGGCGTTGAGCCCGTCGATATCACCAAGCAATGGCAAGTCGAAGCGTACGGTTTGGGAAAGGTGTTCGGGTTGCTGGATGAGCCGTTCGACTTCGTAGTCGTTGGAAGCAGCATGCAGCGGAGCACGTTCATCCCAGCTGGCGCGGTTGAGTCGCAGTGAGCGGTCCATGGTGTCTTCCTTGATTCGTGGGGGCTCATGCTAGCCTCCGCCAATCTTCCTGCGACACAAAAGCCTTGCTAAAAATTGTAAAGCTGATGCGGTCACTGTGAGCGGGTTTACCCGCGAATGCGGTGTTGAATGTACCGACGCATTCGCGGGTGAACCCGCCCTCATAGAACTGCACATAACTCGTTGAATTAGCAGGGCCCCTGTGGGAGCGGCTTTAGCCGCGAACACCGGCGCAGCCGGTGCCATGCACCGCGTTGGATTCTTCGCGGCTAAAGCCGCTCCCACAGGATGCACGGACCGCTTGCGAATTCAGTTCTCTATGCGACAGCGCAGCCCAAAGGGCTGGGCCAGCTCCCACAGGGAAATGTGTCTTGCCGTTACAGGCAGGTCGCCGCAGCCGCCCGGCGTTGTAGCGCCACGCCGTCGCTCTTCTGCGCGTAGTAATCCACCCGCGCCCCACCCGCCTGCGGGTACACGTCCACGAACGCCTCGGCCTCACGGGTATACACCGTGAACCCACCCTGTTTGCGTGGTTCCAGGTAGCCACTGGCATCATCGCCGAACACCTTCTCTTCCTGCCAGCTGAACTGGATGCACTGGGCCACCAGTTCCGGCGCCTTGTGCGAGTCGAGCTGCGCAGTCGGCTTGCCGCTGCGGGCCGTTTCCATGGTCGCAGAAGCACAACCGACCAGCATCAGCGCCGCGGCCATCGGCAGAATCGCACGCATGTTCCATCCTCAGGGTAAAAAGAAGGCGACTCTAGCACTGGCAAGCATCGCGAGTGAATTGTCGCGCGCAGGTGGCTGTCGCGGACAAGGCATGCCGCTCATCGCTGGCACGACAAATTTTTGCCTGCCAGCGAAACCAAATGGATCCTTTCCAGTCTCAGAAGGTGTGCCGTAAACCTTTGCGGATCAAGGACCTATATCGTGATGACCCGTCTTGCAAGCCTTTCGCTAATTGCCGTTGTCCTGCTCACCGCAGGGTGCCATAGCCATCGCTACCATGACGACGACGATGGCTGGCGTGACCGTGACCGTGACCATCGCCACCACCATCGGCATGACCGCGACGACGATGATGATGACTATCGTCGCTACCGTGGTGACCGCTACTACCGCTAAAGCGTCTTTTCAACCCTGAGCCGTCGCCCATTGCGCGGCACCTTAACCTGATGATTCCTTTGAGGTTCGTATCATGCGTCTGACTCTGCCTTCCCTTGCCCTCGGCCTGCTGCTGTGCCAGGGCGCTTTCGCCGGTGACGGTACCGCCGCCATTGGCGGTGGCCTGGGTGGTGTTCTGGGTAACGTTGTCGGTCAACAGATCGGCGGCAAAACGGGGGCGGCCATTGGCGCCGGCCTCGGCGGCGCAGCCGGCAGTGCGGTAGGTGCACGCAAGGGCAACCGTACCGAAGCCGCCATCGGCGGTGGCCTGGGTTCGGCCGGCGGTTCGCTGCTGGGCGGCGCGGTGGGTGGCAAGACCGGCTCCACCGTAGGTGCCGGCCTGGGCGGTGCGGCCGGTGGGGCCATCGGCAACCACCTGGGCGACAACGACGGCAAGCACCGTCGTCACCGTCACCGTCACTGATCCCGGTGACCAAGGGGCCGCAATGCGGCCCCTTTTGTTTTGCAAACCCTGCAGTACATCAACACCCCCTTCACCGCAATCCGGCACACTGGCTGCTACTGTCTATCGTGCCCCGTGTGAAGGAACACCCCCTCCCCATGAACCAAGAGCTGCTCTGGGTCCTCGGCCTGCTGGCCATCGTCATCGTGCTGTTCGTCATCAACCGCCCACGCATGGACGTGGTCGCGCTACTGGTGATCCTCGCCCTGCCGCTATCGGGCATCCTCACCGTGGAGCAGGCGCTGGCCGGCTTCAGTGACCCCAACGTGGTGCTGATCGCTGCCCTGTTCGTGATCGGTGAAGGCCTGGTGCGCACCGGCATTGCCTACCGCATCGGCGAATGGATGAGCGAGCGGGCCGGCAACAGCGAGGCCCGCCTGCTGGTGCTGCTGATGGTGGCTGTGGCGGGGCTGGGTTCGATGATGAGCTCCACCGGTGTGGTGGCCATTTTCATTCCGGTGGTGCTGAGCATCGCCGCGCGCCTGCAGCTTTCGCCCAGCCGCCTGATGATGCCGCTGGCTTTCGCCGGCCTGATCAGCGGCATGCTCAGCCTGGTGGCCACGCCGCCCAACGTGGTGGTGCACAGCGAACTGGTGCGCCATGGCGAAGCCGGCTTCAGCTTCTTCAGCTTCACCCCGTTTGGCCTGGTGGTGCTGGTGCTGGGCATCGGCTACATGCTGTTGACCCGGCACTGGCTGAATGGCGAAGTGCGCAAGGACGGCCGTGTGGAGAGCCGCCGCACCCTGCTGGACCTGGTGTTGGACTACAAGCTCAACGGCCGTGAGCGGCGTCTGCGCATCCGCCCCCACTCGCCGCTGATCGGCCACACCTTGGGCGAGCTGGAACTGCGCACCCGGCATGGCGCCAACGTGATCGGCATCGAGCGCCAGCACAAGTTCACCACACGGGTGATCGCCGCCGACTCCAGCACCGTACTGCACCAGGGCGACGTGCTGCTGCTCGACCTGTTCGCCAACCACGACGACCTGCGCAGCCTGTGCCAGACCATGCAACTGGAGCCGCTGCACTTCAAGGCCGCCTACTTCATCGACCAGTCCCAGGAGCTGGGCATGGCCGAGGTCTCGCTGCCACCAGGTTCAAAACTGCTCGGCAAGAGCATCCTCGAACTGGCCTTCCGCACTCGCTTCGACCTCAACGTGGTCGGCTTGCGCCGCGAGCAGGCGGCGATCGAAGCACAACTGGTGGAAGAAAAGCTGCGCCTGGGCGACACCCTGCTGGTAGTAGGCCCATGGAAAGCCGTGCGCCAGTTGCAAAGCAAACCCAAGGACTTCCTGGTACTGAGCCTGCCCGCGGAAATCGACCTGGTCGCCCCCGCCCGCACCCGCGCACCACAGGCGCTACTGAGCCTGGCGGTGATGGTCGGGCTGATGGTCAGCGGCGCGGTACCCAACGTCATTGCCGCGCTGATCGGCTGCCTGCTGATGGGTGCAGGCCGCTGCATCGACATGAACAGCGCCTACCGCGCCATCCACTGGCAAAGCCTGGTACTGATCGTCGGCATGCTGCCGTTTGCCCAGGCATTGCAGAAAACCGGCGGCATCGACCTGGCGGTGGGTGGCCTGGTCAGCGTGCTGGGCGGTGCCGGCCCCAGCGCCATTCTTGCCTGCCTGTTCGCGGTCACGGCGGTGATCGGCCTGTTCATCTCCAACACGGCCACCGCGGTACTGATGGCCCCAGTGGCGGTCAGCACCGCCGCGCAGCTGGGCATGTCGCCCTACCCGTTCGCCATGACCGTGGCGCTGGCCGCCTCGGCGGCGTTCATGACGCCGGTGTCATCGCCGGTCAACACGCTGGTACTGGGCCCGGGACAATACCGCTTCGCCGACTTCGTCAAAGTCGGCGTACCGTTCACCGTGTTGGTGATGCTGGTGACCGTGTTGATGGTGCCGCGGTTCTTCGGGCTGTGAGGTGATTGGCAACCAATGAAGGCAATTTGGCATTATCCCGACCGATCGCGGCAGATTGACATCAAGTACCTTGACGAAACACACTTATGCGCAATTGCCCCAGGTGCTTCAAGCCGTTGTCCTGGATTTCGTTTCCGCTTTGCCGGTCGAGCCCATGGTTTTTCCAGCCCAATCGCGCGTGTTGCACTATGTCGTTCTGCTCGGTCTGACCTTTGCCCTCACCCTGGGCGGCATCCTGGCCCGCCCGATCGAATCGCTGTCGCTGTTCTGGCCGGTCAACGCGGTACTGGCCGGCGTGCTGCTGCGCTACCCCCGCCAGGCCACGCTGACGGGCTTTGCCCTGGTCTGGCTGGCCATGGTCGGCGCCGACCTGCTGTGCGGCAGCGCCTGGGTACCCGCCCTGTGGTTCAACCTGTGCAACCTGGGCGTGGTGGCCACCCTCTGGCTGCTGCTCTCGCGCTTGCCGCGCCTGCACCGGCGCATGCGCACCCCCCACGGCGTGCTCAGCGTGTTCGGCGCCTGTGCCGCCGCGGCAGTAGTGGCGGCCAGCATGGCGGCGGTAATGGCCGCGCCATGGTTCGAACAGTCCTTGCGCGCCACCTGGCTGGCCTGGTTCAGTGAACAGTTCTCCACCAGCGTGCTGGTGCTGCCAATGCTGCTGACGGCGCCCTCGGCACGAGCCCTGGTACGCGGTGGCGCCCAGGCCATCCGCCTGGCGCCGTTGCTGGTACTGCTGGCCTCGCTGGCGTTCAGCATTGCCTTCGGCGGCCCCGGGGCCATTGCCTTCCCGATTGCCGCGCTGCTGTGGTGTGCCTGGACCTACTCCCCGTTCCTGGTCTCACTGCTGACACTTACCGCCGGCAGCACGCTGATTGTGGCGGTGGCGCAAAACCTCATGCATTTCAGCGTGCCGCAGAGCGAGCCCGGGGTGACCACCCTGCTGTCGGCGCGCCTGGGCATCGCCATGCTGGTGCTCGGCCCGCTGGTGGTGGCCTGCGTCAGCCAGGCCAACCGCAGCCTGATGGCCCGCCTGGCGCATCAGGCCACCATCGACCACCTCACCGGCGTGCTCACCCGCAGTGCTTTCAGCCGCCGCGCCAACGCGCTGCTGGACAGCCGCCAGCAACACGCCCAGGCGCTGCCGCTGACCCTGATGATGCTGGACATCGACCACTTCAAGTCGATCAATGATGCCCACGGCCATGCGGTCGGTGACCAGGTGCTGCGCCAGTTCGCCGGCATCCTGCAGGACCAGTTGCACGATGGCGAACTGTTCGCCCGCCTGGGCGGCGAGGAATTCGTCGTGGTCCTCCCGGGCCTGGCGCCAGACCGGGCCAAGTTCACTGCCGAACGCCTGCGCCGCGCCGTACAGGACCTGCATGTGGCGCAGGCCGACCAGCACCTGCAGATTACCGTCAGTATCGGCCTGGCCGGTTGTGCCGCCGACATGCCGGCCCCCACCCTCGACGAACTGCTGGCGCGCGCCGACCAAGCGCTATACCGGGCCAAGGCCCATGGCCGCAACCGCGTCGAGCAGGCCGAAGCGCAACGCCAGGTGATGTGAGCTAGCCGGCCAGCAAGTCCCACGTCAACTTGGCGATCAGCACGCACAACAGCACCAGGAACAGCCCGCGCACAAAGCCCGCGCCCTTGCGCACCGCCAGCCAGGTACCAGTCAGCGCGCCGAGGATGTTGCACACCGCCATGGGCAAGGCGATGGCGTACAGCACGTTGCCCGATGGCACGAAGAACACCAGCGCCGCCAGGTTGGTGGCGATGTTCACCACCTTGGCCGATGCCGAGGCGTGCAGGAAGTCCAGGGCAAAGAAGCGGATGAACAGGAAGATCAGGAAGCTGCCGGTACCCGGCCCGAACAGGCCATCGTAAAAGCCGATCGCACCACCGATCAGCACCGCCAGGCACTGTTCCTTGCGGCCGATCTTTGCGGGTTTGTGCAGCGTGCCGAAGTCCTTCTTGCAGAAGGTGTAGATGGCCATCAGCACGATCAGCACCAGCACTGCCGGGCGCATCACGCTAGGCGGCACCAGCGACACCGTGGCGGCACCGGCGAACGACATGGCGAAGGCACTGAGCGCCGCCGGCACGATCAACCCCCAGTCCAGCGTCACCCTGCGGATGAACGAACGCGCCGCGAAAGCCGTGCCACACACCGACGCCAGCTTGTTGCTGCCAAGCAATGCCGCCGGTTGCGCGGTGGGCAGCACATTGAACAAGGCCGGGATCTGGATCAGCCCGCCGCCCCCCACAGCGGCGTCGATCAGCCCGGCGGCGAAGGCGAACACGGAAAGCACAGCGATATCCATCATGACGCGGTTCCTGGCAGTGAAGACGCCTGCCAGGCTAATCAAAGTACCGCGCTTGTGTTGAAATGCCATATTGCGAAAACTGCAACGAGGAGCAGGCAATGGCATTGGACATGCTGCGGGAAATCCAGGCATTCGTCAGCGTCGCGCACAAGCGTAGCTTCGTCGCCGCCGCCCGCGCCCTGGGGCGCTCGCCTAGCGCGGTAACCCGCGCGGTACAAACCCTGGAAGACAACGCCGGGAGCAAACTGCTCAACCGCAACGCCAACGCCGTGACCCTGACCGAAGCCGGCGAGCGCCTGCTGCCCCACGCCGAACGCTTGCTGGATGTGCAACGTGATGCCGCCGACGAACTGGCCGCGCTCAGCGGCAGTGCACAAGGCTGGATCCGCTTCGCCGTGCCGCAGGTGCTGGGTGAACATGTGCTACCCCAGGTGCTTGCCGAGTTTTCCCGCTGTCACCCCCAGGTAACCCTGGACGTGCAGTACAGTGACGGGGCCCTGGACCCGCTGCAAGGCAAGTTCGATTTCGTGGTGCGCGGGGCCTTCCCGCAGTCGAGCGAGCTGATCGGCTACCCGCTGTGGGATTACCGGCGCCACCTGTATGCGAGCCCTGAATACCTGGCCCTGGCCGGCACGCCACAACAACCCGAGGACCTCGAAGGGCACGCGCTGATCCTGCACACCGCGCCGCGCATCCTCAAGGCCTGGCACTTCTGCCGCGATGGCCAGATCACCAGCCTGCGGCCCCGGCCCAGGCTGCGCCTGGACTCAGGCGACGCGGTGTACCACAGCACCCTGGCCGGCGCCGGCATCGCCCGCCTGGCCGCCTGGGTCGGCGAAGCGCAGGTCAAGGCCGGGCGGCTGGTGCGGGTATGCCCGCAATACCGCCTGACCGCCAGCAACGGCCAGGACCCGCAGATGCACGCCGTCTACCCCGCCGGCGAACTGCCGGCACGGGTGCGCGACCTGCTGGCGGCCCTGCGCCGCGCCGGCCTGGCCTACTGAACCCCCCCCCTGAAACGGCTGTTCAAATTCTGCTCAATTTAACAGAGCCCGCCATGGGCTTGGCTTGCAGCACTTTATCCACAGACCTACCCACGTTTTTTGTGGACAGATTTCCCAGTGCAAAGAATGACTTATCGTACAAATCGGTAGGGTGGATCGGCCAACAACCAAGAGAAATGGGCCCGCCCGGAGGACAGGCAGGCCGCGGGGAATATGTGTGATGAACGTCAGCTTGGCGGAATGGTGCCAAGAATACCAATCAGAATGGTCAGCAGCAGAAAACCACCCAGGAACAGCGCGAGCTTGCCCATTGGAACCTCTACAAGTGTGATGCGGGAATGGGCATATTGTCGGGCTTGGGCTGATACGGTTACAGATTCAGGTTTGTGGAAAAAAAGCGGATCAGATGCAGAGCGCCCGTTTTTTGTGGCAGCAGCTTTGCGTCGCGAAAGGGCCGCAAGGCGGCCCCGGCAATCTTGAGGGATGCATCGAACCCCTGGGGCCGCTGCGCGCCCCTTTCGCGACACAAGGTGCCGCCCCCATAGAACTGCACATAACTCATTGAATTAGCAGGGGCCCTGTGGGAGCGGCTTCAGCCGCGAACACCGGCGCAGCCGGTGCCATACACCGCGTTGGATTCTTCGCGGCTAAAGCCGCTCCCACAGGGTACGCGGATTGCTTGAAATTTCAGTTATCTACGCGACAGCGCACTGGGCCATCTCCCACAAGTGCGGCGCACCTGGCCCTTACGCGTGACAGCAATTTTTGCAATCATCCACGCTCTGCTAGGGTCAAGCGCTCGAACTTGCCAAGGAGTGCCATCCCGTCATGACCCCTCTAGCTACCAACGCTGCCCTGTTGTTGATTGACCTTCAAGCTGGCATCCACCACCCGCGCCTGGGCCGGCGCAACAACCCTGAGGCCGAACTGCGTATAGGCGATCTGCTGGCTGCGTGGCGTCAGTCAGGGCGCCCGGTGGTCCATGTGCGCCACCTGTCCCGCTCGGTGGACTCGGTGTTCTGGCCCGGCCAGTCGGGTTGCGAATTCCAGCCCGCATTCACCCCACTGGCCAGCGAAACCGTGTTCGACAAACAGGTGCCCGATGCCTTCGCCAACTCCGGCCTGGAGCGCTGGCTCCACGCACGCGGTATCAACGAACTGGTCATCGCCGGGGTAATTACCAACAATTCCGTGGAATCCAGCGCACGCTCGGCGGGCAATCTCGGTTTCGATGTGGTGGTGGTTGAAGATGCCTGCTTCACCTTTGACCAGCACGACCTGCAAGGCCGGCTTTGGCCCGCGGAGGATGTACATGCGCTGTCATTGAGCAACCTGGCTCTGGATTACGCGCGCATCCTGCCCACGGAGCAGGTACTGATCGCTCTACCGGCAAGTAAGAGTACCGGCTGATCAGCGGAGGCATCGGCCACAACCTGCCGCAGGCGTTCACCCAGGCGCTGGTGGATGCGGATCACCTGTAGCTTCCAGGGCGGCAATTGCTACATAAGATTTCGAAAAGCACGGCAGGCGCTGGATTGAGCAGCGTTGAGGGCGTGCATTATCGAAAACCACTTGCGGCCACCTACCACGGGGTGTTGAGGAGGGTTGGAAAGACACGATTTGAAACGCGACTTGTAGGATTTTTTACCGCACGATGTAGGAGAATTCGAGTCGGCGGGATTTTCCTGTATGAAACATCAGTATCTCCCGCAAATTCGGGCTGTTACGGTCCTGTCTTCCTACAACGGCATGGAAGCCTACAGCATGAGAAAAGCATGGACCCGTTCAATGCCTCGGCCCTGAAACTGCAGCAAAATTTGCTTAACCTGCGCCTTGAGCGCGATCGCCTGAGAAGGGAGGGCAAGGACAAGGAAGCGGACGAACTCGCGGCACCGATCGCGCGGATCGAGGCGGCTATTCGGCAACTACCGGATGACATGAAGCCGGTGACCCTACAATAAAACCTGTCGGAGCGGGCATGCCCGCAAAGAAAGCAACGCGGTGCATGGCACCGGCTGCGCCGGTGTTCGCCGGCAAGCCAGCTCGCACAGGTTCAGTGCAGAACCCAAGCTTTACACAATCCCTGCAGAAATTTGTCCAGCCCGCAAGCTGCGCCATACACAGAGAAAAAGCCGGTAAGCACCATAGAGCGTCAGCCCAGCCGCAGAATGGGCAACGAATTCCGCGTCAAGCTTGGCCCGCGCAACGGGAATGTGGGCCAGTCGCGTGATGGTCGAATGGCCCGTGCCAAAATCGCCTGGCGCCAGCCGCGCGCCGCTTTCCAGCTAGCTGCGATGCTGGCGGTAGAGCGCGGCAGGCCGGGCTCCGGGGGCGGCGCGGTGTCGATCATGGAGGTGGCTCGGCGCTGGCATAAATAGAAGGGAGTCTGATTTCCGCCAGGACGCCGGGCCAAGCGGTTTATTTCAGGGCATTCCTTCAGAACGGCCCGCAGTTGATCCGCGGGCACTGCTGTGCGCCCAAATTTCCGGCGACCAGCCAGGCCTGCAGGTCGTCAAGGCCGATAGGCAGCATTTGCCAAAACAGGCATGCCCCATGATAAATGCCCATGAGCAGAACCAGGCTCACGGGCAACCCCTCTTGCCGTCAGTCATCGGGCTCATCCGCGCCAGCCAAGCGCGCCCGGGCCTCGCCGAGCACCGAAGAGGCCAGACGTCCCTGGTCCACCAGCGCCTGCAAGGCACTCAGGCAGATCGCCTGGCAGTCCACTTCGAACACCCGGCGCAACGTGCGCCGGGTGTCGGAGCGGCCAAAGCCATCGGTACCCAGCACCTTGAACGGTGCCTGCACATAAGGGGCGATGAGCTGCGGCCAGGCCCTCACGTAGTCGGTGGCGGCGACCACCGGCGAGGGGCCCGGCAAACAGCGTTGCACATGGGTTGGCCGCCCCACCGCTCCCGCCAGGCGTGCCTGCTCTGCAGACCGGGCGTCACGCTCCAGCTCGCTGAAGCTGGTGACGCTCCATACCTGCACCTTGATCCCCCAACCCGCATTGAGCGCCTGCCCCGCTGCCAGCACTTCATTGAGGATGGCACCGCTGCCCAGCAAGCGCACCTCGGGCGCACCGGCTGAGGCATCGTGGCTCTCGAGCAGGTACATGCCCTTGAGCACATCGGTTTCGGCACCGGCGGGCAATGGTCGCTGCTGGTAGTTTTCGTTGGTCACCGTGAGGTAGTAGAACACGTCTTCCTGCGCTTGCAGCATGCGTTGCAGGCCGTCCTCGACGATGACCGCCAGCTCTCCGGCAAATGCCAGGTCGTAAGCTATGCAATTGGGTACGGTGGATGCAACCAGGAGGCTGGAACCGTCCTGGTGTTGCAGGCCTTCCCCGGCAAGGGTAGTTCGCCCCGAGGTGGCGCCGATCAGGAAACCACGGCTGCGCTGGTCGGCAGCGGCCCAGATGAGGTCGCCCACACGCTGGAAACCGAACATGGAGTAGAAGATGTACACCGGGAGCATGGCCAGGCCGTGGTTGCTGTAGGCCGTGCCAGCGGCGATCCACGAGGCCATTGCGCCCGCCTCGGTAATGCCTTCCTCAAGAATCTGGCCGTCCTGCGCTTCCCGGTACGACACGATCGAGTCCTGGTCCTCCGGCGCGTACAGCTGGCCCCCGGGTGCGTAGATGCCATGCTTGTGGAACAGGTTGGCCATCCCGAAGGTACGTGCTTCGTCGGCGACGATGGGCACGATACGTTTGCCCAGCGGCGCCGAACGCAGCAGCGCACCGAGCATGCGCACGAACGCCAGGGTGGTGGACATCGGCTTGCCGTCACTCTGCCGGGCAAACGCGGCAAAGCTGTCGGCAGCAGGCGGCGACAGCCTTGCTGCCTGGCAGCTGCGATTGGGCAGATAACCCCCCAGCGCCTGGCGCCGAGCATGCAGATAACGCATCGGCGCGCTGTCGGCATGCGGTTTGAACAGTCGTGCGCTGCGCGCATCGTCGTCAGTCAATGGCAATGCGAAGCGGTCACGAAATGCCAGCAAGGCCTCATCATCAAGCTGCTTCTGCTGATGGGCGGTCATCTTGCCCTGCCCCCAGCGGCCCATGCCGTAGCCCTTTTCGGTCTTGGTCAGGATCACCGTCGGGCGCCCCTGGCAGGCCACGGCGGCGCTGAAGGCGGCATGGATCTTCAACGGGTCGTGGCCCCCCCGGCGCATTCGTTCGAGCTGTCGATCATCCAGATGGGCAACCTGCTGCAACAGCTGCGGATGCTGGCCGAAGAAGCGTTGGCGCAGCGCCGCGCCGTCCAGCGTCGAAAGCGACTGGTATTCGCCATCGACCGCCCGTTCCAGGCAGTGCTGCAGCAGCCCTTGCGGGTCTTGGTCCAGCAGTGCGTCCCACTCGCTACCCCAGAGCACTTTCAGCACATTCCAGCCGGCGGCACGGAACACCCCTTCCAGCTCTTGGATCACCTTGCCATTGCCGCGCACGGGGCCATCGAGCCGCTGCAGGTTGCAGTTGATCACAAAGGTGAGGTTGTCCAACCCTTCGCGCGCGGCCAGCCCCAGTGCGGCCAGCGATTCGGGCTCGTCCATTTCGCCATCGCCGAAGATGCCCCAGACGCGACGCCCCGATGGCTCGGCCAAGCCGCGGAGCTGCAGGTAGCGGATGAAACGCGCCTGGTGAATCGCGGTGATCGGCCCCAGCCCCATGGAACCGGTGGGGAACTGCCAGAACTCGGGCATCGACCACGGATGCGGATAGGAACTCAGCCCATCGCCGCCGGCCTCACGGCGGTAGTTGGCCAGCTGCCGCTCGGTCAGCCGCCCCTCGAGGAAGGCTCGGGCATAGATCCCCGGTGCCGAGTGCGCCTGAAAGAACACCAGGTCGTTGCCGCTGCCGGGTGGCCCGGCGCGGAAGAAGTGGTTGAAGCCCACTTCGAACAAGTCCGCAGCCGAGGCATAACTGGAGATATGGCCACCCAGTGTGCCCTCCCGGCGATTGGCCTGAACCACCATGGCCAGTGCATTCCAACGCACGAGCGCCGCCAGTTCGGCCTCCAGCGCCAAGTCACCGGCAAACGCTGGTTGCTGGAGGTGGTGCACGGTATTGCGGTAAGCGGTTCGCATCGCCGCAGCCGGCTCGATACCGTGCTGCAAGCCCTGACCGATCAGGCGGTGAAGTAGATAGCGGGCGCGTGCCACGCCCACATGGCGGACCACGCCATCGAACGCTTCAAGCCATTCGGAGGTTTCTTCAGGGTCGATGTCGGCGGGCAACAGCAGCGCGGCTTCCGTGCGCAGGCCGGTGAGACTGGCATCCAGGGTCATTTCGACAATCTCCACAAGGGGGTAATCGCAAAACGCGGCGAAAGGCCTCAGGCCACCAGGCCACCGTCCACCGCCAGCACCTGGCCCGTCATGTAGGCCGCATCATCGGACAGCAGGAAGGCCACTACCTTGGCCACCTCCTGACCATCACCGAAACGGCGCATCGGGATGCGTTCGAGCATCTGGGCCACCCTGCGCTCGTTCAGCTTGCGGGTCATGTCGGTGTCGATGAAGCCGGGCGCCACGGCGTTGCAGCGCACGCCGCGCGACGCGAACTCGACCGCAAACGAACGAGTCATGCCGATCAGCCCGGCCTTGCTGGCGCAATAGTTGGCCTGACCCGGCACACCGATCAGCCCCGACACCGAGGCTATGTTGACGATTGCGCCATGCCCCTGTTCAACGAACAGGGGCAATACCGCTTTGCAGGCATGAAAGGCGCTGTGCAGGTTGCCATCGATCACGCCATGCCATTGCTCGGCCGACATCGCCAAGGCGTTGCGGTCCTGGGTGATCCCGGCGTTGTTGACCAGCCCATCGAGCCTGCCGAAGTACTCGACGCAGCATTTCACGGCCTGCTCGATGGCACTGGGGTCACGGGCGTCGGCGCACACCGGCATCACTTGGCCTGGCTTGAACGAGGCGGCCAGATGCTCGGCCTGTTCACGGCTATTGAGGTAGGTGAAGCAGACGTTGTGGCCACGTGCCGCAAGCTCCATCACCATGGCGGCGCCGAGACCGCGCGAGCCGCCGGTGACCAGCAGTGTGCGCGGGGCGCAGGTAGAGAGTTGGTTCATTGGCGTACCTTCCTTGGCGGTTCAGTCGAAAGTAAAGATCTTACCGGGGTTGAGGATGTTGTGCGGGTCGAGGGTGCGCTTGATCGCGCGCATCATCGCCACGCTCCCCTCACCGGCCTCATCGAGTAGGTACCCCTGCTTGTGCAGGCCGATGCCATGCTCGCCGGTGCAGGTCCCGCCGAGGCGGATCGCCCGTGCCACCAGGCGATCGTTCAGCGACTCGGCCTGCTCCCATTGCCGTCTGTCTTCAGGGTCCACCAGGTAACCGAAGTGGAAGTTGCCATCGCCCACGTGACCCACGAGGAAATACGGCAGCCCGGTGGCGTCCACCTCGGCAATCGAGTCGAGCAGGCACTCGGCCAGGCAACTGATGGGTACGCAGGTATCGGTACTGATCGCCCGGCAGCCGGGGTACGACTGAATCGCAGCGAAATAGGCATGATGCCGGGCCGTCCACAGGCGGCGCCGGTCTTCGGCCTGAGTCGCCCACTGGAACGCCTGCCCACCCCATTCGGAGGCGATGGCTTGCACCGCCTCGGCCTGCTCACGAACGCCAGTGGCACTGCCATGGAATTCCATCAGCAGCATGGGTGACTCGGGCAGCGCCAGTTTGCTGTGGCCATTGACCATGCGCACGGTGTTGCCATCGATGAGTTCGATGCGCGCCACCGGAATCGCGCACTGGATGACCTGGATCGCCGTATTGACCGCTTGGTCGAGGGTGTCGAACGAGCACACCGCTGCGCTGATAGACTCCGGCACCGGGTGCAGCCGCAAGGTCGCTTCGCTGATGATGCCCAGCGTGCCTTCACTGCCCACCATCAGGTGGGTGAGGTCGTAGCCGGCGCTACTCTTCCTGGCCCGGGTACCGGTACGGATCACCTCACCCTGGGCAGTGACCACCTCCAGCGCCAGGACATTCTCCTTCATGGTGCCGTAGCGCACCGCATTGGTCCCGCTGGCACCGGTGGCGCACATGCCGCCCAGCGACGCATCGGCGCCCGGATCGATGGGAAAGAACAGGCCGCTGCCCTTGAGTGCTTCATCGAGCTGGCTGCGGGTGACCCCGGGCTGCACGGTCACGGTCATGTCTTCTGGGTGAATCGCCAGAATCCGGTCCATCTGGCTGAGGTCGAGGCTGATGCCGCCCTGCACCGCAAGCAAGTGCCCCTCGACCGATGAACCCGCCCCATAGGGAATCAATGGCACCCCATCGGCGCCCACCAGGCGCACGGTGTCAACGATATCGTCCCTGTTGCGGGCAAACACCACGCCCTGTGGCAGCGGCGCATCGACATAGGCCGACTCGTCACGGCCATGTTGCTCCCTGACCGCACGTGCGGTGGAAAACCGCTCGCCGAAACGCTGTGCCAGCGCCGCGATCAGACGGGGGGGCGCTTCACGCAGCGCTGTATTGGCACACACCTTGGCAGACAGGCTCATCTCAACTCCTTGTATACGTTCAGCCGTGCGGCGCACGGCACACCTGGCGCTGGGCGCCGAGGCCGACCACTTCGGCCTCGACCACATCACCCTCGCGCAGGAACGGCTGGTCGGGCCGCCCCAGGGCCATGCCGCCGGGGCTACCGGTGAGGATCACGTCGCCGGGGTGCAGGGTCATGAACTGGCTCAGGTAATGCACCAGCCGATCGACGTCGAAAATCATGTCCTCGGTGCTGTCCTGCTGCATGACCACACCGTTGACCTTGCACACTAGCTCCAGCCGCTGCGGCGCTGGCACTTCATCGGCCGTGACCAGGTAAGGGCCCAACGGTGCGAAACCATCGAAGGACTTGCCTTTGATCCATTGCCCACCCCGTTCGAGCAACCAGCTACGCTCGGACAGGTCATTGCCGGTGCAGTACCCCAGGATGCAGGCACGCGCCTGTTCGGGGCTGGCCAGGTACTGCGTGCGGCAGCCAATCACCACCCCCAGCTCCACCTCCCAGTCGGTCTTGCTGCCCTCGCGCGGCAACTGCAGCACGTCGTAAGGACCACCCAGGGCATGCACCGATTTGCTCGACACGATCGGCTCGTCCGGCACCGGCATGCCGGTGATAGTTCAGACCAATGGACAAGATCTGCCCCGGGCGCAGCGCAGGGCCGATACGCTCGCGCTGCACGTCCACCAGCGGCAGGCTTTGCCAGAGACGCGCGAAGCGTCCGGCCAGCTCGCGCTGCGCGTCAATCTCCAGCGCTGACCCTGCCCAGTCGTCGACCCAGCTGCCCAGATCACGCACCGAACCATCGCCGGCCAGCGCACAGGGTCGCTCCTGGCCGGCGACCCCGACTCTCAGCAGGCGCATACCATGACCCCGCTCATGCGACCGCCTTGCGCGGGTCGAGGAAACGCTCGAAAAACGCGGTTTCCTCATCGCTCATGGTGCGCGGATAGCGCCCTTCGTAATTGAACGGTGCCATGGTGGTGCTGGCCTGGGCGCACAGGGTTTCGCCATCGCGCACCTGGTACTCGATGGTGACCGCCGCCGCCCGGATGTCCGACACCCACATGTGGATATCCACAGGCTCATGCCGATGTACCAGCGGGCGCTTGTATTCGATGGCATGGCGCACCACCACCGAACCGCCACTGAAGAACGCGTCGCCCTGCTCGGCGCCCAGACGCCAGATGAAATCCACCCGGGCCTCTTCGAGCAGACGCAGGAACGAAACATTGTTGACCACGCCATAGACATCCATGTCGGACCAGCGCACCGGGCATCGATAGGTGTGTACATTGGCAGGCAGCGGCGCCGTGCCTGGGCGGCGGGTATCAGTCGACATTGGCATTGACCTCTTTGCAGAATGCCTGGATGTAATCGTCCTGCGCGATCGGCGCGCGCAGCAGCTCGGGTGACAGGGCGAAGCCATCGATCAACGTCACCACATGCGGGCGGATCACCGCACACTGGCGGTCGATCAAGCCATCGAGCGACAGCGTCTGGCTGGCATCGATCCGGTCGTGGGCCAGGAACCAGGCCGCGTCACGCTGCAGCAGGTTGAGCCCGTAGAGGCTTGCCAGCGCCGCTAGCGCAGCTTTGGCCTGGTCCTGGCGGGCATGCAGACTGGCGTTGTACAACTGCTCCAGGGCGATCCGCTCACCGCGCAGGCGGGCAAGCTCCAGGCCCGGGTTCATGGCGTCGTTCCAGACCTCGAAGTAGCCGCGCTCATCGGCGCCCATCTCCTCGCGAATGCTCTGCCACAGCTGGTGCTCACGGTAGGCCAATGCCGCGATCAGCCACTCCGGCTCGGCCAAGTTGCTCACCCGTCCCGGCCGCGCCGGCTCCTCGCCCTGCCAGTCCTGAGCCAGCAGTTGACCGGCAACGGTGCCCAGCAGCACCAGGTTGTCGCCCTCGGCCGTCACCAGGCCTTGCAGCAGCGAGCCGTAGTCGGCGATACGGTTGGCGCTGAAGATGCCCTGGGCGCCACAGCGCTCGCGGCACTCGGCGATCACCTCGGTGGCGTCCCAGGTGGCCAGGGCCTTGGTGATGTTGATCAGGCTGACCACCTCGGCCGTGGGCTCACCCTCACAGGCCAGGAAGCGTGCCTTGGCTTCGTTGAGCAGCAGCGTCATCGCATAGGCACTGGCCAGGCCCGAGAACATCGGACGCTGGTAGCTGCGGTATTCGATGACCGGCATGGCATTGGTCCCCGGCGCGTTGGTCAGGCGCTGCTGGCCATAGCGCAAGGCGATGTAGAGGCTGGCGCGGCTGGCACCAAGGCCGGCACTGGCCACGCACAGGCGGCCGGGAACGATCCTCGACATGGCGCGCAGGAAGCGGGCGCGGGCATTGCCGGCACCGAGCAGGAAGCGGCCATCCTCGGCAAAGTGCCCCATGTCCCCGTGCAACAGCGCGCTACGCGGAACCTGCACGTTGTCGAACCAGGTCAGGCCGTTGTCCAACCCTTGCACGGGTTTTTCGGGGCACAGTGCAGCACGGATCCCGGGGCACAGCCCGGCCTCGGTCGACAGCCTGACCAGGAACGGGAACACGCCCAGGTCCTTGCCGTCGATCTTCAGGCGGGCCATGACCGTGGCAACCTTGGGAATGTCGCCAAAGCCGCTGTAGGACATGTACTTCTGAGCCTGCACGCCCGGGGTGTTGAGGGTGAAGGTCTGGCTGTGCGCGTCGTATACCGCTTCGGTTTCCAGCGCCGCAACGTTGTTGCCGTAACCCAGCTCGGTGGCCATGTAGGGGCCGAACGATGAAAGCGAATCGAGCGCCTCGGTGAGATCGGCGATGTCTTCGCGCCCGGCTGCGTGGTCGTAGACGGTGCCCAGGCACAGATTGTAGTGGACCATCAGCAAGGAAAAGCTGGCGACGTCCAGCAGGCTCGGCCATTCGGCCAGAGCGAACAGCCGGCGCGGGTTGGCCAGGATCTGCAGCGGGCGCTCCAGTGCCCCATGCACATGGCGGCTGCGTGCATAGGCCAGGCGCCCGGCCTGCTCCATGTTCAGGCCTTGCCGAGGGGCGAAGACAGGATCGAACAGCGCATCACGGATGCTCCGATGATGGCTTTCAAAGGTACCGGCGAACAGCAGGTCGCGAAGCTCGTCGCTCGCCTGCGCAGTGCTTGATTGGGTCATGGCTGGTCCTTGCAATGAACGGGCGGTCTTCAGGCGGCGAAGACCAGTGAAACGTTCTGCCCGCCGAATCCGAATGAATTGGAAAGCGCTACCTTGATCGGCTGCGCGCGCGGTGCGCCACGCACCAGGTCGACCGTGATCTGCGGGTCGGGGTTGCGCAGGTTGGCCGTGGCGGGCAGCTGCCCGTGCTCCAGCGCCAGCAGCGTGTAAGCCGCCTCGATGGCGCCGGCGGCACCCAGCAGGTGGCCGGTGACGCCTTTGGTCGAGCTGACCGGCATGCGGTTGCCGAACACCTCGGCGATGGCCTTCGACTCGACCACGTCATTACCCGGCGTCGAGGTCCCATGGGCGTTGACGTAGTCGACCTCGGCGGGCTCGATACCCGCATCGCGCAGGGCCCCCTGCATCGCCAGGCGCGCCCCAAGCCCCTGCGGGTGCGGCGTGGTGACGTGGTGGGCGTCGGCCGACGCGCCATAGCCCAGCAGGCGCCCGCGGCTCCTGGCGCCGCGAGCCCGGGCATGCGCCGCAGACTCGAGCACGAAGACCCCGGCGCCTTCTCCAATGACGAAACCGTTACGCTGCGCATCGAACGGGCGCGATGCCGTCGCCGCATCAGGGTTGGCGGACAGCGCACGCATGCGGGAAAACGCCGCCACGTACAGCGGCGTGATCGGCGCCTCGGCACCGCCGGCGACGACAATGTCGCACACCCCGCGGTCGATCAGGTCCTTGGCCATGCCCAGGGCCGACGCACCCGACGCGCAAGCAGAGCACGGAGCCAGGCACGGGCCACGGGCACCCAATTCGATGGCCACCTGCCCGGCGGCCATGTTCAGCAGGCCCATGGGCAAGGTCAGCGACGAGACTTCGTCGGCGCCTTCACTCAACAGCAGCGCATGCTGCTGTTCGAGGGTGGCCGTGCCGCCAGCCCCCGAACCGATGATCACCGCCACGCGGCTTTCATCGCGCCACTGCCTGGGTTCAAGGCCAGCATCGGCCAGCGCCTGACGCGCCGCGAGCAAGGCGAACTGGGCATAGCGATCCCACTGCCAGGGATTTTTCAGCCCCAGCAGCGCCGTGTCGAAGCTCGGCACCCGGCAGGAAATCTCCACCGGCAGCCCTTCGAGGGTCTTGTCCGTAACCGCCGTAGTCTGGCCGGCGAGGATCCGCTGCCAGTTTTCCTCGACCCCGATACCCGCCGGTGTCACCAGGCCAATCCCGGTGACCACCACCGAATCAGCGCTCATCACGCTTTACCGTTGACCAGCGCCAGGACGTCACCCACCGTGGCGACATCCGACAGCTGGGCATCGCTGATCTGCACCCCCAGTTTCTTGCGCAGCAACTGCGCCAGGTCGACTTGCGACAGCGAGTCGAAGCCCAGGTCCTCCAGGGAAGCTTGCGGTACGATGCGGCTTTCCTCGATGTTGAAACGCACGGAAATAGCCTGGGCGATTGCTTCATTGCTAACGGTCATCACATGACTCCTGTTTTGTGGTGGTGCTAGGGTTGGAAAAAGCGGGATCAGTCCTGCCACTCGCTGTCGCGGGTAGTCAGCTGCGGCCAGCGCAAAACCGTCGAGCCCCACGACAGGCCCGCGCCGAAGGCGCTCACCAGTACGCGCTGGCCGGCCTGCAAGTCGCCGCGCAGGGCAAGGTCGTTGAGCAGCAAGGGGATCGAGGCGGTAAGGGTGTTGCCCAGGCGCTCGATGTTGACGGCGACCTTGTCGGGTTCGAGGCCCAGCTCGAAGGCAACGGTCTGCAGGATGCGCACGTTGGCCTGATGGCCGACGAACCAGTCGACCTGCGCCATCGACCACTGCGAGCGGTCGAGCACGGCCTGGGCCGAGGCCGCCATGCGCGCAACGGCCTGCTCGTAGACGGCGCGACCTTCCATGTGCAGGAAAAACTCACTCGCCGCCACCGCGTCATGGCCAAGCCCGGCACTGGCCGCACGTTGCCGCGAACCGCCGGCAGGAATCGCCAGCAGGTCGGAACGGCCACCGTCGCTGCCCAGGTCGAAGCAGCCAAGCGCGCCGACCTCGTCGGCCTCACCGCGGCGCAGCACCACGGCACCGGCGCCATCGCCGAAAATCGGCCGCGTGCTGCGGTCGTGCGGATTGACGAAGGTGGTGAAGGCTTCGGCGCCGATGAGCAGGACCGTGTCGGCAATGCCGGCAGCGATCAGCCCGGCAGCCGTCGCCAGGCCATAGACGAAACCGCTGCAGGCGGAGGTCATGTCGTAGGCGGCGATGTCTCCGAGCTCCAGCGCTGCGGCCACTTCCGGCGCCACGGCCGGACAGATCCGCTCCGGGGAGGTGGTGGCGACCACCAGCGCATCGATGCGAGGGCCACCCGCCGAAGCGATGGCCCGTGCGCCCGCCTTAATGGCCAGTTCGCGCACGCCAATGCCGGCGCTGACCATGCGCCGCTCACGAATGCCGGTACGCGATTCGATCCACTCGGGGGTGGTATCCAGCCCGTTGGAAATCTGCTGATTGTCAATTGCCTGGGGCGGCAGGCAGCCACCAAGACCACACAGGATCACAGCCACGATCAACTCCCTTGATTAGATGAAGACTTGCTCAGGTCGGCGCCATGCCGCGCCAGTGTCCAGCCGAAATTCATGCCCGCTGCGGCCAGCAGGATGGCGGCGGCGCCAGCCATCTGCAGGATCCCCAAGGGGCGGCCGAAGGCAATCCAGTCGACCAGGATTGCAACGATCGGATAGATGTAGGACAGCGCCCCCACCAACGCCGTGGGAATCTTCTGGATAGCGCTGTAGAGCAGCGTCGACATGACGCCGGTATGTACCACCCCGATGATCACCAGGTAGCTCCACGCATCGACCTTCATGTCGACCGCGGTTACGTCCACGAAGGGGGCGAGCAACAACACCCCGACCACCATCTGGATCAGCACGATCAGGTGCGCGGGCAATGCTTTCAAGCGCTTGGTGATGGCCGCCGCCACGGCATAGAAGAACGCCGAGGCCAGTGCCAGGCAGATACCCACCAGGTAATCGGAGCCCACAGCCTGACCACTGCGCCTGGCCACGACGATCAGCACCAGGCCGGCAAAGGCCAATAACAACCAGCCCACTTTTGCCGCGCTCAGCCGCTCGGCGAAGAACACTACGCCCAGGCCAACCAGCATGAAGGGCTGGATGTGATAGACCACCGTCGCGATGGCAATCGAAGAATGACCGTAGGCACTGAACAGCAGCACCCAGTTGAGCATCAGCGCCACGCCCCCCAGACAGACCAGGGCGAACTGCCGCAGGCCCAGCCGCGAGCGCCGGAAAACACCCAGCGCCAGGCACGCAACCAGCATTGCCAAGGCGCCGAACAGGCAGCGCCAAAATACGACGGCTTGTGGCGATTGCCCGGACATGACGACAAACCAGCCCACTGTGCCGGAGATCATCATGGCCAATATCATTTCTACAGCGCCACGGGCGTCTGGCTTCATCTATACGGCTTCCTTGCTGCGGGTGATGACGTAACCTAAGCCATCTTCATGCTGGCCCAACGGCTGACGAACAGATCAATATAATGAACTAACGACCAACATACTGAACAAGCCATTTCAGGTCGTCAACCCATTTAAGGATGATTTAAAGAACAAATGAATGACATAACGAACCAACCAGCCAGCAATCCGCTCAGCCGCATCGACCTGTTGGCATTGGCAATCAAGCGCGAACGACAGCTGGCGGGCCTGTCTGTGACGGAGTTGGCCAAACGGGCCAGTGTGGCGAAATCGACGCTATCGCAATTGGAGTCCGGCATCGGTAACCCCAGCATCGAGACCTTGTGGTCACTGGCCATGGCCATGGGCCTGCAAGTGACGCGCTTTTTCGAACAGCCACAGCAGCACCTGCGGGTGATTCGCGCCAATGAGGGAATGACCGCCTACGCCGAAGCGTCGAACTACGCGGCCACCCTGCTCGCCGACTGCCCCGCGGGCGTACAGCGCGATATCTATCGGCTGAAGGTGCAGCCCGGGGAGGCGCGTCTGTCGCAACCGCACCTGCCAGGCACGGTCGAACACGTGGTGTTGTGCAGCGGCAGCGCCAATGTCGGCCCTGCCAACGAGCCGGTACTGCTGCATGCCGGTGACTACATCAGCTACTCGGCCAACCTGCCTCATGTGTTCGAGGCGTTCGAGGCGGACACCACGGCGGTAATGGTGATCGAACACCCCTGAGCGTTCGCGGGCGCGCAGTGCAGCCGCGCGTTCCCGCCTACCCGTGGTATCCCCTCAGGCAAACGCAGCACGACAGTCGAAGATGCACAGAACGAGGCCGGTCTCGATCATTGACGCCCAGTGATCGAGAACGACCGCATTCTCAACGTGGACCGCCGAGAGCCTTGCGATGCGATCACGCCGGCATTGGCAGCTCAGTACCGGGACGCCCGATCAGCGCCGGTCCGGGCAAACAGGGAGAAGGCGGCTTACGCAAAGGCGGTTGAAGAGTTGAAGGTCGCCATGGACTTGGCGTACTTGACGGGCCGGCGCCCTGCGGACGTGCTGGTGATGAGGAAGGACGACATCAAGGACAAGGCCCTCGCCGTGAAAAGAAGACTCACAAGAAGCTGAGAAGCCTGCTGGCCGGATTGGCCAGCGGCCTGGGCGTCCTAATCGAAGAAATCTTGAAGCGCACCTGGCCACACGAAACAAGACATCACCGAAAGGGTTTACCGACGCGTCGGAGCATTCGCCAAGCCGACCAAATGAGCAAAGTTTTACGACGCGCCCTAATACAATGATCGCAGCAACATTCCCAAGGGTGTCCTCATGGGTAGTTTTTCTATACCCCAGAAACGCAAAAAGCCCTGAATAATCAGGGCTTTGAATGTGGCGGAAGCGTAGAGATTCGAACTCTAGGATAGTTGCCCATCGACGGTTTTCAAGACCGTTGCCTTAAACCACTCGGCCACGCTTCCAGCTCGTTTTGCGGCCGCCATCATACCGTAATGAAACAAGCTGTCAAACTCTCTGTGTCGCGGGTTGCGGGAGCTCTGATAGACTCCTAGCATCTGAACGTTTGAAACCACAGGTTTACCAAGGAGTGTCGCCATGCGCGAACAGGATTACGCCGTACACCACGGCCAGCAGGTCGAGCGGCAGGAGATCAGCAAGGTCCTGCGCAATACGTACAGCCTGCTGGCACTTACCCTCGCCTTCAGCGGTGTCATGGCCTTCGTGGCCCAGCAGATGCGCGTCGGCTACCCGAACGTGTTCGTGGTGCTGATCGGCTTCTACGGGCTGTTCTTCCTTACCAACAAACTGCGTGATTCGGCCTGGGGCCTGGTGTCCACCTTCGCCCTCACCGGCTTCATGGGCTTTATCCTCGGCCCTATCCTCAACCGTTACCTGGGCATGGCCGGTGGCGCTGAGGTGGTCAGCTCGGCGTTTGCCATGACTGCACTGGTGTTCGGTGGTCTGTCGGCCTATGTGCTGATCACCCGCAAGGACATGAGCTTCCTCAGCGGCTTCATCACTGCGGGCTTCTTTGTTCTGCTCGGTGCTGTCGTGGCCAGCTTCTTCTTCCAGATCAGCGGCCTGCAACTGGCGATCAGCGCTGGCTTCGTGCTGTTCTCGTCGGTCTGCATCCTGTTCCAGACCAGCGCGATCATTCATGGTGGCGAGCGTAACTACATCATGGCGACCATCAGCCTGTATGTGTCGATCTACAACCTGTTTGTCAGCCTGCTGCAGCTGTTTGGCATCATGGGTCGTGATGACTGATTGATTGCTGTATGAGAAAGCCCGCTTAGGCGGGCTTTTTTTGTGGAAGCGGGTTCAACCGCGCACACCGGCACAGCCGGTGCCAAGCACCGCTTTGGTTTCTTCGCGGGTGAACCCGCTCCCACAGGGGCCGCACAAGTTTCAGGCTCGCACTACCTTTTTGAACAAACAGCGCCAATAACTGACCTTAAAGTCAGATAATTAGGCAAATGGTCGTCGATCATACTGCCATCGCGCTTTTCTCTACCCCAATCTGCCATCACCCCGTAGAATGCGATCCTTTTTTCTTCCGGGGCAGCTTTCTGCAATGAGCTCACACGAACACAGCCCAGGCGCGGCGGCGCCTACCAATGAACTGGTGCTGGGTCTGGAGGACAAGCCAAGGCTGTTGATCGGCCTGCTGGCAGCGTTACAGCACCTGCTGGCTATCATCGTGCCAATCGTCACCCCTGGCCTGCTGATTTGCCAGGCGCTGGGTGTTTCTGCACGTGATACCAACCTGATCGTCTCCATGTCGCTGGTAATCTCGGGTATCGCCACCTTCGTCCAGTGCAAACGCTTCGGGCCGTTCGGCGCCGGGCTGCTGATCGTTCAGGGCACCAGCTTCAACTTCGTCGGCCCACTGATCGCCGGCGGAGCGCTGATGGTCAAGCAAGGCACGCCGGTAGAGGGCGTGATGGCGGCCATCTTTGGTGTGGTAATCGCCGGCTCGTTCGTCGAGATGGGCGTGTCGCGCATCCTGCCCTTCGTCAAACGCCTGATCACTCCGCTGGTGACCGGCATTGTGGTGCTGATGATCGGCCTGACCCTGATCAAGGTCGGCCTGATCAGCATGGGCGGCGGCTTCGGCGCGATGGCCAACGGCACCTTCGCCAATGGCGAGAACCTGCTGCTGTCGGGCGTGGTGCTGGCGATCATCGTCATCCTCAACCGCATCCCGGTGGTGTGGATGCGCAGCTGCGCCATCGTTATCGCCCTGGCGGTCGGCTATGCGCTGGCCGGCTACCTGGGCCGCCTGGACTTCACCGGCATGCACCAGGCCGAGCTGTTCCAGGTGCCAACACCGCTGCACTTCGGCCTGAGCTTCTCCTGGGCGCTGTTCATCCCGATGCTGGTGATCTACCTGGTGACTTCGCTGGAAGCCATCGGTGATGTCACCGCCACCAGCAAGGTATCGCGCCAGCCGGTCGAAGGCCCGGTGTGGATGCAGCGGATCAAGGGTGGTGTGCTGGTCAACGGTGCCAACTCGCTGCTGGCCGGCCTGTTCAACACCTTCCCGAGCTCGATCTTTGCGCAGAACAACGGGGTGATTCAGCTGACCGGGATCGCCAGCCGCCATATCGGTATGTGGATTGCGGTGATGTTGGTGCTGCTGGGCCTGTTCCCGACCGTAGCCGGGGTAATCCAGGCAGTGCCGGAGCCGGTGCTGGGTGGCGCGGCCATGGTCATGTTCGGCGCGGTTGCGGCTTCGGGTATCAATATCCTGGCCAGCACTCGGCTGGACCGTCGTGCCCTGCTGATTATCGCTGTGTCCCTGGCCTTGGGCCTGGGTGTGGCGCAGGTGCCGGAGTTCCTGGCTCATATGCCGGCGGCGATTCGCAATGTGCTGGAGTCGGGTGTGGCTACCGGGGGCATCTGTGCCTTGGTGCTGAACTGGTTCCTGCCGGAGAGCAAGGAACAGGCTTGAGCCTGGTGTCCATCATTCAGGGCCACGGGGCTGCTGCGCAGCCCCTCGCAGGCAAGCCAGCTGCTACACCGACCGCATCGGCCCCGGACCTTGCGCAATCACCGTAGGCCAGGGAATTGAATAGAAAGCCCGCGGCCGCTTGCACAAGCGGCCGCGGGCTTTTTTGCTTTATCATGGCACCATTCCTTTTGCATGAGTTATCCATGAAATTCGCTATCGCGGTGTTCTCCCCGGCCCATGCGCCCTCATCGCGGCGCGCCCTGCGCTACGCCGAGGCGGTGCTGGCCGGCGGGCATGAGATTGCCCGGCTGTTCTTCTATCAGGACGGGGTACACAGTGCCTCGGCCAACGTGGTCGCGCCCCAGGACGAACTGGATGTGGCTGGCCAATGGCGCGCCTTCATCGAAGCCAACCAGCTGGACGCGGTGGTGTGCATCGCCGCCGCCCTGCGCCGTGGCGTGCTCGACGAGGCCGAGGCCAACCGCTACCAACGCCCGGCCGTGAACCTGCCCAAACCCTGGGAGCTGTCGGGGCTTGGCCAGTTGCATGAGGCAGCGCAGGTTGCCGATCGCCTTGTCTGCTTCGGAGGCGACTGAAATGGCCAAATCCTTGTTGATCATCAGCCGCCAGGCCCCCTGGAACGGCCCATCGGCCCGTGAGGCGCTGGACATCGCCCTGGCTGGCGGCGCGTTCGATTTGCCGCTGGGCATGCTGTTCCTCGATGACGGTGTATTCCAGCTCGCTGCGGACCAGCAGCCCACCGCCGTGCAACAGAAGAACCTGGCCGCCAACCTGCAAGCGCTGCCAATGTTCGGCGTCGAGGAACTGTTCGCCTGCAGCCACAGCCTCGCCCGCCGTGGCCTGGCAGCCGACACCCTGGCGCTGCCGGTGCAAGTGCTGGACGACGCGGCCCTGGCCGCGCTGATCGCCCGTTTCGACCAGGTGGTAACGCTCTGATGACGACCCTGCATGTAATTGCCCACTCCCCGTTTGGCGACGAGCGCCTGGCCAGCTGCCTGCGCCTGCTCGGCAGCGACGACGCTCTGCTGCTGTGCGGCGATGCGGTATATGCCCTGCGCAGCGGCAGCGAGGCGCACCGCCAGTTGCAGGCCGCCGGCCTGGCCCAGCGCCTGTTCGCCCTGGAAGAAGACGTGCAGGCCCGCGCGGTCGGCAACGCGCTGGCCAAGGCCGTGGACTACGCCGGGTTCGTCGAACTGTCGCTGCATTACGACAAGGTCAACAGCTGGCTATGAATACCCTCAACGTTGGCGATCAGGCGATCGCCCTGGACAAGGACGGCTTCCTGGTCGACCTGCAAGACTGGTCCCATGCCGCCGCCGAGGCCTTGGCCGCGCGCGAGGGCATCCCACTGACGGCGGACCACTGGGAAATCCTCGAACTGCTGCGCCAGTTCTACCAGGAGTACCAGCTGTCCCCGGCCACACGCCCGCTGATCAAGTACACGGCCCTCAAACTGGGCCCGGACAAGGGCAACAGCCCGCACCTGAACCGCCTGTTCAACGGCACTCCCGCCAAACTGGCCGCCAAGCTGGCGGGCCTGCCCAAGCCGACCAACTGCATATGACAGAACCTCGCCCGCTTACCCTGGAAACCCCCGCCGAACATCCGTTCGCCGAATTCGTGCGCATTCTCGGCAAAGGCAAGCGCGGCGCGCGCGGCCTGACCCGTGAAGAAGCCCGTGTGGCCATGACCCTGCTGCTGGAAGGCAAGGTCGAAGATGCCCAACTCGGTGCCTTCCTCATGCTGCTGCGACACAAGGAAGAAAGCGCCGAAGAACTGGCCGGCTTCACCGAGGCCCTGCGCGCGCACCTGCAGGCGCCGCGCCTCGCCGTGGACCTGGACTGGCCCACTTACGCCGGCAAGAAGCGCCACCTGCCGTGGTACCTGCTGGCTGCCAAATGCCTGGCCAACAATGGCGTGCGTATCCTGATGCACGGTGGCGGTGCACACACCGCCGGGCGCATGTACACCGAGCAGTTGCTGTCTTTGCTGGAAATTCCGCTGTGCCGTGACTGGGCTGCGGTCAGCCAGGCCCTGGACCAACAGCGCCTGGCCTTCTTCCCGCTGCAGGACTGGGCACCGCAGTTGCAGCGCATGATCGACCTGCGCAACACCCTGGGCCTGCGTTCGCCCATCCATTCGCTGGCCCGGGTGCTCAACCCGCTGGCTGCGCGTTGTGGCCTGCAGAGCATCTTCCACCCCGGTTACCAGGCGGTGCACCGCGAGGCCAGCCGCCTGCTGGGCGACCATGCCGTGGTGATCAAGGGTGATGGCGGCGAGCTCGAGGTCAACCCCGATGTGATCAGCCATCTGTACGGCACCACCGCCGGCGAAGCCTGGGACGAGGAATGGCCAGCGCTGAGCGAACGCCGCCACGTGAAGCCGCCAAGCCTGCAGCCCGAGCAATTGCTGGCGGTCTGGCGCGGCGAGGCCGAGGACAGCTACGGTGAAATGGCCGTGGTCGCGACCATGGCCTTGGCCCTGCGCGGCCTGGGCCAAGGCCGTGAGCAGGCTTTCGCCATGGCACGTGATTACTGGAGCGCACGAAACCAATCGAATAACTAGATGGTAAGAGTGCGGTCTTTGCGCTAGTTATTCGAACGATTTCCCCTAGACTGGGCTCCAACGACAAACAACTTTGTTCTGAGGAGCTCACCATGGGCCTTTTGATCGACGGCCGCTGGCATGACCAGTGGTATGAAAACGGCAAGGACGGCACGTTCAAGCGCGAAAACGCCCAACGCCGCAATCAGCTGCCCGCTCCCGAAGCCGGCCGTTACCAGCTGTACGTCTCGCTGGCCTGCCCGTGGGCCCACCGCACCCTGATCTTCCGCGCACTCAAGGGCCTGGAGCCATTGATCGACGTGTCCGTGGTCAGCTGGCTGATGCAGGACCAAGGCTGGACTTTCGACCAGCAGCAAGGCTCCAGCGGCGACCACCTCGACGCACTGCAGTACCTGCACCAGCGCTACACCCAGGATGACCCGCACTACACCGGCCGCGTGACTGTACCGGTGCTGTGGGACAAGAAAGAAAAGCGCATCGTCAACAACGAGTCGTCGGAGATCATCCGCATTTTCAACAGCGCGTTCAACGAACTGACCGGCAATACGCTGGACCTGTACCCAGAGCCGCTGCGCCCGACCATCGAGGCGCTGAACGAGCGCATCTACCCGGCGGTGAACAATGGCGTGTATCGCGCAGGCTTTGCCACTACGCAGGAAGCCTACGAAGCGGCATTCGACGATGTGTTTAACGAGCTGGATTACCTGGAAAACTTGCTGAGCCGCAACCGCTACCTGGCCGGGGAATACCTGACCGAGGCCGATGTGCGTTTGTTCACCACCTTGGTACGCTTCGATGCGGTGTACCACGGGCACTTCAAGTGCAACCTGCGGCGCCTGAGCGATTACCACAACCTGTCGAACTGGCTGCGCGAGCTGTATCAGTGGCCGGGGGTGGCGGGTACAGTGGACATGGAGCATATCCAGAAGCACTACTACATGAGCCACAAGACCATCAATCCGAACGGGATCGTGCCCAAGGGGCCACTGCAGGACTTCAACCTGCCGCATGATCGGCAACGGTTGGCAGGCAAAGGAATCTGGCAGGTTTGAGATCGCCGGGGCTGCTTTGCAGCCCATCGCAGGCAAGCCAGCTCTCATAGAACTGCACATAACTCGTTGAATTAGCAGGGCCCCTGTGGGAGCGGCTTTAGCCGCGAACACCGGCGCAGCCGGTGCCATGCACCGCGTTGGATTCTTCGCGGCTAAAGCCGCTCCCACAGGATGCACGGACCGCTTGCGAATTCAGTTCTCTATGCGACAGCGCAGACCAAAGGGCTGGGCCATCTCCCACAGGTACTGCACAAGGCTTCGGGCATGTGAGATACCTGTGGGAGCGGGCTTGCCTGCGATGGGCCGCAACGATTTCAGCTGTTCTGCGAGCCTTCGAACCAGGCCAGCTTGTCACGCAACTGCACCACCTCCCCGACAATCACCAAGGTCGGTGCATGCACTTCATGCTGGGCCACCAGGTCCGGCAAATCCGCCAGGGTTCCGGTGAACACCCGCTGATTACGCGTAGTCCCCTGCTGCACCAACGCCGCCGGGGTACTGGCCGCACGGCCATGGCGAATCAGCTCGGCACAGATGGTCGGCAAGCCCACCAAGCCCATGTAGAACACCAGGGTCTGCGCCGGCGCCACCAGGTCATGCCAAGGCAGGTTACTGGTGCCATCCTTCAGGTGCCCGGTCACGAAACGCACCGACTGGGCATAGTCGCGGTGAGTCAGCGGAATCCCGCCATAGGCGGAACACCCGCTGGCCGCGGTAATGCCCGGCACCACCTGGAACGGGATGCCATGCTCGGCCAGCTCCTCGATCTCTTCGCCACCGCGGCCGAAGATGAACGGATCGCCGCCCTTCAGGCGCAGCACCCGCTTGCCCTGCCGAGCCAGATCGACCAGCAGGCGGTTGATCTGGTCCTGCGGTACGGAATGATCGGCGCGACGCTTGCCCACGTAGATGCGCTCGGCATCACGCCGGCACATCTCGATGATCGCCGGTGCCACCAGGCGGTCGTACAGCACCACGTCGGCCTGCTGCATCAGGCGCAAGGCGCGGAAGGTCAGCAAGTCCGGATCGCCCGGTCCCGCACCCACCAAGTACACCTCACCACCCTGCTGCACCGGTGCACCATCGACCATCGCCTGCAACAGGCGCTCGGCCTCGGCGCCCTGCCCAGCCAATTGGCGCTCGGCAACCGGCCCCTGGAACACGGTTTCCCAGAAGCCGCGGCGCTGGTTGACGTCCGGGTACAGGGCCTTGACCTTGTCGCGGAAACGTGCGGCCAGGCCGGCCAGTTCGCCATAGGCGGACGGGATCCACGCCTCCAGTTTGGCGCGAATCAAGCGCGCCAGCACCGGGGCATCACCGCCACTGGACACCGCCACCACCAATGGCGAACGGTCGACGATCGCCGGGAAGATCACCGTGCACAGGGCCGGCGCATCCACCACGTTGACCGGCAGGCTCAGCGCCTGCGCATCCGCCGACACCTGGGCATTGAGCCCAGGGTCGTCGGTGGCCGCGATCACCAGCCGGCAACCGACCAGGTCGGCTGCCTGATAGCCACGCACCAGCACCTCGCCGCCAGCTTCCCGGGCAAGCGCCGCCAACTGGCCGTCGACATCCGGTGCCACCACGCGCAGCGCGGCGCCGGCATCGGCCAGCAGGCGCGCCTTGCGCAAGGCGATCTCACCGCCGCCGACAACCAGCACGCGGCCGCCCTGCAGTTTGTGGAACAGCGGCAGGTAATCCATTTAGCGGATGACCTCGACGCCGCCCATGTACGGCTTCAGCACTTCCGGCACACGGATCGAACCGTCGGCCTGCTGGTAGTTTTCCAGCACCGCAACCAGGGTACGGCCTACGGCCAGGCCGGAGCCGTTGAGGGTGTGCACCAACTCTGGCTTGCCGGTTTCCGGGTTGCGCCAGCGGGCCTGCATGCGGCGCGCCTGGAAGTCGCCGCAGTTGGAGCACGAGCTGATTTCGCGGTACTTGTCCTGGCTCGGCACCCACACTTCCAGGTCGTAGGTTTTCACCGCGCCAAAGCCCATGTCGCCGGTGCACAGGGCCAGCACGCGGTACGGCAGCTCCAGCAACTGCAGCACGCGCTCGGCGTTGGCGGTCAGGCCTTCCAGGGCTTCCATCGACTTGGCCGGCTCGACTACCTGCACCATCTCGACCTTGTCGAACTGGTGCTGGCGGATCATACCGCGGGTATCACGGCCGGAAGCACCGGCTTCGCTGCGGAAGCACGGTGTGTGTGCAACCAGCTTCAGCGGCAGCTGCTTGGCGTCGAGGATTTCACCGGCCACCAGGTTGGTCAGCGACACTTCGGCAGTCGGGATCAGGTAGAAGTCGGCTTCGCCTTCGCGGCTGATCTTGAACAGGTCTTCCTCGAACTTCGGCAGCTGGCCAGTGCCCTGCAGGGCCGGGGCCTGCACCAGGTACGGGGTGTAGTGTTCCTCGTAGCCGTGCTCGCCGGTGTGCAGGTTGATCATGAACTGCGCCAGGGCGCGGTGCAGGCGGGCGATCGGGCCACGCAGCACGGCAAAGCGCGCGCCGGACAGCTTGGCGGCGGCTTCGAAGTCCAGGCCACCGCTGACTTCGCCGAGGGCGACGTGGTCCTTGATTTCGAAGTCGAAGGCCTTCGGTGTGCCCCAACGGCGCACTTCGACGTTGTCGTCTTCGCTGGCACCGACCGGTACGCTGGCGTCAGGCAGGTTGGGGATGGTCAGCAGGATGGCGTCCAGTTCGGCCTGGATGCCGTCCAGTTCGGTCTTGCCGGCAGCCAGCTCATTGGCCATGCGCTCGACGTCGGCCATCAGCGGCGCAATGTCTTCGCCCTTGGCCTTGGCCTGGCCGATGGACTTGGAACGGGCGTTACGCTCGGCCTGCAGCTGCTCGGTGCGGGTCTGCACCGCCTTGCGGCGCTCTTCCAGGGATTCGATGCGCGCGACATCCAGGCTGAAGCCACGGGAGGCCAGGCGATCCGCCACTTCCTGAAGTTGGCCGCGTAACAGTTTGGAATCGAGCATATCGTTCTCTCGTTATGTGTAGGTGTTGGTTCAGAATCGGGTCAGGGACAGGCCGGCCCAGGTCGCGAGCAGCCCGCCCACCACGCTGATACCGGTATAGCCCAAAGCCAGGGGCACTTGCCCGCTTTCCAGCAGGCGTACGGTATCCAGCGAAAAGGAGGAAAAAGTCGTCAGGCCGCCGAGGAAACCGACGATCAGCCCGGCGCGCAGCTCGACCGGCACGATCGGCTTGTGCAGGAACAGGCCATAAAGCAGGCCGATCAGCAGGCAGCCAATCAGGTTGACCGCCAGCGTACCGAGATAGAAGTGCCGTGGCCAGTGGGTAGCCACCCAGTTGGTGGCAGCAAAACGCAACAAGGTACCGGCAATACCGCCCGCGCTGACGGCGGCAATCAGTGCAATCACGGCTTTCTCCGTTGGCGGGGGCTGTTGCGGTCAAGGTCGGCCAGGTGGCGCAGCTTCTCGCCAATCTTCAGCTCCAGGCCGCGGGGCACCGGCTGGTAGTACTGGCGCGGCTCGAGCTCATCGGGGAAGTAATCTTCGCCGGCGGCATAGGCGTCGGGCTCGTCGTGGGCATAGCGGTACTCGTCGCCATAGCCCAACTGCTTCATCAGCTTGGTCGGGGCGTTGCGCAGGTGCAGCGGCACTTCCAGCGAGCCATGCTCGGCAGCCTCGCGCAGGGCGGTCTTGAAGCCCATGTACACCGCGTTGCTCTTCGGTGCACAGGCGAGATAGGTGATGGCCTGGGCCACCGCCAGTTCGCCCTCGGGGCTGCCCAGACGCTCTTGCACATCCCAGGCCGCCAGGCACAGGCTGAGCGCGCGCGGGTCGGCGTTGCCGATGTCTTCGCTGGCCATGCGCACCACGCGACGGGCGATGTACAGCGGGTCACAGCCACCGTCGAGCATGCGCGCAAACCAGTACAGGGCGCCATCGGGGTTGGAGCCACGCACCGATTTGTGCAGCGCGGAAATCTGGTCGTAGAACGCCTCGCCGCCCTTGTCGAAGCGGCGACGGCTGTCACCGAGCAGGCTCTGCAGCATCTCGATGTCGATCTCGCTGCCGTCTTCCGCCAGGTCCGAGGCGTTCTCGAGGAAGTTGAGCATACGCCGGCCATCGCCATCGGCGGCAGCCATCAGCATCTTGAACGCGTCGTCGCCAACCCGCAGGTTGCGCTTGCCCAGGCCGCGCTCTTCAGTCAGCGCGCGGTTGACCAGCTTGCGCAGCGCCGCCTCGTCCAGGCTTTTGAGCACATATACCCGCGCCCGCGACAGCAGTGCGTTGTTCAGCTCGAACGACGGGTTTTCGGTGGTGGCGCCAATGAACAGCAGGGTGCCGTCTTCCACATAGGGCAGGAAGGCATCCTGCTGCGACTTGTTGAAACGGTGCACTTCGTCGACGAACAGGATGGTGCGGCGGCCGTACTGGCCAGCCTGCTGCTTGGCCACCTCGACCGCCTGGCGGATTTCCTTCACCCCGGCCAGCACCGCCGACACCGTTTCGAAGTGCGCATCGCAGAACTGCGCCAGCAACCGCGCAAGGGTGGTCTTGCCTACCCCCGGCGGCCCCCAGAAGATCATCGAGTGCAGCGCACCCTGCTCCAGCGCCTCGCGCAGCGGTTTACCGCGCGCCAGCAGGTGCTCCTGGCCGACGTACTCGTCCAGGTTGGACGGGCGCAGGCGAGCGGCCAGGGGCTGGGCGACAGGTTCGCTTCGAAACAGGTCCATGGCGAGCTCTGGTTACTCCTTGATGACGTCCGCGCCTTCGGGGATGTCGAACTTGAACTTGCTGTCCGGCACCGCCTGGTTGGCTTTCACGCCATTGAACAGGATGTTGGTGCGCTGGCCGACGCTGTCGATCAGTTGCATGTCGTTGATCAGGCCCTTGCGGAACGACACGCGCAGCGAGTCGAACAGGGTGTCCTTGGTCTTCGGCTTGAGGGTGAAGTCCATCACTTCGCCCTGCTCCTTCGAGCTGATGTCGAAGCTCTGGCTGATCTTCGACACATCACCGGACAGCAGCAGCGCCGGGGTCTGGTTCAGGCGCTGGTCGAGCTTCTTGATGGTGGCCTGCTCCAGGTCCGGGTCCCACAGGGTGACGTTCCTGCCGTCGGAGACCACCACCTGCTCCTGCGGTGCATCGGTGTGCCAGTAGAACAGGCCCGGGCGCTTGACGGTCATCTTGCCGGAGGTTTCCTGCAGGCTGGTGCCACCGGCGTCCAGGGTCAGCTGGGAGAAGTTGGCCTCGATGGTCTGCGACTTTTCCAGCAATTGGGTCAGGCGTTGTACATCTTGCTCACCGGCATAAGCCGAAACGGTAGCCGACACAGAAGCCGCGGCCAGGGCAGAAACCAACAGCATGCGAATCGCGCGCATGGGAGTCCTCATCGAGCATTGAAAAGACCGGGCGCCACCGTTGGCGCCCGGCAAGGTGTTCATCAGTCGCGCGGGCCGCCCGGGGCAATCACTTCCCGCGAGCCGTTGCTGTTCATGGGGGTGACCACGCCGGCCATTTCCATGGCTTCGATCATGCGGGCGGCGCGGTTGTAGCCGATCTTCAGTTTGCGCTGCACAGCCGAGATGGAGGCGCGGCGGCTTTCCAGCACGAACTGCACGGCCTCATCATACAGGGCGTCGCTTTCCGAATCTTCGCCATCGCCACCACCGCCGCCGCCTTCAAAGCCGCTGCCGGCCTCTTCGACACCGTTGAGGATGTCGTCGTTGTAGTCCGGGGCGCCGCGCAGCTTCCACGCTTCCACCACGCGGTGCACCTCGTCGTCGGAGACGAACGCGCCGTGCACACGAATCGGCAGGCTGGTGCCCGGCGGCATGTACAGCATGTCACCGTGGCCCAGCAACTGCTCGGCACCACCCTGGTCGATGATGGTCCGCGAGTCGATCTTGCTCGACACCTGGAACGCCATGCGGGTCGGGATGTTGGCCTTGATCAGGCCGGTAATCACGTCCACCGACGGGCGCTGGGTGGCGAGGATCAGGTGGATACCGGCCGCACGTGCCTTCTGGGCGATACGGGCGATCAGCTCTTCGACCTTCTTGCCGACGATCATCATCATGTCGGCGAATTCGTCGACCACCACCACGATGGTCGGCAGGGTTTTCAGCGCTGGCGGCTCGTCATCCATGCTCTCGCGGCGGTACAGCGGGTCATGGATGATTTCGCCGGCGTCCTCGGCGTCCTTGATCTTGCGGTTGAAGCCGGCCAGGTTACGCACGCCCATGGCCGCCATCAACTTGTAGCGCCGCTCCATCTCGGCCACGCTCCAGCGCAGGGCGTTGGCGGCGTCCTTCATGTCGGTGACCACCGGGCACAGCAGGTGCGGAATGCCTTCGTAGATCGACAGTTCGAGCATTTTCGGGTCGATCATGATCAACCGCGCGTCTTCCGGGCTGGACTTGAACAGGATCGACAGGATCATCGCGTTCACACCCACCGACTTACCGGAACCGGTGGTACCGGCCACCAGCAGGTGCGGCATCTTGGCCAGGTCGGTGATCACCGGCTTGCCGCCGATGTCGTGGCCCAGGGCCAGGGTGACCGGCGATTTCTGCTCGTCGTACTGCGGCGTGGCCAGCACTTCGGAGAAGCGCACCATCTGCCGGTTTTCATTGGGGATCTCGATACCCACGGTAGTCTTGCCGGGAATGACCTCGACCACACGCACACTGGTCACTGCCAGCGAACGCGCCAGGTCCTTGGCCAGGTTGGCGATGCGGCTGACCTTCACGCCGGCGGCCGGCTGGATTTCGTAGCGGGTAATCACCGGGCCCGGGTGGATCGAGTCCACCGTCACTTCCACGCCGAATTCCTTGAGCTTGATTTCCAGCAGCTGGCCGACACCGGCCAGGGATTCCGGGGAGTACTCGATCTTCTTCTGTTCGGCCGGGTCGAGGATGGAGATCGACGGCAAGGTGCCTTCCACCGCGCTGTCGACGAACAGCGGCGCCTGCTTCTCCTTCATCACCCGCTTGCTCGGCTCCGGCGCCTTGGCGGGTGTCGGCGGCACGATCATCGGCGCCGCGACAGGTGGTTCGCGGGAGATTATCGGCTCACGTGCTGCCAGCGACTCGCGTGGTACCACAGGCTCGCGTGCCAGGGTTGGCTCACGTGGCTCGACACGCTGGGCAGGTGCCTCTTCACGCTTGAAGATGCGCTCGCGCAGCGCCGGTTTGGCCGGCTCACGCTTGTCGGCAGCCATCGGCGCGGCCTTGACCAGCACCGGTTCATCCTCGCGCAGCTGCGCCTCCAGGCGCTTGCGCTCGTTGCGTGCTTCCCACCAACGATTGGCGGCGCCCTGTACCAGCTCGAACAGGTCGAGGGTGATCTTGCCGGTCAGGTCCATCACCTTGAACCACGACAGGTCGGTGAACACGGTCAGGCCGAACAGGAACAGGGCAATGAACATCAGCGTGCTGCCCTGCACGTTCAGCAGGTTGCGCGCCAGGTCGCCCAGGCTCTCGCCCAGTGCGCCTCCGGCGGAGAACGGCATGCTCGCCGGCGGATGGAAATGGATATGCGCCAGCGCCGCACCAGACAGCACCAGGAACACCAGACCGATCAGCCGCCAGGAGAACAGCCAGCCGCTCCAGTCCCAGGGCTGGTGGCGTTCGCGGAAGATCTGCCAGGTCTTTATCGCCAGCAACAGCGGGAAGATGTAGGCAAAGTAACCCAGCACCATGAACAGAATGTCGGCGAAGTAGGCACCGGCACGCCCGGCGGCGTTCTGCACCTGGTCGACATTGCTGGTGTGGCTGAAGCCCGGGTCCGACGTGTCGTAGGTCAGCAGCGCCATCCACAGGTACAGGCACAGGGCGCCGACAGCGATCAACGCACCTTCCTTGAGGCGATAATGCAGCTGCTGCCGCCACAGGGGCACGGGCAAGGGAGCTGGAGTTGCGGTGGATTTCTTCAAAACGCGTCTATTCCTGCGCGTGCTGCGCGTCCAATAGTGATCGGCCGACGGTGCGGCCAATGAACCACTACTTTTAACATTACTGCCCGCCCACTGCCATGACGGCACGCCGTAAGGAGCTTGAGTGGGGGCGACTTTCGTATACCTGCAATTTGAGCACGCATTGTCTTCTGTGACAAAGGCTTATGCTGTGTTTTTGCACAGGTGTGACAGCAAATGTAGCGGATGGTGCCTGCGGTTTCATGAATGTGTAGGAAATTGTCTACTTTCATCGCCTGCGCCGGCCTCATCGCGGGCTCGCCCGCGAAGAGACCAAAGAGATTGACCCTGCTTTGCACCCGCGCCATGCTGCCCTCTCCCCTCCCCCACCGCACGAAAGACCATGCTCACCTGGCTGACCCGCGACTCGCTGACCTTCCCGCCCCTGGAAAAGGCCCTGCACGACCCCAACGGCCTGCTCGCCGCCGGCGGTGACCTGAGCCCCGAGCGTCTGGTGCAGGCCTATCGCCATGGCTGCTTCCCCTGGTACCAGGACGGCCAGCCGATCCTCTGGTGGTCACCCGACCCGCGCACGGTACTGTTCCCGGACCAGCTGCACGTGTCGCGCTCGCTGGCCAAGCTGATGCGTCAGGGCCGTTACCAGGTCAGCTTCGACACCGACTTCCCGGCGGTGATCGCCGCCTGCGCCGCGCCACGTGACTACGCCGACGGCACCTGGATCACCGACACCATGCGCGCCGCCTACTGCGAACTACACCGGCGCGGCATCGCCCATTCGGTGGAGGTGCGCCAGGACGGCGAGCTGGTCGGCGGCCTGTATGGCCTGGCCATGGGCCAGCTATTCTTCGGCGAATCGATGTTCAGCCGCGCCGACAACGCCTCCAAGGTCGGCTTCGTGAGCCTGGTCAACCACCTGCGCCAGGCCGGCTTCGTCCTCATCGACTGCCAGATGCCGACCAACCACCTGCACAGCCTGGGCGCCCACGCCATCAGCCGCGCCGAGTTCGCCAGCTACCTGGCACGCCACCTCGACCAACCCAACAGCGCCACATGGCTTCCCTAGGCGAGTTCCCATAGCTGGCTTACACTTAAAGCAAAGTCTCACCGAGGGGGTTGATCATGACAGAGTTGGCGCGGTTGAAGTTCTATGCCACTCAGCCCCACTCCTGCAGCTACCTGCCCGACGAACAGGCAACCACGCTGTTCCTCGACCCCAGCCAGCCGATGGACGTGCACGTGTACGCCGACTTGTCGGAAATGGGCTTTCGTCGCAGTGGCGACCACCTGTACCGCCCGCACTGCCAGAACTGCAATGCCTGCGTGCCGGCACGCATCCCGGCGGCGCGCTTCATCCCCAACCGCCAGCAACGGCGCATCCTCAAGCGCAACGCCGACCTGACCGTGAGCGCGGCACGCCCGGCGTTCAAGGAAGAATACTTCGAGCTGTACCGGCGCTATATCGAAACACGCCACGCCGACGGTGACATGTACCCGCCCAGCCGCGACCAGTTTTCCACTTTCCTGGTACGCGACCTGCCGTTCTGCTGGTTCTACGAGTTCCGCCTGGAAGGCCGCCTGATGGCGGTAGCAGTGTGCGACCTGCTGCCCAACGGCCTGTCGGCAGTGTACACCTTCTACGAGCCGGACGAAGAACGCCGCAGCCTGGGCCGCTTCGCCATCCTCTGGCAGATCACCGAAGCCCTGCGCCAGAACCTGGAAGCGGTTTACCTGGGTTACTGGATCAAGAACTGCAAGAAAATGAACTACAAGACGCAGTATCGGCCTATCGAGCTGTTGATAAATCAGCGCTGGGTCACCCTCAACTGAAAGGCATTGGCTTGATACACACTTTTCGGGCATAATCCACGCCACTTTTTTGCCCGGTGCGGTTATGCGTCGGGCCAACACTGGATCCGAGGGCTCTACTGCATGTCGAAAGAAGACAGCTTCGAAATGGAAGGCACTGTCGTCGACACCCTGCCCAACACCATGTTCCGCGTGGAGTTGGAAAACGGGCACGTCGTAACCGCGCACATCTCCGGAAAGATGCGCAAGAACTACATCCGTATTCTCACTGGCGACAAGGTCCGCGTCGAACTGACGCCCTACGACCTGAGCAAGGGCCGCATCACTTACCGTGCGCGTTAAGCTCAAGCCATGAAAAAGCCCGGCATGTGCCGGGCTTTTTTGTGCCTTCAAGATTGCAGGGGGCCGCCTTGCGGCCCCAGCCATCATGCAACCTCAGCCGTGGTTTCAAAGTCGAACACCAACTCGCCATCGCGCAGGTCGACGTGCACCACGCCACCATGCTCGGCCAGCTCGCCAAACAGGATCTCCTCGGCCAGCGGCCGCTTGATCTTGTCCTGGATCAACCGCGCCATCGGCCGCGCGCCCATCTGCACGTCGTAGCCCGAGGCCGCCAGCCAGCCGCGTGCATCATCGCTGACTTCCAGCAGCACACGTTTGTCTTCCAGCTGCGCCTGCAGTTCGATAAGGAACTTGTCGACGATGCTCTTGATCGTCTCGTGGCTCAGGCGGCCAAACTGGATGATGGTATCCAGGCGGTTGCGGAACTCCGGCGTGAAGCTCTTGCGGATGACTTCCATGGCATCAGACGCATGGTCCTGATGGGTGAAGCCGATCGAGGCCCGCGCGGCGGTTTCTGCGCCAGCGTTGGTGGTCATGATCAGGATCACGTTACGGAAGTCGGCCTTGCGCCCGTTGTTGTCGGTCAGGGTACCGTGATCCATCACCTGCAGCAGCAGGTTGAAGACTTCCGGATGGGCCTTCTCGATTTCGTCGAGCAGCAATACGCAGTGTGGTTGCTTGGTGATCGCCTCGGTCAGCAAGCCACCCTGGTCGAAGCCAACATAACCAGGTGGCGCACCGATCAGGCGCGACACGGTGTGGCGCTCCATGTACTCGGACATGTCGAAGCGCACCAGCTCCACGCCCAGTGCCTTGGCCAGCTGCCGCGCTGCTTCGGTCTTGCCGACGCCGGTCGGGCCGGCGAACAGGAACGAACCAACGGGCTTGTCTGGCGACTTGAGGCCGGCACGGGACAGCTTGATGGCGGTAGCCAGCGAATCGATCGCCTGGTCCTGACCAAATACGGTCAGCTTCAGGTCACGCTCGAGGTTGCGCAACAGCTCCTTGTCGGAGCTGGTGACGTGCTTCGGCGGAATCCGCGCGATCTTGGCGACGATGTCTTCGACCTGCGGCACGTCGATGCGCTTGACGCGGTTGGCCTCCGGCTGCAGGCGCTGGTAGGCACCGGCTTCGTCGATCACATCGATGGCCTTGTCCGGCATGTGCCGGTCGTTGATGTAACGCGAGGCCAGCTCGGCAGCGGCACGCAGGGCTTCGTCGCTGTACTCGATGTTGTGGTGGCTTTCGAAGCGCCCTTTCAGGCCACGCAGGATGCCCACGGTGTCTTCGACCGACGGCTCGCTGACATCGACCTTCTGGAAGCGCCGCGCCAGGGCACGGTCCTTCTCGAAGATGCCGCGGAACTCCTGGAAGGTGGTCGAACCGATGCAACGGATTTCACCGGACGACAGCAGTGGCTTGAGCAGGTTGGACGCATCCATCACCCCGCCCGACGCCGCACCGGCACCGATGATGGTATGGATTTCGTCGATGAACAGGATTGCCTGCGGGCGCTTGCGCAGCTCGCCCAGCAGCGCCTTGAAGCGCTTCTCGAAGTCGCCACGATATTTGGTACCGGCCAACAGTGCGCCGAGGTCGAGGGAATACACCACGCTCTGCGCCAGCAGGTCGGGCACCTGGCCATCGACGATGCGCTTGGCCAGGCCTTCGGCGATGGCGGTCTTGCCCACGCCAGCCTCACCCACCAGCAGCGGGTTGTTCTTGCGCCGACGGGCAAGAATCTGCGCCACGCGCTCCACTTCCTGCTCGCGGCCTACCAGCGGGTCGATACGGCCGGCACGGGCCAGCTCGTTCAGGTTGCTGGCATAGGCATCCAGCGGGTTGCTCGAAGAGGTAGTATCGCCGCCCTCTTCGTCCTGCATTTCCTGGTCGCTTTCGGAATGCGAACCATGGCCCGGCACCTTGGAGATGCCATGGGCGATATAGTTGACCACGTCGATGCGGGCCACGCTCTGCTGCTTGAGCAGGAACACGGCCTGGCTTTCCTGTTCGCTGAAGATCGCCACCAGCACGTTGGCACCGGTGACTTCACGCTTGCCGGAGCTTTGCACGTGGAACACGGCACGCTGCAGTACACGCTGGAAGCCCAGGGTCGGCTGGGTTTCGCGGTCTTCGTCGTTGACCGGGATCAGGGGCGTGGTGGAATCGATGAACTCTTGCAGGTCGTGCTTGAGCTTGTCGAGATTGGCGCCACAGGCGCGCAGAACGGTCGCGGCAGCCTCATTGTCAAGGAGTGCCAGCAGCAGATGTTCGACGGTCATGAACTCATGACGCTTCGAACGAGCCTCCTTGAAGGCCAGATTGAGGGTGACTTCGAGCTCGCGGTTTAACATAGCTTCACCTCATACCCAAGTGGTCGGCGATTAACCGTCCTTCTCGATTTCACAGAGTAGCGGATGCTGGCTTTCCCTGGCGTATTGGTTGACCTGCATAGCCTTTGTTTCGGCGATGTCACGGGTAAACAATCCGCACACTGCCCGCCCTTCGGTATGGACGGTCAGCATGATCTTGGTCGCCAGCTCGCGGTTCAGATTGAAGAACGTCTCGAGCACTTCGACGACGAAATCCATTGGCGTGTAGTCATCGTTGAACAAAACCACCTTGTACATCGGTGGCGCCTGCAGGATCGGCTTGGCTTCCTGAACTGCAAGACCTGAGCCGTCGTCCTCATTCGATTGCGGGCGATCCTGATTGAATGTTAGTCGAATCTCACTAGGTGCATGCATGGAAAGAATTTCATCATGAGCGACAGGTTAAGGTTGTGGGTTGACTGCGAAGGGCACGGCCAGCGCAGGCGCCGGGCGACCTTGACTATCGGCAAAACGGTGTTACAACCAATAAGAACCCACCGTGGTCGATAAAGATCCGCGCAGTCAACCAGATTTTTCGCATGGTTCGTATGCGGATGAAGTGGATGATACTCCAGTGATGGAGTCCTTTGCAGAGGGACATAGGGATGGCAAGCGGTAAAGTCAAGTGGTTCAACAATGCCAAGGGCTACGGATTCATCAATGAAGAGGGCAAGACTGACGACTTGTTCGCTCATTATTCAGCCATCCAGATGGACGGGTACAAGACGCTCAAAGCCGGCCAGGCCGTGAGCTTCGACATCGTCCAGGGCCCCAAAGGCCTCCACGCGGTGAATATCAGCAGCGCCACTGCCACCACAGCCGTGAGCGCACAGCAAACCGGCAGCACTGCCGATGCCTGATTAGCCGCGCCGTCTGCCGGTATACGAAAAAACCGGCCGCTTCCTTACCGGAAGCGGCCGGTTTTCCATTGCCTTACATATGCTTGATCATTTCATCGCCAAAGCCTGAACTGCTCACCAGCCTGGCGCCGTCCATCAGGCGCTCGAAGTCATAGGTCACGGTCTTGGCGGCAATCGCGCCGTTGGTGCCCTTGATGATCAGGTCGGCCGCCTCGGTCCAACCCATGTGCCGCAGCATCATCTCCGCCGACAGGATCACCGAGCCCGGATTGACCTTGTCCTGCCCGGCATATTTGGGCGCGGTGCCGTGGGTGGCCTCGAACATGGCCACGGTGTCGGACAGGTTGGCACCCGGCGCAATGCCGATACCGCCCACTTCCGCCGCCAGGGCATCGGACAGGTAGTCACCGTTGAGGTTGAGGGTGGCGATCACGTCGTACTCGGCCGGGCGCAGCAGGATCTGCTGCAGCATGGCGTCGGCGATGGCGTCCTTGACGATGACCTCGCGGCCGCTCCTGGGGTTCTTGAACTTCATCCACGGGCCGCCATCGAGCAACTCGGCACCAAACTCGTCGCGTGCCACTTCATAACCCCAGTCCTTGAAGGCACCCTCGGTGAATTTCATGATGTTGCCCTTGTGCACCAGGGTCAGCGACTCGCGGTCGTTGTCCACCACATACTGCAGGGCCTTGCGCACCAGGCGCTTGGTGCCCTCGCGGGACACTGGCTTGATGCCAATGCCGCAGTCCTGGTCAAAGCGGATCTTGGTAACACCCATTTCCTCCTTGAGGAACTTGATCACCTTGTTCGCCTCGGGCGAACCGGCCTTCCACTCGATACCGGCATAGATGTCCTCGGAGTTCTCGCGGAAGATCACCATGTCCACATCGCCAGGTTTTTTCACCGGGCTGGGCACGCCCTGGAACCACAGTACCGGGCGCAGGCACACATACAGGTCGAGTTGCTGGCGCAAGGCCACGTTTAGCGAGCGGATGCCACCGCCCACCGGGGTAGTCAGCGGCCCCTTGATCGACACCACGTAATCACGCACGGCATCGAGGGTTTCCTGTGGCAGCCAGGTGTCCTGATCGTACACCTGGGTGGCTTTTTCACCGGCGTACACCTCCATCCAGGCGATCTTGCGCTTGCCGCCGTAGGCCTTTTGCACGGCGGCGTCGACCACTTTGATCATTACCGGCGAGACATCGACGCCAATCCCGTCGCCCTCGATATAAGGAATGATCGGGTTGTCAGGAACGTTGAGCGAATGGTCGGCATTGACGGTGATCTTGGCGCCGTCGGCCGGAACCTTGATTTTCTGGTATCCCATGCTTGCACTACTCCGCTGTCGGGTGTGATTGGACATCATGCGATCCACTGAGCCTAAACCACATCTGCCGACGCGCAAGCATGGGAGTTTTGCATTGACGTCACCGGCCCGATCACCGGCAAACCAGCCCCCGCGAAAGCGCGCAGCCATCCTCAGGCCTGCGACAACCCGCCACATTGCCGCTTAGTCTTTGGTCTTATAAGTGGGCCGATATCACTTGGCCTTGCTGATTAGCCCGAATGGTTTGGTATACTGCGCCGCGACCGAAGGGTCATTGGGGCGATCCCTTGGAAAAATGCGGACCGCCCTTGGCCATGAATGGACACAAAGCCTGGCCACGAAGCCTGGACTGTTACCGCAGCTCAGCACTTGACGCTCGACTGATGCATCCACCATCACCGCTCGCAGCCTCTCGACTTTCCGCTTATGGCGCTGCCAGGGCGATGCGCCTACCCTGCGCACCACGAGACTCGAGCACGCTCAGCACACAGAGAGTTAACCCGCATGCCCACCCGTTCCAAGATCATCTATACCTTCACCGACGAAGCCCCCGCCCTCGCCACTTACTCGCTGCTGCCGATCATCGAAGCGTTCACCGCTTCGGCTGACATCGCCGTCGAAACCCGCGACATCTCCCTGGCTGGCCGCATCCTCGCCGCCTTCCCGGAGCAACTGGGCGCAGAGAAGCAAGTAGGCGATCACCTGGCGGAACTGGGCCAGCTGGCTACCACCCCTGAAGCCAACATCATCAAGCTGCCGAACATCAGCGCCTCGGTACCGCAGCTGAAAGCCGCGATCAAGGAACTGCAAGGCAAGGGCTTCAACATCCCGGACTACGCTGACGAGCCGGCCACCGCGCAAGAGAAAGAATCCCGCGCCCGCTACGACCGCATCAAGGGCTCCGCCGTGAACCCGGTACTGCGCGAAGGCAACTCCGACCGCCGCGCGCCGCTGTCGGTCAAGAACTACGCCCGCAAGCACCCGCACAAGATGGGCGCCTGGGCTGCCGACTCCAAGTCGCACGTTGCCCACATGACCCAGGGCGACTTCTACGGCAGCGAGAAAGCTGCACTGATCGAAGCTGACGACAGCCTGCGCATCGAGCTGGTCGGCAAAGACGGCAGCACCACCGTACTGAAAGAAAAGACCGCGGTAAAAGCCGCCGAAGTCATCGACTGCGCCACCATGAGCCGCAAGGCCCTGAAAGCCTTCATCGCCGAGCAGATCGCCGACGCCAAGGCCTCCGGCGTGCTGCTGTCGGTGCACCTGAAAGCCACCATGATGAAGGTCTCCGACCCGATCATGTTCGGTGTCATTGTCGAAGAATTCTACAACGACGTGCTGGCCAAGCACGCCGCCGCGCTGGCTGAAGTAGGCTTCAACGCCAACAACGGCATCGGCGACCTGTACGCCCGCATCAAAGACCTGCCAGCCGACAAGCAGGCCGAGATCGAAGCCGACATCCAGGCCCTGTACGCCCAGCGCCCGGCCCTGGCCATGGTCAACTCCGACAAAGGCATCACCAACCTGCACGTACCGAGCGACGTCATCGTCGACGCCTCGATGCCGGCCATGATCCGTGACTCGGGCAAGATGTGGAACGCCGCCGGCGAACTGCAAGATGCCAAGGCGATCATCCCGGACCGCTGCTACGCCGGCATCTACCAGGCCACCATCGAAGACTGCAAGGCCAACGGCGCCTTCGACCCGACCACCATGGGCAGCGTACCTAACGTCGGCCTGATGGCACAGAAGGCCGAAGAGTACGGCTCCCACGACAAGACTTTCCAGATCAAGGCCGACGGCGTCGTGCGCGTGGTCGACAGCAAGGGCAGCGTGGTGCTGGAGCAGAACGTCGAAGCCGGTGACATCTTCCGCATGTGCCAGGTCAAGGACGCGCCGATCCAGGACTGGGTCAAGCTGGCCGTCAACCGCGCCCGCCTGAGCAACACGCCGGCAGTGTTCTGGCTGGACCCGGCCCGCGCCCACGACGGCGTGATGATCGAGAAGGTGCAGAAGTACCTGAAGGATCACGACACCACTGGCCTGGACATCCGCATCCTGGCACCGGTCGACGCCATCAAGTTCTCCCTGGCCCGCATCCGCGAAGGCAAGGACACCATCTCGGTGACCGGCAACGTGCTGCGTGACTACCTGACCGACCTGTTCCCGATCATGGAACTGGGCACCAGCGCCAAGATGCTGTCGATCGTACCGCTGATGAGCGGCGGTGGCCTGTTCGAAACCGGCGCCGGCGGTTCGGCACCGAAGCATGTGCAGCAGCTGGTGGAAGAGAACTTCCTGCGTTGGGACTCGCTGGGTGAATTCCTGGCCCTGGCCGCTTCCCTGGAGCACCTGGGCAACACCTACGACAACCCGCGCGCCAAAGTGCTGGCCAACACCCTGGACCAGGCCACTGGCAAGTTCCTCGACACCAACAAGTCGCCGTCGCGCAAAGTCGGTGGTATCGACAACCGCGGCAGCCACTTCTACCTGACCCTGTACTGGGCCCAGGCCCTGGCTGCGCAGAACGACGACGCTGCCCTGCAGGCACGCTTCGCACCACTGGCCAAGACCCTGACCGAGAACGAGGAGACCATCGTCGCCGAGCTCAACGCCGTCCAGGGCAAGCCGGCCGACATCGGTGGCTACTACGCCCCGGATGCCGAGCTGACTGCCAAGGTGATGCGCCCAAGCCAGACCCTGAACAGCGCCATTGCCGCCCTGTAAGGTTCGCTTGAAGTAACAGTACAAACCCCGGCCACGCACCGGGGTTTGTGCTTTCTGGACAAACGATTTCTGGCCGCCAGCGCGGCCCCTGTGGGAGCGGGTTTACCCGCGAATGCGATGGCGAATCCACTGACGCATTCGCGGGCAAACCCGCTCCCACAAGGGCTGTGCAGGCCCCTAAGGAGCTGTTCATGACCTGGCAACCCCACATCACCGTCGCCACCATTGTCGAGCAAGACGGTAAATTCCTCTTCGTCGAAGAATTCAAGGCTGGCCAGCACGTCTTCAACCAACCCGCCGGCCACCTCGAACCGGACGAGACCCTGCCCCAGGCCGCCCTGCGCGAAACCCTCGAAGAAACCGCCTGGGAAGTCGAGCTCACCGGGGTAGTCGGCATCTACCTGTACACCGCCCCGAGCAACGGCGTGACCTACCAGCGCATCTGCTTCGCCGCCCGCCCCGTGCGCCATCACGCCGACCTGGCGCTGGACAGCGACATTGTTCGCGCCGTGTGGCTGACCCGCGACGAACTGCTGGCCGACCCCGCCCGCTGGCGCAGCGAGCTGGTGCCACGCTGCCTCGACGACTACCTCAAAGGCCCCCTGCACAGCCTCGACCTGCTGCGCGACTGACGCGCCGCCGCAGGTTTGATAGAATCGGCGTTTTTCCCCCTTGATACACACCGGTAACCATGACCAGCCCAGCACTCAAAGACCCCGCCAAGACCCGCGTCATCGTCGGCATGTCCGGCGGCGTGGACTCTTCCGTCTCCGCCCTTCTGCTCATGGAGCAGGGCTACCAGGTGGAAGGGCTGTTCATGAAGAACTGGGAAGAAGACGACGGCACCGAATACTGCACCGCCCGTGAAGACCTGGCCGACGCCCAGGCCGTGTGCGACCGCATCGGCATCAAGCTGCACACCGCCAACTTCGCCGCCGAATACTGGGACAACGTGTTCGAGCACTTCCTTGAGGAGTACAAGGCCGGCCGTACGCCCAACCCCGACATCCTCTGCAACCGCGAAATCAAGTTCAAGGCGTTCCTCGACTACGCCCTGTCGCTGGGTGCCGACCTGATCGCCACCGGCCACTACGTACGCCGCCGCGACACCGGCGAGCTCACCGAACTGCTCAAGGGCCTGGACCCGAACAAGGACCAGAGCTACTTCCTGCACGCCGTCGGCGGCAAGGAAATCGCCCGCACCCTGTTCCCGGTTGGCGAGCTGGAAAAGCCCGAAGTACGCGCCATTGCCGAAAAGCACGGCCTGGCCACCGCCAAGAAGAAGGATTCCACCGGCATCTGCTTCATCGGTGAGCGCCGCTTCAGCGACTTCCTCAAGCAGTACCTGCCGGCCCAGCCAGGCAACATCGAAACCACCGACGGTGAAGTGATCGGCCGCCACCACGGCCTGATGTACCACACCATCGGCCAGCGCCAGGGCCTGGGCATTGGCGGCCTGAAGGACGCCGGCGACGAGCCGTGGTACGTGCTGCACAAGGACCTGACCCGCAACGTGCTGGTGGTCGGCCAGGGCAACGAACACCCGTGGTTGTTCTCCCGCGCCCTGCTGGCTTCGGAAATTTTCTGGGTCAACCCGGTAGACCTCGGCAGCCCGCGCCAACTCACTGCCAAGGTGCGTTACCGCCAGAGCGACCAGCAGTGCACCCTGGAGCTTACCGAAAGCGGTTACCGCGCAGTGTTCGACGAGCCGCAGCGCGCCGTTACCCCAGGCCAGTCGGTGGTGTTCTACGACGGCGAAGTGTGCCTGGGCGGCGGCGTGATCGAAGCCGCCGAGCCGTGGAGCCCGCGCGCATGAGCAAGCTGCAGGAGCAGTTGATTGCGTTGGGCGGTGTGTTCCAGGCCGCTGTATTGGTCGACCGCATCGCCCGCACCGGCCAGGCCAGCGAGGCCAACATCGGCTGCATGCTGGGCAGCCTGCTGGTTCGTGACCCCAAGGACACCCTGGAGGTGTTCGGCGGTGACGACCTGAACCTGCGCGACGGCTACCGCGCGCTGGTCGGCGCGCTGGAGCGCGACCCCAGCAGCCTGCAGCGCGAGCCGCTGCGCTACGCCCTGTCGATGCTGGGCCTGGAGCGCCAGCTGAACAAGCGCGGCGACCTGCTCGACACCATCGGCAACCGCCTGCCGCAAATCCAGTCCCAGGCCGAGCATTTTGGCCTGGTTCACGAAAACGTCATCGCTTCCAGTGGAGCCTTGTACCAGGACACCCTGAGCACCTTGCGCCAGCGCATCCAGGTACACGGCGACATGCGCTTCCTGCAGCAGGCCAGCAACGCCTCGAAGATCCGCGCCCTGCTGCTGGCCGGCATCCGCGCCGCACGCCTGTGGCGTCAGCTGGGCGGGCACCGCTGGCAGCTGGTGTTCAGCCGGCGCAAGTTGCTCAACGAACTGTACGACATGATGCGTTCGCCTTCCTGACAGGCGACACCCAACCCTGTGGGAGCGGGTTCACCCGCGAATGCGATGCTGGATCTACCGACGTATTCGCGGGTAAACCCGCGCCCACAAGGGCCGCGACACGTTTTTAATGGCCCGACCTTTGGTCAGCCACCAGACTCGGGCGCAATTTTCATGTATGATATGCGCCCTTCCAAAAGCCTGACTGTCCGAGAACACCCCATGCAGCTCTCTTCGCTCACTGCGGTTTCCCCTGTAGACGGCCGTTATGCCGGCAAAACCCAGGCCTTGCGCCCCATTTTCAGCGAATTCGGCCTGATCCGTTTCCGCGCCCTGGTCGAAGTGCGCTGGCTGCAGCGCCTGGCCGCCCACCCGCAGATCGGCGAAGTGCCGGCGTTCTCCGCCGAAGCCAATGCCCTGCTGGACAGCCTGGCCACCGACTTCAAGCTCGAGCACGCCGAACGCGTCAAGGAAATCGAGCGCACCACCAACCACGACGTCAAGGCGATCGAATACCTCCTCAAGGAGCAGGCCGCCACGCTGCCTGAGCTGGCCAAGGTCAGCGAATTCATCCACTTCGCCTGCACCAGCGAGGACATCAACAACCTGTCCCACGCCCTGATGCTGCGTGCCGGCCGTGACGAAGTGCTGCTGCCGCTGATGCGCCAGATCGCCGATGCCATCCGCGCCCTGGCCCACGCCCACGCCGACGTGCCGATGCTGTCGCGCACCCACGGCCAGCCGGCTTCGCCGACTACCCTGGGTAAAGAGCTGGCCAACGTCGTGTACCGCCTGGAGCGCCAGATCGCCCAGGTTGCCGCCGTGCCGTTGCTGGGCAAGATCAATGGCGCCGTGGGCAACTACAACGCCCACCTGTCGGCCTACTCGCAAATCGACTGGGAGCAGAACGCCCGCGCCTTCATCGAAGACGAGCTGGGCCTGCAGTTCAACCCGTACACCACCCAGATCGAACCGCACGACTACATCGCCGAGCTGTTCGACGCCATCGCCCGCTTCAACACCATCCTGATCGACTTCGACCGCGATGTGTGGGGCTACATCTCGCTGGGCTACTTCAAGCAGAAGACCGTTGCCGGCGAAATCGGCTCGTCGACCATGCCGCACAAGGTCAACCCGATCGACTTCGAAAACTCCGAAGGCAACCTGGGTATCGCCAACGCGCTGTTCCAGCACCTGGCCAGCAAGCTGCCGATCTCGCGCTGGCAGCGTGACCTGACCGACTCCACCGTGCTGCGCAACCTGGGCGTGGGCTTTGCCCATAGCGTCATCGCCTACGAAGCCAGCCTGAAAGGCATCGGCAAGCTGGAAGTCAACGAAGCCCGCATCGCCGCCGACCTGAACGCCTGCTGGGAAGTGCTGGCCGAGCCGATCCAGACCGTGATGCGCCGCTTCAATATCGAAAACCCCTACGAGAAGCTCAAAGAGCTGACCCGTGGCAAGGGCATCACCCCGGAAGCGCTGCTGACCTTCATCGACGGCCTGGACATGCCAGCCGACGCCAAGGCCGAGCTCAAGCAGCTGACCCCTGCCACCTACATCGGCAACGCGGCAGCACAGGCCAAACGCATCTAAGCTGACCGTCGCGTTCAACGCCCGGCCTGGCCGGGCGTTTTTATTCCCGGACGAAAATTACATTTTTTCAATAGGTTGAACATGAATCCTGATACTCCACTGCAGCTGCTCGGCGGCATCTCGGCCCGCGAATTCATGCGCGACTACTGGCAGAAGAAGCCGCTGCTGGTGCGCCAGGCATTCCCGGACTTCATCAGCCCGATCGACCCCGACGAGCTGGCCGGCCTGGCCCTGGAAGAGGAAGTAGAGTCGCGTATCGTGCTCGAGCACGGCGCGCACCCTTGGGAGCTGCGCCGCGGCCCGTTCACCGAAGACACCTTCGCCGAGCTGCCGGAAAAGGACTGGACCCTGCTGGTGCAGGCTGTCGACCAGTTCGTCCCGGAAGTGGCCGAACTGCTGGAAAACTTCCGCTTCCTGCCCAGCTGGCGCATCGATGACGTGATGATCAGCTTCGCCGCCCCCGGTGGCAGCGTCGGCCCGCACTTCGACAACTACGACGTGTTCCTGCTGCAGGGCCACGGCCAGCGCAACTGGAAAATCGGCCAGATGTGCAGCAGCGACAGCTCACTGCTGGAGCACGCCGACCTGCGCATCCTCGCCGAATTCGAGCAGAGCGATGAGTGGACCCTGGAGCCGGGTGACATGCTCTACCTGCCACCGCGCCTGGCCCACTACGGCGTGGCCGTGGACGACTGCCTGACCTACTCGGTCGGCTTCCGCGCGCCAAGCGCCGCCGAAGTGCTGACCCACTTCACCGATTTTCTCGGCCAGTTCCTGCCCGACGAAGAGCGCTACAGCGACGCCGACGCCCAGCCGGTCAGCGACCCGCACCAGATCCAGCACGATGCCCTCGACCGCCTGAAGGCGCTGCTCGACAAGCACATGGGCGACAAGGACCTGCTGCTGACCTGGTTCGGCCAGTTCATGACCGAGCCGCGCTACCCCGAGCAGATCGTCGGTGAAGAGCTGTCCGAGGAAGAGCTGATCGATGCCCTGGAACAGGGCGCCATCCTGATCCGCAACCCGAGCGCGCGCCTGGCCTGGTCGGAATTCGAAGAGGACCTGCTGCTGTTCGCCAGCGGTCGCAGCTGCCCGCTGCCGGGCAAACTGCGCGAGCTGCTGAAGCTGGTTTGCGCGGCCGACGCCCTGCACATCGACAACCTGGGCGAATGGCTGCAGGATGAAGATGGCCTTCTGCTGGTACAGCAGCTGGTCAAACAAGGAAGCCTGGGATTCGCCAATGAATAAGATTCGTGTGCGCCTTGCCGACTGGCACAAGGACAACGCCGACATCCGCCGCATCCGCGAAGCAGTGTTCATTGCCGAACAGCACGTGCCGCCGGAGCTGGAGTGGGACTCGGATGATCCGACCGCCGCGCACTTCCTGGCCCTGGAAGGCGACTACCCGATCGGCACCGCACGCCTGCTGCCTGACGGCACCATCGGCCGGGTCTCGGTGCTGAAGGACTGGCGCGGGCTGAAGGTGGGTGACGCGCTGATGAACGCAGTTATTGTCGAAGCCCAGAACCGCGACCTGAAGCAGCAGATGCTCAGCGCCCAGGTGCAGGCCACGCCGTTCTACGAGCGGCTGGGCTTTCGCGTAGTCAGCGAGGAATTCCTCGAAGCCGGCATCCCGCACGTGGACATGGTGCGCGACTCTCGCGCCTGATCCATAACCTGGACCGGCCCATTCGCGGGTAAACCCGCTTCCACAGGCCCCCACAGCTTCCAGATGCTGTGTGGTCCCTGTGGGAGCGGGTTCACCCGCGAAGAGGCCGGTACAGGCTCAAGACACTTCCCCTGACAAAACCTGTACATCCATCCAGATAAAACTTGCCTCCGCGCCCCCGCTTGCGCATTCTAGTGCCCATCACCCCCGATGAAGCGTCCCCGGCCATGCGCCTGTTCCTCTGCGAAAAACCCTCCCAGGCAAAAGACATCGCCAAAGTGCTCGGCGCCAACCGCAAGGGCGATGGCTGCTGGCAAGGCACCGACGTCTGCGTGACCTGGTGCATCGGCCACCTGCTGGAAACCGCCCCGCCCGACAGCTACGACGAGCGCTACAAGCGCTGGAACCTGGCCGATCTGCCGATCATCCCGGAACAGTGGAAGATGCTGGTCAAGCCCAAGACCGCCAGCCAGTTCAAGGCGGTCAAGCGCCTGCTTGGCGAAGCGCGCGAACTGGTTATCGCCACCGACGCCGACCGCGAAGGCGAAATGATCGCCCGCGAACTGGTCGAGCATTGTCGTTATCGCGGCCCGGTGCAGCGCCTGTGGCTGTCGGCACTGGACGACGCCTCCATCCGCAAGGCCCTGGCACGCCTGCTGCCCGGCCACGAAACCTTCAACTTGTACCATTCGGCGCTGGGCCGCTCCCGCGCCGACTGGCTGATTGGCATGAACATGAGCCGGCTGTTCACCCTGCTGGGCCGGCAATCCGGCTACCAGGGCGTGCTGCCGGTGGGCCGGGTGCAAACGCCCACCTTGCGCCTGGTGGTCGACCGCGACCGCAGCATCGCCGACTTCGTGCCGGTGCCGTTCTGGGCTATCGATGTGCAGCTCGAACACGCAGGCTTTGGCTTCAACGCCCAGTGGCGTGCCGCCGAAGACGCCTGCGACGATCAGGGCCGCTGCCTGAACCAGGCCCTGGCGCAGCAGGCTGCCGCCGACATTGGCAATGCCGGCACTGCCCGGGCCGTCAAAGTGGCCACCGAGCGCGTGCGTGAAGCCGCGCCCCTGCCCTTCGACCTGGGCACCCTGCAGGAGCTGTGCTCGAAAAAGTTCGGCCTCGGCGCCCAGGAAACCCTCGACATCGCCCAGGCACTGTACGAAACCCACAAACTGATCACCTACCCGCGCAGCGACTGCGGCTACCTGCCGCAAAGCCAGCACGCCGAAGCGCCGGCCATCCTCGCTGCCTTGCAACGGGCCGATGCCAGCCTGGCACCACTGCAGCCCTACCTCGAGCCGCAGCGCCGCTCACGGGCGTGGAACGACGCCAAGGTCAGCGCCCACCATGGCATCATCCCCACTGCCGCCGCCAGCGACCCGTCGCGCCTGCCGGCCAAGCACAAGGCGGTGTACACCCTGATCCGCGCCCGCTACCTGGCGCAGTTCCTGCCCAACCACGAGTACGACCGTACCCAGGCCGACTTCGACTGCGCCGGCCATGCCCTGCGCGCGGTAGGCAAGCAGATTGTCGAACCAGGCTGGCGCCGCGCCCTGCCCGAAGCGCTGACCCCGGCCAAGGGCCGTGAAGCGCCACCGGCCCAGGTGCTGCCAGCGCTGCGCGAAGGCCAGGGCTGCAGCGTGCAGGGCCTGCAACTGAAAGACCTGTGGACCCAGCCGCCCAAGCCGTTTACCGAAGGTGACCTGATCAAGGCAATGAAGAACGTCGCCAAACTGGTGGATGACCCGCGGCTGAAGCAGAAGCTCAAGGAAACCACCGGCATCGGCACCGAAGCCACCCGCGCCAGCATCATCCAGGGCCTGCTTGACCGTGGTTACCTGGTAAAGAACGGCAAGGCACTGTCCGCCACGCCTGCGGCCTTCAGCCTGATCGACGCCGTGCCACGCGCCATTGCCGACCCTGGTACCACGGCAATCTGGGAGCAGGCGCTAGACATGGTGCAAAGTGGCGAGATGACCCTGGAAGAGTTCGTCGCCCGGCAGTCGGCGTGGATGGGCAAGCTGGTGGAGCGGTGCAGCGGGATGCGCATGACCATCAGCGGGCCGGCGGCCGGGGCGGCGGCGCCGTGGAAGAAAAAGCGTCGAGGGAGTGGGAAGAGTAAAGCGACTGGCAGCAAGGCTGCCAGCAAGCCGCGGCAGCCCAAGAGAAAAGCTTCAACCTGAGGCTTTTGCACTGTCGTTGAGGCCCTATCGCCGGCAAACCAGCTCCCACAGGTACCACACAGCTTTCAAAACCTGCGCAGGACTTGTGGGAGCTGGCTTGCCGGCGATAGGGCCAGGCCAGGAATACAGAGAATTCAGACAAACCACAAAACCCGACCAATATACTGGCAGCATGAATTTTTCATGCTAAATTTTCATGAAAATAATCAAAATAATTTTCATGAGCCCCTGCATGTTCAAACAATCCGCCCAGCACGTCGCCAGCTACTACGCCCAGACCTACCCCGCCAGCATTCCCCTGCGCCCCACCTTGCAAGGCAGCCACGATACCGATGTACTGATCATCGGCGCCGGTTTCAGCGGCCTGCACACCGCCCTGCGCCTGACCCAGGCCGGCAAGCGCGTGACGCTGCTGGAAGCCAGCCGCGTGGCCTGGGCCGCTTCCGGTCGTAACGGTGGTCAGGCCTTGCTGGGCTGGTCCTGCGATATGCCCCCGCTGGAAAAGGCCCTGGGCGTCGAGCGTACCCAACGCCTGTGGGCCAGCATGTGTTGGGCCGCTGACGAAATGCGCGAACTGCCCGGGCGCCATGGCTTCGACATCGACTACCGGCTGGGCAGCCTGTGGACTGCCGTACTGCCGCGCCGGGTGAAGATGCTCGAAGAAGCCTTGCACGAAGCCGAACACAAATGGGGCTACGATGCCCTGCGCCTGATTGGCCGCGACGAGCTGCCGCAATGGATCGACAGTCCGCGCTACCAGGCCGCGCTGTACGACGCCAAGGGTGCCCACCTCAACCCGCTGAAACTGGCCCAAGGCTTGGCCAGCAGCATAGAAGCAGCCGGCGGACGCATCTACGAACAGAGCCAGGTGCTCAGCTACCAACAGGCTGGCGAAGGCTATGTCGCCCGTACTGACCGTGGCGAAGTTCGCTGCCAGGTATTGGTGCTGGCCTGCAACGCCTACATCGACCGCCTCGACCGCAAGCTGTCACGCCGCCTGCTACCTGTCGGCTCCTACCAGGTGGCCACCGCACCACTGGACGCCGACTTCGCCCGCTCGCTGCTGCCACGTAACAGTTGCGTGATCGACAACCAGTTCGTACCCGACTACTTCCGCCTGACCCCAGACCACCGCCTGCTGTTCGGTGGCGGCTGCACCTATTTGGGCGGCATTCCCAAAGATGTCGCCAGCGCTACCCGCCCCTATCTGGAGCGGGTGTTCCCGCAGCTGGCCGGGGTGGCCATCGACTATGCCTGGGGTGGCCATATCGACTGCAGCATGCAGCGCACTCCGGACGTGGGCTGCGAGGGCCAGCGCTATTGGCTGCAGGGGTTCTCCGGCCACGGCGTGCTGCCGACCCTGGCGGCGGCGCGGGCGGTCAGCGATGCCATCCTCGGTGACAACGACCTGCTGACGCTGTACCAAAGTATCGACAACGGCCGCTTCCCCGGCGGCGATCTGCTGGCGGCACCGCTGGAAGCCGCAGCCAAAGCCTGGTACCGGCTGCGCGACCGCGTCTGAAAGGGCGTTTGTATCGCCTGTGCAGGCCTCTTCGCGGGTGAACCCGCAAAGAGGCCTGCACAGGCGATACAACTTCCCGATACCCGCCAAAATCCCTCCTATTCTCAATAGCTCCCTTCGGTGCCTGCAACAGGAGACACGACCATGAGCTATGTAACCACGCAGGACGGCGTACAGATCTTCTACAAGGACTGGGGCCCGCGCGATGCGCCGGTCATCCACTTCCACCATGGCTGGCCGCTCAGTGCCGACGACTGGGATGCCCAGCTGCTGTTCTTCCTCGCCCACGGTTATCGCGTGGTCGCCCACGACCGCCGTGGCCATGGCCGCTCCAGTCAGGTCTGGGACGGCCACGACATGGACCACTATGCCGACGACGTGGCGGCGGTCGTCGCTCACCTGGGCATCCAGGGCGCTGTGCATGTCGGCCACTCGACCGGTGGAGGTGAAGTGGTGCGCTATATGGCCCGGTACCCTGAAGACAAGGTGTTCAAGGCAGTACTGATCGCCGCGGTACCGCCACTGATGGTGCAAACGCCCGGTAATCCCGGCGGCCTGCCCAAGTCGGTGTTCGATGGCTTCCAGGCCCAGGTCGCCAGCAACCGCGCGCAGTTCTACCGGGATGTGCCGGCTGGGCCGTTCTACGGCTACAACCGCCCCGGTGTCGAAGCCAGCGAAGGCATCATCGGCAACTGGTGGCGCCAGGGCATGATTGGCAGTGCCAAGGCCCATTACGATGGCATCGTGGCGTTTTCCCAAACCGACTTCACTGAAGACCTGAAGGGCATCACCCAACCGGTGCTGGTGATGCACGGCGACGATGACCAGATCGTACCGTATGAAAATTCCGGGGTGCTGTCGGCCAAGCTGCTGCCCAATGGCACCCTGAAAACCTACAAGGGCTACCCGCATGGCATGCCGACCACCCACGCCGAGGTGATCAATGCGGATTTGCTGGCGTTTATCCGTAGCTGATGTGATCGCCTGTACCGGCCTCTTCGCGGGCACGCCCGCTCCCACAGGTACTGCACAGGTCTTGAAATGTGCAGGAACCTGTGGGAGCGGGTTTACCCGCGAAAGGGCCGGCACTGGCAACACACTTCCCCCAGGATTACCATGTCACCCTTCTAGTGCGGCCCTTTGCCGCCTCCCTGCCTCCCTGCCTGCCAAAACCCCATGCCCTTCGAACTCACCGTAGAACCCCTCACCCTGCTGATCCTGGCCCTGGTCGCCTTCGTCGCCGGCTTCATCGATGCCATCGCCGGCGGCGGCGGCCTGCTCACCACCCCGGCGCTGCTCACCGCCGGCATGCCGCCACACCTGGTACTGGGCACCAACAAGCTCAGCTCCACCTTCGGCTCGGCCACCGCCGGCTTCACCTACTACAAGCGCAAGCTGTTCCACCCGGCACAATGGCGCCCGGCCTTGTTCGCCACCTTGACCGGAGCATTGCTGGGCGCTGTCATCGCCCACTACATGCCAGCCGAATGGCTGAACAAGATGCTACCGGTCATCGTCTTTGCCTGCGGCATCTACCTGTTGTTCGGCGGCACGCCCAAGGCGCCGCTGGATGCCGACGCCCCCATCAGGAAGAAGTGGCAGATGCCGCAAGGCTTCACCCTGGGCTTCTATGACGGCGTGGCCGGCCCGGGCACCGGGGCGTTCTGGACGGTCAGCACCCTGCTGCTCTACCCCATCGATCTGGTCCGTGCCAGCGGCGTGGCGCGCAGCATGAACTTCGTCAGCAACATTGCAGCGCTGACGGTGTTCATCATTTCCGGGCAGGTGGATTACATCGTCGGCCTGTGCATGGGCCTGTCGGTGATGGTCGGCGCCTTCTTCGGCGCACGCACGGCGATCAGCGGCGGCAGCAAGTTCATCCGCCCGATGTTCATCACCGTGGTGCTGGCACTGACTATACGCCTAGCGTGGCAACACTGGTTCGGGCAGCCCTAAGCGACTGGCGACATAAAGGTCGATCAGATACCGGGCAATCGACCGCCCGGCCGGCAGCGGCGGCAGGTCGTGGACGCTGAACCACCTGGCATCCTCGATTTCGTCCGGCTGCATGACGATCTCACCCCCCGCGTACTCGGCATGGAAGCCGAGCATCATCGAGTGCGGGAACGGCCAGCACTGGCTGCCGACGTACTGGATGTTCTGCACTTCCACCGCCACCTCTTCACGCACTTCGCGCACCAGGCAGTCCTCGGCCGATTCGCCCGGTTCGGCGAAGCCTGCCAGGGTGCTGTACACCCCGGCGACGAAACGCGGCGAGCGCGCCAGCAGAATCTCGTCGCCACGGGTCACCAGCACGATCATGCTCGGCGAAATGCGCGGGTAGCTGCGCAGGTCGCAGGGCTGGCAGTACATCGCCCGCTCCCAGCGAATCTGCGTCATCGCCTGGCCACAGCTGCCGCAGAAGCGATGCTCGCGGGCCCAGGTGCCGATCTGCGCGGCATAGCCCAGCACTTTGTAGGTGTCGAAGTCACCTTCGAGCATGAATGCGCGCAGGCCTCGCCAGGCGCAGCCGGGCACGTCGGTGGCGCTGCGCAGCTCCAGCAGGAACACCGGCTGGCCGTCGAAGTGGCCGATGCCGTGCTCGCACAGCACGTCGAGGTCCTGGCGCTTGAGCCAGTCGCGGGGGAACAGCGCGCCGTTGTCGTCCACCAGAAACCCTTCCGGGCTGCGGGCCACGGCCAGCCCCCCGGTGATCTGCGGATCAAGTACTGCGGTAGTCCAGCGTGCTGACATGTCGGGGGTTCCTTTACTGCGCGCCCCCCGGCCTGATCAGTCGGCGAACGTCGGTTTCTGTTTGCTCATGTGCGCCGCCACGGCCACGCGCAAGTCTTCGGACTGCAGCATCGCGGCGTTCCAGGTGGCGATGTATTCCAGGCCATCGTCGATGCGATGGTCACGCATGTAGCTGAGCATTTCCTTGGTGCCGGCCACGGCGATCGGCGATTTTGCGGCAATCTCGCGGGCGATGGCAAAGACCCCGTCCATCAGCGCGGCCTGATCATCATAGACCCGGTTGACCAGGCCAATGCGCAGCGCCTCTTCGGCCTCGACATTGCGCCCGGTGAAGGCCAGCTCACGCATGATGCCGTCTCCGATGATACGAGGCAAACGTTGCAGTGTGCCGACATCGGCGGCCATGCCCATGTCGATTTCCTTGATCGAGAACTGCGCATCGCTGCTGCAGTAACGCATGTCGCAGGCCGAGATCAGGTCGATGGCACCGCCAATGCAGTAACCCTGCACAGCGGCCAGTACCGGCTTGCGGCACTTGTCCACGGCATTGAACGACGCCTGCAGGCGCAGGATGGTGCTGCGCAGGAAGCGCGCATTACGGCCCACATCCTTGCCCATCTGCCCAGCCAGCGAGGCCAGCATCATCAAGTCGATACCGGCGGAAAAATGCTTGCCGGCACCGCTGATCACCACCGCCCGTACCTCGTCGGTATCGTCGACCCACTGGAAGATGTCGATGATCTCTTCCCAGAAGGCCGCGTTCATCGCATTGAGCTTTTCCGGGCGGTTGATCTGAACGTGGGCAATGCTGTCGGTCAGTTCGACCTTGAATGCGCTGTACTCGGTCACGGGCGGCACTCCTGCGGGTGAAGGGTTCATGGCACGGATGGTAACTCAGCCCGATGACCGCACTTGTGCCAAAAACGGGACTGTACACCTTGCCTAAGACGCGCTGATCCGGCACCGTGCGCCATCGCCGAATCATAAGGATACAAATTCATGTCGCGCTCCCTGACCGGCGCCCTCGCCCACAGCTTTCTGGGCAAGTCGCCGCTTTGGTACAAGGCAGTCATCTGCCTGTTTCTGGTACTCAACCCGCTGCTGCTGCTGACCGTCGGCCCGGTCGTGGCCGGCTGGGCACTGGTGCTCGAGTTCATCTTCACCCTGGGCATGGCCCTGAAGTGCTACCCGCTGATGCCCGGTGGCCTGCTCCTGATCGAAGCCCTGCTGTTGCAGATGACCACCCCGCAAGCCCTGTACGAAGAATTGCAACACAACTTCCCGGTAATCCTGCTGCTGATGTTCATGGTCGCCGGCATCCACTTCATGAAGGAACTGCTGCTGTTCCTGTTCTCGCGCATCTTGCTGGGGGTGCGCTCGAAGGCGACCCTGGCGTTGCTGTTCTGCGTGCTGTCGGCATTCCTTTCGGCGTTCCTTGATGCGCTGACCGTCACCGCCGTGATCATCAGCGCCGCCGTCGGCTTCTATGCGGTGTACCACCGCGTCGCCTCCGGGGGCAACCCGCGCGAAGACAGTGCGCTGGACAGCGACCAACAGATCGCACAGTTGCACCGTGAAGACCTCGACCAGTTCCGCGCCTTCCTGCGCAGCCTGCTGATGCATGGCGCGGTGGGTACCGCACTGGGCGGCGTGTGCACGCTGGTGGGCGAACCGCAGAACCTGCTGATTGGCCATGAGATGGGCTGGCACTTTGCCGATTTCTTCCTGAAGGTGGCGCCTGTGTCGCTGCCGGTGCTGGGCGCCGGTCTGCTGACCTGCGTGCTGCTGGAGAAGCTGCGCCTGTTCGGTTACGGCACGCTGATGCCCGAACCGGTGCGCCAGGTGCTGGCCGCCTACGCCGCCGAGGACGATGCTGCGCGTACCCAGGCCCAGCGCATCGCGCTGTGGGTGCAAGGGTTCGCTGCGCTGATCCTGATCATCTGCCTGGGGCTGCACGTTGCCGAGGTCGGCCTGATCGGCCTGATGGTGATCGTGCTGATCACGGCATGTACCGGCATCACTGACGAACACCGCCTGGGGCGTGCCTTCCAGGACGCCATGCCGTTCACCGCATTGCTGGTGGTGTTCTTCGCCGTGGTGGCAGTGATTCATCAGCAGCACCTGTTCATCCCGTTGATTGCCTGGGTGCTGGCGTTGCCGGCCGAGCAGCAACCGGGCATGTTGTACCTGGCCAACGGCCTGCTGTCGGCGATCAGCGACAACGTATTCGTTGCCACTATCTACATCACCGAAGTGAAGCAGGTGTTCCTCGATGGCGGCATGAACCGTGAGCATTTCGAAACGCTGGCGGTGGCGATCAACACCGGTACCAACCTGCCCAGCGTGGCGACGCCGAATGGACAGGCGGCGTTCCTGTTTCTGCTGACGTCGGCGATTGCGCCGCTGATCCGGCTATCGTATGGGCGGATGGTGTGGATGGCCCTGCCCTATACCGTAGTGATGGGCGGGCTGGGCTGGTGGGCGGTGACCTACTGGCTGTGATGTAGCCTGTACCGGCCTCTTCGCGGGTAAACCCGCTCCCACAGGTATTGCGCCAAGCTCAAAGGCTGTGCAGTACCTGTGGGAGCGGGTTTACCCGCGAAAGGGCCGGCACAGGTTTACGCTGTCAATTCTGCTGCCTGCCATTCGACTATCCCATGCCCACAGCCACCCCGGCTGCCATCAGGAGAGTCCCCATGCGCAAACTCATCGTAGCCGCCTTCATCAGTCTCGACGGTGTCATGCAGGCCCTGTTCAGCCAACCCTTCGCGCTGCTGCTGGGCCGACGCACCTACGACATCTTCGCCGGCTACTGGCCCAAGATAAAAGACGACTCGGAAGACTTTTCCATCGCCAACCTGTTCAACCGCGTGCCCAAGCACGTGGCCACCCATACCCCGGCCACCCTCGACTGGCACAACAGCCACGCCCTGGGCACGGACGTTACCGCAACGGTGCGCGCAGGCGAAGTCCAGACCGGTTCGTTCTGAAAGGCACGATCCCATACAACTTTTACCCCGCACCCGCATCGAAATACAGGTAAGCCACCATTTCGCTTCAAGGAGCTTCACCATGGCGCTACGCACCACGCTGCTGCTTTCCTGCATGACCCTGGCCCTGCTCGGCTGCGCCGGCAACGATCACCCGGCGCCGCCGCGTACCCAGCAGGTCGACCTGCAACGCTACCAGGGCACCTGGTACGAACTGGCGCGGCTGCCGATGTTTTTCCAGCGCAACTGCGTGCAGTCCGAGGCGCACTACGGCCTGCGCGCAGATGGCCGTCTCGACGTGACCAACCGCTGCCTGGAAAAGGACGGCCAGTGGAATGAAGCCAACGGCATAGCCGAAGCCCAGCAACCGGGCAGCACCGACAAACTCTGGGTGCGCTTCGACAACTGGTTCAGCCGCCTCGCGCCGGGCTTGACCAAGGGCGAATACTGGGTGCTGTATCACGACCAGGATTACCGCGTGGCACTGGTCGGCCACCCCAACCGCGAGTACCTGTGGCTGCTTTCACGCACGCCTGCGGTCACCGACCAACAGCGCGAGCAGCTACTGACAATTGCCCGTGAACAGGGCTATGACACCAGCAAGCTGATCTGGCGGCAGGCCGAGTAGCGGGCCATCGACGGCATGCGGCAATCAGGCTAAGGTGTGCGCCCTTTGTCACCTCGAAGGAACGAGACCGTGAGCACCGCGCCGCAGCAAGCACCCCGTATCCGTTTTCTTGCCCTGTGCGTTTTCCACCACCAGGGCAAGATCCTGGTCAACGTCTTCGACGACCCGGCCAGCGGCCAGACCCTGTGCCGGCCGCTGGGCGGCGGCATCGAATTCGGTGAACTGGGCCGCGATGCCATCGCCCGGGAAATCGACGAAGAACTGGGCCAGCCGATCAGCGACGTGCACCTGCTCGGCACCCTGGAGAGCCTGTTCACCTATGCCGGCAAGCCCGGGCATGAGATTGTGCAGGTGTACGATGCGCGCTTCGATGACGCCGGTCTGTACCAGCAAGCCTGGCTGAACGGCCAGGAGACCGACGGCAACCCGTTCCGCGCCCGCTGGTGCGACAGTGCCGACCTGGCGCGCATCGGCCCGCTGGTACCACAAGGGTTGCAGGCGTTGCTGCGCGACCTGTCGCTGCTGGGCTGAAACAAGGAGCCAGACCATGGACCTGCTGTTCCTGGGCACCTCCGCCGGCGTGCCGACCAAGGCACGCAACGTCAGCGCCACCGCTGTGATCGAAGCCAGTGGCAGCCACTGGTACCTGGTCGACTGTGGCGAAGGCACCCAGCACCGGCTGCTGCACACGCCGCTGTCGATCCGCGACCTGCGCGCCATCTTCATCACCCACGTCCACGGCGACCATTGCTTCGGCCTGCCGGGCCTGCTGGCCAGTGCCGGCATGAGCGGGCGCACCCAGCCGCTGGACCTCGTATTGCCCGCCGCCCTGCACGGCTGGGTACGCCAGGGCCTGCTGGCCAGCGATACCTTCCTGCCGTTCGAACTGCGTCTGCTGGCCGTGGAAGACCTGGTGGAGTGGCGCAGTGACACCGTGCAGGTGACCAGCGTGCAGTTGTCGCACCGGGTGCCGAGCGTCGGCTTCGTGTTCACCGAACGCAACCCCGAACCGCGTCTGGACATCCCGCGCCTGGAAGCTGAAGGCATACCCCGCGGCCCGCTGTGGGGTGACCTGGCCAAGGGCCTGACGGTGCAGCATGGCGGGCAGCTGCTGCACGGCAGTGACTACCTGCGCCCTTCGCGCCCGCCACGGCGGGTGATCGTGTGCGGCGACAACGACAACCCCGCGCTGCTGGCCGACGTCGCCAGGGGCGCGGACGTGCTGGTGCACGAAGCCACGTTCACCCAGGCGGTGGTCGAGCGCACGGGGGTCAGCTTCGGCCACAGCACCGCGGCTGCGGTGGCCCGCTTTGCCGAAGCTGCGGGCGTGCGCAACCTGGTACTGACGCACTTCAGCGCCCGCTACCAGAACGACCCAGGGCGCAGCCCGTGCATCGACAACGTGCGTGAAGAAGCCCTTGCCCACTACAACGGGCAACTGACCCTGGCGCAGGACCTGCAGCGCTATCACATCGGGCGCGATGGCTGTCTTGAACCGGCCGGATGATTTAGCATGGCCGGTTTTTCCAAAAGGACTTGGCCATGCAACGCATCGTGATTCTGGGCAACTCCGGCAGTGGTAAATCGACCCTGGCCCGACAGATTGGCGCACGTTTGGGCGTACCGGTGGTACACCTCGACACGTTGTTCTGGGAGACCGGCTGGGTTGAGCCGGATGCCGAGGCCTTCCGTACCCGCGTGCGCGATGCGGTGGCTGGGGAAGCCTGGGTGTGTGAGGGCAACTATGCCCGCCGCACGTTCGACCTGCGCCTGCCGCGAGCCGACCTGGTCATCTGGCTGGATACGCCGAGGCTGACCTGCCTGAAGCGGGTAATCCTGCGCAGTGTGCTGAACAAACCCCGGCCGGACCTGCCGGCGGGATGTACAGAGCGCCTGGACCGGGCGTTTCTGACTTTCCTGAAGTTCGTGTGGACGTTCGACAGGGGCTATCGGCCGGGGATCGAAGCGAGCCGCCAGGCCATCGGGCCGCAGGTGCCGGTGGTGCATTTGCGCGGTGGACAGCGGATTACGGCGTTTCTGGCGAGCCTCTCATTGCCTGTTCCGGCCTGATCGCCGGCAAGCCAGCACCTGTGGGAGCTGACTTGCCGGCGATAGGGCCGGCGCAGGCGCCTTGCATCTCTGCTCAGGCCGCCAACCGCCCACTGGCGATCGCCTCCGACGCCGCCAGCATCGCTCGCAGCAACACCGCGCAGCCCGCCGCCAGGTCCTCGGGCGTGGCGTTCTCGATCTCGTTATGGCTGATACCGTTCTCGCACGGCACGAAAATCATCCCCGCCGGCCCCAGCTCGGCCAGGAAGATCGCGTCGTGCCCCGCCCCGCTGACGATGTCCATGTGCGGCAGGCCCAGCGCCTGCGCCGATTCGCGCACGGCATCGACACACCCTTGGTCGAAGTACAGCGCCGGGAAATCGGCCGTGGGTAGCAGTTCATGGCTCAGGCCGTGCCTGGCACAGGTCGCCTCGATCACCGCGCGCACATCGGCAATCATCTCATTCAGTTGCTCACCCTCCAGATGACGGAAATCCAGGGTCATGCGCACTTCGCCCGGGATCACGTTGCGCGAGCCCGGGTAAGCCTGCAGACAACCCACCGTGCCACAGGCATGGGGCTGGTGGCCGAGGGCGGTGCGGTTGACTGCTTCCACCACCGCCGCCGCGCCGACCAGGGCGTCCTTGCGCAGGTGCATCGGTGTTGGGCCGGCATGGGCTTCGACACCGCGCAGAGTCAGGTCGAACCACTTCTGGCCCAAGGCGCCCAGGACCACACCGATGGTCTTGGCCTGGTCTTCCAGGATCGGGCCCTGCTCGATATGCGCTTCGAAATAGGCCCCCACCGGGTGGCCTGATACAGCGCGCGAGCCGGCGTAGCCGATGGCGTTCAACGCCTCGCCAACACTGACACCCTGGGCATCGCGCTTGGCCAGGGTTTCCTCCAGGGTGAACTTGCCGGCGAACACCCCCGAACCCATCATGCACGGTGCGAAGCGCGAACCTTCCTCGTTGGTCCACACCACCACTTCCAGCGGCGCTTCGGTTTCCACCCCCAGGTCGTTGAGGGTGCGGATCACCTCCAGTCCGGCCATCACCCCGAAGCAGCCGTCGAACTTGCCGCCGGTGGGCTGGGTGTCGATGTGGCTACCGGTCATCACCGGGGGCAACTTGGGGTTACGCCCGGGGCGGCGGGCGAAGATGTTGCCGACGGCGTCGATGCTGACCGTGCAACCGGCGGCCTCGCACCACTGCACGAAGAGGTCGCGGGCCTGGCGGTCGAGGTCGGTCAGGGCCAGTCGGCACACGCCGCCCTTGGCGGTGGCACCGAGGCGGGCCAGGTCCATCAGGGATTGCCACAGGCGGCGGCTGTCGATGTGCCGGGCGCTGGTCTTCATGATGTCTTGCACTGGAGTCATGGGAGTTTCCTTCAGGCTTTTTTGTTGTCTGTCAGGGCCCTATCGCCGGCAAGCCAGCTCCCACAGGGCCTCCACAGGCCTTGAGAACTGTGGGGTACCTGTGGGAGCTGGCTTGCCGGCGATGGGGCCAGCGCGATTTCATGGCAAGGGCTTGGCCACCCGCGCCGGGCTGCGCGCGACCACGCCGGCGAAGAGGTAATACAGTGCCCCACCCAGCAGCGAACCGGTGAACCAGCCGTAGTCGTAGAACCAGCTGAAACTGCTGTTGCCAACGGCCATCACAGTCAGCGCCACCGGCAGCGCAAAGGCGGCAAACCCGGCCCAGTTCCACGCCGGGTACACGTCGTCGCGGTACAGCCCGGCCAGGTCCAGCTTCTGCCGGCGGATCAGGAAGTAGTCCACCACCATGATCCCGGCGATCGGCCCCAGCAGGCTGGAATAGCCCAGCAGCCAGTTGGAATACACACTCTCCAGGCTCAGGTCGGAGACGATCCAGCCCAGCTTCTTCAGCAGCTCATGGCCCATCAGCGCCAAACCGATGAAGCCGGTCAGCCACACCGCGCGGTTGCGCCCGATCAGGCGTGGGGCGATGTTCTGGAAGTCGTTGGTCGGTGACACGATGTTCGCCGCGGTGTTGGTCGACAGCGTGGCGATCACGATCAGTGCCATGGCCAGCGCCACCCAGAACGGGCTGTGGATCTTGCCGATCAGGCTGACCGGATCGGACACTGTCTCGCCTACCAGCGACGCCGAAGCAGCGGTCAGCACCACGCCTAGCGCGGCGAACAGGAACATGGTCAGCGGCAAGCCGAAGATCTGCCCGAGAATCTGGTCCTTCTGGCTGCGGGCATAGCGGCTGAAGTCGGGGATGTTCAGCGACAATGTCGCCCAGAAGCCGACCATGGCCGTGAGCCCGGCGCAGAAGTAACTGACCACGCTGGCGCCTTCCGGGCGCTTGGGCGGCTGGGCCAGCAGTTCGCTCATCGACATGTGCGGCAAGGCCCAGAACAGCAGGCCGACGCCCACGGCCACCAGCAGCGGTGCCGACAGCGTTTCAAGCCACTTGATCGACTCGGCACCGCGCAGCACCACCCACAGGTTCAGGCACCAGAAGATCATGAAGCCGATCACCTCGCCGGTACCGCCCAGGGCCTTCCAGCCGTCGAACACCGAGCCAAGGAACAGGTGGATGGCCAGGCCGCCGAACATGGTCTGGATGCCGAACCAGCCACAGGCAACCACGGCGCGGATCAGGCATGGCACGTTGGAGCCGATAATGCCGAACGACGAACGCAGCAGCACCGGGAACGGGATGCCGTACTTGGTACCAGGGAAGGCGTTGAGGGTGAGCGGGATCAGCACGATCAGGTTGGCCAGCAGAATCGCCAGCAAGGCCTCGCCCACGCTGAGGCCGAAGTAGGCGGTGAGCACGCCGCCGAGGGTGTAGGTGGGCACGCAGATGGACATGCCCACCCACAGGGCGGTGATGTGCCATTTGTTCCAGGTGCGCTGGTGCACCTTGGTCGGAGCGATGTCGTGGTTGTAGCGCGGGCTGTCGAGGACATCGCTGCCCTCGGACAGCTCGAACAGGCCATCCTGCTCGACCACTTCCGATCTGCTCTGCTGCATGGGGCTTTCTCCAGATGTTCTTGTAGTTGTTTGCCCAGCGGGCTAATGCGATGGCCGGAGTACACACGCTTTATGTGCTTAAAAATCTCGACCAGATTTTCATCTTGTCAAGTCAGTCAAAGTCTCAAAAAGCTCCGCAGTCACCACCATGAAATAAATTAAACCTTTAATTTCAATTAGTTAAAGACAGCAAAATTTATGGGGAAATTTTCTTGCTGAATCAAGGATCAGCATCTAGCCTCCAATCTTGTCAGGCCTGACAGGATTAACTGCCCTGCCCGCCCTGGACCAAGACAATTCCAAGAACCGGCCCAGACCGGTCAGCCTGCGAGGAAAACGGCATGTCCCTGTTGATCCGTGGCGCCACCGTGGTCACCCACGAAGAGAGTTACCCCGCCGATGTCCTGTGTGCCGATGGCCTGATCCGCGCCATTGGGCAAAACCTCGAACCGCCCACCGATTGCGAGATCCTCGACGGCAGCGGCCAGTACCTGATGCCCGGCGGCATCGACCCGCACACCCACATGCAGCTGCCGTTCATGGGCACGGTGGCCAGCGAGGACTTCTTCAGCGGCACCGCCGCAGGCCTGGCCGGTGGCACCACCTCGATCATCGACTTCGTCATCCCCAACCCGCAGCAGTCATTGCTGGAGGCCTTCCATACCTGGCGTGGCTGGGCGCAGAAAAGCGCCAGCGACTATGGCTTCCACGTCGCCATCACCTGGTGGAGCGAGCAGGTGGCCGAAGAGATGGGCGAACTGGTGGCCAAACATGGAGTGAACAGCTTCAAGCACTTCATGGCCTACAAGAATGCGATCATGGCTGCCGACGACACCCTGGTGGCCAGCTTCGAGCGCTGCCTGCAACTGGGTGCGGTGCCCACCGTACATGCCGAGAACGGCGAACTGGTGTACCACCTGCAGAAAAAACTGCTGGCCCAGGGCCTGACCGGGCCGGAAGCCCATCCGCTGTCACGCCCATCCCAGGTCGAGGGCGAGGCGGCCAGCCGCGCCATCCGCATTGCCGAAACGCTGGGCACACCGCTGTACCTGGTGCACGTTTCCAGCCGCGAAGCGCTGGATGAAATCGCCTATGCCCGGGGCAAGGGCCAGCCGGTGTACGGCGAGGTCCTGCCCGGCCATCTGCTGCTGGATGACAGCGTCTACCGGGACCCGGACTGGGCCACCGCCGCCGGCTACGTGATGAGCCCACCGTTCCGCCCGCGCGAACACCAGGAGGCGCTGTGGCGCGGCCTGCAGTCGGGCAACCTGCACACCACCGCCACCGACCACTGCTGCTTCTGCGCCGAACAGAAAGCCATGGGCCGCGACGACTTCAGCCGTATCCCCAACGGCACTGCCGGCATCGAGGATCGCATGGCAGTGCTGTGGGATGCCGGGGTGAACCGCGGGCGCCTGTCGATGCATGAGTTCGTCGCGCTGACCTCCACCAACACCGCGAAAATCTTCAACCTGTTCCCGCGTAAGGGTGCCATTCGTGTTGGCGCCGACGCCGACCTGGTGCTGTGGGACCCACAAGGCACCCGCACCATATCGGCCAAGACCCACCACCAGCAGGTGGACTTCAACATCTTCGAAGGCCGCACCGTGCGCGGCATCCCCAGCCACACCATCAGCCAGGGCAAGGTGCTTTGGGCCGATGGCGACCTGCGCGCGGAAAAGGGCGCTGGGCGCTATGTGGAACGGCCGGCGTATCCGCCGGTGTATGAGGTGCTGGGGCGCAGGGCCGAAGTGCAGCGGCCGACGCCCGTGCAGCGCTGAAGCCATTGGGGCCGCTCAGCGGCCCATCGCCGGCAAGCCAGCTCCCACAGGGATTGGTGCTGCGCTCATCGGCGCGGCTGTCCTGGAGGAACCCGTTTTACCGGGATGGCACCACTCTCAAAAACATCACTGTACCCGTGGGAGCTGGCTTGCCGGCGATTGGGGCGCAGAGCGCCCCCACTCCAAGCCAGATATAAAAATAGAGAGGCTATAACCGTGATCGACGCCCTGAACCACTTGCCGCGCCCCCGGGCCGGCGCCGACCAGCTGGCCGAGCGCTTCAGCGACCTGGCCCCACCCCTCACCGCCCGCCAGGCCGCCGTCGAAAGCGCACGCTGCCTGTATTGCTATGACGCCCCCTGCGTCAACGCCTGCCCCAGCGACATCGACATCCCGTCGTTCATCCACCGTATCAGCGACGAAAACCTGCAAGGCGCCGCCGAACGCATCCTCTCGGCCAACATCCTCGGCGGCAGTTGCGCCCGCGTCTGCCCCACCGAAATCCTTTGCCAGCAAGCCTGTGTGCGCAACAATGCGCAGGAATGCGCACCGGTGCTGATCGGCCAGCTGCAGCGCTATGCCCTGGACAACGCCCATTTCACCGAGCACCCGTTCCAGCGCTCGCCGGCCACCGGCAAGCGCATCGCCGTGGTCGGTGCCGGCCCTGCCGGGCTGTCCTGCGCCCACCGCCTGGCCATGCACGGGCATGATGTGGTGGTGTTCGAGGCCTGCGACAAGGCCGGTGGCCTCAACGAGTACGGCATCGCCCGCTACAAGCTGGTGGACGACTATGCCCAGCGCGAAGTGGAATTCCTGCTTGGTATCGGTGGCATCGAAATTCGCCATGGCCAGCGCCTGGGCAGCAACCTCAGCCTGGGCGAGCTGCGCGACCAGTACGACGCGGTGTTCCTCGGCCTCGGCCTGAATGCCGTGCGCCAGTTGGGCCTGCCGGATGAGGAAGCCCCCGGCCTGCTCGCCGCCACCGAATACATCCGCGAACTGCGTCAGGCCGACGACCTCAGCCAGTTACCGCTGGCCGACCGCTGCCTGGTAATCGGCGCCGGCAACACCGCCATCGACATGGCCGTACAGATGAGCCGCCTGGGTGCCCGCGACGTCAACCTGGTGTACCGCCGTGGCCACGCCGACATGGGCGCCACCGGCCACGAGCAGGACATCGCCAAGGCCAACCAGGTGCGCCTGCACACCTGGGCGCGCCCCGATGCCGTGCTGCTGGATGACACCGGCAAGGTACGCGGCATGCGCTTTGCCCGCACCGAGCTGGCAGACGGCCGCCTGCGTGATACCGGCGAAACCTTCGAGCTGGCCGCCGATGCCATCTTCAAGGCCATCGGCCAGCGCTTCGACGACGCCAGCCTCGATGACCCGGTGGCTGCACAACTGGCTCGCATTGGTGAGCGCATCCGCGTCGACGAAACGATGCAAACCAGCCTGCCAGGTGTATATGCCGGCGGCGACTGCACCGCCCTGGGTCAGGACCTTACCGTCCAGGCCGTGCAACACGGCAAGCTGGCCGCCGAAGCCATCCATGCCCAACTCATGCTCAACCTGGAGGCTGCGTAAATGGCCGACCTGTCCATCGAATTTGCCGGCATCAAGGCACCTAACCCCTTCTGGCTGGCCTCCGCACCGCCAACCGACAAGGCCTACAACGTGGTCCGCGCCTTCGAGGCCGGCTGGGGCGGCGTGGTGTGGAAGACCCTCGGCGAAGACCCGGCGGCGGTCAACGTGTCGTCGCGCTACTCGGCGCACTACGGCCCCAACCGCCAGGTGCAGGGCATCAACAACATCGAGCTGATCACCGACCGCTCGTTGGAGATCAACCTGCGCGAAATCACCCAGGTGAAGAAGGACTGGCCCGACCGCGCGCTGATCGTGTCGCTGATGGTGCCGTGCGAAGAGCAGTCCTGGAAGTTCATCCTGCCGCTGGTGGAAGCCACCGGGGCCGATGGCATCGAACTGAACTTCGGCTGCCCGCACGGCATGCCGGAGCGCGGCATGGGTGCGGCAGTCGGCCAGGTGCCGGAGTACGTGGAAATGGTCACCCGCTGGTGCAAGACGTACTGCTCGCTGCCGGTGATCGTCAAGCTCACGCCGAACATCACCGACATCCGCCAGTCGGCCCGCGCCGCGCATCGTGGCGGGGCCGATGCGGTGTCGTTGATCAATACCATCAACTCGATCACCAGCGTCGACCTCGACCGCATGGTCGCCCACCCCATCGTCGGTGACCAGAGCACCCATGGCGGTTACTGCGGTTCGGCGGTGAAGCCGATTGCCCTGAACATGGTGGCGGAAATCGCCCGCGACCCGCAAACACGCGGCTTGCCGATCTGCGGCATTGGCGGCATCGGCAGTTGGCGTGACGCCGCCGAGTTCATGGCCTTGGGCAGTGGTGCCGTGCAGGTATGCACGGCCGCGATGCTGCACGGCTTCCGTATCGTCGAGGACATGAAGGACGGCCTGGCGCGCTGGATGGACCAGCATGGGCACCGCAATATCGAGGCGTTCCGTGGCCAGGCGGTGGGGCATACCACCGACTGGAAGTACCTGGACATGAACTACCAGTCGGTGGCGCACATCGACCAGCAAGCGTGCATTGGTTGCGGACGCTGCCATATTGCCTGTGAGGATACATCGCACCAGGCAATCGCCAGTACCCTGAAGGCGGATGGCACGCATGCCTACAGTGTGATCGAAGAAGAATGCGTAGGCTGCAACCTGTGCCAGATCACCTGCCCGGTGGAAAGCTGCATCGAGATGGTGGCGCAGGATACCGGCAAGCCGTACATGAACTGGACGCAGGATCCGCGCAACCCCTACCGCGAGGCCAGCTGAAACCCATTGGGGCTGCCTTGCAACCCTTCGCGGGTAAACCCGCTCCCACAGGGACCGCGCTGTTGGTGAGGGCAGCGAAACACCTGTAGGAGTGGGTTGACCCGCGAAGGGCCGCACGGCGGCCCAATCTTTCTGGCAATCGCCGATCTCAAGGCTCCAGCCCAATCCCCCGCAAGATCACACTGGTCACTGTCTGCACCGCACTCTCGAATGCCATGTCCGACAGTTCCTCGCCGCCATTAAGCAACTGCACCTGGTAACCAAAGTCGGCATAGTGCTGGGTCGAGGCCCAGATCATGTATAAAAGCGCCGACGGCTCCACCGGCAGGATGCGCCCCTCCTCCACCCAACGGCGGATCTTGGCTTCCTTCAGCTTGGCCCAGGGCACCAGGCTTTCATCCAGGTTCACCCCCAGCACCGGCGCCCCGTGCAGCATCTCTTCGGCCCAGATCCTCGAACCCAGCGGCCGCGAACGTGAATGGCCCATCTTCGCCCGGATGTAACTGGTCAACACCACGCGCGGGTCGTCGAAATTCTCGAAGCACAGCGCGTCCTGCTTCCACACATCCAGCAAATCCTGCAGCACCGCGCGGAACAGCTCGTCCTTGGTGCTGAAGTAATAATGCAGATTGGAGCGCGGCAACTCGGCCTGCTCGGCGATATCGCCCATGGAGGTAGCGCCGTAGCCTTTCTCGGCAAATACCTTTTCCGCCGCCTGCAGGATCTTCTCGATATTGCGCCGGCGAATTTCGATCTTGTGGTTGGCCATCAGGCTTGGGCCGTCCATACCGCCAGCTCATAACCGTCCGGGTCGATGAAGTGGAAGCGCCGCCCGCCGGGGAAAGCAAAAATGGCCCGGCTGATTTTCGCCCCGGCGGCTTCGATCCTCTGCTGCGTGGCCTCCAGGTCGTCGGCGTACAAGATGACCAGCGGCCCGCCCGGGCGCACCGGCTCACCCGTGGTGAACCCACCGGTCAGCCGGCCATCGCTGAACTCGGTGTAGCAAGGCCCGTAGTCGGTGAACGCCCAGCCGAACACACTGCCGTAGAAGGCCTTGCTCCGTGCGATGTCGCTGACATTGAACTCGATGTTGTCGATCTGCCGATCAGTACCGCGAATGCCCATGTGTGCTCCGTGCCGAAGGGGTTTGTCCCAGTCTACTCCGGTCGTTTCACACTTTTATATCAGGCGGCCTGAAACAACCGGGTAATCACACATTGATTGCCGGTGGACGCGACGCTATCCACTACTCGCCCGATCACGCACAGGGCACTGTGCGCGGTGCAGGTTCAGTGCGGTGTTGATGATGCCGATATGGCTGAACGCCTGGGGGAAGTTGCCGAGCATGCGCTGGCCCGCCGGGTCGTACTGTTCGGCCAGCAGGCCGAGATCGTTGCACAGGCCGGTCAGGCGTTCGTAGAGTGCTTGCGCTTCTGCCTGGCGGCCCAGCAATACATACACATCGGCCAGCCAGAACGAACACACCAGGAAGGTGCCCTCACCGGGCGTGAGGCCGTCGCTACAACTGTCACTGTCGTAGCGCAGCAGCAGGCCGTTTTTCTGCAGGCGCTGTTCGATCTGATCAAGCGTGCGCAAAAAACGTGGGTCATCCGCCGGCAGGAAGCCGGTCAGGGCGATCTGCAACAAACTGGCGTCCATCTCGGTCGAGCCATAGGCCTGGACGAAAAAGCGGCCGCTGGGGTCCAGGCCCTGCGCGCATACTTCACGGTGAATCTCGTCAGCGACCTGGCGGTAATGCCGCCCGCGCTCGCGGCCTTCCTCGGTGGTGTCGGCCAGCCCTGCAGCACGGTCGAAGGCGACCCAGGCCATTACCTTGGAGTGCACGAACTGCTGCCGCCCACCGCGCACTTCCCAGATGCCTTCGTCCGGCGCGCGCCAGATGCGCTCGACGTAAGGCAGAATCAGCCGGGAGATGGCAGCACTGCGCGGATGGCGGGGCAAGCCGCCCTTGATCGCCTGGGTCATGGCGTCGGCCAGTTCGCCATAGATATCCAGCTGCCTCTGCTGGGACGCTGCATTACCCACCCGCACCGGTTGCGAGTGTTCGTAGCCGGCCAGCCACGGCAAGCTGTATTCCTGCAGGTCGCGTTCGCCAGCCAGGCCGTACATGATCTGCATCTGCTCGGGGTTGCCGGCCACCGAGCGCAATAGCCACTCGCGCCAGGCCTGGGCTTCGTCGAAGTAGCCAAGGTTCATGAAGGCCAGCAGGGTCATGGTCGCATCGCGCAACCAACAGAAGCGGTAGTCCCAGTTGCGCTCGTGGCCGATGCGCTCGGGCAGTGAGGTGGTGACGGCGGCAACGATGCCGCCGGTAGGCGCGTAGGTCATGGCCTTGAGGGTCAACAGCGAGCGGCGCACCAAGGCAGAGTATGGCCCCACCTCTGGGCAGCGGGCGGCGAAGGCCTGCCATTGGTCGATGGTCTGCGCCAGCGCTTCGTCGCTATCACCGCCGGGCTGCACCGGCAGGTGCGAAGGCTGGTGACGCAGACTGAACACCTGGCGTTCGCCCGCGCCGACGCGAAAGCGGGCGACGGTGTGCTGGTCACGGGCATGCGGAGGGACGGTGCTGCACAGGATCAGCCGATCGGGGCCGGCGACGGCGCTGAGGGTCAGCGGGTCGAGCCGTTCTACCCAGGGCACGCTGCGGCCATAGTCGAAGCGCATCACCAGGTCCATCTCGAAATTGGTTTCGCCGGCGAGGCCCTCGACGATGCGCACCAGCGAATTGACCTCGCCCAGTGGCATGAAGTCGAGCACGCGGGCGCGGCCGCTGGCGGTGACCCAGGTGGTTTCCAGCACCAGGGTGTCGTCCAGATATTGGCGGCTGCTGTGTTCGACCGGGTCGCAGGGGGCCAGGCGCCAGCGGCCGTTTTCCTCGTTGCCCAGCAGTGCGGCGAATACCGCGGGGGCGTCGAAGCGTGGCAAGCACAGCCAGTCGAGCGAGCCATCGCGGCTGACCAGGGCGGCGCTGCGGCAGTTGCCCAGCAGGGCATAGTCTTCGATGTGGGCAGACATTGGGGCTCCTTTGTGTGGCTGCCTGTGCTGGCCTCTTCGCGGGTAAACCCGCTCCCACAGGGACATCACAGACCTTGAAACCATCGATATCCCTGTGGGAGCGGGCGTGCCCGCGAAAGGGCCGGCACAGGCTTTACAGAAACCTCACCCCAGGCGATGCCACTCGCGCTTGTCCCGTGCCAGCAATTCATTGCCAGCCTCGGGCCCGTCTTCACCGGCCGGGTACTCATGCACCTCACCGCCCTGGGCCCAGGCATCGAGGAACGGCTGCACCGCGCGCCAGCCGTTCTCGATGTTGTCAGCCCGCTGGAACAGGGTCTGGTCACCGGTCAGGCAGTCGTAGATCAGCGTCTCGTAGCCGGTCGCCGGGGTCATCTTGAAGAAGTCCCTGTAGGCAAAGCCCAGTTCGATATTCTCCATCACCAACTCCGGCCCGGGGCGCTTGGCCTGCAGGTCGAACCACATGCCTTCGTTGGGCTGAATCTGGATTTTCAGGTAATTGGGCTTGGGCCGCTCCAGCTCCGACTCGCGGAACTGCGCATAAGGCGCGGGCTTGAAGCAGATGGCGATTTCGGTGTCACGCACGCTCATGCGCTTGCCGGTACGCAGGTAGAACGGCACCCCGGCCCAGCGCCAGTTATCGATCATCACCTTCAGCGCCACATAGGTCTCGGTCTGGCTATCGGCCGCGACGTTGGCCTCGTGGCGGTAGCCGGGCAACTGCTTGCGCCCCTGCTTGCCGGCGCTGTACTGGCCACGCACGGAGTTTTTCAGGGCCATCTTCGCCGACCATGGGCGGATGGCACCAACCACCTTGGCCTTTTCGCTGCGCACGGCATCGGCAGCGAACGCGGCCGGGGGCTCCATGGCCACCATCGCCAGCAACTGGAACAGGTGGTTGGGCACCATGTCGCGCAGCGCCCCGGTACTGTCATAGAACGCACCACGAGTCTCGACACCAACGGTTTCCGCGGCAGTGATCTGCACATGGTCGATGTAATGGTTGTTCCAGAACGATTCGAACAAACCGTTGGAGAACCGGCTGACCAGAATGTTCTGCACCGTCTCTTTGCCCAGGTAATGGTCGATGCGGTAGATCTGCCGCTCGCCCATCACCTTCAGCAGGCAGGCGTTGAGCGCTTCGGCGCTGGCCAGGTCGGTGCCGAAAGGCTTCTCGACCACGACGCGGCGAAAGCCCCCGGCCGACTCGTCGAGCAGCCCGGCCTGCCCTAGCCGCTGCGCCACCTCGGGGAAGAAGCGCGGCGAGGTCGCCAGGTAGAAGATGGCATTGCCATGGCGGGTTGTGTCGATGCGCTTGGCAAGGGCCTGGTAGGTGGCCGGGTCGAGAAAATCGCCGGTCTGGTAATCCAGGCGCTTGGCCAGGCGTGCCCAGAGCTTCTCGTCCAGGCACTTGGCCGTGCCGTCCCCAGCTTTGTCACGCTCGACCATGAAGGCATGCAGGCGCCCGGCGAATTCCTCGGCAGTGGCCGGGTTGTGGTCGACACCGACGATGCGCAGGTTGCGGTCCAGCAAACCGTCACGGCTGAGGTTGTACAGCGCCGGCATCAGCAGGCGCTTGACCAGGTCGCCATTGGCGCCGAACAGGAACAGGGTGCATGGCGGTGCGGGCGGAATGCTCTGTCTGGTCATTCGCCTTTTTTCTCGACATGGCCACCGAAGCCCAGGCGCATGGCTGAGAGAATCTTGTCGCCATAGGTGCCCTGCTGCTGACGCGAGCGGAAGCGGGCGAACAGCGCGCTGGACAGCACCGGCACCGGCACCGCCTGCTCGACGGCGGCGTCGATGGTCCAGCGGCCTTCACCACTGTCGGACACCGAGCCACTGAACTGCGACAGCTGCGGGTCGGCCACCAGCGCATCGGCGGTGAGGTCGAGCAGCCACGAGGTAACCACGCTGCCACGCCGCCAAACTTCGGCGATTTCGGCCACGTTCAGGTCGAAACGCTGGTCTTCCGGCAGTTCGTTGCCGCCCTTGCTGCGCAGCAGGTCGAAACCTTCGGCATAGGCCTGCATCAGGCCGTATTCGATGCCGTTGTGCACCATTTTCACATAGTGCCCGGCACCCGCTGGGCCGGCATGGATGTAGCCGTGCTCGGCGCGCTGGTGCTCGCCGCTGCGGCCATGGGTGCGCGGGATGTCACCCACGCCCGGGGCCAACGCCTTGAACAGCGGCTCCAGGCGCTCGAACACGTCCTTTTCGCCCCCGATCATCATGCAGTAGCCACGGTCCAGGCCCCACACGCCGCCGGAGGTGCCGACGTCCAGGTAATGCAGCCCGCGCTTGGCCAGCTCGGCAGCTCGGCGCACGTCGTCCTTGTAGAAGGTGTTGCCGCCGTCGATGATCGCATCGCCCGGCTCCAGCAGTTCGGCCAGTTGGGCGATGGTCTGCTCGGTGGGTTCGCCGGCGGGCAGCATTACCCACACCGCACGCGGTGCTTTCAGCTTCTGTACCAGCGCACCGAGGTCGTGCGCGCCCTGGGCGCCCTCGCCCTCCAGGCCATCGATGGCCTCGCGGTTGCGGTCATGCACCACAGTACGGTGGCCGGCGCGCATCAGGCGCCTTGCGATATTGCCGCCCATGCGGCCCAGCCCGATGATTCCCAGTTGCATGAGCCGATGCTCCCCTTGAAATAAATGACAACACAATCCAGCTTTTCAGATTAGTCCAGCGAACCACTCGAGGGTTCAGCGACGAACGGCGAGACCACGATAAACAAAAAAGTTCCCAAGGCCTGCGAAAGAATTCAGAATGCGCCCGCGTGAAGCGTCTACGCTTTGACTTGTCACTAGCCAAAACCGCGAGGTGTGCTCATGGGTACCTTGATGCCTGCAACCCCAACCCAGACCCTCTATGTCTCCGTGCGCCGTGATGAGCTGCGTAAATTGAAGGACGAACGTGACCAACTGCGTCAACAGGTCGCCCAACTGAACTTGCTGCTGGCGCAACAGCGCGCTGAAGACAAAACTGTCAGCGTCTGATTCTACCTTCTTCTTGTGGGGGCTGAATGGCTCCCACCCCTGCCTGATCTCTCCTGATCCAGCTTTTCCAGGCCTGGCCTCTTCGCGGGTGAACCCGCTCCCACAGGTACAGCGTGGGATGCAGAAGCAGCGCAAATCCTGTGGAAGCGGGTTTACCCGCGAACAAGCAGCCATCTTTCCAGCGCCCAACTATGGTGCATCCGCCCACGCAAGCCACAATATGGCGCACCACCGAAAGCCCCTCGCCCAACGCTGTTCACATCCGGTCACAGACGCCAACGTTTGCGTCTATTCCGCGGCACGAGAATGGTGACCAGCGGGTCACCTTTTTTGCTCTTTCTCTCCTACACTCGGGTTTCGGCCCGCCATTTGCTCATTGGAAGAGTGACGAAAAAAAGTCGAACTTTCAGGAACACGGGCAGGTCAGGAACTAAGTAGGCCAAACGCAAGGGACTTCCCAGCATCGGCCCACACACCCACACCAGCCCAAGCGCCTTCGGCCGGAATGCTGATCGCGCTGTGCCTGCGCGCACGCCCCTGGGGCATGGAACGCACTACGCAGAATTCAGAAACAGAGAGAACCAACACGAAACATCGCCACGGGTGCCAGCACCCGGCCAAGCATAGGGACGGAGAGAAGTATGATCAGTGCCGCTGTCGAGCCTCACGTAGATTCATTCAACCCGGACAACCGCGAACCGCTCACCCCGGACTTCGCCGCGACAGGCAAGGCACCCGGCGCCCAGCGCCAGCACAACCGCAACAAACGCAAGATTTTGTTCGTGACCTCGGAAATCGCCGATCTGGTGAAAACCGGCGGTCTGGGTGACGTATCCGCAGCCTTGCCGCGCGCCCTGGCACACCTGCACGATGTTCGGGTGCTGATCCCCGGCTACCGCCAGGTAATGGCAAGTGACAACCCCATTCACATCGTCGGTGAACTGGGCGGCCACGCCGCCCTGCCGCCGTGCAAGATCGGGCGCATGGACATGGCCGATGGCTTGGTCATCTATGTGCTGATCTGCCCCGAGCTGTACCAGCGCGACGGCACCCCCTATGGCGCCAACAACGGCCGCGACTGGCCCGACAACCACATCCGTTTCGCCCGCCTGGGCCTGGCCGCCGCCGAAATCGCCGCCGGCGAAGGCAGGATCCACTGGAAGCCCGAAGTGGTGCACGCCCACGACTGGCCCGCAGGCCTGGCGCCGGCCTACATGCACTGGCGCGGGCTGAGTACGCCAACCCTGTTCACCATCCACAACCTGGCCTACCAGGGCGTGTACAGCCGCGGCTGCAGCCCGGAGCTGGCGATCCCCGAGCACGCCATGCAGCAGGAAGGCATGGAGTTCTACGGCAAGCTGTCGTTCCTCAAGGCCGGTCTGGCCTACGCCAGCCACATCACCACCGTCAGCGCCACCTATGCCCGGGAAATCACCACCCCGGAATTCGGCTGCGGCCTGGACGGTTTCCTCGCCAGCAAGGCCCAGCAAGGCCTGCTTGGCGGCATCCCCAACGGCATCGACGAGAGCTGGGACTCGGCCACCGACAAGCATCTGCAGCACAACTTCAGCATCAACGACTGGGACGGCAAGGCACGCAACGCCCAGGAAGTGCGCGAGCTGTTCAAACTGCAGCCCTCCGAAGGCCCGCTGTTCGCCGTGGTTTCACGACTGGTCTACCAGAAAGGCCTGGACCTGACCCTGGCCGTGGCCGACTACATCGTCGAGCAAGGCGGGCAGATCGCGATCATCGGCCGTGGCGAGCCGGAAGAAGAGCAGGCCATGCGCGAGCTGGCGCTACGCCACCCGGGCCGCATCGGCGTGCGCATCGGCTTCAACGAAACCGACGCCCGGCGCATGTTCGCCGGCAGCGACTTCCTGCTGATGCCGTCACGCTACGAGCCATGCGGTCTCAGCCAGATGTACGCGCAGCGCTTCGGCTCGCTGCCGGTGGCGCGCAACACCGGCGGCCTGGCCGACACCATCGAGTGCGGCGTCACCGGTTTCCTGTTCAACGAGTCCACCGTCGAGAGCTATCGCCAGGCACTCAGCCGCGCCTTCTATGTATACGGCAAGAAGGACCTGCTGAACGCCATGCGTTGCCTGTCGATGACCCAACCGTTCAACTGGTGCCAGGCCGTGGAACCCTACGCCCGCCTGTACGAGGACCTGGTCAAGCAGGCGCACAGCCACTACTGAGCGGGAGCCGAAGATGCACAGGCATGGCGCACACCTGCTGGACGCCACGTCGGCGCGCTTCGCCCTCTGGGCCCCGGATGCGCGCCGCGTAAGCGTGGAACTGGAGCAACAGCCGGCCTTCGAGCTGTTGCCCGATGATGCTGGCTGGTACACCGGTGTGGCCCCGTGCCAGGCCGGTGACCGTTACCGCTACCGTATCGACGGTGAACTGCTGGTGGCCGACCCGGCCTCGCGCTACCAGCCCGACGGCGTACAAGGGCCGAGCCAGGTGGTGGATGTGGCCAGCTATGCCTGGCAACACTCCTGGCAAGGCCGGCCCTGGCACGAGGCGGTCATCCAGGAGCTGCATGTCGGCTTGCTCGGTGGCTACACCGGGGTCGCCCGGCAACTGCCGCGCCTGGCCGAACTGGGCATCAGCGCCATCGAGCTGATGCCACTGGGGCAGTTCCCCGGCGAGCGCAACTGGGGTTACGACGGCGTGCTGCCCTATGCACCGCAAAACACCTACGGCAGCCCCGAGCAACTGTGTGCGCTGGTCGACCAGGCCCACGGCCAGGGGCTGATGGTGCTGGTCGACGTGGTGTACAACCACTTCGGCCCCGACGGTAATTACCTGCACCAGTACGCCAGCCCGTTCTTCCGCGACGACCGCCAGACCCCGTGGGGCGCAGCCATCGACTTCCGTCGCCCGCAAGTGCGCGAGTACTTCATCCAGAACGCCCTGATGTGGCTGTGCGACTACCGCTGCGATGGCCTGCGCCTGGATGCCGTGCACGCCATCGACCAGCCCGACTTCCTGGTCGAGCTGGCGCAAAGGGTGCGCGCTGCCGTGCAGCCGGGCCGCCACGTGTGGCTGGTACTGGAGAACGAGCACAACCAGGCCTTCCTGCTGGAACAGGGCTTCGACGCCCAGTGGAACGACGACGGCCACAATGCCCTGCACGTGCTGCTGACCGGTGAAACCGAAGGCTACTACGCCGACTACCGGCAGCGCCCCATCGACCAGTTGGCCCGCTGCCTTGCCGAAGGCTTCGTGTTCCAGGGCCAGGCCAACCGCCATGGCATGCCCCGCGGCGAGCCCAGCGGGCACCTGGCGCCCAGCGCCTTCGTGCTGTTCCTGCAGAACCATGACCAGGTCGGCAACCGCGCCCTGGGCGAGCGCCTGACCCGCCTGTGCCCGCTGCCGGCGCTGCGCGCTGCTACCGGCCTGTTGCTGCTGGCGCCGATGATCCCGCTGCTGTTCATGGGCGACGACGACGGCAGCTGCCAGCCGTTCCTGTTCTTCACCGACTTCCATGACCAGTTGGCCGACGCCGTGCGCGAAGGCCGGCGCGGCGAGTTCGCCCATTTCCCCGCCTTCGCCGACCCCGAGCAGCGCCAACGCATCCCCGATCCCAACGCCGAACAGACCTTCGAGGCCTCCCGCCCGCAGGCCAGGGAAGTGATCGCCGGCTGGCACGGCCTGTACCAGCAGTTGCTCGACCTGCGCCACCGCCATGTGATTCCGCACCTGCCCGGCAGCCGCGCGCTGGGCGCCGAGGTGCTCGGCGACAAGGCACTGACCGCACGCTGGCAGCTGGGCGATGGCAACACCCTGCGCATCGACCTGAACCTGGCGGCTACCCCACAGGCGGTCGAGCTGCCCGCGCCGGCCACCCGGCTGTTCGACAGCAGCAACACCCGGCACCCCGATACCCATCTGGCCGCGTACAGCTGCGTGGTCAGCCTGCTTCCCCCTGCCCAGGAGCGCCCATGAGCGAAACTGCCCTGCACCGCCTGGCGACCCGCGTCGGGCTAAGCCGCGACTGGATCGACGCCAATGCCCGGCCCCAGCGTGTCAGCGACGAGGTGCTGCGCAATATCCTTGAAGGCCTTGGTCACCCGGCCACCGATGACGCCGCCATTGCCGCCAGCCTGCGCGCCGTGGACGCTGCCGAAGACAGTGAGCACCTGCCACCGCTGCTGACCGCCGACCTCGGCCAGCCACTGGCACTGGCGCGCTACTTCAGCGCCGCCAGCGTCGCGCACTGCACCCTGGAAGACCACAGCGCCCTCACCCTCAGCCTCGACGACCAGGCCCGCCTGCCTGGTGCGCTGCCCATCGGCTACCACCAGGTGGCAATCGACAGCCGCCGCTTCACCGTGGCCGTGGCCCCACCACGCTGCCACAGCCTTGAAGACCGGGTGCAACAGCCGACCCCGCGCTGCTGGGGCCTGACCGTGCAGCTGTACAGCCTGCGCCGCCCCGGCGATGGCGGCTTCGGCGACTGCCTGGCGCTGGAGCAACTGGCCCGCGCGGCCGCCGAGCGCGGTGCCGATGCCCTGGCCATCAGCCCGATCCACGCCCTGTCGGCCATCGACCAGACGCACTACAGCCCCTACTCGCCCTCCAGCCGCCTGCTGCTCAATACCCTGTACGCCAGCCCGGCCGCGCTACTGGGCGAGCGGGCGGTGCGCGTGGCCATCGAAGCCTGCGGCCTGGAGCAACAGCTGGAAGACCTGGAGCAAGGCCCGCTGGTCGACTGGTCGCGTGCCGCCAGCGCCCGCCAGCGCCTGCTTGAGGCCCTGTACCAGGGTTTCAGCCAGGGCGACCACCCGCTGCGCAAGGATTTCGACAGTTTCCGCGAAGCCGGCGGCCAGGCCCTGGAACACCACTGCCGCTTCGAGGTGCTGCAGGCCCAAGCCGTGGAGCACGGCCTGGGCGCCGACTGGCGTCACTGGCCCAAGGCCTGGCACGACCCGTACCACCCGGAAGTGGAGGCCTTCGCCAACACTTACCCGGCCAAGATCGAGTTCCATGCTTTCTGTCAATGGCTGACCGAACGGGGCCTGCAACGCGCCCAGGAAGCCGCACGCGGCAACGGCATGGCGGTCGGCCTGATCGCTGACCTGGCGGTGGGCGCCGACGGTGCCGGTAGCCAGGCCTGGAGCCGCCAGGACGAGCTGCTGGCAGGCCTGAAAGTGGGTGCACCGCCCGACATCCTCAACCGTGCCGGCCAGGACTGGGGCATCTGCGCCTTCTCGCCCGAGGGCCTCAAGCGCAACGGCTACCGCGCCTTCATCGAAATGCTGCGGGCCAACCTCGCCCACGCCGGCGGCCTGCGCATCGACCATGTCATGGGCCTGCGCCGGCTGTGGCTGATCCCGCAGGGGGCCAAGCCCAGCGAAGGCGCCTACCTCAACTACCCGCTGGACGACCTGCTGCGCCTGCTGGCGCTGGAGTCGGTACGCCACCAGGCCATCATCCTCGGTGAAGACCTGGGCACCGTGCCGGACGGCCTGCGCGAGCAACTGGCGGCCAAGGCCGTGCTGGGCATGCGCGTGCTACCGTTCGAGCAGACCCAGCCCGGCCATTTCAAGCCGATTCTCGACTGGCCGGACAGCGCCCTGGCCACCACCGGCACCCACGACCTGGCGCCACTGGCCGGCTGGCTGGAAAACCGCGACATCGACTGGAGCCACCGCCTGCAACTGATCGACGCCGCCACCGAACTGCACTGGCGCCACGAGCGGCAGAAGGAGCACGACGGCCTGCGCCGCACCCTGGAGGCCAACTACGGCACGCTGCCGGACAACCACGCGCTGATCGACGCGGCCATCCGCTACGTCGGCCACACCCGCGCACCGCTGGTGCTGGTGCCGCTGGAAGACCTGCTGGGCTGCGACGAGCAACCCAACCTGCCAGGCACTACCACCGGCCACCCTAACTGGCGACGACGCTTTGCCCGACCGGTACGTGAACTGCTCGACGACGATGACGCCGCACGCCGCCTGGAACTGCTGGCCCAGGCCCGCGAACAGGCCTGGGAGCGTGACCGATGAAAGCGCTGACCGCGACCCTGCGCCTGCAGTTTCACAGTGATTTCACCCTCGATCACGCCGTGCCGCTGGTGCCGTACTTTGCCCAGCTGGGCATCAGCCACCTGTATGCCTCGCCGATCCTCAAGGCGCGCGCCGGCTCACGCCACGGCTACGACGTGGTCGACCCGACCTGCGTCAACCCCGAGCTGGGCGGCGAGGCGGCACTGCAACGGCTGGTCGCAGCCCTGCGCCAGCACGGCATGGGGCTGATCCTCGACACAGTGTCCAACCACATGGCCGTGGGCGGTGCCGACAACCCGTGGTGGCAGAGCCTGCTGGCCTGGGGCCGGCGCAGCCCGTATGCGGAATTCTTCGACATCCAGTGGCACTCCAGCGACCCACTGCTGGCCGGCCAGCTGCTGTTGCCGTTCCTCGCCAGCGACTATGGCATAGCGCTGAAAAATGGCGAGATACCGCTTGAGTTCGACAAGCACCTTGGGCTGCTGCAAATCGCCCATTACCAACACCGCTTCCCTATCTGCCCGATCGACTATGGCTGGATTCTCGCCCTCAGCCCGGAGCCGGCGCTCCAGGCCCTGGCCGAACGCTTCAGCGCGTTGAACGCATCGGCCACGCCGCTGGCCGACGCCCTGCCCCTGCAAGCCGAACTGGCGCGCCTGGCAGGCGCAGGCGCCGACCTCGAATCGGCCCTGGTGGCGTTCGACAGCCGTAGCGAGAACGGCTTCAAGCGCCTGCACCTGCTGCTGGAACGCCAGAGCTACCGCCTGGCCAGCTGGCGCACCGCCGCCGACGACATCAACTGGCGGCGCTTCTTCGACATCAACGAACTGGGCGGCCTGCGGGTTGAACGCGCGGTGGTGTTCGAAGCCACCCACGCCAAGCTGTTCGAACTGATCGAGCGTGGCCTGGTGGACGGCCTGCGCATCGACCATATCGACGGCCTGGCCGACCCGCGCGGTTATTGCCGCAAGCTGCGCCGAAGGGTCGATGGCCTGCTGGCGCGGCGGCCATTGCATGCCGCCCTGGAGCATTTCCCCATTTACGTGGAAAAGATCCTCGGCACCAACGAGCACCTGCACCGCGACTGGCTTACCGATGGCACTACCGGCTATGACTTCATGAACCAGGTCTCGCTGCTGCAGCACGACCCGGCGGGCGAAGCAGCACTGACCGAGCTGTGGGCCAATGTGAGCGAACGCCCCGACTTCCCCGAAGAAGTGCGTCAGGCCCGCCACCTGGTGCTCAATGCCAGCCTGGCCGGCGACTGCGAGTCGGTGGCCCAGGCGCTGTTGCAGGTAGCGCGCAACGACCTGATGACCCGCGACCTGACTCTGGGCGCAATCCGCCGCGCGTTGCAGGCGCTGGTGGCGCACTACCCGGTGTACCGCACCTACTTCAATGCCTGCGGGCGCCCGGCAGAAGACGAAAGGTTTTTCCAGCAGGCGCTGGCCAATGCCCGCCAGGACCTCGGCGAAGCCGACTGGCCACTGCTCGAGCAGCTTGAACAATGGCTGGGCGGGCAAGCCTGGCGCCACCTGCCAGCGGGGCGGGCACGCAAGCAGCTGCGCCACGCCTGCGTGCGCTTTCAGCAACTCACCGCGCCAAGCGCCGCCAAGGCAGTGGAAGACACCGCTTTCTACCGCAGCGCCCGGCTGCTGTCGCGCAACGACGTGGGCTTCGACGCCGAGCGTTTCAGCGCCCCGCTCGAACACTTCCACGATGAAGCCCAATGGCGCCTGCGCGATTTCCCCGACAACCTGCTGGCCAGCGCCACCCATGACCACAAGCGCGGCGAAGACACCCGCGCGCGCCTGGCCGTGCTCAGCGAGCGCGGCCCATGGCTGGCCAGCCGAATGGAACACTGGCGCGAACTGGCCACGCCGTTGCGCACGCAACTGGATGACGGCTCGGCGCCCAGCCCCGGCGACGAGCTGATGCTGGTGCAGACCTTGCTGGGCAGCTGGCCGCTGGACCTCGACCTGCACGACGACAACGCCCTTGGCCAGTACGCCGAACGCATTCGCCAGTGGCAGCAGAAGGCCCTGCGCGAGGCCAAGCTGCGCAGCAGCTGGAGCGCGCCGAACGAGGCCTACGAAAGCGCCTGCGCCCGCTACATCGATGGCCTGCTGCTGGACAGCGAGAACCAGCAACTGCGCAAATCGCTGGCCGATGCCGCGCACCTGCTGGCCTGCCCCGGCGCCCTCAATGGCCTGGCCCAGGCCCTGCTGCGCATGACCGCACCCGGTGTGCCCGACCTGTACCAGGGCAACGAATACTGGGACTTCAGCCTGGTCGACCCGGATAACCGTCGCACCGTGGACTATGCTTGCAGGCGTCGCACCCTGGACGATGCAACGCCGGTAGCCGAGCTGCTGGCGCACTGGCGCGACGGCCGCCTCAAGCAGGCGCTGATCGCCCGGGTGCTGGACTGCCGCCTGGCCCACGCCGAGTTGTTCCGCCGTGGCGCCTACCTGCCATTGACCGTGCACGGCCGGCACGCCGACAAGGTGGTGGCCTTCGCCCGCCTGGGCGAAGGCGAGCGCGCCGTCATCATCGCGCCACGCCTGGCCAGTACCTTGCTGGCGGGTGCACCGATACCCCTGATCCCGGCACAGAACTGGGACGACACCCGAGTCAGCCTGCCGTTTGCCTTGTCGCCTGCCAACTCGACGGGACTTTTCCCCAGTGCTGCGGTCAGCTCTTCCAGGGAGCTGTTGTTGAGCGCCGTGCTGGCGGAGTTTCCGGTCAACCTGCTGATACAACAATCTTGAGCATCAGGAGCGTCATGATGAGTATTGATGAAAAACGGATCCGCGAATTCGCCTACCAGATCTGGGAGTCCGAAGGTAAGCCCACCGGCCAGGAAGAACGCCATTGGGACATGGCCCGCAAGCTGGCCGAAGCCGAGGCGCTGGCACCCAAGGCGGCGCCGCGCAAGCGGGCGCCGGCCAAGCCCAAGGTAGCGGCTGAACCGGTTGAGAAAGCCGTAGCAGTGAAGAAGCCCCGGGCGGTGAAAAAGCCGGCTGCCGGTTAAGCCTGCACCGGCCTCTTCGCGGGTAAACCCGCTCCTACAGGGATAGCGCCAGGCCTGAGGATGACGGTGTACCTGTGGGAGCGGGTTTACCCGCGAAGAGGCCGGTGCAGGCCTACACAGCTCCCTCCCCCACAACGGCCACAGAGGACCGCCATGAGCCCCCGCACCCCGAAGAAAACCCGCTCGGTCGCCCCGTCGCGTATCCGCGAAGGCCTGCCCTTTCCCCTCGGCGCCACCTGGGATGGCCTGGGGGTCAACTTTGCCCTGTTCTCGGCCAACGCCACCAAGGTCGAGCTGTGCCTGTTCGATTCCACTGGCGCGCACGAAATCGAACGCATCGAGCTGCCCGAATACACCGACGAGATCTACCACGGCTACCTGCCAGACGCGCACCCGGGGCTAGTCTACGGCTACCGCGTGCACGGCCCCTACGAGCCGGAGAACGGCCACCGTTTCAACCCCAACAAACTGCTGATCGACCCGTATGCCAAGCAACTGGTCGGCAGCCTGCAGTGGTCCGAAGCGCTGTTCGGCTACACCATCGGCCACCCCGACGGCGACCTGTCGTTCGACGAGCGCGACAGCGCGCCCTTCGTGCCTAAATGCAAGGTGATCGACCCTGCCTTTACCTGGGGCCGCGACCAGCGCGTGCTGATCCCCTGGGAACGCACGATCATCTATGAGGCCCACACCCGTGGCATCAGCATGCGCCACCCGGCGGTGCCGGAAAAACTGCGTGGCACCTTCGCCGGCCTGGCCAATGACGAACTGCTCAAGCACATCAAGGAGCTGGGTGTTTCCAGCATCGAACTGCTGCCGGTTCATGCCTTCGTCAACGATCAGCACCTGCTGGACAAAGGCCTGAACAACTACTGGGGCTACAACAGCATCGCTTTCTTCGCCCCCCACCCGCGCTACCTGGCCAGCGGCAAGATCGCCGAATTCAAGGAAATGGTCGCGCACCTGCACGACGCCGGGCTGGAGGTGATCCTCGACGTGGTCTACAACCACACCGCCGAAGGCAACGAGCGCGGCCCCACGCTGTCGATGCGCGGCATCGACAACGCCTCATACTACCGCCTGATGCCGGACGACAAGCGCTACTACATCAACGACTCCGGCACCGGCAACACTCTGGACCTGAGCCATCCCTGCGTGCTGCAGCTGGTCACCGACTCACTGCGCTACTGGGCCGGCGAAATGCACGTGGACGGCTTCCGCTTCGACCTGGCGACCATCCTCGGCCGCTACCACGACGGCTACAGTGAACGCCACGGCTTCCTCGTCGCCTGCCGCCAGGACCCGATGTTGAGCCAGGTAAAGCTGATCGCCGAGCCCTGGGACTGCGGTCCGGGCGGCTACCAGGTGGGCAACTTCGCCCCGGGCTGGGCAGAGTGGAACGACCGCTTCCGCGACACCGTGCGCGCCTTCTGGAAAGGCGACGAAGGCCAACTGGCCGACTTTGCCTCGCGCATGACCGCCTCGGGAGACATGTTCAATAACCGTGGCCGGCGCCCCTATGCCTCGGTCAACTTCGTCACCGCCCACGACGGGTTCACCTTGCGCGACCTGGTGTCATACAACCACAAGCACAACGAAGACAACGACGAGAACAACCAGGACGGCACCGATAACAACCTGTCGTGGAACTGCGGTGTCGAGGGGCAGACCGACGACCCGGGGGTGAATGCCTTGCGCATGCGCCAGATGCGCAACTTCTTCGCTACCCTGCTACTGGCCCAGGGCACCCCGATGATCGTCGCCGGTGATGAGTTCAGCCGCACCCAGCACGGCAACAACAATGCCTATTGCCAGGACAGCGAGATCGGCTGGGTGAACTGGGACCTGGACCAGGAGGGTAAGGAGCTGTTGGCCTTCGTCAAGCGCCTGACCCGCCTGCGCCTGGCCTACCCGATACTGCGCCGCTCGCGCTTTCTGGTGGGCGACTACAATGAGGCAATCGGGGTCAAGGACGTGACCTGGCTGGCACCGGATGGCAACGAGATGAGCGTGGAGCAATGGGAAGACCCGCACGGGCGTTGCCTGGGCATGCTGATCGATGGCCGCGCGCAGGTCAGCGGCATTGCCCGGCCAGGCGCCGAGGCCACCGTGCTGCTGATCGTCAATGCCCACCATGACATCGTACCGTTCGAGTTGCCGGCGGTACCCGACGGGGATTACTGGAGCTGCCTGGTCGATACCGACCGGCCAGAGCTGCGCAAGGGGCAGCATCTGCACTTCGACAGCACCTTCGAGGTGAAGGGGCGGTCGTTGCTGCTGATGGTGTTGCAACGCGATGAGGAGTGAACCGTAATGGCGCAGGCAGGTCGTAAATTTTGACCGCCCCAGGCTCCCACAGGGTTTGGTCAATTTATTCAGGAACACCAACAGGAGTAACCGTGAACCCCGAAGCCGGCAGTAAAGGTTTCGCCAGCGTCAACCAGGCCCCGGCAGTGCAGCGGCTGCGGGTGTTGACGGTGAATACCCACAAGGGCTTCACCGCCTTCAACCGGCGCTTCATCCTGCCGGAACTGCGCGAGGCGGTGCGCAGCACCCAGGCCGACATCGTGTTCCTCCAGGAAGTGCTCGGCAGCCATGACCGCCACGCCGCGCGCTACCCCGGCTGGCCGCAGACTTCCCAGTATGAATTTCTCGCCGACAGCATGTGGAGCGACTTTGCCTACGGCCGCAACGCGGTCTACCCCGACGGCCACCATGGCAACGCGCTACTGTCCAGATACCCGATCATCGAACACCGCAACCTCGACGTATCGATCACCGGCCCCGAACGCCGTGGCCTGCTGCACTGCATCCTTGACGTACCCGGGCAGCGCCAGGTGCATGCCATCTGCGTACACCTGTCGTTGCTGGAAAGCCACCGCCAGAAGCAGCTGCAACTGCTGCGCAAGCTGCTCGAATCCCTGCCCGCCGACGCTCCGGTGATCATCGCCGGCGACTTCAATGACTGGAAATCCCACGGCAACCGCACCCTGGGCCTGCAGCGCGACCTGCACGAGGCCTTCGAGCGCCACCACGGCCACCTGGCCCGCACCTACCCTGCACGCCTGCCGCTACTGCGCCTGGATCGCGTCTACCTGCGTAACGCCGAAAGCCATGGGCCACGGATTCTGGGGCACAAACCTTGGTCGCACTTGTCAGATCACCTGCCGTTGGCGGTCGAAGTCAGGCTGTAGCAATGATTCTTCATAGCCGCCAGGCGGCAAATAACGAACACCGCTATCTCTCTTTATTTCACTCGATAAAACAAAGATTTGTGCCATAGCACGGAACATGGACGCTGCCTTCACACTTTCTTGACGCAAGCGGCGACCTCTCCTTAGCTGATCATTATCAAGCAGTAGAAATCTCGCGCCGGGCCTCTAGCTCGCGCCTTCGTGCGCGTCCGCGAAAGCTGGCGTGCTGGTTTGGGTCGCCCACTGTTTTTGCCGTACAGCTCGTGACAACAGGCCAGGTCCTAGGGCTGTAACACAAAAACAAAGGAGATCCGCCATGAAAAGCACCTCGAACCCCTTGCGCTTCGACAGCATTTTCTACGCGGTTTCCACGTCGCTGCTTCTGGCAACCCCGGTGGAAACTATCGCGTATGAACTGCAGGACGACCCGACCTCGCCCGGCTTCCTGCTACAACCGGCAGTACCACAGCTGTCGCTCGACCCGGTCAGCGCCAGTGGCTTGAGTATCGATACCTTGAATGCGTTTTCACAAAAGATGAGCGAGCGCCACGGGCAGGCTGCAGTGGACCTGGTTGCCAGCCAGTGGGCGCAGTTCTTTCCGACCGCCTCGCGCAATGGTGCGCAACCACCAGACCAGCTGGAAGCACCCAGCCAGCAACTGCTGATCGGCCCGGACCTGTTCGTGCGTGAAACTGCAGCAGGCAATGTGCACCGCGCGGGTATCTTCGTCGGGCAGAACAACCTGCAGACCAACTTCAACGGCATACGCCGGCTACTGGGCGACAAGCAGCGCAACGCGGTGAACCTGAGCGGAGAAAGCCTGGGAGTGTACTGGAGCATGACCCATGAACAGGGCTGGCACCTTGACGCCGTGGCCATGGGCTCGCGCATCGACGTCAATGGCCGTGGCGAAAACGGCCAGCGGCTGGACGACAGCGGCCACGCGATGACCTTCTCGCTGGAAGGCGGCATCCCCATCGGCCTGGGTGGCGGCTGGGTAATCGAGCCGCAGGCGCAGTTGATCAACCAGCAGTTCTTCCCCGGCAACCGGGCGCAGGAAGAAACCTTGCAAGCCTTCGACAGCCAGCCGAGCTGGAGCGGCCGGGTCGGCGCCAGGTTGTCCGGGCGTTATGAAGTACGCGGCATGCCGATCGAGCCCTATGTGCGGACCAACGTGTGGTATGACTTCAGCAATGCCGATGAGGTGAAGCTGGACCAGGTCGACAAGATCTCCAGCTCGCGCTACTCGACCACAGTGGAACTGGGCCTGGGGCTGGTGGCGCGGGTGACGCCCACGGTGGCGCTGTTTGTCAGTGCCGATTACAGCAGTGATGTGGATGACAATGATTTGAACGGGTTGATTGGCAGCCTTGGGGTGCGGATGCGCTGGTAGGCAGGCCCGGCCTCTTCGCGGGTAAACCCGCTCCCACAGATATTGCACAAGCTTCGGACCCTGTGCGGTCCTTGTGGGAGCGGGTTTACCCGCGAAGAGGCCAGGACAAGCAACACATCAGGCTGGCTTCATTATCAGAACCCCAAGCGGCGGCAGGTTCAGGGCCAGCGACAGCGGCTGGCCATGGCTGGCCACTTCCTCACTCTCCACCACCCCCAGGTTGCCGACATTCGACCCGGCATACAGCTCGGCATCACTGTTCAGCAGTTCCTGCCAGCGGTCACCGAACGGCACGCCAATGCGATACCCCTCACGCGGCACCGGGGTGAAGTTGGCCACCACCAGCACCGGCTCGCCACTGCTGCTCCAGCGCAGCCAGGCATACACGCTGTTCTGCGCATCGTCACCAATCAGCCACTGGAAACCCTGCGCCTGACAATCCTGCTCGTGCAGCGCCGGCACTTCGCGGTACAGGCGGTTGAGGTCAGCTACCAGACGCTGCACCCCCTGGTGTTCCGGGTACTGCAGCAGGTACCAGTCCAGCTCGCTGTCGTGGTCCCATTCACGCCACTGGCCAAACTCGCAACCCATGAACAGCAGCTTCTTGCCTGGGTGCGCCCACATGAACGTGAGGTAGGCGCGCAGGTTGGCGAACTTCTGCCAGCGGTCGCCGGGCATCTTGTCGATCAGCGAATGCTTGCCGTGCACCACTTCGTCGTGGGAGATGGGCAGGATGAAATGCTCGGAATAGGCATATATGAGCCCGAAGCTCATCTCGTTGTGATGGTAGGTGCGGTGCACCGGATCGTTCTGCATGTAATGCAAGGTGTCATGCATCCAGCCCATGTTCCACTTGTAGGCAAAGCCCAGGCCGCCCTGCTGGGTCGGCTGGCTGACGCCGGGCCATGCGGTGGACTCCTCGGCGATGATCAGCGCGCCCGGGGCCTCGTGGGCCGCCACGCCGTTGAGGTGGCGGATGAAGTCAATGGCCTCCAGGTTCTCGCGCCCGCCATGGCGGTTGGGCACCCATTCGCCGGCCTTGCGTGAATAGTCACGGTACAGCATCGAGGCCACCGCATCGACGCGCAGGCCATCGATGTGGAAGTGCTTCAGCCAGTGCAGCGCCGAGGCCATCATGAAGCCGCGCACTTCGTTACGGCCAAGGTTGTAGATCAGCGTATTCCAGTCCTGGTGGTAGCCCTCCAGGGGGTTGTCGTATTCGTACAGGGCGGTGCCGTCGAAACGCGCCAGGCCGTGTTCGTCGGTGGGGAAATGCGCCGGCACCCAGTCGAGCAGCACGCCAATGCCGCCCTGGTGGCAGGCGTCGACGAAGGCGGCAAAGTCCTCGGCACTGCCGTAGCGCGAGGTGGGCGCGAACAGCGACAGCGGCTGGTAACCCCAGGAGCCGCCGAACGGGTGCTCCATGATCGGCAGCAGTTCGATGTGGGTGAAGCCCAGCTCCTGAACGTACGGCACCAGGCGCTCGGCCAGCTCGCGCCAGTTGTAATAGCGCCCGACTTCGCCCGCCTCATCCAGCTCGCAGCGCCACGACCCCGGGTGCAGCTCGTAGATCGACAACGGCGCGTTGTAGGCATGGCGCTGCGCGCGTTGCGCCATCCAGTCGTGGTCTTGCCAGGCGTGGCTGAGCGCCCCCGCAACCTTGGAGGCGGTGCTCGGCGGCAGTTCGCTGGCGCGCGCCAGCGGGTCGGCCTTCAGGGGCAGTATGCCGTCCTTGCCCAGCACTTCGAACTTGTAGGTTTCGCCCACGCCCAGACGCGGCACGAACAACTCCCACACCCCGGCGCTATGGCGCAGGCGCATGGGGTGGCGGCGGCCATCCCAGTTGTTGAAGTCACCCACCACCGACACCCGACGCGCGTTCGGCGCCCACACCGAAAAGCACACGCCGTCGATACCCTCGGCCTGGATCGGCTGGGCGCCGAAGCGCCCGGACAGGTCGCGGTGGTTGCCTTCGGCGAACAGGTACAGGTCCATGTCGCCCAGTTGCGGGCCGAAGCTATAGGGGTCTTCGGTGACCTGCTCGCCGCCGGCCCAGCCGATCTGCAGCAGGTACGGGTGCGCCTCATCCAGGTGCGCGGTGAACAATCCGGGCAGGCTGCCCTGCTCCATTTCGGTGAGGATGCGCCCGTCATGCCGGGCCAGAATGCGCACATTCAGGGCATTGGGCAGGAAGACGCGGATCACCTGCCCGCCCGCGCCATCGCCATGGGGGCCGAGCACCGCAAATGGATCGGCGTGCTCGGCGCGGGCCAGGGCGTCGAGGTCCCGGTGCCGAAGGCCGCCGTTTTCACGCGTGGTTGCATTCATCTATCACTCTCCCCAGGTACTGATCAGTCCATGCAGGCCATGCAAAGGCACGGCCAGCCAACTCGGACGGTTCTCGGCTTCGTATGTGATTTCGTAGGCGGCTTTTTCCAGGCAGAACAGCTCCAGTGCGGCACGCTCGCCCTCAGCCTGCTGCCAGGCGTGCGGCATGGCTGCGGTGGCCAGGCCATAAGCTTCGACAAAGGCATGCCGCGACTGGTGCAGGTACTGCCGGGCAACACGTTGCCGGGCTTGACGTGCCGGGTCGGAAAGGTCGACCGCAGACGCGTTGCGCAAGATCATGGCAGCAGCATAGTCGAAGGATCGCAGCACGCCGCTGACATCCTTGTACGGGCTGTGTTTTGCCCGGCGCTCTTGCAGCGGCCGGGCCGGTTCACCTTCGAAATCGATGAGGTAGGCATCGCCCTGCACCACCAGCACCTGGCCCAGGTGCAGGTCGCCGTGCACGCGCATCAGCAGGCCACCCTGGGCCTGCCAGGTCAGGTTGGCAATGTGCTGGGCCAGGCCGTCGCGCTGTTGCTGCAAGTCATCGACCAGCGCCTGGCTGTCGCTGTCGAGGCTGTCGCGGTGCTGGGCCAGCAGGTCGAGGGCATGGGTAAGCTCGGCACTGATCTGCGTACTCCAGCGTTCGCTGTCGTCGGCATCGCTTGGGCGCGGCTGGAACGCCTCGTCATTGGTCGGTGCGGCCAGCAGCAGGTGCATCTCGCCCAGGCGCTGACCGAGCAAGGCGGCAAAGCCGGTGAGTTCGGCCAGCGCGTCGGTATGGGCCTCGGCGTCGAGGCTGGAAGGCTCCATCTGGTCGCGGATGGCCCGCTCCAGGGTGTTCTGGGTCCAGGCCCAGGCATCACCCTGGTTGCTCAGGTAGCCCTGGGCGATCATCAGCAGGTGTGGCGCGCCCTGCTCGTCCACCCGGCTGACCCAGCCCAGCAACGGCGAAATATTGGCAAAGCCTGCGGCGGTCAGGTAGGCACTCATTTCCAGCTCCGGGTGCACGCCCGGGTTGACCCGGCGGATCAGCTTGAGTACCACATGGTCGCCGATCACCACCGAGCTGTTGGACTGCTCGGCGCTGAGGTAGCGCACGCTACTTTCTTCGTTCAACGCCAGGCCCGCCAACTGCTGCGTGCTCTCGAAGCACAGCTCGCCCTCGCCGTTGCCACAAGGCAGATGCAGGCCATCCGCACAAGCACGCAGCACCGCGCGGATGAACGGCTCGAGGACAAAGGCGTCGGTGATCAGGCCAACCTGATGGGCACGGCGCACCCGCGCCAGGGCCAGCTGCTGCGGCAGCGCAGTGTTGATCTGTTCCTCGGGCAGCAACCCGAACGGCAGTTGGTAGCGGTTGGCCACACCATCGCTGAGCACTTCTATTTCACCGAGTAGCACCGGCGTGGTGGCCGTGCCGAAGCGCACGCCGTAGCACAGGCGCACTGCGTCGATCGGCCCTTCCTTGCCGGCGAACCAGCGGCGCTTGGGCAGATACTGCGGCAGGATGGCGCTTTGCAGGGTATCGCTGGCGGGGGCTTGCAGTAGTTCTTCCATGCGTTTGCGCAGTACCAGCGTGGTCAGTTCGGGTAACCCCTCGGTGGCCTGGATGTGCCAGCTGGGCATGCGGTCGTGGCTGGCCAGCAGGAACCAGTAGAAGGCGTAGGGTGGCAAGGTCAGCAGGAACGGCAGTTGGCCGATCGGCGGGAAGGCGCTGCCGCCGAGCATCTCCACCGGTACTTTGTCGGCAAATTGTGACAATTCCAGTTCCGCCGCCTGGGCGGCGCGGGAGACGTTGGCCACGCACAGGATGACCTCGGTGTTGCCATCGGCGTCGGTGTACTCGCGCAGGTAGGCGAGGATGCGCCGGTTGTTCGGCGTGAGGGTGCGCAGGCTGCCGCGGCCAAAGGCCTTCTGCTGCTTGCGCACCGCCAGCATGCGCCGGGTCCAGTTCAGCAGGGAGTGCGGGTCGCTGGCCTGGGCCTCGACGTTGACGGTCTGGTAACCATACAACGGGTCCATGATCGGCGGCAGCACCAGGCGTTGCGGGTCGGCGCGGGAGAAGCCGCCGTTGCGGTCCGGCGACCACTGCATGGGGGTGCGCACGCCGTCGCGGTCGCCCAGGTAGATGTTGTCGCCCATGCCCAGTTCGTCGCCGTAGTACAGGGTTGGCGTGCCTGGCATCGACAGCAGCAGGCTGGTGAGCAGTTCGATGCGCCGGCGGTCGCGCTGCAGCAACGGCGCCAGGCGCCGGCGAATGCCCAGGTTGATGCGCGCGCGACGGTCTTCGGCGTAGTAGTTCCACAGGTAGTCGCGCTCGCGGTCGGTGACCATTTCCAGAGTCAGCTCATCGTGGTTGCGCAGGAAGATCGCCCATTGGCAGTTGGCGGGGATTTCCGGAGTCTGGCGCAGGATGTCGGTGATCGGGAAACGGTCCTCCATGGCCAGGGCCATGTACATACGCGGCATCAACGGGAAGTGGAAGGCCATGTGGCATTCGTCGCCCTCGCCTTCGCCGAAGTATGGGCGGGTGTCCTCGGGCCACTGGTTGGCCTCGGCCAGCAGCATGCGGTCGGGGTAGTTGGCATCGATTTCGGCGCGGATCGCCTTGAGCACGTCGTGGGTTTCGGCGAGGTTCTCGTTGTTGGTGCCGTCGCGCTCGATCAGGTAGGGGATGGCGTCCAGGCGCAGGCCATCGACACCCAGGTCGAGCCAGAAGCGCATGACCCCGATCACTGCCTTGAGCACTTGCGGATTGTCGAAGTTGAGGTCGGGCTGGTGCGAGTAGAAGCGGTGCCAGAAGTACTGGCCGGCGACCGGGTCCCAGGTCCAGTTGGACTTCTCGGTGTCGAGGAAGATGATGCGCGTGCCGTCGTACTTCTGGTCGTCATCCGACCACACGTAGAAGTCCCGCGCCTTGCTGCCGCGCTTGGCATGGCGGGCGCGCTGGAACCAAGGGTGCTGGTCACTGGTGTGGTTGATGACCAGCTCGGTGATCACCCGCAGGCCGCGTTTGTGCGCCTCGGCGATGAAGCGGCGGGCATCGGCCAGGTTGCCGTAGTCGGGGTGCACGGCCTTGTATTCGGCGATATCGTAGCCGTCGTCCCGGCGTGGCGAGGGATAGAACGGCAGCAGCCACAGGGTGTTGACGCCCAGCTCGGCGATGTAGTCGAGCTTGCTGATCAGGCCGGCGAAATCGCCGATGCCGTCGTTGTTCGAATCGAAGAACGACTTGATGTGCAGCTGGTAGATGACGGCGTCCTTGTACCACAGCGGGTCGTCAATGAAGGCTGTCGGGCGGGAACGCTTGGCCATGTGCGACTCCTTTCATTTCTGTGGATCGTGTTGCCTGGTTTTGGGGCTGCTGTGCAGCCCCCAGTAATCAAGCCCTAACGGACCTTTTCGATGCGCCAGATACCGAACGGCAGGTGCCAGGGTTCGATACGCATGAACTGGGTCTTGCCATACCACGACCAGCGATGGCCGTTCATCAGGTCCTCACCATGGGTTTCGGCATTGTCGTCCAGCCCCAGCTCCCACAGCGGCAGCTCGAAATGCGCCTCCTGGGCGTTGTGCGGGTCGAGGCTGATTGCCACCAGGATGTAGTTGTCGCGCTCGGGCGTGCGCTTGGCGAAGTACAGGATGTTGTCGTTCCAGCAGTTGAAGAACGCCACGCCCAGGTGGGTCTGCAAGGCGCGATTCTGCCGGCGGATGCGGTTGAGCTGGGCGATCTCGGCGATGATATTGCCGGGCTGGCTGAAATCGCGCGGACGGATTTCGTACTTCTCCGAATCCAGGTACTCCTCCTTGCCCGGCAGCGGCGTGCCTTCGCACAGTTCGAACCCCGAGTACATGCCCCACAGGCCCGACCCCATGGCCGCCAGCGCCGCGCGAATGAGGAAGCCGGCGCGGCCAGAGGTGTGCAGGAAGTACGGGTTGATGTCGGGGGTGTTGACGAAGAAGTTGGGCCGGTAGCACTGGCTCCATGGCGGCTGGTTGAGCTGCTCGAAGTACTCGCGCAGTTCCTGTTTGTGGTTGCGCCAGGTGAAGTAGGTATAGCTCTGCGCGTACCCGACCTTGCCCAGGCGGGCCATCATCGCCGGCTTGGTGAAGGCTTCGGCGAGGAAGATGACATCCGGGTTCCGGCTGCGCACATTGGCGATCAGCCATTGCCAGAACGGCAGCGGCTTGGTGTGCGGGTTGTCGACGCGGAAGGTTTTCACGCCCTCCTTGACCCAACCGACCACCACGTCACGCAGGGCCAGCCACAGCGAGGGCACGGCGTCGGGTGCGTAGAAGTCGAGGTTGACGATGTCCTGGTATTTCTTCGGCGGGTTCTCGGCATAGCGGATGGTGCCGTCCGGGCGCCAGCTGAACCAGCCGGGGTGCTCCTTGAGCCAGGGGTGGTCCTGTGAGCACTGGATGGCGAAGTCGAGGGCGATTTCCAGGCCATGTTCGGCCGCCGCGGCCACCAGGCGGCGGAAGTCGTCGCGGCTGCCCAGTTGCGGGTGGATCGCCTCGTGGCCGCCTTCCGGGCTGCCGATGGCATACGGGCTGCCCGGGTCACCCGGCTCGGCTTTCAGGGCGTTGTTACGGCCCTTGCGGTGCTGCATGCCGATGGGGTGGATGGGCGGGAAGTACAGCACGTCGAAGCCCATGTCGCGGATCATCGGCAGGCGCGCGTGCACATCATTGAAGGTGCCGTGGCGCTCTGGGCTGTCGGTGATCGAGCGCGGGAACAGCTCGTACCAGCTGGCGAACTGCGCCGCCGGGCGGTCGACATCGACAGGGAACTCGCAGCTGCGGGCCAGGTAGCTACGGTGCTCGGCGTCGCTCATCAGGCGGGCGGTGGCGGGGTCGAGGAACAGCGCCACCTGGTCATCGGCACTTAGCGTGGGCAGGCGCTGCCGCACGGCTTCGAGTTCCTCGCGCAGGGCGCCGTTGCACAACTCGATGCCCTTGCCCAGCATCAGCCGGCCTTCTTCCAGCTCCAGCCTTACCTCGACACCGGCGTGGTACTTCTTCTCCAGGTCGTGGCAATAGGTGGCGAACGGGTCGATCCAGGCCTCGATGCTGAACAGGTGCGGGCCCAGTTCGGTGGGGGTGAACTCGGCCAGCCACAGGTCGTTGCCCGGCGACTGCATGGGCACGCAATGCCAGCGCCGGCTATGGGCCTGGCGCCAGTTGAGCACTACTACCAGGCGGTCATGGCCGTCGCTGTAGACCTTGCTGCTGACCGCCACCGGTTGGCCACTGATGGCCTTGGCGGCGAAGGTGCCGGCTTCGAGCACGGGTTGGGTGTCTTCAATCACGATGCGCGGCGCCAGCAGCGCCTGGGACAGGCTGATGGCCTGGTCCGGGTGATCGTTGGCCATGGGCACGCTTTCGAAGGGCTCGTTTCGTGACATCGGACCTTGCTCCCTCAGGCTGGTGGCAGTAAGGGTTCAGAGCCGGGCACAGGCGTGGGGTTCAAAAAAATTGAGCGAACGGCAACTGCCAGGGGTCGAAGCCTGCAGCACCTCTTCAATTACCCATGCGAGGTCAGGCCATGAACATTCCTATTCCACCGGAGACACCCGACCCCAACATCGACGACCCGAGCTTGCCGCCGCCCGTGCCGGAACAAGACCCGGACGAGCTGCCGATCAAGCCGACCGTGCCGCCGACGGTGGGCGACCCGCCGAGCCAGGAACCACCGGTGAAGGCTTAAGGGTAGACCAGGAACTGGTGAAGGCAGGACCGGCCCTTTCGCGGGTGAACCCGCTCCCACAGGGACCGCGCCAACCTCGAACGCGGCGCTGTACCTGTGGGAGCGGGTTCACCCGCGAAAGGGCCGGTAGCATCAGTACATCAACCAGCAGTTGCAGCCGAAATCTCCGCCACACTGATCTCGCGCATGCGGAACTTCTGCACCTTGCCCGTCACCGTCATCGGGTACTCGTCGACAAAGCGGATATGCCGCGGCACCTTGAAGTGTGCAATGCGCGCCTTGCACCAGCCCTGCAGCTCTTCGACCGTGGCAGTGTGCCCCGGGTGCAGCTTGATCCAGGCGACGATCTCCTCGCCATAACGGCTGCACGGAATGCCGATCACCTGCGCATCGGCCACAGCCGGGTGGGTGTAGAAGAATTCTTCCAGCTCACGCGGGTAGATGTTCTCGCCGCCGCGAATGATCATGTCCTTGTTGCGCCCGACGATGCGTACGTAGCCGTGCTCGTCCATCACCGCCAGGTCGCCCGAGTGCATCCAGCCGGCCGGGTCGATGGCATCCGCCGTGGCCTGGGGGTTGTCCCAGTAGCCGAGCATCACGCTGTAGCCGCGGGTGCACAGCTCGCCAATCTCGCCGCGCGGGACGATGCAGCCGTCGGCGTCCACCAGCTTGTTCTCCAGCTGCGGCTGGGTGCGGCCAACGGTGGTCACGCGCAGCTCCAGGCTGTCGTCCGGGCCGGTCTGCAGCGACACCGGGCTGGTTTCGGTCATGCCGTAGGCGATCTGCACTTCAGCCATGTGCATCTGGTCGATGACCCGGCGCATTACCTCGATCGGGCAGGTGGCGCCGGCCATGATGCCGCTGCGCAGGGTCGACAGGTCCATTTGCGCACGCGCGGGGTGGTCGAGCATGGCGATGAACATGGTCGGCACGCCATAGAGGATGCTGGCGCGCTCTTCGGCCACGGCGCGCAGGGTGAGCTCGGCGTCGAAGGCGTCGTTGGGGTAGATCATGGTGCTGCCATGGGTGATACAGCCGAGGTTGGCCATGACCATGCCGAAGCAGTGGTACAGCGGCACCGGGATCACCATGCGGTCACGTGCGCTCAGGCCCAGGCTGGCGCCGACCATGAAGCCGTTGTTGAGGATGTTGTAGTGGCTGAGCGTGGCGCCCTTCGGCGCGCCGGTGGTGCCGGAGGTGTACTGGATGTTCACCGGCTGGTCGAACTGCAGGCTTTGCTGGCGCGCCGCGTAGGCCTCGACAGAGGTTTGCCCTGCCCGCTCGGCCAACGCTTGCCAAGGCAGGAAGCCTGTCGGCGGGTTGGCGGCCAGGCTGACCACACCACGCAGGTCGGGCAGGCGTTCACTGGCCATTTCACCCGGGGTGGCGCTGGTCAGCTCCGGCGCCAGTTCCTGGACCATGGCGTGGTAGTCGGACGTCTTGAAGGCGTCGGCACACACCAGCCAGCGGCAGCCGGACTGGCGCAGCACGTATTCGAGCTCGCCCACGCGATAGGCCGGGTTGATGTTGACCAGGATGGCACCGACCTTGGCGCTGGCCAGCTGCAGGATGCACCACTGGGCGCAGTTGGGTGACCAGATGCCGACCCGGTCGCCGGTGTTAACGCCCAAGGCCATCAAGGCGCGGGCATGCACCTCGACCTGCCCGGCCAGCTGCCGCCAGCTGTAGCGCAGGCCCTGATGGCGCGACACCAGGGCCTCGCTGTCGGCGCAACGGGCCACGGTGGCATCGAAGGCCTGGCCGATGGTCTGGGTCAGCAAGGGTTGGTCCTGGCGACCGCAGGTATAGCTTGGTTGACTCATGGGTGTCCCTTCTTGTGGTTGTTCTGGGCACGACTGAAGCAAGCGGGGAATACTCTGGCGCAGATTTACGTTTACGTAAAGGTGACGAGTAGATTGACAGTGGTCGTCCGCATGTTTACGTTAACGTAAAGGTGAAAACGACATCGGGTTTGTCGGCGTACCCGCTCCCACAGGGCCGGTGGATAGCCCTTGAGCTACGGTGTTACCCAATTTCAAGAACAACAAGGTGCCCCAGCATGCATTACCCCTCCCTGAACTTCGCCCTGGGCGAAACCATCGACATGCTCCGCGACCAGGTGCGCACCTTCGTCGCCGCTGAACTGGCCCCGCGCGCCGCGCAAATCGACCACGACAACCTGTTCCCTGCTGATATGTGGCGCAAGTTCGGCGACATGGGCCTGCTGGGCATCACCGTGCCGGAAGAGTACGGCGGTGCCGGCCTGGGCTACCTGGCCCACGTGGTGTCGATGGAAGAAATCAGCCGTGGCTCGGCCTCGGTGGCGCTGTCCTACGGTGCCCACTCCAACCTCTGCGTCAACCAGATCAACCGCAACGGCAGCCACGAGCAGAAGCTCAAGTACCTGCCCAAGCTGATCAGCGGCGAGCACATCGGCGCCCTGGCCATGAGCGAGCCCAACGCCGGCTCCGACGTGGTATCGATGAAACTGCGCGCCGAGAAGCGCGGCGACCGCTACGTGCTCAACGGCAGCAAGACCTGGATCACCAATGGCCCTGACGCCAACACCTACGTGATCTACGCCAAGACCGACCTGGACAAGGGCGCGCACGGCATCACCGCGTTCATCGTCGAGCGTGACTGGAAAGGCTTCAGCCGCAGCAACAAGTTCGACAAGCTGGGCATGCGCGGCTCGAACACCTGTGAGCTGTTCTTCGACGACGTGGAAGTGCCGGCAGAAAACATCCTCGGCCAGCTCAACGGTGGCGTGCGCGTGTTGATGAGCGGCCTGGACTACGAGCGCGTGGTGCTGTCGGGCGGGCCGACCGGCATCATGCAAAGCTGCATGGACCTGGTAGTGCCCTACATCCACGACCGCAAGCAGTTCGGCCAGAGCATCGGCGAGTTCCAGCTGATCCAGGGCAAGATCGCCGACATGTACACCCAGCTCAACGCCAGCCGCGCCTACCTGTATGCCGTGGCCCAGGCCTGCGACCGTGGCGAGACCACCCGCAAGGACGCCGCCGGAGTGATCCTGTACACCGCCGAGCGCGCCACGCAAATGGCCCTGGAGGCGATCCAGATTCTCGGCGGCAACGGCTATATCAACGAATTCCCGGCGGGCCGCCTGCTGCGCGACGCCAAACTGTACGAGATCGGTGCCGGCACCAGCGAAATCCGCCGGATGCTGATCGGCCGCGAACTGTTCAACGAAACCCGCTGAGCACAAGGGACGGGCGCACATGGCTACCTTGCACACCCAGATCAACCCGCGTTCGGCGGAGTTCGCCGGCAACAGCGCGGCCATGCTCGAACAGGTCCAGGCCCTGCGCGGTCTGCTCGCCCAGGTGGCCCAGGGCGGTGGGCCCAAGGCCCAGGAGCGGCACACTTCGCGTGGCAAGCTGCTGCCACGCGAGCGTATCGACCGCCTGCTGGACCCGGGCTCGCCGTTCCTCGAAATCGGCCAGCTGGCCGCCCATGAGGTATATGGCGAAGACGTGCCCGCTGCCGGCGTGATCGCCGGCATCGGTCGCGTCGAAGGCGTGGAATGCATGATCGTGGCCAACGACGCCACGGTCAAAGGCGGTTCCTACTACCCGCTGACAGTGAAGAAGCACCTGCGGGCGCAGACCATCGCCCTGCAGAACCGCCTACCGTGCATCTACCTGGTGGACTCGGGTGGCGCCAACCTGCCGCGCCAGGACGAAGTGTTCCCCGACCGCGAGCACTTCGGGCGGATCTTCTTCAACCAGGCCAACATGAGCGCACTGGGCATTCCGCAGATCGCCGTGGTGATGGGTTCGTGCACCGCGGGCGGCGCGTACGTGCCAGCAATGGCCGACGAAGCGATCATGGTGCGCCAGCAGGCGACCATCTTCCTCGCCGGCCCGCCGCTGGTGAAAGCCGCCACCGGTGAAGTGGTCAGCGCCGAAGACCTCGGCGGCGCCGATGTGCACTGCCGCACCAGCGGCGTGGCCGACCACTATGCCGACAACGACGAACATGCCCTGGCCCTGGCCCGACGCAGCGTGGCCAACCTCAACTGGCGCAAGCTGGGCAAGCTGCAGCGCCAGGCCCCGGTGGCCCCCCTGTACGCCGCCGACGAGTTGTACGGCGTGGTACCGGCCGATGCCAAGCAACCGTTCGACGTGCGCGAGGTGATCGCGCGCCTGGTCGACGGCTCGGTGTTCGATGAATTCAAGGCGCTGTTCGGTACCACCCTGGTGTGCGGCTTCGCCCACCTGCACGGCTACCCGGTGGCGATCCTGGCCAACAACGGCATCCTGTTCGCCGAGGCCGCGCAAAAAGGCGCGCACTTCATCGAGCTGGCCTGCCAGCGCGGCATCCCGCTGCTGTTCCTGCAGAACATCACCGGCTTCATGGTCGGCAAAAAGTACGAAGAAGGCGGCATCGCCAAGCATGGTGCCAAGCTGGTCACCGCCGTGGCCTGTGCCCAGGTGCCAAAGTTCACGGTGATCATCGGTGGCAGCTTCGGTGCCGGCAACTACGGCATGTGCGGCCGTGCCTACGACCCGCGCTTCCTGTGGATGTGGCCCAACGCGCGGATTGGCGTGATGGGGGCCGAACAGGCCGCCGGCGTGCTGGCCCAGGTCAAGCGCGAACAGAGCGAGCGCAGTGGCCACCCGTTCAGCGCCGAAGACGAAGCCCGGCTCAAGCAGCCGATCCTTGACCAGTACGAGCACCAGGGCCACCCCTACTACTCCAGCGCCCGCCTGTGGGACGACGGTGTCATCGACCCGGCACAGACCCGCGACGTGCTCGGCCTGGCGTTGTCTGCCGCGCTGAACGCACCGATCGAACAGAGCCGCTTCGGCATTTTCCGGATGTGACCCATGAGCGATTTCAGCACCCTCGAAGTGATCCGCGACCCGCGCGGCTTCGCCACCCTGTGGCTGAGCCGCGAGGACAAGAACAACGCCTTCAACGCCTTGATGATCCGCGAGCTGATCGTCGCCCTCGACCAGCTGGCCGAGGACGCCAGCCTGCGCTTCGTGCTGCTGCGCGGCCGTGGCCGGCACTTCAGCGCCGGCGCCGACCTGGCCTGGATGCAGCAGTCGGCGCAGCTGGACTTCAACACCAACCTGGATGATGCCCGCGAGCTGGGCGAGCTGATGTACGCCCTGCACCGCCTCAAGGCGCCGACCCTGGCCGTGGTGCAAGGCGCGGCCTTTGGCGGCGCGCTGGGCCTGATCAGCTGCTGCGACATGGCCATCGGTGCCGAAGACGCCCAGCTGTGCCTGTCGGAAGTGCGCATCGGCCTGGCCCCGGCGGTGATCAGCCCGTTCGTGGTCAAGGCCATCGGTGAGCGTGCCGCGCGCCGCTATGCCCTCACCGCCGAGCGTTTCAGCGGTGTACGGGCCCGCGAGCTGGGCCTGCTGGCCGAGGTATACCCGGCCAGCGAACTGGACGCCCAGGTCGAAGCCTGGGTGGCCAACCTGCTGCAGAACAGCCCGCAAGCGCTGCGCGCCACCAAGGACCTGCTGCGCGAAGTGGACGACGGCGAACTCAGCCCGGCTCTGCGCCGCTACTGCGAAAACACCATCGCCCGCATCCGCGTCAGCGCCGAAGGCCAGGAGGGCCTGCGCGCCTTCCTGGAAAAACGCCGCCCCGCCTGGCAAACCGACGACAAGAAGGAGCCGCGCCCATGAGCCGCCCCGCTTTGACCACCCTGCTGGTTGCCAACCGCGGCGAAATCGCCTGCCGAGTGATGCGCACCGCCAAGGCCATGGGCCTGACCACTGTCGCCGTGCACAGCGCCACCGACCGTGACGCCCGGCATAGCCGCGAAGCCGATATCCGCGTCGACCTCGGCGGCACCAAGGCCGCCGAAAGCTACCTGCTGGTCGACAAGCTGCTGGCCGCCGCCAAGGCCAGTGGCGCCCAGGCCATCCACCCGGGCTATGGCTTCCTGTCCGAGAACGCAGGCTTCGCCCGCGCCATCGAAGAAGCCGGGCTGATCTTCCTCGGCCCACCGGCCAGCGCCATCGACGCCATGGGCAGCAAATCGGCGGCCAAGGCGCTGATGGAAGCCGCCGGCGTGCCGCTGGTGCCGGGCTACCACGGCGAAGCCCAGGACCTGGACACCTTCCGCGCCGCCGCCGAACGCATCGGCTACCCGGTGCTGCTCAAAGCCAGCGCCGGCGGCGGTGGCAAGGGCATGAAAGTGGTCGAGGAAGAAAGCCAGCTGGCCGACGCCCTGGCCTCGGCCCAGCGTGAGGCGCAGTCGTCGTTCGGTGATGCGCGCATGCTGGTGGAGAAGTACGTGCTCAAGCCGCGCCACGTGGAAATCCAGGTATTCGCCGACCAGCACGGCAACTGCCTGTACCTCAACGAGCGGGACTGCTCGATCCAGCGCCGTCACCAGAAGGTGGTGGAAGAAGCCCCTGCGCCAGGCCTGTCAGCCGAATTGCGCCGGGCCATGGGTGAGGCAGCGGTACGCGCAGCCCAGGCCATCGGCTACGTGGGCGCCGGCACCGTGGAGTTCCTGCTCGATGCCCGTGGCGAGTTCTTCTTCATGGAGATGAACACCCGCCTGCAGGTGGAGCACCCGGTTACCGAGGCCATTACCGGGCTCGACCTGGTGGCCTGGCAGATTCGCGTGGCCTGCGGCGAGGCCCTGCCGATCACTCAGGAGCAGGTGCCGCTGATCGGCCATGCCATCGAAGTACGCCTGTACGCCGAGGACCCGGCCAACGAATTCCTGCCCGCGACCGGCACGCTGGCGCTGTACCGCGAGTCGGCAGCCGGCGAAGGGCGACGGGTGGACAGCGGGGTCAGCGAAGGCGATGTGGTGTCGCCGTTCTACGACCCGATGCTGGGCAAGCTGATCGCCTGGGGCGAAGACCGCGAGCAGGCGCGCCTGCGCTTGCTGGCCATGCTCGACGAGTTTGCCATTGGCGGGTTGAAGACCAACATCGCCTTCCTGCGCCGCATCCTCGCCCACCCGGCATTTGCCGCAGCGGAGTTGGATACCGGCTTCATTCCGCGTCACCAGGAGGTTTTGCTGCCCGCGCCTCAAGCGCTGCCAGCAGGCTTCTGGGAAGCGGCGGCCGAGGCCTGGTTGCAGGGCCAGGCCGCACAGCAGCGGGAGGACGACCGCAGTTCGCCGTGGGCCGAGCGCAACGGCCTGCGCCTGGGCCTGCCGGCGCGCAGCAGCCTGCACCTGGTGAGTGGCGGGCAGGACCAGGCGGTTGCCCTGGAGCGCAGCGCTGCGTCTACCTGGCAACTAGTAGGCGAGCAGTTGGTACATGACCAGGCTGGCGTGCGTCGCCAGCACCTTGCGATCCGCCGCGGTGGCACGCTGTACTTGCACTGGGACGGCGAGATGCATGCCATCGAAGCCTTCGACCCGATTGCCGAGGCCGAGGCCAGCCACAGCCACCAGGGTGGCCTGGGCGCGCCCATGAACGGCAGCATCGTCCGTGTGCTGGTGGAGCCGGGGCAGGTGGTGGAAGCGGGTACGGCGCTGGTAGTGCTGGAAGCCATGAAGATGGAGCACAGCATCCGTGCGCCGCATGGCGGCACGGTGAAGGCGTTGTTCTGCCAGGAAGGGGATATGGTCAGCGAAGGGACGGTGCTGGTCGAATTGGTGGAGTAAGAGCCCTAGGGGCCGCTTTGCGGCCCTTTCGCGACACAAGGCCGCTCCCACAGGTACGGTGCATGCCTTGAGGTTGGTGCGGTACTTGTGGGAGCGGCCTCGTGTCGCGAAAGGGCTGCGCAGCAGCCCCGGCAATCTAGAAAGAGCCATGCACTCGCACGACCACCCCCAGAAACTCGCAGCCATCCTCACACAACAGCGCCGGGTAGTTGCTGTTAAGTGCCTTCAGGTACCGTTGCCCACCTTCCTCCGCCAACTCACGGAAAATCGCCGGTTTGCCGGGCTGCCGAGCGATAACCAGACGCCCTGGCTCGGCATCTACCCCAGGGTCCACCAACATCCGCATGCCCTGCGGCACACTGCGGCCACTGGCGGCACTCATCGCATCATTCTCGACAGTCAGCCAGAACGCCTTGCCCTGGGCCAGGTAGTCCGTCTGCTCGAACACACCTGGCTCCGCCCCCTCTGCAACACCTAGCTCATCCCAACCCAGCACCGGGTAGCGGAAGCACACGATGTATTGCATGAGGTCCAGGTCGTCATCGGTGTCATCGACCTCGTAAATACCGCGCTCCTCGCCAACCTGACCAACAATGCGCAGCTGTAGGCTGACGTTGTAGTGGGGCATGCCAATCTCGACGAATGTGCGGTTCATCGACTCGATCTTCGGCTGGCGCCGCTTGTTCACCCAATGCCCCACGCTGCCTTGAGACACGCCAACGCGCTCGGCAAGCTGCTCTTGAGTGAGCCCTAGCTCCTCCATCCGGTCACGGACGAGGGCAATCCATTTATCCATATTCATCGCTGGCACGATACGGACTGCCTTCTAGCGCTCAATAAACATTCAGTATTATTTATCGGAAAGCAAAAAAATACTTTAGGTATTAGTATCGATCTGAACCCTTTCCCTACTGGTGTTAGCAGGTATCAGGATGAAACCACCGAAAAACGACGAAACAGATCTCGACAGCGAAGCCGCCCGCCGCGCCCTCGACTACTACCTCAACCCCAACCCGCCGCGTCCCACCCAGGACAACAAGATCTGGACCCTGCACGAGGGCGTAACCACCGACCAGGCCCAGGAGCACGCCATCGCCCTGCTGCGTTGCGCCGCCGCCACCGCGCAGGAAACCGCCAGCCACCAGCACGGCAGCCAGCGCGAACTGACCTTCGCCCTGATGCACATGATGGACATGGCCCGCGCACTGCTGGAGCACAAACGCACCGTGGGGCCGGGTTTGTAGACACGAAAAGAAGGGAGAGAACGTGATGGCCTGGTAACGGCAAAGGCCCCGATTGCCGGGACAAGGAAGCGCACCGGTAAATTTTTTTACCGGGTTAGCGAAAATTCATTTGACTTGCAAATGATAACCATTATTATTGCACTCAGCTGATCGCAAGATCTGCTGGATAACCTGGAGCTTAGGTCGCTCTCAGATTATCTCCTCATCAGGCTAATCACGGTTTTTGACCCAGCTTTTTGCTGGGTCTTTTTTTTGGCTCTTCAGGCTAATGAAGATCGTAATGGCGCGCATGATAGCAAAGGTGTTTCAGGGCGTGAACGCTCATTACAAAACTTTGCGGAATCAGCACTTGAGAATCAATCTCGCTTAACCTACGCTGATCACGCATCACGGAAGATGCCCCCTCTCATCCTTACCAGAGCAAGGAGCTGTCCATGAACCGTCTGCTACTGCCCCTTGAGCACCCAAACCCTGCTGCCGAATATCATGCCGACGACGCTCTGCTGCATGCCCTGAAGCGCCTGCCACGGCGTGTGCAGCAAGTGTTCCTGCTCAATCGCCTCGACCAGCTGGACTTCGCCAGCATCGCCGCCCGCCTCGATCTGCCATTGGCGAGCATCGAGCGGCACATGGGCCAGGCGCTGCAGGCCGGCCGCTCGCGCCGGGATGTAGCGGCGAGTGTTGCCGGGCAATGGTATGTGCGCTTGCAAAGCCCACAGGTGACGGCGTGCGAACGGATCGATTTTCGCCGCTGGCTGGATGCGGACCCGGCGCATTTGCAGGCGTTTCATGACACGGAACTGCACTGGCGCAGCCTGTTGGCGCCGGCACGGCAGCTGGGCCATGACGGCTGGTACCAGGAAGGCCGAGCAGCACTGTCGTTGGGGGGGTGTTCGGTTGCGCTCGGGTTAGGTGTGGCGGCGTTGCTGCTGTTTGGTTTCTGGGCCTGATCAATGTCTCAGCTACGCCGCTTTCGTTTCACCGGGAATGGCTTGTTTGTTATCAAATTCGAGTACTGGTTAGCGTGGCCATCGTACAAGGCAGCGCTCATGCGTACCCGCTCGCCAACTCACAATTTGTAGCCGATCTGTCGTAACAAGCCCTTGCGTCTCACAATGTCTTCATCGCCTTCAATGTCAGTGGCGCACACACCATCCACTACCCCAAGGACTGCCCGCCCCTGTCCCGTCTCGGCAAGAATCACTTCAACCGGATTGGCTGTCGCACAAAAAATACGGCACACCTCTGGAACCAGCTTGATGGTGTTCAGCACATTCAATGGATAGAAGCCATCGCCGAGAAAGATGATGAAACTATGGCCAGCCGCAATGGCTTGTGCATTTTTCTGGGCAAGCTCGATCATGGCGGTATCGGTGCCAGACCAGCGCACCAGGTGTTCGCCGGACGCTTCACAGAAGGCCAGGCCAAACTGGATACCTGGCACGGCATTTACCAGCGCTTCATGGATGTCCTCGACAGACTTGATGAAGTGCGTCTGGCCAAAAATGAAGTTCGTCGTTTCTGGCTTGTCGATTTTCAGAGCGATGAGTTGCATCAAACACCTCCTTTCACGCTGTGGACAGCGAAAGCTTCACCGACTGCGCCGACAACCGCGGGCCTATGCTCCGCCTGGGGTAACTTGCAGGTGCTCGCGGAGAAAATCGATGAACGCCATTGCCCGTGCCGAATGTCGCCGCTCACGACTGAACACCGCGCTGACTGGTAGCGCGAGAGGCTGGTAATCGTCGAGCACACTACGCACGCTGCCAAGTTCAACGTCCGCCGCGAACAGCCATTGTGGCGACAGGGAGATGCCCAAGCCGCAGAGTACCATTTCACGAATCGCCTCGCTGCTGTTGCTGGTGACGTTGCCGGTGATGGCAACCTCGAACTCGTCCGCCTTGTGCGTGAAGCGCCAGCGGTCGTAGTGCTCCAGCAAGGTGAAGCCGATGCAGTTGTGGCCTGCCAGTTCACCCGGTTCGAGTGGCAGGCCGTGGCGTTGCAGATACGTAGGCGAGGCGTATACCCGCCGGGGGCTGGTGCCTAGGGACACAGCCACCAGCCCCTCGTTCTTCACCACCCCGATCCGGATCGCCAGGTCGATGTTTCCATGAGCAGGTCTTCATTGTGATCGTTCAACCGCAGATCGATCCGCACATCGGGATAGCGCTGCAGAAAAGTTCCGATCAGAGGTGCTATGCATAACCTCCCGTAGCTGACCGGTGCAGCGACGCGCAGGGGCCCAGCGATCTGCTCCTGACCGCAGGCAAAGCTGCGCGTGGCGCTTTCGAGGTGGCCGAGAATTTCCTGGCAGTGACTGTAGAAACGTTGCCCCTGGTCGGTCAGAACCAGGTGCCGGGTGCTGCGGGCGAACACTGGCCCGCCCAGGTACTGCTCCAGAGCGCGGACCTGCTTGCTCACTGCCGGCTGCCCCATGTTCAGCTCCCGAGCCACTGCCGAAAAAGACCCTCGCTCCACGACGCGTACGAAGATGCGCATGCTGTCGAACAGATCCATCGCCACTGGGCCTCTTGGGGGAACAACTGATATGCAAATTTAGCTTCTTATCGGAATGGAGGAGACGGAGCAACCGGCCCTTCATTCGACAGCCTTGCGGGTGAATCCGGAATGGTTTGCACTGGATAAGGTCAACGACGCATTTCGCCAGGACGCTCAAGGTCGCGCCAAGGGCAAGACGATAATCCAGTTGGTGAGTGAATAGAGCCGAGACGGCTCAAGTCAACGTATCTGGCCAGGAGGGGCTGCGCCTGGCCGAAGCCGGTCCGTGGCGCCTATCTATGATGGGTCGATAGTAGCTTTGAGGCTCGACCAATGATCTACCGACGGGATCAGAGATCGTCTCAGCTTTCGTCAGGTATAACAATGCGCATGGGGCGAGTGCCGATCTTCGCCCCTGTAATCTCGTCCACGGCGACAGCTTTAATTTCCGTGCCTGTTTCCGCGTCGAAGAAGCGCGTCAGCTTGCCACCACCTCGGTATTGCCGCCCCCATGCACCAATCATGAAAAGCACAGGTAGAAAATCGCGACCCGCAGCGGTCAGCAGATACTCCTCTCGAGGCGGGTGCTCCGAGTAGCGCCGCTTCTCCAGTAATCCCTCCTCCGTCAGTGTCGCCAGCCGGCGGGTCAGCATTGTCGGCGCAATACCCAGGCTTTTCCGGAATTGGTCAAAGCGAGTGAGGCCAGCATGGGCATCCCGCAGGATCAATATGCTCCAGGCGTCACCGGCAACAGCCAGGCTGCGGGCGATCGGGCACGGGTTATCGCAACTATTTTTCATGTCCATACTATTTTGATAGTGACCAGCCTTCGAAATGGTAGTATTGTCTGTATCAAATCGATAGTAACACCTCGGTGATGAGCCATCCACCGGTTCGGGAGGCGTCACTGATGAGCGCGAGAAATAATGGGGCGTGATGCAATTGCCTTCATTCGTGCATTGGGACTCGACAGGGTCGATCTGCTTGGCTTTTCAATGGGCGGTGTGAGTCGCCAATGGCGACAACGACCTCATGGTCGACAGCAGGCTTTCAGCTGACATGGCTCGCCGCCTGCCGAAGGCCCAACTGACCATCTATCCCGATTCTGGTCATGGGGGTCTTGCAAAATTGCCAAGCCTTTGTACCTGCGGTACGGGACTTTCTCCCTGACGGTTCAGAACAGACAAGTATCAAAAACCCATGATGAATAACCGAACCATGAAAGCACTAACCTTCAAACGCTATGGCAAGTCGCCCGACATCGGATTGGCCGACATTCCCCGCCCCACGTTAAAGGCCGACGAATTATTGGTACAGGTTCACGCTGCCGGCCTGAACCCGATCGACAACATGATTCCGACGGGGATGTTCAAGCCTGTATTGCATTTCCAGCTGCCAGCCACCCTGGGCAGCGATCTGGCCGGCATAGTGACCGAGGTTGGTAGTAACGTGACCCGCTTCAAGCCAGGCGATGCTGTCTTCGCCAGCATCTTCGATCTTGGCACAGGGGCGATTGCCGAATTCGCGGTGGTACCGCAGAGCGCTGCCGCGATGAAACCGGCCAACATGAGCTTCGTACAGGCTGCGTCGATCCCGATGGTCGGCCTCACCTCATGGCAAGCGCTGAAGGAACGCGTCAATCTTCAGGCTGGGCAGAAGGTATTCATTCCTGCCGGGTCGGGCGGGATCGGCACGTTTGCAATTCAGCTGGCGAAACACCTTGGTGCAACGGTGGGAACCACCACCAGCACAGGCAACCTTGAACTGGTGCGCGCTCTGGGGGCAGACGAGGTTGTGGACTACAAGACCCAGGAATTCGAGACCGTGCTGCGCGGCTATGACGCAGTGCTCGGCACCGTAAGGGGCGACGCGATTGAAAAATCCATGTCCATCCTCAGACCGGGAAGCCAGATCGTCTCGCTCATCGGCCCGCTGGATGCTGCATTTGCCCGTACCAAACGGCTGAACGTCTTCCTGACCTTCGTATTCGGGCTGATGAGCCGCAAGATCATGCGCCTGGCAAAGAAGCGGAACGTCAGATACTCGTTCCTTTTCGTCCACCCCGACGGCGCCCAACTCGCCGAAATCGGCAAACTTCTGGAAGCTCAGCGAATTCAGCCGGTGATCGACCGGGTATTTCCGTTCGCGGACGCAAAAGGTGCGCTTGAGTACCTTGCGCAAGGACGTTCCAAGGGCAAGGTCGTGATCAAGATGTGACTGCCGCCGTATTCCCCACCAAACCATCGACATGAAGGTAACCCCATGATCACACGTCCGACCGTACTCATTACCGGTGCCTCCAGCGGCATTGGCGCCACCTACGCCGAGCGTTTCGCCCGTCGTGGCCATGATCTCATCCTTGTTGCGCGCGACAAATCGCGCATGGAGCAGCTGGCCTTGCGCTTGCGCAAGGAAAGCACTGTGGCCGTTGAGGTGCTGCCCGCCGACCTGACCCGCTCGGCAGACCTGTGCGTACTTGAAAATCGACTGCGCGATGACGCTGATATCGGCGTCTTGATCAACAATGCGGGGATGGCCCAATCGGGTGGTTTCCTGGACCAATCCGCCGAAGCCATTGATCGCCTTGTCACGCTCAACACCACCGCCCTGACGCGGCTCGCTGCTGCGATCGCGCCGCGCCTCGCGCAGTCAGGCACGGGGGCGATCGTCAACGTGGGTTCTGTGGTGGGTTTTGCGCCCGAGTTCGGCATGTCCATCTATGGCGCTACCAAAGCCTTCGTGCTGTTTCTGTCACAGGGCCTGAGCCTGGAGCTGTCACCCAAAGGCGTATACGTGCAAGCGGTGCTGCCGGCAGCGACCCGCACCGAGATTTGGGCGCGTGCCGGCATTGACGTCAACACACTCCCCGAGCTGATGGAGGTCGGTGAGCTGGTCGATGCGGCACTCGTCGGCTTCGACCGTCGCGAGTTGGTAACCATCCCGCCGCTTCACGATGCTGAGCGCTGGAATGCGCTGGAAGGTGCGCGTCAAGGGCTGTTGTCTGACATTCGACAAACCCACGCGGCTGAACGATACCAGCTACAACCTTGAGCGCGTGATGCTCTAGGAACGATCGAATCCAACACCAAGGAAACGTCCATGAACAACCGCTTGTTCACCCCTGCCCAGCTCGGCAACCTCACGCTGAAGAACCGCATTGTCATGGCGCCACTGACCCGCAGCCGCGCGATCGGCAACCTGCCCAATGAACTGATGGCAGAGTACTACCGCCTTCGGGCGGACGCCGGACTGATTATTACCGAAGGCACCTCTCCATCACCCAATGGCCTGGGTTACCCACGCATTCCTGGCCTGTTCAACGAAGAGCAAGTGCACAGCTGGCGAAGAGTGACCGATGGTGTCCATCAGGCCGGTGGAAGGATTTTTGTGCAATTGATGCACACCGGGCGGGTCAGCCACCCTGCGAACCTGCCGGCAGGCGCTCGCATCCTGGCACCCTCGGCGATCGCCGCTCCCGGCGAGATGTGGACCGACGCTGAAGGAATGCAGCCGCATCCTGCCCCACACGCAATGAGCGAGGCGGACATTGCCCAGAGCATCGCCGAATATGCAGCCTCGGCCAAACTGGCGATACAGGCTGGTTTCGATGGCGTCGAGCTGCATGCAGCCAATGGCTACCTGATCGACCAATTCCTCAATACCGCATCCAACCAGCGTGATGATCGCTGGGGAGGCTCGCTCGAAAACCGCATCCGCTTCGCGGTCGAAGTTGCCAGGGCAACTGTCGCCGCCATTGGCGCGCAGCGGGTTGGCATGCGTATCTCGCCGTATGGAGTGTTCAATGGCCAGCTGCCGGATGCCGATATGGACGCGATGTACCTGCATTTGATCGAGGACTTGAATGCGCTCGGCCTACTCTATATTCACATCGTCGATCACAGCGCCATGGGGGCGCCGGAAGTCAGCGCCGAATTGAAATCCGCTATCCGTGCCGCATTCAACGGCCAATACATACTCTCCGGTGGCTACGATGTCGCCCGTGCCAATGCGGATCTCGACGCACAGCGTGGCGACCTGGTTGCGTTCGGTCGTCCATTCATCTCGAACCCAGACCTGGTCACCAAGCTGGCGTCGGGACAGAACTTGGTAGCACCTGATAGCTCGACCTTTTACACCCCTGGAGAAAAGGGCTACACCGATTATTGACCTCTGGCGTCCCTTCCAGCAGTGCCATATTGAGCGACGGGGGACCAGGTCACCGGCCCATGGCTGCCGTTCGGAAAGGTAAGCCTGTACCCTCTCCGGTTCAACTGAACGCCGCTATGCGCAGAAATTCTCGGTCTTTGTCTGCTAATGGCGATTGATGTCGCAGTAACTTGGTCCCCCAAATGCAACACCAACACGCTCCTCATCGATTTCCTCCATGCTCAACTGCGAGGTCTCGCGCAACATCAACGAGCATATCGCCACCAAGGCCAATGCCCCCGTGCCATACAATGCCACCCCCAGCGGGTTGTGCTCGGTGAGGATAAGAATCGCCGTGGCGATACTCGATGCCGTCCCCCCGCCCAGCGCCGCGCCGATCTGGTAGCTGGCCGAGATTCCCGAGTAGCGCATGCTGCGCGGGAACTGCTCGCCCAGAAACGCCGGGATCGGCCCTTGGGTCGCGCCCATCAGCAAGCCGGTCAGGCTGTAGGCGAACAGGGCGATGCCAAAGCTCTTCATGCCGACCAGTTCGAAGAAGGCGAACAGCCCGAGCGCCATGACCACGGCACCGAACACCATCACCGTGCGCCGACCCAGGCGGTCGGACAGGTAGCCGAACAGCGGTGCGGAGAACACGATGGCGATCGACAACGTCAGGTCGAACATCAACGCCTCGGTGCTGCCATAACCTACCTGGGTGGCATAGGTCAGGAAGAACGTGCTGCCAATGTAGGCAATGGTGCAATAGCCAAAGGCGATGCCGGTGCACAACAGCAGCTGCCGTGGACGCTGGCGCAGGGCCTGGGCCAGCGGCGGGCGTACCGGCTTGACCGCAGGGGCGGCAACGGGGGCTGGAGACTTGAGGCGGGCGTACAGGCCGATCAGCACCAGGGTGCCGCCGAGCCAGAACGGGATGCGCCAAGCAAAGTCCACCAGGTTGTCGTCGAAGGCGGCACTGACGATGGCGAAGACCGCCGCGCCGAAGATGCCGCCAACACCGATACCCATGCTCGTGAAGCTACCCCATAGGCCTCGCCGGCCCGGCGGCGCAGACTCGATGCCGAACAGCGCGGCACCGCCCCACTCCCCGCCCGCGGCGAAGCCCTGGACCAGGCGCAGCAGCACCAGCAGGATCGGCGCGGCCACACCGATGCTAGCGTGAGTTGGCAAGCAACCGATGAGAAAGGTGCTCAGGCCCATAAGCAGCAAGGTCGCGACCAGCACTTTCTGCCGGCCGATACGGTCGCCGAAGTGACCGAACACCAGCCCGCCCAACGGCCGGGCGAAGAAACCGGCGCCAAAAGCGCTGAACGCCACCAGGGTAGCGGTCAGGTGGTCCATCTGGGGAAAGAACACCTGGGGAAACACCAGCGCGGCGGCGGTGCCATAGATGATGAAATCGTAGAATTCCAGCGCCGTGCCCATGCCGGAAACACAGAAGGTCCGGAAGGCGGAGCGCGATGACGCAGGTTGGGAATGATCCGCATGCATTGTTGTTGTTCTCGTTCAGCGGGTGCCGCCGGCTACGGCTGGCGGCACCGGGTTGGCTCAGAAGGTTTCGAACCCGGCCTTGGCCAGTTGCAGTGGCGTGCCCGCCACGTATTCCAGCAGGCAACGTTCGGTGTCGATGCCCACGCTCAGCAGGGTTTCCCAGCGCTCGGTGTCGGGCATGGCCATGTCCGGGTGGAAGCAGATCGGCGCGCTGTCGCCTTGGGCACCGCACATGGCTTCGGCGCGGGCACGCAGGTCGGCGCTGCCCATCTGGCCGATCACCTGCTCCAAGTGGCCCAGACGGCATTGGGTGTCAGCGCGGTCGGCCACCTGCTCGCCCTGGCTCAGGTGCGGGTCGAGGAAGTGGTTGGTGTGCAGCAGCCAGCCGTCTTCGCGCGGCAGCACCAGCGCGGTGCGCTCAGGGCTCAGCTCGATGCTGACCGCGCGCGGGCTGCTGTCCTCGCGGGAGAACACGGTCAGCACGGTGGAGGCACTGACCCGTGCCGAACGCGCAAGCTCTACGGCGCCTTCGACGCTGCTGGCTTCCTCCAGCAGACGACGGGCGATGGCATGCACTGGTACGCCGCCGCTGTCGTTGTCGCTGACGTGGTGGAGGATGTTGAAGTGAAGGCCCAGGCCGGCACTGTTCACGCCCAGCTTGGCCAAAATGCCGAACTCGCTGAATAGCTTGACGTGCATGCCACGCTCGGTGTGCAGCGCCAGCATCAGGCCATGGGGGCAGAGGCTGTCGTGCCAGTCCCAGGTTTGCAAGGTCTGCGGTGCGCGCGGACCGCGCGGGGCGTGCACGGTGGTCGAACATTCGCTATGGCGGGTGCGTGCCGCCAGCACTTCGGTGCGGGCATTCAGGCTCGCCAATTGCCACAGTGGCAGGCCGGCGCCGCTGGCCATGCCGATCAGTTCTCCGGCCAGGTCCGGGCTCCAGGCCTCCAGCGCGGCCAGGCTGTTTTCGCCGATGCGCTGCGCTTCGCGCAGGCTTACGCCGACCCGCGGGAAGAAGTCCAGGTACAGCTCGGTGGTGGTGCGGATCTGCTCGGCGAAGCGTTCGCCGATCTGGCGACCCCGTTCGAGGGGGTTGCGGACATCGGTGACTAAGGTGTGGATCTTCACTGCGGGAACTCCTGGTACAGCGGGCTCAAGGCATCGTTGCTGTTCTGGAAAGAGTGGGGCCGCATCGCAATCGGGCGCGAAGCGGCCGCTGGATTCAGGCAAACCACCGTTAGCCTAGCGACCCATCCCCCGCCGATCATCGCCACACTCCGCACAACTTTTGTGCCCAAACGGAAAAACTCAGCCCCGTACGCCCGCCTCCAGGCCCTGCCCCCGCAGGTGTTCGTGCAACAGGGCGATGAAGGTCTGCACCTTACGCGTGTTGCGCCGGTGCGGCAGGTACAGCACGTGCACCCAGGGCCCGAATGCGCTCAGCGCGCGCCAGTAGTCAGGCATCACCTCTACCAGTTGCCCCTTGGCCAGGTACGGCGCGGCGCTCCACGTGGGCACGAACTGCAAGCCCTGGCCATCGAGCAGGCAGGCCAGTAAAAAATCGAAGTTGTCGCTCACCAACCGAGGCGTGGGCTGGCGTACGCGCAGCGCCTGGCCGTCGCGCTCGATCCACCAGAAGCTGCGGTTGAGCAGCGGATGGCGCAGCAACAGCCAGTCGTGCTGGGCGTAGTTTTCCAGGGTGATCGAGTCGCCTCGCCGGGCCAGGTAGTCGGGGCTCGCGCAGAGGATCACGCGGTTCTCGATCAACGGCTGGGCGATCAACTCGGGCTGGTCGGTGGGGCCGTCGCGCAGCGACAGGTCGTAGCCGCCGTCGATCAAATCATCATTGGCGTCGTTGAGGTTCACCTCCAGACGCACCTGCGGGTGTTCGCGCATGAAGCGGCAACACACCTGGTTGAGAAACGCCGGGCCGAACGATGGCGGTGCGGTGATGCGCAAGGTGCCGCGCAGCTCATGCTGCAACTGCTCCACTTCTTCGGTCACCAATTGCAGGTGCATCAGCGCCTGGCGAGCACCTTCCAGGTACAGCGTGCCCGCTTCGGTGAGTGCCATGCGCCGCGTGGTGCGCTCGAACAGGCGCACGCCCAGCTCGGTCTCCAGGTGCGCGATGGCCTTGGTGATCGCCGAGGGGGTCTTGCCCAATTGCTCGGCCGCACGGCTGAAGCTGCCGTGTTCGGCGGCGGCGACGAAGATGGTCAGGGCCGTCATTTTATCCATGGTTTTCTTCCTGTTCGGCACAAACGGGGCGATGCGCGGCGCGGGTAAGCGTGCGCGCCTTTTTATCAAGCCCGTAATTACCGCGTATTTGAATAGGCACTGGAATGGGGGCGGCTTGCAGCACGGCAATCATAGGCGACGGATTATTTCCCCAGGGCGAAAAAAGTTGTGCCTGCTTGCGCATTTTTCCAACTGCGTGCCTTGGCTAGGCTGCCGCTCCAACACAACAAGAACGAGGCATCGAATGAAGCAGCTCCTGAAGATGGCGATCAGCGCGGGCCTTGCCTGCACCGCCCTGCCGAGTGTTGCGGCAGTGGACTTGATCCTGCACAACGCCAAGGTCTACACCGCCGAGCCAGGCCAGCCATTGCAGCAGGCCGTGGCAGTCGAAGGCGAGAAGATCGTGGCGGTGGGATCCGACCAGGCCGTGCTAAGCCTGAAAGGCGACAGTACGCAGGTGATCGACCTGGGCGGCAAAGTGCTGATGCCTGGCATGCTCGATTCCCACTCCCATGCCATCAAGGGCGGCCTGCAACTGGAGCTGGCCAACCTGGCTGGCGAAGAAGTCCCCCTCGATGAACTGGAGCGGCGCCTGCATCAGTGGCGCAAGGACGGCAAGGCCGTGCGTGGCGAGTTCCTCAGCGTCGGTGGCGTGCCCGGCACCTACTGGGACGACATTCCCGCCCTGGAGCAGCGCTTCAACCACGGTGAGTGGGCCGACCAGCCGATCCTCTTCGCCGCCAATGACATGCACACCGGCTGGGCCAACCAGGCCATGCTCAAACGCGCTGGCATCGACGCCAAGACCATCGCGGCCCTGCCCGCCGAGGCGCGCAATACCGTCGGCCAGCATAAGGACGGCACCCCGAACGGCTTCCTCGCCGATGCCAGCTACTACCCGGTGACCGACCTGCTGCCACCGCTGTCCCACGACACCTTGATGACCGCTGGGCGCATGGCCCTGGATTACTACAAGCAACTGGGCATCACCGGCTGGATGGACCCGCTGGCCAACGAACTGCCGGGCGCCGACGTGAAGAACAACGCGCTCGGCGTGCTGCCGGTCTACAAGAACCTTTCCGAGCGCGGCGAGCTGACCGCCCACGTCGCGGCGCTGCTGATGGCCGACTCCAAGGCCCGCCCCGCCGACCTCGACGAACTGGACAAAGTACGCCAACAATTCCTCGGCGTGCGCAACCTCACCCTGCCGGGCATCAAGGTGTTCGCCGACGGCGTGGCCGAGGCGCCGGCGCAGACCGCGGCGATGCTCGATCCCTACAAGAACTCCGGGCAGAACGGCGAGCTGCTGCTTGACCCGAAACACTTCGGCGAGCTGGTCAGTGCCGCCGATGCCCGCGGCTGGCTGGTGCACGTGCACGCGATTGGCGACCGCGCCGTACGCGAAGCGCTCAATGGCATCGAGCAGGCCCGGCGTGATCGCCACAGTGGCATCCCCCACTCCATCACCCACTTGCAGATGGTCAGCCCCAAGGAATATGCCCGCTTCAAGCACCTCGACGTGATCGCCGCGATGCAGCTGTACTGGGCCAGTGCCGACGAGTCCAACATCGACCTGGTCAAGCCCTACGTGAATGCCATGGCCTTCATGCACACCTTCCCGGCCCATTCGCTGCTCAAGCATGGCGCGACCATCTCTGGCGCCAGCGACTGGCCGATCACCACCCCGGAGCCGTGGAAAGCGATCTACCAGGCCGTCAGCCGCAAAGGGCCCAAAGGTGTGCTCAACGCCGACGAGGCCATTGACCGCCAAGTGATGTTCCAGGCCTACACCCTCAACTCCGCCCGGGCCATGCGCCTGGAACAGCAGGTCGGCTCGCTGAAGGTCGGCAAGCAGGCCGACATGATCGTCCTCGACCGCGACGTGTTCACCGTCGAGCCAGAGGCGCTGCGCGATACGCAAGTGCTGCAGACCTGGTTTGCCGGCAAGCAGATCTACGCGCGCTGAGGCGGCGCCTGCCTATGCCCACCGATGCAGCGCAACGCGGGTAACCCCGCTCCCACAGCAATAGCGCCGAACCCTGTGGGAGCGGGCTTGCCCGCGAAGAGGCCGGCCCTGACGCACCGCTCACAACAACAAGAATGGAAAGCATCGAATGAACGTACGCTACCTCATCGCAGGCGGCCTGCTCGGCTGCGCGCCACTGGCCCATGCCATCGACCTCAAAGACGACTTCAGCCTCGAAGCCAAGGCCGGGGTCTTCAGCGACTACCGCACCCGCGGCATCTCCCAGACCCAGAACGACCGGGCCCTGCAAGGCTCACTGAGCTTGATTCACGCCAGCGGCCTGTACGCAGGCGTGTGGAGCTCCAACGTCGATTTTGGCTATGGCAGCAGCACGCGTCAGGAGCTGGACTACTACGCCGGCTACTTCTGGCAGGTCAGCGGCGACGTCACCCTCGACACCTCGTACATCAAGTACGTTTACCCGCGCCAGGGCAACTTCAACTACGGTGAATACCATGCTGAACTGCGCGCCTGGGGCATGCTGCTAGGCGGCAATTACTCGGACAATTTCAACGGCAACCAGTCGATGCTCTACAGCTATGTCGGCTACGCCACGCAGCTGCCCTATGGCATTGGCCTGGAAACACGCTACGGGCGCAATGACTACAAAGATCCGAGCTGGTTCGCCAACGACGGTTCGAGCCGCGATACCTACCACGAATGGGAAGTGAAACTGAGCCGCATGATGCTGTCGCTAGACTGGTCGGTCAGCTACATCGACACAGACCTGTCGAAGGCAGAATGCGCCAGTTACCTGGGCTTCAACGACATTTGCTCGGCCACGGTGGTGGCCTCGGTCGGCAAAAGCTTCTGAACCTGTGCGGTACCGACAGGTGCCGCCTTCGCCCGATGGGGACTTTTCCAGTTCTGGCCTCAAACCTGGCCTTGAACCTGGCCTTGAAATGGCTGGATACTGCCGGTTTTCGGTGGTTCCCGCTGGAACGAAAAAAGGGCCGTAAGGCCCTTTTTTCAATGACTTACAGACTTCCATGGAACTCTGTAGATCTATATTTGGAGCGGGAAACGAGACTCGAACTCGCGACCCCGACCTTGGCAAGGTCGTGCTCTACCAACTGAGCTATTCCCGCGTCGTGATGGGTGCCATTCTAGCGAATTCTAAAACAGCGTCAACCCCTTGATTCAAAAAAACTTTTATTTCTGCTCCGAGCCTTCGCGCAGGTGCGGCCAGGCGGCCAGCAGGTAGTGCACCATCGACCACAGGGTCAGCCCCGCCGCCACCAGCAGCAGTGCGTAGCCGAGGATTACCCAGAAGGTCATCGCCGGTGGATTGGCCAGCAGGATCACCAGCGCCAGCATCTGTGCCGCGGTTTTCCACTTGCCGAGGTTGGACACTGCCACATGCGCCCGTGCGCCCAGTTCGGCCATCCACTCGCGCAGCGCCGACACCACGATCTCGCGGCCGATGATTACCGCGGCCGGCAAGGTCAGCCAGAAGTTGGCGTGGGTCTGCACCAGCAGCACCAGGGCCACCGCCACCATCAGCTTGTCGGCCACAGGGTCGAGGAAGGCACCGAACGGCGTGCTCTGCTGCAGGCGACGCGCCAGGTAGCCGTCCAGCCAGTCGGTGGCGGCGGCAACGGCGAACACGCTGCTGGCGGCTGTGTAGCTCCAGGGGTAAGGCATATAGAACAGCAGGATGAAGATCGGGATGAGCAGGACGCGTAGAACGGTGAGCAGGTTTGGAATATTCATCGGTACGACTGGCCGCAAGTTGAGCCCGCATTCTACTCGCTATGCAGGCTGGCATAAATCGACTCGGCAAGCTTTTTACTGATGCCGGGTGCTTTGGCGATTTCATCGATACTGGCGCGGTTGAGCTCCTGCAGGCCGCCGAAATGTTTCAGCAGGTCGCGCCGGCGCTTGGGCCCTACCCCGGCTACATCCTCCAGGCTGGACACCCGGCGGGCCTTGCCACGGCGGGCGCGGTGACCGGTGATGGCAAAACGGTGGGCTTCGTCGCGGATCTGCTGGATCAGGTGCAGGGCCGGTGAGTCGCCCTTGAGGGTGAACTCGTGGTGCACATCGTTCAGGTACAGGGTTTCGAAACCAGCCTTGCGCGTCACGCCCTTGGCCACGCCAAGCAGGGTCAGGTCGCTGAAGCCCAGCGCCTGCATCACGTCACGGGCCATGTTCAGCTGGCCTTTGCCGCCGTCCACCAGCAGCACATCGGGCAACTTGCCCTCGCCGTCCTTGATGCGCCCGTAACGGCGGGTCAGGGCCTGGTGCATGGCGGCGTAGTCGTCGCCGGCAGTGACGCCTTCGATGTTGAAGCGGCGGTAGTCGGACTTGAGCGGGCCTTCGGGGCCGAACACCACGCAGCTGGCCACCGTGGCCTCACCGCTGGAATGGCTGATGTCGTAGCACTCCAGGCGCTGCGGCACCTCGTCCAGGCCCAGCACCTCGGCCAGCGCCTCGAAACGTGCGGCCATGTGCTGGCGGTTGGCCAGGCGGGCATTGAGCGCCTGCTCGGCGTTGGTTACCGCCAGCTGCTGCCAGCGGGCCCGGGTACCGCGTACCCGGTGGCTGATGGTCAGCTCGCGGCCGCGCAGGGTCTGCAGGGCTTCGCTGATGGCGGCGAAGTCTTCGTGCACCACGTTGACAATCAGTTCCCCCGGCAATTCGCGCTCGGCATTGCCCAGGTAGTACTGGGAGAGGAACGCGGCCATCACTTCGGCCACCTCCTCCTCGATGCCTACCTGCGGGAAGAAGTTCTTGCTGCCCAGCACCCGCCCGCCGCGCACGCTGATCAGGTGCACGCAGGCGCCACCGGGGTTGACGAAGGCGGCGATAACGTCGACGTCGCCGCTGCCGCCTTCAATGTACTGCTGGTCCTGGACCCGGCGCAGCAAGGCGATCTGGTCGCGCAACGCGGCGGCCCTCTCGAAATCGAGGGCCATGGCGGCCTTCTCCATCTCGGCATTGAGCTCATTGCCCAATTGCTGGCTACGCCCTTCGAGGAACATCACCGAGTGGCGCACGTCCTCGGCATATTCCTCGGCGGTCACCAGGCCCGTGCAGGGCCCTTTGCAGCGTTTGATCTGGTATTGCAGACACGGCCGGGTGCGGTTGGCGTAGTAGCTGTCTTCGCACTGGCGCACCGAAAAGGCCTTTTGCAGCAGGCTGAGGCTTTCACGAATGGCCCCGGCGCTGGGGTATGGGCCAAAGTAGCGGCCCTTGGCCTTCTTCGCTCCACGGTGAATGCCCAGCCGCGGGAACTCACCGTCGGAAAGGAACACGTAGGGGTAGGATTTGTCGTCACGCAACAGGATGTTGTACGGTGGCCGCCATTCCTTGATCAGGTTCTGCTCCAACAGCAGCGCCTCGGTTTCGTTGGCGGTGATGGTGGTTTCGACCTGGGCGATGCGAGCCACCAGCGCGGCGGTCTTGGGCGCCAGACCGGTCTTGCGGAAATAGCTGGCCAGACGCTTCTTGAGGTTCTTGGCCTTGCCCACGTAAAGCAGCCGGGCTTCGCCGTCGAACATCCGGTAGACGCCCGGGCGGCCACTGCAGGTCGCCAGGAATGCGCTGGCATCGAAAACTTGGGACATGAGGTTTTACAGGCTTGCGTCGACCATACCGTGGCGAACGGCCAGCAAGGTCAGTTCGACATCGCTGGTGACCGAGAGTTTTTCAAAGATCCGATAACGGTAAGTATTGACGGTCTTGGGCGAGAGGCACAACTTGTCGGAGATGATCTGCACTTTCTGGCAGCCGACGATCATCAGGGCAATCTGGATTTCCCGTTCCGACAAGGCATCGAACGGCGAGCCCTGTGGCTGGAACGGTTTCAGCGCCAGCTGCTGGGCGATCTGCGGGCTGATGTAGCGCTGGCCGGCAAAGGCCAGGCGGATGGCCTGGACCATTTCGTCAAGGCCGGCGCCCTTGGTCAGGTAGCCAGCGGCACCGGCCTGCAGCAGGCGCGTGGGGAATGGGTCTTCCTCGCACACGGTCACGGCAACCACCTTGATGTCCGGGTGGCTGCGCAGCAGCTTGCGGGTGGCTTCCAGACCACCGATGCCGGGCATTTTCACATCCATCAGCACCACGTCCGGCTTCAGTTCACGGGCCAGCTTGAGTGCCGATTCGCCCGAGTCACCCTCACCCACCACCTGCAGGCCATCGATGTCGGCCAGCATGCGGGTAATACCGGTTCGTACCAGATCGTGATCATCGACCACTAAGACCCTAATCAAGCACACACCTCGTCAGCAGGGCGATTGGATCCCGCCACCTTAACAAAATTTTTCACGGCGGACCTAACGCATTCCTTCCGTAAGAAACGCCTGACGTTCAACCGTGCGCGGCCTCACTGTCGGCCGGGATTTGTCGTTGTTGGTCAAACGCCGCAGCAGGTGCCAGAGTGCCGCCTGATCGTCGCCCGACAACTGCCGGAAAGCCCCCAGCAAACCGGACTCATCGGTGTTCAGCCCCTCGAGCGGTGCCGAGGTGCGGATACCGCTGAGCACATATAGCGCATCCACGCCTCTGGCCGCCAATGCCGCCAGGTAATCGGCTCGCGGCGTGCGCTCACCACTCTCGTATTTGCCCTGGGCATTGGGTTCGACCCCACCGATATCGCCAAACACGCGCTGGGTCATCCCCAGACGCTCACGCTCTTCCCGCAGCCGCGGACCGATTCCTTTCATGGGATTCTCCTTGTCCCTGATCACACTCATGCACGGCCTATCCGCCTGCAGACAGCCGTATACGCCCGAGCTCACTATGCCCATGCTCACCAGTCGCGACAAGCCATCATTGAGCTATCAGTCGATCGTCCGCTGCATACGCACAAAGCATTCGTCCTCACCCATCTCGACGAAGCCATGGCGCTGGTACAGCACACGCGCCGGGTTGCTGCGAAACACCATCAGCCGTAGCAGCGGCAGATGCCGCCGGCGGGCCCACAGCGCCAGTTGCTCCAGCACCCAGCTGCCGACACCACGCCCACGGTGCTCAGGTAGCAGGTGCAACTCGCGGATGAACAGTGCCTGGCGGTCCTGGCTGAGACTGCAGAAGCCGAGCACGGTGTCACCTTCAGTCACCAGCCACTGCTCGCGCCAGCCCCAGGCTTCGTCGAAGGCTTGCTCGATCCACAGCAGGTCGTATTCACGGTAGTACGCCAGCATGGCGCGGCGCGTGAGGTCGCGGGCGAAGGTGCAGTGGCTGTCGTTGGCGGGGGTCAGTTTCAGGGACATCACATTTCCGACTTTTCAGTTTGCCAGGCCCCGCCCTGTCGCCGGCAAGCCAGGCTCTCATAGAACTGCACATAACTCGTTGAATTAGCAGGGCCCCTGTGGGAGCGGCTTTAGCCGCGAACACCGGCGCAGCCGGTGCCATGCACCGCGTTGGATTCTTCGCGGCTAAAGCCGCTCCCACAGGATACACGGACCGCTTGCGAATTCAGTTCTCTATGCGACAGCGCAGCCCAAAGGGCTGGGCCAGCTCCCACAGGTACAGCGCTGCCTTCAAGGCTATCGCTGTACCTGTGGGAGCTGGCTTGCCGGCGACAGGGCCGGTACAACGAATATCGATCATTGGCCGTAGCACACGGGCGAACTGCCAGGCCCACGCCGGTCCAGTTCGTCCTCCAGCCATTCAGCCAGCACCCGGGCATTGTTATGCTCGGTGTCCTTGCCCGCATAAAGCAATGTCAGCGCGCCCTTCCCCGCCAGGTCCAGCAGCGGGTACCAGTGTTCGGGGTGGGCTGCCAGTTCCTGCTGGTAGCGCCGGGTGAAGCCGGCGAAGTCCACTTCACCCTGGTGAAACGCCTTGCGCAATTCAGCCGAGGGTGCAACTTCGCGCAACCACTGCCCGTGCAGATCGTCCTTGCGCTTGTTACGCGGCCACAGGCGATCGACCAGCACGCGCTGGCCATCGTCTTGCTCAATCGCATCGTAGACACGCTTGCAGCGAATCATGGGTTTCTCCTGCCATTACCGTCCGTCTTGAGCCTAGATAAATCATTGATCGAGGTCACGGCCGGGTCAGGAATTGTTTCTATGCTCAAGGCCTTCGGCACCTTCGCCCCACGCCAACCGGAGCCCCCATGGCAACCCCGTCACTGGCCAGCCAGCCGCAACTGACCCAACGCGATTCCCGCCCGCAGCTTGCCCACAAGCCTGGGCGTGCCACCCTGGTGTTGTTCTTCGGCCTGCTGCTGGTCGGCATCACCTACACCGCCTGGAGCCTGAAGCAGGATGTGACGGCCAGCGGCACGGTAATCACCACGGTCACGCCATTCCTGCTGCTGGGCCTGGCCTTGCTGATTGCCCTGGGCTTCGAGTTCGTCAATGGCTTCCATGACACCGCCAACGCAGTGGCCACCGTGATCTACACCCACTCGTTGCCGGCACCGGTAGCCGTGGTCTGGTCCGGGCTGTGCAACTTCCTCGGCGTGCTGCTCTCCAGCGGCGCGGTGGCGTTCGGCATCATCGCCCTGCTGCCGGTGGAGCTGATTCTTCAGGTCGGCTCTTCGGCCGGTTTCGCCATGGTCTTCGCCCTGCTGCTGGCGGCGATCATCTGGAACCTCGGCACCTGGTGGCTGGGCCTGCCAGCATCATCCTCGCACACCCTGATCGGTTCGATCATCGGTGTGGGCGTGGCCAATGCGCTGATGCACGGGCGCGACGGTACCAGCGGCGTGGACTGGGCCCAGGCCAGCAAGGTCGGTTATGCCTTGCTGTTTTCGCCACTGATCGGCTTTGCCTGCGCTGCCCTGTTGCTGCTGGCCCTGCGCGCGCTGGTCAAGCGCCAGGCACTGTACCAGGCGCCGGAAGGCCAGACACCACCACCGTGGTGGATCCGCGGCGTGCTGATCCTGACCTGCACCGGGGTGTCCTTTGCCCACGGCTCCAACGACGGCCAGAAAGGCATGGGCCTGATCATGCTGATTCTGGTTGGCACCCTGCCGATGGCTTACGCGCTGAACAAGACCATGCCCAATCAGCAGGCCCTGCAGTTTTCCGCCGTCGCCGAGGTAACCCGCCAGGCACTGCTGCGCAACGACCCGCAAGCGGCCCCGGCCGACCCTCGCCAGGTGCTGACCGCGTTCATTGCCGAACCCAAGGCCAGCCCGCAACTGGTCCCGGCGCTGGCGGCGCTGACCGGCATGATCGGCGAAGAGGTCAAAGGTTATGGCTCGCTCAAGCGGGTACCGGCCGAAGCCATGGCCAACGTGCGCAACGACATGTACCTGACCAGCGAAGCCATCCGCCTGATCGAGAAGAACCAGCTGGTGGCGTTCGATGCCGACACCCGCAGCCATGTGCTGCTGTTCAAGACCCAGCTGGATGACGCCACCCGCTACATCCCGCTGTGGGTGAAAGTGGCCGTGGCCATCGCGCTGGGGCTGGGGACCATGGTCGGCTGGCGGCGCATCGTGGTGACGGTAGGCGAGAAGATCGGCAAGACCCACCTCAGCTATGCCCAGGGTGCTTCAGCCGAGGTGGTGGCAATGTGCACCATTGGTGCGGCGGACATGTTCGGGTTGCCGGTGTCGACCACCCACGTGCTGAGCTCCGGGGTAGCCGGGACCATGGTGGCCAACGGCTCGGGGATTCAGACGCGCACGCTGATCAACCTGCTGATGGCCTGGGTGCTGACCTTGCCGGCAGCGATGCTGTTGGCCGGCAGCCTGTACTGGCTGCTGCACCACATCTTCTGAATCTGTACGCCGCTCTCATAGAACTGCACATAACTCGTTGAATTAGCAGGGCCCCTGTGGGAGCGGCTTTAGCCGCGAACACCGGCGCAGCCGGTGCCATGCACCGCGTTGGTTTCTTCGCGGCTAAAGCCGCTCCCACAGGATGCACGGACCGCTTGCGAATTCAGTTCTCTATGCGACAGCGCAGCCCAAAGGGCTGGGCCAGCTCCCACAGGTTCAGCGCAACCTGATCAACCTGGAATTTTCAGCCCGCGTTGCACCGCCGGCCGCTCGAGAAACGCCGCCAGCACCCGCTGCACTTGCTTGAACTGATCGAAGCCGACCAGGTCACCGGCGTTGTAACGCTCCACCAGGTTACGCACCCACGGGAAGATCGCGATGTCGGCAATGCTGTACTCGTCGACCATCCATTCCCGGCCTTTCAAATGCCGGTCCAGCACACCAAGCAGGCGCCTGGACTCGTTGACATAACGGTCCCGCGGGCGCTTGTCCTCGTATTCCTTGCCAGCAAAGAAATGGAAGAAGCCAACCTGGCCGAACATCGGCCCGATGCCGCCCATCTGGAACATCAGCCACTGCAGGGTCTGGTATCGCTGGGCCGGATCCTGGCTGAGCAACTGGCCGCTCTTCTCCGCCAGGTACTGCAGGATCGCCCCCGACTCGAACAGCGACAGCGCCTGACCGCCCGGGCCATTGGGGTCGAGGATGGCGGGGATCTTGTTGTTGGCGCTGAGCGAGATGAACTCGGCACTCAGCTGGTCATCGTTGTCGAAGCTGACCCTGTGCGGCTCATAGGCCAGGCCAATCTCTTCGAGCATGATCGACACCTTGACGCCGTTGGGTGTCGGCAGTGAATACAGCTGCAGACGCTCGGGGTGTCTGGCCGGCCATTTGCGGGTAATGGGGAAAGCACTGAGATCGGTCATGATCAACCTTGCCGGGGGGAATGAACCTCTCACTCTAGAGACATCCCCGGCGGCTGACCATCACCGACCAGTTGTCAGCACGGGCAGTTCAGGCTTGGCCGTGAGCCTTGAGCTTGAGCTTTTCGGTATCGACGCGGACGAACACCGAGTCGGCGGTCACCGTCAGCACATCGTCAGCCCAGACTTCGCAGATCACCCGGGTCTTGCGCCCGACCTCACCTTCCACACGCGCCTTGAGCAACAATTCGACGCCCATGGGTGTGGGCTTGAGGTAGTTCAGGCCGAGGCTGCCAGTGACACAGTCGATGCGCGGCAGGCTCCCCGCTGCGCGACCTTCGTTGCGGTAGTGGTAAGCCATTGCCGTCCAGTTGGAGTGGCAGTCGACCAGCATCGCCAGCAGGCCGCCGTAGACCAGGCCGGGCCAGCCGATGAAGGTGCTGTCGGGCGCGTGCCGGCACAACAGGTGGATGCCGTCGGCATCCCAATGGCTTTGCAGGTGCAGGCCGCTGGGGTGGGCGCAACCGCAACCGTAGCAAGTGCCGTCGGGTGCCGCGAGGGCTTGGAGGGAAAGGGAGTGGTCGTTCATACGCTTCCTGTGCTTATTGATATGGGGGGCGCGCAACGCCCCCACATTAAAACAAAAACATCAGGCCGTCTGGGCAACCACCCTGGCCCGCCGCTGGGTCAGCGAAACCAGCAGGATGAACGCGGTTACCCCGGCGGTCATCAGTGTCTCGTAGCGGTAGGCATCGCTGAACAACATGTAACCCAGCACCATGACGATGGTGCCGATCACCAGCCAGGTCAGCCATGGGAACAGCCACATCTTCAGCTCCAGCGGCCGCCCTTCACGCTCGGCACGAGCCCGCATGCGTAGCTGCGACACGGCAATCACCAGGTACACCAGCAAGGCGATGGCGCCGGTAGTGGACAGCAGGAAGCCGAACACCTTGCCCGGGAACACATAGTTGACGAAGCACCCGGCAAAGCCGGCCAGGGTCGAGAAGATGACCGCCACGGTCGGCACGCCAGAACCGGAAATACGCTTGGTCACGCTCAGCGCCTGGCCACGGGCGCCCAGCGAATAGAGCATGCGCGACGCGGTGTACAGGCCCGAGTTCATGCAACTGGTCACGGCCACCAGCACCACGATATCCACCAGCAACTTGGCGCCCGGCACGTTCAACACCTCCAGCACGCGCTGGAACGAACCCACCGCTTTAAGCCCCGGGTCGTTCCAGGCCACCAGCGACACCACCAGGAAGATCGACGCCAGGTAGAAGATGGCGATGCGGTACACCACCAGGTTGGTGGCGCGGCGGATCTTGTCTTTCGGGTTGGCGGTTTCGTCAGCGGCAATGGTGACGATTTCGGCGCCGAAGAACGAGAAGATGGTGATCAGCACGCCACCGAGTACGGTGCCGAAACCGTTGGGCATGAAGCCGCCGCTGTCCCACAACCGACTCACCCCGGACACCTCGGCCAACGGCCAGACGCCGAACACCGCCAGGCTGCAGACCACGATGAAGGCGATGATCGCCACCACCTTGACCAACGCGAACCAGTATTCGAAGGCCCCGAAGTTCTTCACGCTGATCAGGTTGGTACCCGACAGCACCAGCATGATCAGGAAGGCAAACAGCCACGACGGCACACCGGGAAAGTAGGCATGCAGGATATCGGCACCGGCAATGGCCTCGACGGGAATGATCAGGACCCAGAACCACCAGTAAAGCCAACCGATGGTAAAACCTGCCCAAGGGCCGATGGCTTCGGAGGCATAGGTGGAAAACGAGCCGCTGTTGGGGTTGGCGATGGCCATTTCGCCCAGCATGCGCATCACCAGCAAGACCAGCAGGCCGGTCATGGCGTAAGAGATGAGGATGGCCGGACCGGCGGTGGCGATGGCGTTGGAGGAACCGATGAACAGACCGGCACCGATGATGCCGGCGATGGAAATCATGGATACCTGACGGGACGTCAGGCCGTGCTGCAGGGAACGCTGTTTGTTGTTGTGTTGCGAAGCCATGAAGAACCCTCGAATGGGTCGGCCGCAGCGGAGCGGCTGAAGACTGGAGCAGAATTCTTATAAATTTCTGATGTACGTTGTTGTTGTTTTGCAGATGCCGGAAGCAGGTATTGACCTCCTCTTTGCACGACCGGTTGTAATCGTTGATCCAGGTCAGTATTAATCTATAGGGCGGGGTCAACAAACGACCTTTTCGAAACACATGATTCCAACACGGAATGAACTCCTTCCTTTTTTGCTCGGTATTTGCCCGTCATGTCCAAACGCCTGATGCCTTCGACCACCGCCCTTCAGTGCTTCGAAGCCGCCGCCCGCCACCTCAGCTTCACCCGCGCGGCCCAGGAACTGCACCTGACCCAGAGCGCCGTCAGCAAGCAGGTGGCGCAACTCGAGGACATGCTCTCGCACTCACTGTTCCAGCGCATTCGCCGGCGCCTGCACCTGACCCCTGCCGGCGCGCTGTACCTCACCGAAGTGAACAAGATCCTCACCCAGATCGACATTTCCAGCCGCTACATCCTCAGCTACGGCGACGAGACCGAAGTGCTGCGCATCGCCACCCAGCCCACCTTCGGCGCGCGCTGGCTGGTGCCCCGGCTGAAGGGTTTTGGCGACCGCTACCCGCGCATTCACCTGGATATCCGCAACGAACTGGAGCCGTTCGACCTGGTGCAGGCCAAGGCCGACGTTGCGTTTTTCTTTGGCCAGGGCACCTGGCCCGGGGCAACTTGTATCGAACTGTTCAGCGAGGAGGTGGTGCCGGTGTGCAGCCCGCAGCTGCTGGCCAACCACCGTTTCGACAGTGCCCAGGCGCTGACCGAACACCGCCTGTTGCAGTGCGTGTCACGCCCGGAGGCCTGGCACGAATGGTTTCTGGGGCTGGGGTTGCATAGCCAGAACAGCTACCACGGGCCACGCTTCGACACGTTCTACCTGTGCATCCGCGCAGCCATTGCCGGCTGCGGCATCGCCCTGATTCCGCGCTACCTGGTGGCCGAAGAACTGAGCGAGGGCAAGCTGGTGGTGGCCTGGGACCACCCGGTGGCGAGCAATGGCCGGCACTTCATCGCCCATGCCGAGCATGCCGCCGAAGTGCCCAAGGTGCGGGCCTTTGTGCAGTGGATCCGGGAGCGGGTGGCCGAGGGGGATTGATATCACCTGGGCGGGCCTCTTCGCGGGTAAACCCGCTCCCACAGGGATCGCACAGCTTTCAAGTGTGGCGCCGTACCTGTGGGAGCGGGTTCACCCGCGAAGAGGCCAGTGCCAGCAATACAAAATCAGCCAAGATCAAGAATCCAGGGAATAACCGCAATCGAATAATTCGTTTGCGGAATAACCCGCCAACACGCTTGGATAATAAGAAATTCGAACAAAGGTCCGCGTGCCCATGAACCAGGAAAGTATCAGCCAATCCATTGCCATCGTTCACCCGATTACACTTTCCCATGGCCGTAATGCCGAAGTCTGGGACACCGACGGCAAACGTTACATCGACTTCGTCGGCGGTATCGGCGTACTCAACCTGGGCCACTGTAACCCGGCCGTGGTCGAGGCGATCCAGGCCCAGGCCACTCGTCTGACCCACTACGCCTTCAACGCAGCCCCCCACGGTCCGTATCTGGCGTTGATGGAGCAACTGAGCCAATTCGTGCCGGTCAGCTACCCCTTGGCCGGCATGCTCACCAACAGCGGCGCGGAAGCCGCGGAAAACGCCCTTAAAGTGGCCCGCGGTGCCACCGGCAAACGCGCCATCATCGCCTTCGACGGCGGCTTCCACGGTCGCACCCTGGCCACCCTGAACCTCAACGGCAAGGTCGCCCCGTACAAGCAACGGGTCGGTGAGCTGCCGGGGCCGGTGTACCACCTGCCCTACCCCAGCGCCGACACCGGGGTTACCTGCGAACAGGCCCTCAAGGCCATGGACCGCCTGTTCAGCGTCGAGCTGGCAGTGGAGGACGTGGCGGCGTTCATCTTCGAGCCGGTGCAGGGCGAAGGCGGCTTCCTCGCCCTTGATCCGGGCTTCGCCCAGGCCCTGCGCCGCTTCTGCGACGAACGCGGGATCCTGATCATCATCGACGAGATCCAGTCGGGTTTCGGTCGTACCGGCCAGCGCTTCGCCTTCCCGCGCTTAGGGCTTGAGCCCGACCTGCTGCTGTTGGCCAAAAGTATTGCTGGCGGCATGCCGCTGGGTGCGGTGGTCGGGCGCAAGGAGTTGATGGCGGCGCTGCCCAAGGGCGGCCTGGGGGGCACCTATTCGGGCAACCCGATCGCCTGCGCGGCGGCCCTGGCCAGCCTGGCGCAGATGACCGACGAGAACGTCGCCACCTGGGGTGAGCGCCAGGAGCAGGCAATCGTGCGCCGCTACGAGCGCTGGAAGGCTTCGGGGCTGAGCCCGTTCATCGGCCGCCTGACCGGCGTCGGCGCCATGCGCGGGATCGAGTTCGTCAATGCCGACGGCAGCCCGGCACCGGCGCACCTGGCCAAGGTGATGGAAGCAGCGCGGGCCAAGGGCCTGCTACTGATGCCCAGCGGCAAGGCGCGGCACATCATCCGCCTGCTGGCACCGCTGACTATCGAGGCCGAAGTGCTCGAGGAAGGCCTGGATATCCTCGAACAGTGCCTGGCCGAGCTGAACTGATACTTACAAATCCAGTTCTGCCGGGGTGAGCATGTCGGACTCGAAGGCAATCCAGCCGCCTTCGAGTTCGGCGTGGCCGTTGACGATGGGGCCGTAGTAGGTCAGGCCGTTTTCCAGGGTCACGCAGATATGCGTGGCCGACTTTTCAGGGGCTGCGAGCGTACCGACGAAATGCACCTTTTTCAGCGTTTCGGTCACCGCTTCCAGGCCAACGCGCATGTTGGGGTTTTCCGAGGCCTCGGCGTCGCCGCCACGGTCTTCGGCGCTGATGGTGACGGTGGCGATGTACGGGTACTTGGTGCTCAAGCGGGGTTACCTCTGTGGGTGTGTAGGCATATGGGCGCGTAGAGTACGGCAGGTGATCTCTATTGTCTCTACTGGCCTCTTCGCGGGTAAACCCGCTCGCACAGGGACCGCACACTGCCCACGGCGCGCGCAATACCTGTGGGAGCGGGTTTACCCGCGAAGAGGCCGGGCCTGCAAAAGGTGATCTGAAGGGTCCGATCTGTTAGGGTGCCCGCCGATGCAAGCCACACCACACGAGGATCCCGAGTGAGCGCCGAAGAACCCCTGATCGCCGACCTGTTCGAAGTCGACAAACGCCTGTCCCTCAAGCCCGTGGTGGACTTCAACAGCTACCTGCGCAACGCCTTCGGCGAAGGCCCGTGCCGTTGCCACCGCTGCACCGAAGGTGGCGACCAAAGCACCTACAGCCACGCCCACACCTTCACCTTCGACGGTCGCCAATGGCACCGCCGCTTCGCCTGCACCTCTGGCAGCGACGTCGCCCAGGCCCTGAAAAAGGCCTGGCTGTCGTACACCAAGGCCGATCTCAACCTGGTCGGTGCACTGGACCTGGCCACCCTCAAGACCTTCACCGAAGCCGCCCTGCATACGCGCCTGCTGGCCCTGCTGCCAGCCAGCGGCCTGGCCCGCGAAGTGGACGGCCAGTGGCTGCTGCAAGCCCAGGCCGACTGACGGCCCGGCGGCACGGCAGGATTCTCCCGGTCTGCTACCGTGGGAGAATCCGCTCATCCACAGGTAGTCCGCCATGGCCCGTACAACGCCCATCGAGCTGTACCGCAATATCGGCATCGTCGCCCATGTGGACGCCGGCAAGACCACGACCACCGAGCGGATCCTGTTCTACACCGGGGTCAACCACAAGATGGGCGAAGTGCACGATGGTGCCGCGACCATGGACTGGATGGCTCAGGAGCAGGAGCGCGGCATCACCATCACCTCGGCGGCGACCACCGCCTTCTGGCAGGGCTCGACCAAGCAGTTCGCTCACAAGTACCGCTTCAACATCATCGACACCCCCGGCCACGTCGACTTCACCATCGAGGTGGAGCGCTCGCTGCGCGTGCTCGATGGCGCGGTGGTGGTGTTCAGCGGCGCGGACGGGGTCGAACCACAGTCCGAGACCGTTTGGCGCCAGGCCAACAAGTACCACGTGCCGCGCCTGGCCTACATCAACAAGATGGACCGCCAGGGCGCCGACTTCCTGCGCGTGGTCAGGCAGATCGACCAGCGCCTGGGTCACCACCCGGTACCCATCCAGCTGGCCATCGGCAGCGAAGAAAACTTCGTCGGCCAGATCGACCTGGTGAAAATGAAGGCCATCTACTGGAACGACGCCGACCAGGGCACCAGCTACCGCGAAGAAGACATCCCTGCCGAGCTGCAGGCGCTGGCCGACGAGTGGCGCGCGCACATGATCGAGGCGGCGGCCGAGGCCGATGATGAACTGACCATGAAGTTTCTCGACGGCGCGGACCTGAGCATCGAGGAGATCAAGGCCGGCCTGCGCAAACGCACCTTGAACAACGAGATCGTGCCGACCATTCTCGGCTCATCGTTCAAGAACAAGGGTGTGCCGCTGATGCTCGACGCGGTCATCGACTACCTGCCCGCCCCGTCGGAAATCCCGGCCATCAAGGGCACCGACCCGGACGACGAAGAAAAGCACCTGGAGCGCCACGCCGACGACAGCGAGCCGTTCTCGGCCCTGGCGTTCAAGATCGCCACCGACCCGTTCGTCGGCACCCTGACCTTCGCCCGGGTCTATTCCGGCGTGCTCAGTTCCGGCAACGCAGTGCTCAACTCGGTCAAGGGCAAGAAGGAACGCATCGGCCGCATGGTGCAGATGCATGCCAACCAGCGCGCCGAAATCAAGGACGTGTGCGCCGGCGACATCGCCGCGCTGATCGGCATGAAGGACGTGACCACCGGCGACACCCTGTGCGACATGGACAAACCGATCATCCTCGAACGCATGGACTTCCCCGACCCGGTAATTTCCGTGGCAGTGGAGCCGAAGACCAAGGCCGACCAGGAAAAAATGGGCATCGCCCTGGGCAAGCTGGCCCAGGAAGACCCGTCATTTCGCGTGCGCACCGACGAAGAGACCGGCCAGACCATTATCTCGGGCATGGGCGAGTTGCACCTGGACATCATCGTCGACCGCATGCGCCGCGAGTTCAACGTCGAGGCCAGCATCGGCAAGCCACAGGTGGCCTACCGCGAAAAAATCCGTAACACGTGCGAGATCGAAGGCCGCTTCGTCCGCCAGTCCGGTGGCCGAGGCCAGTACGGCCACTGCTGGATCCGCTTCGCCCCCGGCGACGAGGGTAAGGAAGGCCTGGAGTTCATCAACGAGATCGTCGGCGGCGTGGTACCGCGCGAGTACATCCCGGCAATCCAGAAGGGCATCGAGGAACAGATGAAGAACGGCGTACTCGCCGGCTACCCGCTGATCAACCTCAAGGCGGCGGTGTACGACGGCTCGTACCACGATGTCGACTCCAACGAAATGGCCTACAAGATCGCCGCCTCGATGGCCACCAAGCAGCTGTCGCAGAAAGGTGGAGCGGTGTTGCTGGAGCCGGTGATGAAGGTGGAAGTGGTGACCCCGGAGGAGTACCAGGGTGACATCCTCGGCGACCTCAGCCGGCGCCGCGGGATGATCCAGGATGGTGACGAAACGCCGGCCGGCAAGGTGATCCGCGCCGAGGTGCCGCTGGGCGAGATGTTCGGCTACGCCACCTCGATGCGCTCCATGACCCAGGGCCGGGCGAGTTTCTCGATGGAGTTCACCCGCTATGCCGAGGCCCCGGCGAGCATTGCCGAGGCCATCGTCAAGAAGAACCGCGGCGAATAAACCTTTCGCCTGCACCAGCCTCTTCGCGGCTAAAGCCCCACAGGGACAACACAGACAGTGAATACTGTGCAGGACCTGTGGGAGCGGCTTTAGCCGCGAAGAGGCCGGCACAGGCAACAACCAACCATCAGTGCTGCTCGCCAGCCCGCTTCAGCAGCTTCTTGCAGCGTTCCGACAAATGCACCACGCGCAATTGCTTGCCCGCCTTGGCATACCGCTCGCGCAAGGTCTGCAACGCCGCTACCGCCGAATAATCGACAAAGCTCAAATGCTGGCAATCCAGGGTCACCCTGGCCGGGTCGTTAGCCGGGTCGAACTGGTTGAGGAACGGCGTGGTCGAGGCAAAGAACAGCGTGCCATGCACCTGGTAATGCTTGCCCCCTTCCCCGTCCTCATGGCTGTCGGCATACAGTTCCCGCGCATGCTGCCAGGCAAAGTTCAGGGCTGCGATGACGACGCCGAACAGCACCGCCATGGCCAAGTCGGTGAACACCGTGACCACGGTCACCGCAATGATCGCCAGCACATCGCTCAGCGGCACCTTGTGCAGCACCCGCAGGGACGCCCAGGCAAAGGTCTGCTGCGCCACCACGAACATCACCCCGACCAGCGCCGCCAGCGGAATACGCTCGATCAGCGGGGCCAGGAACAGCACGAACAGCAGGATCATCACCCCGGCCACCACGCCCGACAGCCGACCACGGCCATTGGAGCTGAGGTTGATCACCGTCTGGCCGATCATCGCGCAACCACCCATGCCGCCACACAGGCCGGAAACCATGTTGGCCGCACCCAGTGCCACGCACTCGCGGTCCGGGTAGCCACGGCTCTCGGTGATTTCATCGGTCAGGTTGAGCGTAAGCAGGGTTTCCAGCAGGCCGACCATGGCCATCAGCACCGCGTAAGGGACGATGATCTTCAGGGTTTCAAGATTCCACGGTACGTCCGGCAGGGCCAGGTGTGGCAGACCGCCGGCGATGTGCGCCATGTCGCCCAGGGTGCGAGTGGGCAGGCCCAGCAGGTACACCAGCAAACCAACGCTGAGGATCGCCACCAGCGCCGGCGGCACCGCACGGGTCAGTTTCGGCAACACGTAGACCACCAGCATGGTCAGCGCCACCAGGCCTATCATCAGGTACAGCGGCGCACCGCTGAGCCAGTGCTCACCCTGCTTGAAGTGCTCCAACTGGGCCAGGGCGATGACGATGGCCAGGCCGTTGACGAAGCCGAGCATCACCGGGTACGGCACCAACCGCACCAGCTTGCCCAGGCGCAGCACACCGAACAGGATCATCACCACGCCCCCCAGCAGCACCGTCGCCAGCAGGTACTGCGCACCGTGCTGCACCACCAGCGCGACGATCACCACCGCCATCGAGCCGGCAGCGCCGGAGATCATCCCCGGCCGGCCACCGAACAGCGCCGTCAGGGTGCAGATGATGAAGGCGCCATACAGGCCCATCAACGGGTTGAGATGCGCCACCAGGGCAAAGGCGATGCACTCGGGCACCAGGGCGAACGAGGTGGTCAGGCCGGCAAGCAGGTCGGCGCGGAGTCGGGCGGGTTTCATGGGCATCCTGTGGGCGGTTCGGGCGGGCGGTACAAAAACAAGGGGCGCGATGTTACGGAATTTGTCCGGCAGCAGCCACCGCAAAGGCGCCTAGCGCCCGACCGAGGTCAACCATTCGGCCATTGCGGTATCTTCGAGTGCATACTCACCACGATTGGCCTTCCAGACCAGTTCCTTGTCGCGCAGAGCATCAAGGGCCTTCTGTACGTTAGGTGTGCTGGCATTGGCCTCGGTTTGGGCCAGTTCCAGCTTGCGGCTGACATCGGCCAGGGTTTGCTCGGCAAAGGGCGAAAAAGGCTGCCGGCCAAGTGTGCGCTCGGCCATTACCTCAAGCACTGCCTGCTGCAGGGGCGAAAGCTCGTTCCAGGCGCTTTCGTAGTCACTCCATACGCCGGCTTGATGATTGAGTACCCCATTGCGCAGCAGCTCACCCAGGTTGCCTGCCTCGCCCAAACCGACACTGACCTCGGCCAGCAGCTTGTTGAGCATTTCCGGGCGGCGGCCAACCAGCTCAAAAGCGTATGCCAGGTCCTCGACCTTGAACTGGTTGCTGTCGGCCAGGCGCTGGTTCCACAAGGCCGTGATGAACTCCACATATTCACGCCCCAGCAAGGGGAATGGCGTGATACTGGCACCAAAGAACGGCTGCTTGCTCTTCAACACCAGGTTGGCCAGCTTGTCGCGGCTGGAACCGGTGAACACCAGGCGCAAGCCATCCGGACGGTCACCACGGTTGAGATGGTCCCGCGCGGCCTTTAGCGCGAACATCGCGTTCAGGCCATCTTTACTGTTGAGGGCATGCTGGGCCTCGTCGATGATCAGTACCACCATCTGCCCCGACACTTGGTGCAACACGGCAAGCGCCTGAGCCAAGGTCGTACCCTCAGGCAGGTGCGGGCGGGTAAAGTCCCAACTGAGGGTACGCAGCAGGTTCACCTTGTCGATACCTGCCTTTTTCGCAGCTTTGGCCAGCGCACCTTCGAAGTGACCCAGCGCAGCACCGATGGCGCCACTGATCAGTTCTGCCGGCGCGGCGTCGCGGTCCGACCACAGATCGACGTAAACCGGTAGCCAGCCGCGCCGAACGCATTCGGGGATGAAGTCATTGTTGAGGAAGGTGCTCTTGCCCGTACGCCGGGGCGCGGCGAGGAACATGCCAGAGCTGTAATCGACCAGCGACTCACCGGCCAGGTCCTGGCCCAGGGCCTTGGCCAACTGATCACGACGCAGCAGCGGGCGAATGGGCGACATGTGATTATCCTAAATTATCTCAATGACTATAATTTATAGCCTACAAGATAAAACCCGATAGATCACCCCATCACCGCACATCACCGACGTGATCCAGATCCTGCACACAGCCGGTAATTTTGCCATCATGTTGGTTCACCCTGCGGAGATCATGGACATGCCGCTACGCCCCCTATGCGCCGCCCTGCTGCTGGCCGCCAGCCTTACCGCCCAAGCCGCCACCGAGGTACTGCCGTTACAGCACCGCAGCAGCACCGAACTGCTGCCCGCCACCCAGGCGTTCATCGGCAAGGACGGCACGGTCAGCGCTTTCGAGAACAAGCTGATCGTCAATGCCAGCCCCGAGCGCATCGACGACCTGCGCACCTTGCTGCAACAGCTGGACACCGCACCCAAGCGCCTGCTGATCAGCGTCGACAACAACGACAGCAACTTCCAGGACAACCGTGGCAACGCGCGCGTCATCCATTACGGCACCAGCAACCGTGACGGCGGCATGCAGCAGGTCCAGGCCAGCGAAGGCCAGCCGGCACTGATCCAGGTAGGCCAGAGCATCCCGATCACCAGCACCAGTACCGACGGCTACGGGCGCATCCAGAGCAACACCGAATACCGCAACGTGACCCAGGGCTTCTACGTCACCCCAAGCCTGAGTGGCGAAACGGTTCGTCTGCAAATAAGCAGCAATAATGACCGCATCAGCCATGAACGTGCAGATGTAGTGAATGTGCAAAGCACCGACACGACAGTCACCGGCAAGCTCGGCGAATGGATCACACTGGCCGGGCACAATCAGCAGAGCCAAGCCGATCGCAGCGTATCAAGCCGCAACTACAGCACCCAGCGCGGTGAAAACATGACTTTACGTGTCAAAGTCGACCTTCTCGACTGACCCCAGGCAATTCAAGGCCTCGACCAAAGGCCTTGAAACTGACTGCCAAGTCGCATTAGACCAAAGATGTAGTAAGCATAAAAAACCACTACAAAACATTTGACAGGGTCTTTTTCCCAAGGGCATGATGGCCTCGCTCCCGCTAATCAGGGGCCCTGGCAAGGGCCTTCGAGGCGCGCTCCTCCCACCCCTGGAGGCGTCTCGTGTCTATACGGCCCACAAGGCGGTTCGACGGGATTGCGACTGCAACGAAGAAGTTGTCCCGAGGGACGGAAGCGCATCACCGCAGTACTGGCAATCGCGTAGCACCGCAGCAAGGCAACCACGAGCCGACCTGCCGGAGCCCCCTTTCGCCTGGCCTGCACACCCTTCCCCTTCGAGCCTTCGCGTTCGCCGCCGCACTCCTGCGAACAGGACAGCCGCCAGCTCCCTGATCTGCTTCGAGCATCAGCACAATTACCCCAAGATCGATGCGACGAGGTTTATTTCCATGGCACTGACACGCGAACAGCAAATTGCAGCCCTCGAGAAAGACTGGGCCGAGAACCCGCGCTGGAAAGGCGTGACCCGTACCTACACCGCCGCTGATGTCGTTCGCCTGCGTGGCTCCGTGCAACCGGAGCACACCTTTGCCCGCCAGGGTGCAGAAAAACTGTGGAAGCTGGTCACCGAAGGTGCCCACCCATCCTTCCGCCCTGAAAAAGATTTCGTCAACTGCATGGGCGCCCTGACCGGCGGCCAGGCAGTGCAGCAGGTCAAGGCCGGCATCCAGGCCATCTACCTGTCCGGCTGGCAGGTTGCCGCCGACAACAACTCGGCCGAGTCCATGTACCCCGACCAGTCGCTGTACCCGGTCGACTCGGTACCGACCGTGGTCAAGCGTATCAACAATGCATTCCGTCGCGCCGACCAGATCCAGTGGAAAGCCGGCAAGAACCCGGGCGACGATGGCTACATCGATTACTTCGCACCGATCGTGGCTGACGCCGAAGCCGGTTTCGGTGGTGTACTGAACGCCTACGAGCTGATGAAGAACATGATCGAAGCAGGCGCCGCCGGCGTGCACTTCGAAGACCAGCTGGCCTCGGTGAAAAAATGTGGCCACATGGGTGGCAAGGTACTGGTACCGACCCAGGAAGCCGTGCAGAAACTGGTGGCCGCGCGCCTGGCCGCTGACGTATCGGGCGTACCGACCATCATCCTGGCCCGTACCGACGCCAACGCCGCCGACCTGCTGACCAGCGACTGCGACCCGTACGACCAGCCGTTCGTAATTGGCGAGCGCACCCGTGAAGGCTTCTACAAGGTCCGCGCCGGCCTCGACCAGGCCATCGCCCGCGGCCTGGCCTACGCGCCGTACGCCGACCTGATCTGGTGCGAAACCGCCAAGCCGGACCTGGACGAAGCCCGCCGCTTCGCCGAAGCGATCAAGAAGGAGTACCCGGACCAGATCCTGTCGTACAACTGCTCGCCTTCCTTCAACTGGAAGAAGAACCTGGACGACGCCACCATCGCCAAGTTCCAGCGCGAGCTGTCGGCCATGGGCTACAAGCACCAGTTCATCACCCTGGCCGGCATCCACAACATGTGGCACGGCATGTTCAACCTGGCGCACGACTACGCCCGCAACGACATGACCGCCTACGTCAAGCTGCAAGAGCAGGAATTCGCTGACGCCAGCAAAGGCTACACCTTCGTCGCGCACCAGCAGGAAGTGGGCACTGGCTACTTCGACGACATGACCACTGTTATTCAGGGTGGCGCTTCGTCGGTGACTGCACTGACTGGTTCGACCGAGGAAGAGCAATTCCACTGATAGTGGGTTGCTGTTGAAGAAAGGCCCGGGGCTTGTGAAAGCCCTGGGCCTTTTTTATACCTGCATCCAATCGACGAGGAATACATCGAAACTGTAGGAGCGCAGCCCAGTGATACCTCAGTGCTTCATGCCCAGCTCGGCATCATCCATCAACGCCTTGGCCATCGCGCTGAGGTAATGGGCGACCCAGATCATCATCGGCTTTTCGTCCATCAGGCCGGTCATAGTGAGTTCACGCACGTAGCCCATCCGTTCCGAAGATTGCTCGCGGGCGTCGCGGCAGGGAATGCCTGGCTCGATGCGGAACAGTGGGTGGGTGCCGTTTTCGCCTTGGTAGAAGGTGGTTTTGCCGACGGTGAATAGGGTTTCTTCTGTTGTCATTGATGTATCCCCTGGAATGTCTCGAATGCCTGGATGAGCCGGATCAAGGGGGCCTCGAGGGAATGAGATTGCGTCAGGGCGGCGAGATGCCTGCCTCGGCTTTGGCGGTGTCGCGCAGATCGAGCGCCGCCCGCGCGGCGCATCGCGAGCTGCGCTCGCTCCTACGTTTGTTTCGGGCCAATTATGCCTATGGGATTTGCGCGCGGACGCCTTGGCACATGACGCGAGATCGCGTCGTACGAACAAGGCGGTCGCGCGCGCCTGTCACAGGCGTTACTGGCCCGAAACAAACGTAGGAGCGAGCGCAGCTCGCGATGCGCCGCGCGGGCGGCGCTCGATCTCATAGGCGCTGCATTCCTTTCGCCATACCCATGGCAGCCCTGACTCAATCCAAGCGCTCAACCGATAAAGTATTGACCCAGAGCGGTGCAAGCGGTGCCGACAGCTGCTAGAACAGGCGTTTTTCGCATTTGCAAGTAGGGATGAATCGCCAGATGAACTTTACAAGGCGCAGAACAACCCAATTACATGGCATCGACTCAAATGATATCAATTATCATTACGAAACCTGCAATTCGTTACCCGTCGCAAGAAACATAATTAACAAAACCGCACGCAATCCCCGAATCTCAAGGCTTTCAGCCAGTTACAAGCTGGTTTTGTACTTAATCCTACGAATAAATTTGCGACAGAAATTTTACTTGCACCGGGTTTACCCATAAAATCAGCGCGATTGATTCAGCTGCGACATTTGGTCACTGCATGTGCGACGCCAGGTCGCCGCTCTACACTTATTTCAGACTGCAGAGCTGGGTCTCTGTATAAGGATCTCTAGCATGTCCGATTCGGCAGGACTCATCGCCCACAACTGGGGCTTTGCCATCTTCCTCCTGGGTGTCGTCGGCCTGTGCGCCTTCATGCTCGGCCTGTCCAGCCTGCTCGGTAGCAAGGCCTGGGGCCGCGCCAAGAACGAACCCTTCGAATCCGGCATGCTGCCTGTCGGCAGCGCCCGCCTGCGCCTGTCCGCCAAATTCTATCTGGTCGCGATGCTGTTCGTGATCTTCGATATCGAAGCCCTCTTTCTCTTTGCATGGTCTGTGTCCGTCCGCGAAAGCGGCTGGACCGGATTCGTCGAAGCACTCGTTTTCATAGCAATTCTGTTGGCTGGTCTTGTCTACCTATGGCGCGTCGGGGCACTTGATTGGGCTCCCGAAGGTCGCCGCAAGCGGCAAGCGAAGCTGAAACAATGAGGCTTTGGCATGCAATACAATCTCACCAGAATCGATCCGGATGCGCCCAACGAGCAGTACCCGGTCGGTGAACGGGAAACCGTCACCGATCAACTGCTAGAGGACCAGGTCCACAAGAACATCTTCATGGGCAAGCTTGAAGATGTGCTGCGTGGCGCGGTCAACTGGGGCCGCAAGAACTCCCTCTGGCCGTACAACTTCGGCCTGTCCTGCTGCTACGTGGAAATGACCACGGCCTTCACGGCACCCCACGACATCGCCCGCTTCGGCGCCGAAGTCATCCGGGCCTCGCCGCGTCAGGCCGACTTCATGGTCATCGCCGGTACCTGCTTCGTCAAAATGGCGCCGATCATTCAGCGCCTGTACGAGCAGATGCTCGAGCCGAAATGGGTCATCTCCATGGGTTCGTGCGCCAACTCCGGTGGCATGTACGATATCTACTCGGTCGTTCAGGGGGTCGACAAGTTCCTCCCCGTGGACGTCTATGTGCCCGGCTGCCCGCCACGCCCTGAGGCTTTCCTGCAAGGCTTGATGCTGCTGCAGGAGTCGATCGGCCAAGAACGACGCCCGCTTTCCTGGGTTGTTGGTGATCAAGGTATTTACCGTGCCGAGATGCCAGCCCAGAAAGACCTGCGTCGTGAGCAGCGCATTGCCGTAACCAACCTGCGCAGCCCCGACGAAGTCTGATCCAGCGACCTGCCGCCCGCTCCCCTGGAGCCGGCGGCCTGGCTTCATTCTTAACGTTGACCCAAAGCGACCGAGACCATGACAGCGGACAACGCTATTTTCATTCCGCCCTACAAGGCTGACGACCAGGATGTGGTCGTCGAACTGCACAACCGTTTTGGCGCCGAAGCTTTCGTCGCCCAGGAAACCCGCACCGGCATGCCCGTGCTGTGGGTCAAGCGCGAGCAACTCAAAGAAGTGCTCAGCTTCCTGCGTGGCGTAGCCAAACCGTACAGCATGCTGTACGACCTGCACGGCGTCGACGAACGCCTACGCACCCAGCGCCGCGGCCTGCCCGCTGCCGACTTCAGCGTGTTCTACCACCTGCTGTCGATCGAGCGTAACAGCGATGTGATGATCAAGGTGTCGCTCAGCGAAGGCGACCTGAACCTGCCGACCGTGACCGGTATCTGGCCAAACGCCAACTGGTACGAGCGCGAAGTCTGGGACATGTTCGGCATCGACTTTGCCGGCCACCCGCACCTCAGCCGCATCATGATGCCGCCCACCTGGGAAGGCCACCCGCTGCGCAAGGACTACCCGGCCCGCGCCACCGAGTTCGACCCCTACAGCCTGACCCTGGCCAAGCAGCAGCTTGAAGAGGAATCGGCACGCTTCAACCCGGAAGCCTGGGGCATGAAGCGCCAGGGCGCCAACGAGGACTACATGTTCCTCAACCTCGGCCCCAACCACCCTTCCGCGCACGGTGCCTTCCGTATCGTCCTGCAGCTGGACGGTGAAGAGATCGTCGACTGCGTACCGGACATCGGCTACCACCACCGTGGTGCCGAAAAAATGGCCGAGCGCCAGTCCTGGCACAGCTTCATCCCCTACACCGACCGTATCGACTACCTCGGCGGGGTAATGAACAACCTGCCGTACGTGCTCGCGGTCGAGAAGCTGGCCGGCATCAAGGTGCCACAGAAGGTCGACACCATCCGCGTGATGCTGGCCGAGTTCTTCCGTATCACCAGCCACCTGCTGTTCCTGGGTACCTATATCCAGGACGTCGGCGCCATGACCCCGGTGTTCTTCACCTTCACCGACCGCCAGCGCGCCTACACCGTGATCGAAGCGATCACCGGTTTCCGCCTGCACCCGGCCTGGTACCGCATCGGCGGCGTCGCCCACGACCTGCCGCGCGGCTGGGACAAGCTGGTCAAGGACTTCGTCGAATGGCTGCCCAAGCGCCTCGACGAATACACCAAGGCTGCCCTGCAGAACAGCATCCTCAAGGGCCGCACCATCGGCGTTGCCGCGTACAACACCAAGGAAGCCCTGGCCTGGGGTACCACCGGTGCCGGCCTGCGTGCCACCGGTTGCGACTTCGACCTGCGCAAGGCCCGCCCCTACTCCGGCTACGAGAACTTCGAATTCGAAGTACCGCTGGCCCACAACGGCGATGCCTACGATCGCTGCATGGTCCGTGTCGAGGAGATGCGCCAGAGTATCCGCATCATCGACCAGTGCCTGCGCAACATGCCGGAAGGCCCGTACAAGGCGGACCACCCGCTGACCACGCCGCCGCCGAAAGAGCGCACCCTGCAGCACATCGAGACCCTGATCACGCACTTCCTGCAAGTCTCGTGGGGCCCGGTCATGCCGGCCAACGAGTCGTTCCAGATGATCGAGGCGACCAAGGGCATCAACAGTTACTACCTGACGAGCGATGGCGGCACCATGAGCTACCGCACCCGGATCCGTACCCCGAGCTACCCGCACCTGCAGCAGATCCCTTCGGTGATCAAAGGCAGCATGGTTGCCGACCTCATTGCGTACCTGGGCAGTATCGACTTCGTTATGGCTGACGTGGACCGCTAAGCATGAACAGCACGCTTATCCAGACAGACCGTTTCGCCCTGAGCGAAACCGAGCGCTCGGCCATCGAGCACGAAATGCATCACTACGAGGACCCGCGCGCGGCGTCCATCGAAGCCCTGAAGATCGTCCAGAAGGAACGTGGCTGGGTGCCGGACGGCGCCATCCACGCCATCGGCGAAGTGCTGGGCATCCCGGCCAGCGACGTCGAAGGTGTCGCCACCTTCTACAGCCAGATCTTCCGTCAGCCGGTCGGCCGCCACATCATCCGTGTGTGCGACAGCATGGTCTGCTACATCGGCGGCCATGAATCGGTGGTCAGCCAGATCCAGAGCGAACTGGGCATCGGCCTCGGCCAGACCACCGCGGACGGGCGCTTCACCCTGCTGCCGGTGTGCTGCCTGGGCAACTGCGACAAAGCCCCGGCGCTGATGATCGACGACGACACCTTCGGTGACGTGCAGCCGGCTGGCGTTTCCAAACTGCTGGAGGGTTACGTATGACCATTACTTCCTTCGGCCCGGCCAACCGCATCGCGCGCACGGCCGAAACCCACCCGCTGACCTGGCGCCTGCGAGACGACGGCGAGCCGGTCTGGCTTGCCGAGTACGAGTCGAAGAACGGCTACGCCGCTGCGCGCAAGGCGCTGGCGCAGATGTCGGCCGACGACATCGTGCAGAGCGTCAAGGACTCCGGCCTCAAGGGCCGCGGTGGCGCAGGCTTCCCCACTGGCGTGAAGTGGGGCCTGATGCCCAAAGACGAATCCATGAACATCCGCTACCTGCTGTGCAACGCGGACGAAATGGAGCCGAATACCTGGAAGGACCGCATGCTGATGGAGCAACAGCCCCATCTGCTGGTCGAGGGCATGCTGATCAGCGCCCGCGCCCTGAAGGCCTACCGTGGCTACATCTTCCTGCGTGGCGAATACACCACCGCAGCGAAGAACCTCAACCGCGCCATCGACGAAGCCAAGGCCGCCGGCCTGCTGGGCAAGAACATCCTCGGTAGCGGTTTCGATTTCGAGCTGTTCGTGCACACCGGTGCCGGCCGCTACATCTGCGGTGAAGAAACCGCACTGATCAACTCGCTGGAAGGCCGCCGCGCCAACCCGCGTTCCAAGCCGCCCTTCCCTGCTGCCGTTGGCGTGTGGGGCAAGCCGACTTGCGTGAACAACGTCGAGACCCTGTGCAACGTGCCGGCCATCGTCGCCAACGGCAACGACTGGTACAAGTCGCTGGCCCGCGAAGGCAGCGAAGACCACGGCACCAAGCTGATGGGCTTCTCCGGCAAGGTGAAAAACCCGGGCCTGTGGGAACTGCCGTTCGGCGTCACCGCCCGTGAACTGTTCGAAGACTACGCCGGCGGCATGCGCGACGGCTTCAAGCTCAAGTGCTGGCAGCCAGGCGGTGCCGGTACCGGCTTCCTGCTGCCAGAGCACCTCGACGCGCAGATGTACGCCGGTGGCATCGCCAAGGTCGGCACCCGTATGGGTACCGGTCTGGCCATGGCGGTGGACGACAGCATCAACATGGTTTCGCTGCTGCGCAACATGGAAGAGTTCTTCGCCCGCGAGTCGTGCGGCTGGTGCACCCCATGCCGTGACGGCCTGCCGTGGAGCGTGAAGATGCTGCGCGCACTGGAGAAAGGCCAGGGCCGCGCCGAAGACATCGAGACGCTGCTGGGCCTGGTCAACTTCCTCGGCCCAGGCCGTACCTTCTGCGCTCACGCGCCGGGTGCCGTCGAGCCGCTGGGCAGTGCCATCAAATACTTCCGGTCGGAGTTCGAGGCCGGTGTCGCTCCCGCTCACGCGGGCGACACCCTGCGCCCGAACCTTCCCGTTAATCAGAGCGGGCCGATCGTGGTCGGCGCATAACAAGATGATTAGGCGGGTGGTCCGTGCCACTCGCCAGCTTGCCGGCAGGCCCGAGAAATCGTGGCGTGTCGCAAGCTCACCGATTTCCATTAGCCACGCCCGCTCACGCGGGCCAACGAAGAACTTTGAACAATGGCCACTATCCACGTAGACGGCAAAGCGCTCGAAGTCAACGGTGCAGACAACCTGTTACAGGCCTGTCTGTCGCTCGGCCTCGACATCCCTTATTTCTGCTGGCACCCGGCGCTTGGTAGCGTTGGCGCCTGCCGGCAGTGCGCGGTCAAGCAGTACACCGACGAGAACGACACCCGCGGTCGTATCGTCATGTCCTGCATGACCCCTGCCTCCGACGGCACCTGGATCTCCATCGACGATGAAGAGTCCAAGGCGTTCCGCGCCAGCGTCGTCGAATGGCTGATGACCAACCACCCGCACGACTGCCCGGTGTGCGAGGAAGGCGGTCACTGCCACCTGCAGGACATGACGGTAATGACCGGCCACAACGAGCGCCGCTACCGTTTCACCAAGCGTACCCACCAGAACCAGGACCTCGGCCCGTTCATCGCCCATGAGATGAACCGCTGCATCGCCTGCTACCGCTGCGTGCGCTACTACAAGGACTATGCCGGTGGTACCGACCTGGGCGTGTACGGCGCCCACGACAACGTGTACTTCGGCCGCGTCGAAGACGGTGTGCTGGAAAGCGAATTCTCCGGCAACCTGACCGAGGTCTGCCCGACCGGCGTGTTCACCGACAAGACCCACTCCGAGCGCTACAACCGCAAGTGGGACATGCAGTTCGCCCCGAGCATCTGCCACGGCTGCTCCAGCGGCTGCAACATCAGCCCGGGCGAGCGCTACGGCGAACTGCGCCGGGTCGAAAACCGCTTCAACGGTTCGGTCAACCAGTACTTCCTGTGCGACCGTGGCCGCTTCGGCTACGGCTACGTCAACCGCAAGGATCGCCCGCGTCAGCCACAGCTGGCCGACGGCACCAAGCTGGGCCTGGACGCTGCCCTGGACAAGGCCGCCGACCTGCTGCGCGGCCGCACCATCGTCGGTATCGGCTCGCCGCGCGCCAGCCTGGAAAGCAACTACGGCCTGCGTGAGCTGGTCGGTGCCGAGTACTTCTACTCGGGTATGGAAGCCGGCGAACTGGCCCGCGTACGCCTGGCCCTGAACGTGCTGAACAACAGCCCGCTGCCGGTTCCGACCCTGCGCGACATCGAAGACCACGACGCCGTGTTCGTGCTCGGTGAAGACCTCACCCAGACCGCTGCCCGCATTGCCCTGGCCGTGCGCCAGGCCACCAAGGGCAAGGCCGAGGCCATGGCCGAAGCGATGAAAGTGCAGCCGTGGCTCGACGCCGCCGTGAAGAACATCGGCCAGCACGCACTGTACCCGCTGTTCATCGCTTCGCTGGCTGAAACCAAGCTGGACGACGTCGCCGAAGAATGCGTGCACGCCGCCCCGGCCGACCTGGCCCGCATCGGCTTCGCCGTGGCCCACGCCATCGACCCGAGCGCCCCTGCCGTCGAAGGCCTGGACGCCGAAGCGCAAGCCCTGGCCCAGCGCATCGCCGACGCCCTGGTCGCCGCCAAGCGCCCACTGGTTGTATCCGGTACCTCGCTGGCCGACCCGGCGCTGATCGAAGCCGCCGCCAACATCGCCAAGGCGCTGAAGCTGCGCGAGAAGAACGGCTCGCTGAGCCTGGTGGTGCCTGAAGCCAACAGCCTTGGCCTGGCCATGCTTGGTGGCGAATCGGTCGACGCAGCACTGGACGCGGTCATCAGCGGCAAGGCCGATGCCATCGTCGTACTGGAAAACGACCTGTACACCCGCGTACCGGCTGCCAAGGTCGACGCTGCCCTGGCTGCGGCCAAGGTAGTGATCGTCGCCGACCACTCGAAAACCCCGACGGTCGACCGCGCCCACCTGGTGCTGCCGGCTGCCTCGTTCGCCGAAGGCGACGGCACCCTGGTCAGCCAGGAAGGCCGTGCCCAGCGCTTCTTCCAGGTGTTCGACCCGCAGTACCTGGACAGCAGCATCCTGGTCCACGAAGGCTGGCGCTGGATGCACGCCCTGCGTGCCACCCTGCTGAACAAACCGGTCGACTGGACCCAGCTGGACCACGTCACCAGCGCCTGCGCCGAAGCCGCCCCGCAACTGGCCGGCATCGTCAACGCAGCGCCGTCCGCCGCGTTCCGCATCAAGGGCATGAAACTGGCCCGTGAGCCGCTGCGCTACTCCGGCCGTACCGCCATGCGCGCCAACATCAGCGTGCACGAGCCGCGTACCCCGCAAGACAAGGACACCGCGTTCGCCTTCTCCATGGAAGGCTACTCGGGCTCTGCCGAACCGCGCCAGCAGGTGCCGTTCGCCTGGTCGCCGGGCTGGAACTCGCCGCAAGCCTGGAACAAGTTCCAGGACGAGGTCGGTGGCCATCTGCGTGCCGGTGACCCGGGCGTACGCCTGATCGAATCGCAAGGCGACCGCCTGCACTGGTTCAACGCCATTCCGGGCGCCTTCAACCCGGCCCGTGGCAGCTGGACTGCCGTGCCGTTCTTCCACCTGTTCGGCAGCGAAGAAAGCTCCTCGCGCGCCGCCCCGGTGCAAGAGCGCATCCCGGCAGCCTATGTGGCCCTGGCCAAGTCCGAAGCCGACCGCCTGGGCGTCAACGACGGTGCCCTGCTGAGCCTGAACGTGGCCGGTGTGGCCCTGCGCCTGCCGCTGCGTATCAATGAAGAGCTGGGCGCTGGCCTGGTCGCGTTGCCGAAAGGCCTGGCCGGCATTCCGCCTGCCATCTTCGGTGCATCCGTCGAAGGTCTGCAGGAGGCAGCACAATGAGCTGGTTCACCCCCGAAGTGATCGATGTGATCCTCACCGTGCTGCGGGCCATCGTGGTCCTGCTGGCGGTGGTGGTCTGCGGCGCACTGCTCAGCTTCGTCGAGCGCCGCCTGCTGGGCTGGTGGCAGGACCGTTACGGTCCGAACCGCGTCGGCCCGTTCGGCATGTTCCAGATCGCTGCCGATATGCTGAAGATGTTCTTCAAGGAAGACTGGAACCCACCCTTCGTCGACCGCGTGATCTTCACCCTGGCACCGGTAGTGGCCATGAGCGCCCTGCTGATCGCCTTCGTGGTCATCCCGATCACCCCGACCTGGGGCGTTGCCGACCTGAACATCGGCCTGCTGTTCTTCTTCGCCATGGCCGGCCTGTCGGTCTACGCGGTACTGTTCGCCGGCTGGTCGTCGAACAACAAGTACGCCCTGCTGGGCAGCTTGCGTGCCTCGGCACAGACCGTGTCGTACGAAGTGTTCCTGGGCCTGGCGCTGATGGGCGTGGTGGTGCAGGTGGGCTCGTTCAACATGCGCGACATCGTTGAATACCAGGCGCAGAACCTGTGGTTCATCATTCCGCAGTTCTTCGGCTTCTGTACCTTCTTCATCGCTGGCGTCGCCGTGACTCACCGTCACCCGTTCGACCAGCCAGAAGCAGAGCAGGAACTGGCCGACGGCTACCACATCGAGTATGCCGGCATGAAATGGGGCATGTTCTTCGTTGGTGAGTACATCGGCATCATCCTCATCTCGGCGCTGCTGGTAACCCTGTTCTTCGGCGGCTGGCACGGCCCGTTCGGCATCCTGCCGCAACTGTCGTTCCTGTGGTTCGCACTGAAGACCGCGTTCTTCATCATGCTGTTCATCCTGCTGCGCGCCTCGATTCCGCGCCCACGTTATGACCAGGTGATGGACTTCAGCTGGAAGTTCTGCCTGCCGCTGACCCTGATCAATTTGCTGGTGACCGCTGCGATCGTGCTCTACAACACGCCAGCCGTCGCGGCCCAGTGAGGATTTGACCCATGTTCAAGTATATCGGCGACATCGTTAAGGGCACCGGCACCCAGCTGCGCAGCCTGGCAATGGTGTTCTCCCACGGGTTCCGCAAGCGCGACACCCTGCAGTACCCCGAAGAACCCGTGTACCTGCCGCCGCGCTACCGCGGCCGCATCGTCCTCACCCGCGACCCCGACGGCGAAGAGCGCTGCGTAGCGTGCAACCTCTGCGCGGTGGCCTGCCCGGTTGGCTGCATCTCGCTGCAGAAGGCCGAGACCGAGGACGGCCGCTGGTACCCGGAGTTCTTCCGCATCAACTTCTCGCGCTGCATCTTCTGCGGCCTGTGTGAAGAAGCGTGCCCGACCACCGCGATCCAGCTGACTCCGGATTTCGAAATGGCCGAGTTCAAGCGTCAGGACCTGGTGTACGAGAAAGAAGATCTGCTGATCTCCGGCCCCGGCAAGAACCCTGACTACAACTTCTACCGTGTTGCCGGTATGGCGATCGCTGGCAAGCCAAAGGGCTCTGCACAGAACGAAGCCGAGCCGATCAACGTGAAGAGCTTGCTCCCATAAGGACAGAAAGATGGAATTCGCTTTCTACTTCGCATCCGGGATCGCCGTGGTCTCCACCCTTCGGGTGGTGACCGGCACCAACCCCGTGCACGCCTTGCTTTACCTGATCATTTCGCTGATTTCCGTGGCCATGATCTTCTTCGCCCTGGGTGCGCCGTTCGCCGGCGCCCTGGAAGTGATCGCCTACGCCGGCGCCATCATGGTGCTGTTCGTGTTCGTGGTGATGATGCTCAACCTCGGGCCGGCTTCGGTCGCCCAGGAACGGGGCTGGCTCAAGCCCGGTATCTGGGCGGGGCCGGTGATCCTCGCTGCCCTGCTGCTGCTGGAGCTGCTGTACGTGCTGTTCGTCACCCCGAGCGGCGCCGGCATCAGCGGTACCACCGTGGGCCCGAAAGCAGTCGGCATCAGCCTGTTCGGCCCCTACCTGCTGGTGGTCGAACTGGCGTCGATGCTGCTGCTGGCCGCGGCCGTCACCGCCTTCCACCTGGGCCGCAACGAGGCGAAGGAGTAAATCATGGGTGCTATCCCTCTCGAGCATGGTCTGGCAGTCGCCGGCATCCTGTTCTGCTTAGGTCTGGTTGGCCTGATGGTCCGCCGCAACATTCTCTTCGTGCTCATGAGCCTGGAAGTCATGATGAACGCCTCTGCCCTGGCGTTCATCGTCGCCGGTGCCCGTTGGGTCCAGCCCGACGGCCAGGTGATGTTCATTCTGGTGATCAGCCTGGCAGCCGCCGAGGCCAGTATTGGCCTGGCCATCCTGCTGCAGCTGTATCGCCGCTTCCACACTCTCGACATCGATGCTGCCAGTGAGATGCGCGGATGAACCTTCTCTTCCTGACTTTCGTCTTCCCCCTCGTCGGCTTCCTGCTGCTGTCGTTCGCGCGCGGGCGGTTCTCGGAGAACCTGTCGGCCCTGATCGGCGTCGGCTCGGTAGGCCTTTCGGCCGCCACCGCCGCCTACGTCATCTGGCAATTCAACGTCGCCCCGCCTGAAGGCGGCGCGTACAGCCAGCTGCTGTGGCAGTGGATGTCGGTGGACGGCTTCGCGCCGAACTTCACCCTGTACCTGGACGGCCTGTCGGTCACCATGCTCGGCGTGGTCACCGGTGTCGGCTTCCTGATCCACCTGTTCGCCTCCTGGTACATGCGTGGCGAAGCCGGCTACTCGCGCTTCTTCGCGTACACCAACCTGTTCATCGCCAGCATGCTGTTCCTGGTGCTGGGCGACAACCTGCTGTTCATCTACTTCGGCTGGGAAGGCGTGGGCCTGTGCTCGTACCTGTTGATCGGTTTCTACTACAGCAACCGCAACAACGGTAACGCGGCACTCAAGGCGTTCATCGTCACCCGTATCGGCGACGTGTTCATGGCCATCGGCCTGTTCATCCTGTTCGTCCAGCTGGGTACCCTGAACGTGCAGGAACTGCTGGTGCTGGCCCCGCAGAAATTCCAGGCTGGCGACACCTGGATGGTCCTGGCAACGCTGATGCTGCTGGGTGGTGCGGTCGGTAAATCGGCCCAGCTGCCACTGCAGACCTGGCTGGCCGACGCAATGGCCGGCCCGACCCCGGTCTCCGCGCTGATCCACGCAGCAACCATGGTGACCGCGGGTGTGTACCTGATCGCCCGTACCAATGGCCTGTTCCTGCTGGCGCCGGACATCCTGCACCTGGTAGGCGTGGTCGGTGGCGTGACCCTGGTACTGGCCGGCTTCGCCGCGCTGGTGCAGACCGACATCAAGCGTATCCTCGCCTACTCGACCATGAGCCAGATCGGCTACATGTTCCTGGCCCTGGGCGTTGGCGCCTGGGACGCGGCGATCTTCCACCTGATGACCCACGCTTTCTTCAAGGCCCTGCTGTTCCTTGCCTCCGGTGCGGTGATCGTTGCCTGCCACCACGAGCAGGACATCTTCAAGATGGGTGGCCTGTGGAAGAAACTGCCGCTGGCCTACGCCAGCTTCGTGGTTGGTGGCGCAGCCCTGGCTGCCCTGCCGATCGTCACCGTGGGCTTCTACTCCAAGGACGAGATCCTCTGGGAAGCCTTCGCCAGCGGCAACACCGGCCTGCTGTACGCCGGCCTGGTCGGTGCGTTCATGACCTCGCTGTACACCTTCCGCCTGATCTTCATCGCCTTCCACGGCGAAGCCAAGACCGAAGCCCACGCAGGCCACGGCATCAGCCACTGGCTGCCGCTGGGCGTGCTGATCGTGCTGTCGACCTTCGTCGGCGCCTGGATCACCCCGCCGCTGGCAGGTGTACTGCCTGAAAGCGCCGGCCACGCCGGTGGCGAAGCCAAGCACGCGCTGGAGATGACCTCGGGTGCCATCGCCATCGCCGGTATCCTGCTGTCGGCCCTGCTGTTCCTGGGCAAGCGCCGCTTCGTCAGCGCCGTGGCCAACAGCGGCATCGGTCGTGTCCTGTCGGCCTGGTGGTTCGCTGCCTGGGGCTTCGACTGGATCTACGACAAGCTCTTCGTCAAACCGTACCTGCTGATCAGCCACATCCTGCGCAAGGACCCGGTTGACCGCACCATTGGCCTGATTCCCCGGATGGCGCGTGGCGGCCACGTCGCCATGAGCAAGACCGAGACTGGCCAACTGCGCTGGTACACCGCCTCTATCGCCGTGGGTGCCGTGCTGGTGCTCGGTGCCGTGGTAGTGGCTGCGGTATGACTATGAATCTTGCGACTTTGCCAAAGGAAACCAACCCGTCATGATTTTGCCTTGGCTGATCCTGATCCCCTTCATCGGCGGCTTCCTGTGCTGGCTGGGTGAGCGCTTCGGCGCCACCCTGCCGCGCTGGATCGCGCTGCTGACCATGTCCCTGCTGCTCGGCATCGGCCTGTGGCTGTGGGCTCACGGCGACTACACCCTCGCCCCTGCTCCGGGCGCCGAACCGGCCTGGGCCCTGGAATACAAAATCCAGTGGATCCAGCGCTTCGGCATCAGCATCCACCTGGCCCTCGACGGCCTGTCGCTGCTGATGATCCTGCTCACCGGCCTGCTCGGTGTGCTGTCGGTACTGTGCTCCTGGAAAGAAATCCAGCGTCACGTCGGCTTCTTCCACCTCAACCTGATGTGGATCCTCGGCGGCGTGGTCGGTGTGTTCCTGGCCCTGGACCTGTTCCTGTTCTTCTTCTTCTGGGAAATGATGCTGGTGCCGATGTATTTCCTCATCGCGCTCTGGGGTCACAGCTCCTCGGACGGCAAGAAGACCCGGATCTACGCCGCTACCAAGTTCTTCATCTTCACCCAGGCCAGCGGCCTGATCATGCTGGTGGCGATCCTTGGCCTGGTACTGGTCAACTACAACACCACCGGCGTACTCACCTTCAACTACAGCGACCTACTCAAGGCCGAGCTGCCGGCTGGCGTGGAATACGTGCTGATGCTGGGCTTCTTCATCGCCTTCGCGGTGAAACTGCCGGTAGTGCCGTTCCACTCCTGGCTGCCTGACGCTCACGCCCAGGCACCGACCGCAGGTTCCGTGGACCTGGCCGGTATCTTGCTGAAGACTGCGGCCTACGGCCTGCTGCGCTTCGCCCTGCCGCTGTTCCCGAACGCTTCGGCCGAGTTCGCGCCAATCGCCATGACCCTGGGCCTGATCGGCATCTTCTACGGTGCCTTCCTGGCCTTCGCGCAAACCGACATCAAGCGCCTGGTCGCCTTCTCCAGCGTCTCGCACATGGGCTTCGTGCTGATCGGTATCTACTCCGGCAGCCAGCAGGCCCTGCAAGGCGCGGTGATCCAGATGCTGGCCCACGGCCTGTCGGCTGCCGCGCTGTTCATCCTGGCCGGCCAGCTGTACGAGCGCCTGCACACCCGTGACATGCGCCAGATGGGTGGCCTGTGGCACCGCATCGCCTACCTGCCGGCCATCAGCCTGTTCTTCGCCGCCGCCTCCCTGGGCCTGCCCGGTACCGGCAACTTCGTCGGCGAGTTCCTGATCCTGATCGGCAGCTTCGCCAGCGTGCCGTGGATCACCGTGATCGCCACCACTGGCCTGGTATTCGGTTCGGTGTACTCGCTGATCATGATCCACCGCGCCTACTTCGGCCCGGCCAAGACCGAGGCCGTGCTGGCCGGCATGGACGGTCGCGAGCTGATCATGGTCCTGGGTCTGGCAGTACTGCTGATCCTGCTGGGCGTGTATCCGCAGCCGTTCCTCGATACCTCTGCCGCCACCATGAGTGGTGTGCAGCAGTGGCTCGGTTCCGCTTTCACTCAACTCGCTTCGGCCCGGTAAGAGCGCTATGGAATTCACCACTCAACACTTCATCGCATTGGCGCCGATGCTGATCACCACCATCACCACGGTGGTGGTGATGCTGGCGATCGCCTGGAAGCGCAACCACTCGCAGACCTTCCTGCTGTCCACCGTGGGCCTCAACCTGGCCCTGCTGTCGATCCTGCCGGCGTTGAAGGTTGCGCCGCTGGCGGTCACCTCGCTGGTCACCATCGACAAGTTCGCCTGCCTGTACATGGCGATCATGCTGGTGGCGACGCTGGCCTGCGTCACCCTTGCCCACGCCTACCTCGGCGAAGGCTCCAAGGGTTTCCCGGGCAACCGTGAAGAACTGTACCTGCTGCTGCTGATGTCGGCCCTCGGTGGCCTGGTGCTGGTCAGCGCCAACCACCTGGCTGGCCTGTTCATCGGCCTGGAGCTGCTGTCGGTGCCGGTCTACGGCCTGGTGGCGTATGCCTTCTTCAACAAGCGCTCGCTGGAAGCCGGCATCAAGTACATGGTGCTGTCGGCTGCAGGCTCGGCCTTCCTGCTGTTCGGCATGGCCCTGCTGTACGCCGACGCCGGCAGCCTCACCTTCGACCAGATCGGCAAGGCCCTGGCCGCTACCAGCATGCCAAGCCTGCTGGCCCAGCTGGGCCTGGCCATGATGCTGGTCGGCCTGGCCTTCAAGCTGTCGTTGGTACCGTTCCACCTGTGGACCCCGGACGTGTACGAGGGCGCCCCGGCACCGGTCGCCGCGTTCCTGGCCACCGCCAGCAAGGTCGCGGTATTCGCCGTGGTCGTGCGCCTGTTCATGCTCTCCCCTGCTGCCAGCAGCGGCGTGCTGAGCACCGTACTGGCGGTGATTGCCGTGGCCTCGATCCTGATCGGTAACCTGCTGGCACTGACCCAGAGCAACCTCAAGCGCCTGCTCGGTTACTCGTCCATCGCCCACTTCGGCTACCTGGTCATCGCCCTGGTCGCCAGCAAGGGCCTGGCCCTGGAAGCCATGGGCGTGTACCTGGTCACCTACGTGATCACCAGCCTGGGCGCCTTCGGTGTCATCACCCTGATGTCCTCGCCTTACGGCGGCCGTGACGCCGATGCACTGTACGAGTACCGTGGCCTGTTCTGGCGCCGTCCGTACCTGACCGCGGTACTGACCGTGATGATGCTGTCGCTGGCGGGTATCCCGCTGACCGCCGGCTTCATCGGCAAGTTCTACATCATCGCCACCGGCGTCGAGTCGCACCTGTGGTGGCTGGTCGGTGCCCTGGTGATCGGTAGCGCCATCGGCGTTTACTACTACCTGCGCGTCATGGTCACCCTGTACCTGGTCGAGCCGAACCTGCGTCGCCACGACGCCCCGCTGAAGTGGGAGCAGCGCACCGGCGGTGTCATGCTGCTGGCTATCGCCATTCTCGCCTTCGTGCTAGGTGTGTACCCGCAGCCGCTGCTGGAAATGGTCCAGCAAGCGGGCCTGCAACTGATCGGCTGATCGCCCCGGCAAAACAAGACACCCCGCTTATGCGGGGTGTTTTTTTATCTGCACGCTTTTTATCTGTGAGCATGAAGGCTCATTCAGCGGTGCTGTCCTGGGCGGCACTCGGCAGCGCTGCCTTACGCAAATCACCATTGGCCGAAGGCAGGTACACTTCCGGGTTGGGCATGCCACTGGGCGAGAGTTCATGGGTCATTTCGAACTCGGCGCGCACTGACCAGCCACATGCCTCGGTGGTGCATTGCAAATAGGCGATCCGCAGGAAAATATGGCGCCCTTCACTGGTGCGTATACGCATCCGGCTGCGGCAATGCGGGCAAACCAGCTTGTATGTACTCACGGCAAATACCTGCAAACATTGTTCAGGCCTACCTTCTGCGGGAATAGTCGTCCAGTTTTGTCAGTATTAGCTGCATATGTAGGTGTATTCTTCAGTCTGATGCTTTTCATTGCAGAAATGCTCCTTTAAAACGCAGGGCTGTATTCATAACGAGTAGTTTAAGCCCATGGAATATCATTAAACCAGTCATGGATATTTGTTATGAGTACCCACGTACTTGCTTCGGTACTGGCCAGGCTGAAGCTTCTCACCGCTACGCAATCTGATGCCGAGCTGTCCAGAGCACTGTCGATCAGCCCGCAAACGTTGAGCAGCTGGAAGGTGCGCGACAGCATTCCGTATTCGCTTTGCATAGATGTCGCCAGGCAGTATGCATGCTCACTCGACTGGCTTCTGCTGGGCGAACCCGAGCGTCATCGCACATGCCAGGACGAAGAAGGCTGGGAATGCGACATGCTCGCGCGGCTGCGCACCTTGTCGCTTGCCGATCGCCAAGCCGTTCTGCTGCTGGTCCAGGACAAGCAACGCATCCAGCAGCTGGAACGGCAATTGAGTGCGCTGAGCAGTCGCTTGCCCAATGCTGCCAGCGGCTAGCCCCGGCGGCGCCAGCGCTGGATGAGTTCGCGCGGGTCCAGCGTATCGAGCCAGACCATCACCTTGAGGCTGATGGGGATCACCACCACGGCAGCCACGAACGCCGCCATGCCACGGGTCAGCAAAGGCACCAGTGAGGAAACCAGCGGCTCGAACAGGTGGCCCACCCCCACGGTCACGAACACCAGCAACAGTTTCTTGCCCAGCGTCAGGCGCCTGGCCGCGTTGGTGATCAACCGGTCGCGCGCCGCACTCACCAGCAAAGCCCCCAGAAGTGCGGCGAACAGTACATTGCCATCCACGCCCAGCAACTCCACCAACGCCGGGGTCAGGCCGTCGAAAACAGATTCCTCAGCCATGGGCAGCCCCCCGGTGCGCAGTGGCCAGGTAGCCGGTCGAGCCCAGGTTATACATGACCGCGGCTTCGACAAAGCGGATGTAGCACACCCGCAATGCACGCCCCTGGTCATGCCCGGCCACATCCTCGAGGCGCTTGTAGCCCCGCTCTCGCAACACCGCGCGCCAGCGCGCGAATTCGCGTGCCGCGTCGATGGCAGCGCAGCGCGCGGCCACTTCCAGCGCGGCCTCACTGACAGGCCGCTGCAGGTTCAGGCGCTCACGCAGCCTGCCCAGGTCCAGCCGTGGCCAGAACGGGTCATGGCAATCGGCAAAGCGCGGTAACCGAGGATCGTTGCCCATGCTTCACCCCCTCACTGCTCGGCCAGCATGCCGTAGCGAATGGCCTTGATCACCGCAGCCACCCGGGTGGGCACATCGAACTTGCGCAGGATGTTCGAGACATGGAAGTTTACCGTCGACTCCTTGCAGGCCAGGATCTGGCCAATCTCCCACGAACTCTTGCCGTAGGCACACCACAGCAGCACTTGCCGTTCACGTGGTGTCAGGCGAACCGGGACGTCCGCCAGGGGTTGCTGCGAGTGTCGTGCGTTGTCAGTCATGTTTGAGCTCCACGGGTGATTGAGCGAGGCATCGCTGCCGGTCTGCAGTCACCTTACGAAGCCCGGGCCGCCCTGCTCCACCGCTGCGGCATGTAAAGAACTTTCGTACAAAACCGTCTGACGAAGGTTGCGCGAGATTTACCGACTTTCTTCGTGCTCCAAGCGGCATTTCGCTCGTCTCAACGCCGTTGTCCATTCGCCTTTCGCCCGGAGTCGTACAATGCGTTGCGTTTTGCCCCTACCGTCCTGCCTCGGCCTGCTGGCTGCTGTCGTGGCCACCCAGCCCGCCCTGGCGGCACCTTCGGTCGAGTTGGGTCAGGTGTTGATCACCGATGAGGAGCAGAACGACCTGACTGCAGCCAGCGAACGCCTGCGCGAAGTGCCAGGTGCCAGCAACCTGGTGGACATGCAACGCGTGGGGCAAGGCCGGGTGGCCAGCAACCAGGATGTACTGGCCTACCAGCCTGGAGTGTTCGCCCAATCGGCAGGCAACGATGGTATCAAGCTGTCGATCCGCGGTTCGGGCATCAACCGCGCCCCGGGGGCCCACGGTTCCGGGGTGTACACGCTGTTCGACGGCCTGCCCCTGACCGGCCCGGGCGGTACGCCCTACGAACTGTTCGAGCCGCTGTGGCTGAGCCGTGCCGAAGTGCTGCGCGGTGCCAATGGCTTCGACCAGGGTGCCCTCGCCCTTGGTGGTGCGATCAACTACGTTACCCACACCGGCTACGACGCCGCACCGCTGCAGGTGCGCTACGAAGTCGGCAGCCGCGGCTACCAGCACCGGCACATCAGCTCGGGGCAGGTGCTGGGCAACCTCGACTACTACGTGGCCTTGACCGATTCGGAATATGACGGCTACCAGGCGCATAGCAGCGGCAGTGCCAAGGGCGTTGCCGCCAATGTCGGCTACCGCTTCAACCCGAACCTGGAAACCCGCTTCTACCTGCGCTACCGGGAAACCGAGAACGAGCTGGCCGGGCGCCTGACCAAGGAGCAGATCAAGCACCATCCACGCGCGGCCAACCCGGCCTACCTGGCCCGCGACGACAGCCGGCCGCAACCGGGCAGTACCTGGATAGGCAACAAGACCACCTTCTACCTCGACGACGATGCGCGCCTGGAAGCCGGCCTGGTCTACCACGACTACCCGATGGACCTGCGCGAGGGCCCGATGCGCCTGAAGGTGGCCTATACCGATGTCAGCGGCACTTTGAACTACTTGCGCCGCGACACCTTGTTCGGCCACCAGAGCAAGACCACCGTCGGCTGGCGCACCACCAAGCACCTGCCCAACAGCGGTGCATCGCAGTTCGAACGCACGGGCGACGTGTTCGGCAAGCGTACCCGTGACTTCACCTACCAGGGCTCGGACACGGTGCTGCATGTGGGCAACGACCTGGAACTGGTCCCCGACCTGTGGCTGACCACAGGCCTGGCGATGATCTATACCCGCCGTGAAAGTGATGTCACTTACCCTGTCGAGGGCGGCAAGGTGAGCATGCATGACTGGGACTATGCGCCACGCCTGGGGCTGCGCTATGACATCAGCCCGGACCTGCAGGTATACGGCAACCTGAGCCGCTCGGTAGAGCCGCCACACCCGTGGTCGCTGATCTGGAGCTCGCCCAGTATAGGCGGCAAGCAGATCCAGCCGATCGAGATGCAGAACCAGACCGCCACTACCCTGGAGCTGGGCGCGCGTGGCGATTCGGCGCTTGGCCACTGGGACCTGGCCTGGTACTACTCGCAGGTGCGCCATGAACTGCTGGCCGTGGAAGTGGTGCCGAACTTCACCTCGGAGTTCAACGCCAGCCCCACCGTGCACCAGGGCGTGGAAGCCGGCCTGGACAGCACCCTGTGGGAGCACCCCGGTACTGGCAAGCTCAGCCTGCGCCAGACCTACACCTTCAGTGACTTCCACTACCGCGATGACGAGCAATTTGGCGACAACCGCCTGCCCGGCATCCCGATGCACTACTACCAGGCCGAGTTGCGCTACGACTGGCCGAGCGGGTTCTATGCCGGGGTGAATACGCAGATGGCGTCGAAGGTGCAGGTGGACTATGCCAACAGCTACCACGCCGATGAATACGCCTTGCTCGGCGCACGCCTGGGCTGGGATTCACCGAAGCAGGACTGGCAGACCTGGCTGGACCTGCGCAACCTGACCAACAAGCGCTATGCGGCGACGGTGACGCCCACCTACAACGATGCAGGCCTGGACAAAGCCCGCTCAACGCCGGGCGAAGGCTTTGCCGTGTATGCCGGGATTTCCTACAGCTTCCGCTAAACCCCTGGGGCCGCTGCGCGGCCCATCGCCGGCAAGCCAGCTCCCACACCGACCGCACCGTTCTCAAGGCCTGCGTAGTACCTGTGAGAGCTGGCACCTGACTGAACAGGCCTCAAACCGCCCTGTTCAACTTCACCCAGGAAGCGAACTTGTCGACAAACGCCTGCAGGAATGGCCGGGTCTTGTCGTTGAGCTTGCCCGAATCCTCGAACAGGCTCGCCGCACCGCCAATGTAGGCCTCGGGCATCTGCATGCACGGCATGTCCAGAAACACCAGCGACTGGCGCACGGCATGGTTGGCACCAAAGCCACCAATGGCCCCCGGCGACACACTGACCACCGCCGCCGGCTTGCCACTCCAGGCGCTTTGCCCGTAGGGCCGCGAGCCCACATCGATGGCATTTTTCAGGCCGCCAGGCACCGAGCGGTTGTACTCCGGGGTGACGAACAGCACCGCATCACTGCGGCGGATCTGGTCGCGAAAACGCTTCCACGCTTCCGGCGCTTCGGCCTCGACATCCTCGTTGTACAACGGCAAATCGCCGATCTCGACAATCTTCAGGGCAAGGCTGGACGGCGCCAGCTCCGAGAGCGCGCGGGCGACCTTACGGTTGTAGGAGTCCTTGCGCAAGCTACCGACGACTACCGCTACCGAATACACCTGGCTCATGGCAATTTCCAACCTTTGCTGGGTAAAGGGACGTTGTAGTTATAGATGACCGCTCCTCGGCGCTTTGGTTTTTTTTCCGCAGGGCGAAAACTTCCGAGGCTGTTCCACGGTCTATGCTTGCAGACATTTCCCACGTAATTCAGAGGTTTCCACCCAAATGGCAGCAGTAATGGTCGGCCAATTCCATGCCCGTGACGCCGAAGGCCGCATCTACCCCGTCCACGAGTTCCAGGAGTCGACCCTGCAACTCGACGGCAACACACTGGGCACCCCCATCACCACCTACCGCCTGGCCATCGGCGACAAGGTCAACCACCTGGGTGAAAACCGCTTCGAACTGGCGCGCAGCGGCGTCGAGATCATTCGCATTCCTTGATGCAGTCCACCGTGTAGCGGCCGCTTTCGTTCTGCAGACCGTGCACGTCGGCGACGAAACCCGGGAAGCCCTGATTGAAGGCCCGGGCGAATGCCAGATAATCGAGTATCGAGCGGGTCGCCTCGGTGAACCGCTCCCCCGGCATGATCAGCGGAATACCCGGCGGGTACGGTACCAGCATCACCGCCGCCACCCGTCCCGACAGCGCCTCGATCGGCACCGCCTCGACCTCGCCGCGGACCATCTGGTCATAGGCCCGCGCCGGGCTCACGGCCACCTCCGGCAAGCGCGTGAACAGCCGCTTCAGCTGCTTGGCCGTGGCATTGGTGCGGTAGCAGCCATGCAACTGCTCGCACAGGTCGCGCAGGCCCATGCCCTGGTAGCGTGAGGCATCGGCAGCCACCACACTCGGCAGGCAGTTGCTCAGGGCGGTATTACCGTCATAGTGGCGCTTGAACTCCAGCAACTCGGTGAGCAAGGTGCTCCACTTGCCCTTGGTGATGCCCATGGAGAACAGCACCAGGAAGCTGTACAGGCCGGATTTCTCCACCACCAGCCCCCGCTCCCAGAGGAACTTGCTGACCACTGCCGCCGGGATGCCATGCTCGCCCAGCGCACCGCCCGCGCTCAGGCCCGGCATTACCAGGGTCACCTTCAACGGGTCGAGCAGCACATAGTCGTCTACCACCTCGCCAAAGCCATGCCACTCCGCCCCCGGCTGCAGTAGCCAGTCCTGCACGGCCAGGCGGTGGATGCCTTCGGCGCTCGGCGGCTGCCAGATGCTGAACCACCAGTCGTCGGCGGCGATGTGCTCGCGCAGGTTAGCCAGGGCACGGCGAAAGCTCAGCGCCTCGTCGAACATTTCTTGCAGCAGCGAACGCCCGGCCGGCCCTTCCATCATGGCCGAGGCCACGTCCAGCGAGGCGAGGATGCTGTACTGCGGCGAGGTCGAGATGTGCATCATGAACGCTTCGTTGAAGCGGTCACGGTCCAGTTGGCGCCTGGCCCCGTCCTGCACATGAATCATCGAGGCCTGGCTGAACGCGGCCAGCAGCTTGTGGGTGGAATGGGTGCTGAACACCAGCGGGCTGTCTGCCGCGCAGGCCGTACCCATGGCATAGCGCCCGGTGAAAAACTCGTGGAACGCCGCATAGGCGAACCAGGCCTCGTCAAAATGCAGCACCTCGACACTGGCGCCCAGGGTCTGCTTGATCAGCCCGGCGTGGTAGCACAGGCCGTCGTAGGTGGAGTTGGTCACCACCGCCAGCTTGATACGCTGCCAGCGATCACGGGCAAGGGGGTTGGCCTGGATCTTCGCCTCGATCGCCTCGGGGCTGAACTCGCTGAGCGGGATCGGGCCGATGATGCCCAGCTCATTGCGCTCGGGGCACAGGTACAGCGGGATGGCGCCAGTCATGATGATCGCGTGCACCACCGATTTGTGGCAGTTGCGATCTACCAGCACCAGGTCGTCGCGGCCGACCATGGCGTGCCAGACGATCTTGTTGGCTGTGGAGGTGCCATTGATGACGAAGAAGGTGTGGTCGGCGCCGAAGTTGCGTGCGGCCCTGGCCTCTGCTTCGGCCAAGGGGCCGGTGTGATCGAGCAGCGAGCCCAGCTCTGGCACGGAAACGGACAGGTCCGAGCGCAGGGTGTTTTCCCCGAAGAACTGGTGAAAGGCCTGGCCCACAGGGCTTTTGCGGTAGGCCACGCCGCCGCCGTGGCCCGGGGTGTGCCAGGAATAGTTGGACTGCGCGGTGTGCTGCACCAGGGCCTTGAAGAACGGCGGCAGCAGGCCGTCGAGGTAGGTGTGTGCAGCACGCGCCACCTGGCGGGCGAGAAACGGCACGGTGTCTTCGAACAGGTAGAGGATGCCGCGCAGCTGGTTGAGCTCGCTCATGGCTTCGGCGGGGGCGTTTTCCAGGGTCACCTGTTCGCCCAGGGCGAAAATCGGCAGGTTGGGGGCGCGCAGGCGGGCCAGGCGGATCAGCTCGGCCATGTTCTGCAGCAGGTGGGTATTCTCGCCGACGCCCTCGGCGGCAATCAGCATGCAGGCCAGGCCGTGGTGGGTGGCGGCGACCAGGCAGGCCTCGGCATGGTCGGCGGCGGCGAGGATGGCAAAGCCGTCCTGACGCAGTTCCTCGGCAATGCCCCGCACGCGCTCGCCGGCGACGCTGTCGGCCTTGATGGCGCGGTGGACGATGAGGATGGGGAACTTGAGGTCCTTGTACATCAGGTGGCTACCTCCGAAGGACATGGCGTCCATTTCAGGGTAGTTGAGCCTTGTATTGCCTGTACTGGCCTCTTCGCGGGTAAACCCGCTCCCACTGCCTTCACTGCTATTGAGCTTTGCGCGGTACCTGTGGGAGCGGGTTCACCCGCGAAAGGGCCGGAACAGGCTGAAAATCAGCCAGCAGGTGTCTCGGTCAAGGCCTGCCACATAGATGGCCCACCCGCCGACTTGGCAATCGCCGCCAGACGCTCGGCATGCGCCTCCAGCTCTTCGGCGCTGGCCATGATCACCCGCCCCGCCGCTCGCCCGGTAATCCGGCGAATCTCGCTGCCACCCGTGCCGTGCCCGTCACCCTCTGCTTCCGCGCCATGCCCAGCCAGCGACAGGCTGGTCTGGCCACCGGTCATCGCCAGGTAGACGTCAGCCAGCAGTTCCGAGTCGAGCAATGCGCCGTGCAGTTCACGGCCCGAGTTGTCGATGTCGTAGCGTTTGCACAGCGCATCCAGGCTGTTGCGCTGTCCCGGGTGGCGCGCGCGCGCCAGCAGCAGGGTGTCGAGGATGGTGCAGTGCTGCGAAATGTCCGCGCGATCCTGCTGGCCCAGCAAGGCAAATTCGTTGTTGATGAAGCCAACGTCGAACGCCGCGTTGTGAATGACCAGCGTGGCGCCCTGGATGAACTCGAAGAACTCCTCGGCGACATCGCCAAAGCGCGGCTTGCCGACCAGGAAGGCATCGGTGATACCGTGGACGTTGATAGCGCCCTCGTCACTTTCGCGGTCCGGCTGCAGGTAGACGTGGAAGTGCCGCCCGGTCAGGCGCCGGCCGATGACCTCGACACAGCCGATCTCGATGATCCGGTGGCCTTCGCTGACCGGCATACCCGTGGTTTCGGTATCGAGAATGACGAACCGCTTATCTTGCTGCTGCTCCACGCAGGGCGCTCCAACTTGCATCAGTTACAAAGGCCGCAATTGTACCCCAGCTCAACGCCGGGCGCGCACCTCATCGACCCCACGGTTGGCCAGCTGGTCGGCGCGTTCGTTGCCGGGATGGCCGATATGGCCACGCACCCACTTCCAGGTCACTTTGTGGCGGTTGACCTGCTCATCCAGCTGCTGCCACAGGTCGGCGTTCTTCACCGGCTCCTTGGCCGCGGTTTTCCAACCGCGCTTCTTCCAGTTGGACATCCATTCATTGATGCCCTTCATCACGTACTGCGAGTCGGTGGTCAGCACCACTTCGCATTCACGCTTCAGCGCCATCAAGCCCTGGATCGCGGCCATCAGCTCCATGCGGTTGTTGGTGGTTTCGCGTTCGCCGCCCCACAGTTCCTTCTCGACGCCCTTGTAGATCATAAGGACGCCCCAGCCGCCTGGGCCAGGGTTGCCCTTGCAGGCACCATCGGTAAACATCTCGACGCTTTCGCTCATGTACCACTCATGTTCAGTGCTTTTCAGTATCCGGGTTGGTCGCCGTGCGGTTGACCTTGGCCAATGGCAATGGCAGCAACTTGCCCATCGGCTCGCGACGCTCCGGGCGCAACGGCCGCAGGCCCACCACCATCTTGCGCGCCACCAGCAGGTATACCCCGCCACCGGAACCCTGCCAGCCGCCGGCCAACCGCTCCCAGCCCGCCAGGCGTTGCTGCCAGGCCGGGGAGGCAAGCGGCGGACGATAGCACCCGAAGCGGCGTTTCTCCAGCGCGAAGCCCAGCAGGTTGAGCCAGTCCCCCACCCGCGACGGCGAGATGCAACGGGCCTTGCGCAAGGCGCCATGGCTGAAGAAATGGCGCATGCCCCAACTGCTCCACGGGTTGATGCCGACGATCAGCAGGTGCCCGCCAGGGCGCACGGCGCTGGCCGCCTCGCGCAGCAGGCCATGGGGCGACAGGCAGAAATCCAGGCCATGCTGCAGCACTACCACATCGGCGGCGTGCTCGCTTAGCGGCCAGGCCTGTTCCTCGCAGACAATCTCCACCCCCGGCAGCGGTGCACCAAGGCGCACGTTGCGCTGCACCTGGGGCGCGCTGGGCGGCGGCTCGGCGCAGGGGCCGTAATGCACAAGGTACCCCCCGAAGAAGCGCCCGAGCTCTTCTTCCAGCAGTTTTTCCTCCTCCTTGAGCATCAGTTGGCCGAGTGGGCCATTGAACCACTCACGGGCCAGGCTGATCAGCTCGACCCAGTCCGGGTCGGCCTGGGCAAAGGCTTGGTCGGTCATTGCGCTCTCCCTCGAAGGTTCTCGCACCGCGCCATCGCGGCTAAGATGCCCTCATGTGCCACGCTAGGCGAATCGGATCCGCACCATGATACAGATCGATGCTCTTCCCGCTTTCTCCGACAACTACATCTGGTTGTTACAGGATACTGCCAAACGCCGCTGCGCGGTGGTCGATCCGGGTGACGCCGGCCCAGTGGAACGCTGGCTGTCCGCCAACCCCGACTGGGTACTGAGCGACATCCTGGTCACCCACCACCACAACGACCACGTCGGCGGCGTGGAACGGCTCAAGCAACTGACCGGTGCGCGGGTCTGCGGCCCGGCCCACGAGCGCATTCCCTGCCGTGACCTGGCGCTGGACGAAGGCGACCAGGTGACCGTACTGGGCGTGACCTTCCAGGTGCTGGCCGTGCCCGGCCATACCCTGGGGCATATCGCCTTGTTCAGCGACCAGCCGGCGACGCCGCTGCTGTTCAGCGGCGATACCCTGTTCGCCGCCGGTTGCGGGCGCATGTTCGAGGGCACCGCGGAACAGATGCAGCCCGCCCTCGCCCGCCTGGCGGCCCTGCCAGAGCAGACCGAGGTGTACTGCGCCCACGAATACACCCTGAGCAACCTGCGTTTCGCCAAAGCGGTGGAACCCGGCAACCCGCACGTTCAGCAGCGGTTCGAGGACGTTACCCGTTTGCGTGCCGACAATCGCATCACCTTGCCTTCAACGATTGGCCTGGAGCGTCTGACCAACCCCTTTCTGCGCACCGCTGAAACATTAGTTAAACAAAAAGCAGACGAATGGAAGGGGCATTCAAACCCCTCGCATGTCGCTGTTTTTGCTGCCTTGAGGTCTTGGAAAGACACCTTCTGATAACCTCAAGATATATCGCAAGCGATGGTCAAAGGTTGACCAGGCCCGGAGCGGTTTCTAGAATCGCCGAAATTTTTCGCCCGGAAACCTGTGTCAGCCGATGTCTTCCCGTAGCCGCAGAACCTCTCATTCCGTCGCCCTGACGCGCCTGGCCCAAATCAGTGCGCTGGCCCTGGCCGCCACCCTGGTGGGCTGCCAGAGCACCCGTCAGCTCGACGAATCCGATAGCGTTCGCGCGCACAACTACCAGGCGCGGATCAAGCACAAGCCTTCACCGCTGCTGGTCAAGCCGACCGAGCAGGCACCACAGGACGTGTGGGAACGCATGCGCCAGGGCTTTGCCCTGCAGGACAACATCGACGTCAACCCGCGCATCGAGCAGCAACGCCTGTGGTTCGCCAGCAACCCAAGCTACATCGAAAGTGCCGGCGAGCGTGGCAGCCTCTACCTGCACTACATCGTCGAACGCCTCGAAGAGCGCGACATGCCGCTGGAGCTGGCCCTGCTGCCAGCCATCGAAAGCGCCTACAACCCGATGGCCTACTCGCGCGCCCATGCCGCGGGCATGTGGCAGTTCATTCCGTCCACCGGCCGCCACTTCAACCTGCGCCAGACCAACTTCTATGACGGGCGTCGCGACGTGACCGCCTCGACCAACGCCGCGCTGGACTACCTCAGCCGCCTGCACGACATGTTCAACGGTGACTGGCTGCTGGCCCTGGCTGCCTACAACGCCGGCGAAGGCACCGTCAGCCGCGCCATCGAGCGCAACGAACGACTCGGCCTGCCCACCGATTACTGGAACCTGCCGCTGCCGCAGGAAACCCGCGACTACGTGCCCAAGCTGCTGGCCCTGTCGCAGGTGGTGCTCACGCCGCAAGCCTATGGCGTGAACCTGAGCCCGATCGCCAACGAACCCTACTTCGAGGCGGTGGCCATCAACGACCGCCTCGACCTGTCGCGGGTAGCGGCCTTTGCCAACATCGACGAAGACGAGCTGATCCAGCTCAACCCGGCATTCAAGAAGCGCATGACCGTGGACGGTCCGCAACAGCTGTTGGTACCGACCGCCAAGGCGCAGCTGCTAAGCGACAGCCTGTCCAACCTCAAGCCCGAGCAACTGGTCAGCCTGCAGCCGAACAAGGCCGTGTTCGCCCGCGCCGTGGCCGAAGCCAAGGCGCCGGTGACGGCGCGCAGCTACCGGGTCAAGCGTGGCGACAACCTGGGCGCCATCGCCAAGGCCAACCGCGTTTCGGTCAAGGACATCAAGCGCTGGAACCGCCTCTCCGGCAACAGCGTGCGCGCTGGCCAGGTCCTGGCCCTGCGCGGTGGCAGCGCACCGAGCGCTGCTGGCAATCGGGTAGCCGCCTCCGGGCAGCGCTCCACGCAGTACAAGGTACGTAAAGGCGATTCGCTGTACCTGGTGGCCAAGCGCTTCAACGTCGAAATGAAGCACCTCAAGCGCTGGAACCCGCGTAGCGGCCATGCCCTGAAGCCAGGCCAGACGCTCACCGTCTACCTCTCGCATTGATACGAAGCCCGGGGCCTCTGTGCGGCCCTGTGGGAGCGGCCTTGTGTCGCGATAGGGGCGCGAAGCGGCCACCTTCAAAACCTCTCTTTTTCCAACCCCACCAAGCTGTTACTGTACCCCGATAAAAGCCCAACGCCTCTGGATCGGATGCCGACTTGATACGTCCCCTCCTGCTGTCTCTCAGCCTGGCCTTGAGCTTTCCCGCAGCCGCGATGGTGAGCGAAAGCCACGGATACGCGCAGTTCGGCACGCTCAAGTACCCAGCCACATTCACCCATTTCGACTGGGTCAACCCGCAAGCGCCCAAGGGCGGCACCTTGCGGGCCATGGCCTTCGGTACCTTCGACACCCTCAACCCCTACACCTTCAAGGGGTCGAGCCCGATTACCACGCCCAATTTCCAGCAATACGGCGTCAGCGAGCTGAACGAGCCGCTGATGGTCGGCACCGGCCAGTACGACCCGTCCGGCGACGAACCGACCTCCAGCTACGGCCTGATCGCCCGCTCGGTGGAGTACAGCGAAGACCGCAGCTGGGTGGTGTTCAACCTGCGCCCGGAAGCCCGCTGGCATGACGGCAAGCCGATCACCTCGGCAGACGTGGCCTTCTCTTACCGTACGCTGCTCAAGGATGGCCATCCGATCTACCGCACCAACCTGCAGGAAGTGCAGCGGGTGGACATCCTCGGCCCGCTGCGCATCCGCTTCGTGTTCAAGCGCGCCGGCAACCCGCTGCTGATCCTGCGCCTGGGCGAAATGCCGGTGCTGCCCAAGCACTACTGGCAGAAGCGCGACTTCAAGGCCACCACCTTCGAGCCCCCGCTAGGCAGCGGCCCCTACCGCATCACCCAGGTCCAGCCTGGGCGCCGGCTGGTGTTCGAACGGGTGAAGAACTATTGGGGCAAGGACCTGGCGGTAAACCGCGGCAAGTACAACTTCAACCGCGTGGAATACGAGTTCTACCGCGACGCCACGGTGGCCTTCGAAGCGTTCAAGGCCGGCGAGTTCGACATCTATATCGAGCACCAGGCGAAGAACTGGGCCAACAGTTACAACTTCCCGGCCGTGCGCCGCGGTGAAGTAATCAAGGCGCAGATCCCGCACCGCATCCCCACGCAAACCCAGGGCCTGTTCATGAACAGCCGCCGGGCCACCTTCAGCGACCCACGGGTACGCCAGGCGCTGGGGCTGATGCTCGACTTCGAATGGACCAACCGCGCGCTGTTCAGCGGCGCCTACCGCCGCTCGACCAGCTACTACCCCAACAGCGAATTCGCCGCCACCGGCCTGCCCACCGGCAAGGAGTGGCTGCTGCTGGCGCCGTTCCGTGACCAGTTGCCAGCCAGGCTGTTCAGCGAGCCCTACACGGTCAGCCAGACCGATGGCCGTGGCATCAGCCGGCAGACCCTGCGCCAGGCCCTCGGTCTGCTCGCCGAGGCCGGCTGGAAGTTGAACGGCCAGCGCCTGGTCGACAGCAAGGGCCAGCAGCTGCGCATGGAGCTGCTGCTGGTAAACCCCAACCTTGAACGCATCCTGCAACCTTATGTCGAAAATCTGGCCAGCATCGGCATCGATGCGCGCTTGCGCACCGTGGACCGCGCCCAGTACAAGCAACGCCTGGACCAGTTCGATTTCGACATGATTCTGATGACCCTGAACCAGACCCTGAGCCCGGGCCTCGAACAGTGGCTGTACTTCCATTCCAGCCAGGCCGCGACCAAGGGCAGCAAGAACTATGCTGGGGTGAAGGACCCGGTGGTCGACCATCTGCTCGACACCCTGCTCGCCGCCCGCACCCGCGATGACCAGGTCGCCGCCGCCCGCGCCCTGGACCGCGTGCTCTCATGGCAGTACTACATGATCCCCAACTGGTACCTCGACAATCATCGCCTGGCCTACCGCAACCGGTTCGCCTTCGTCACCACGCCGCCCTACACCCTCGGGCTGAACAGCTGGTGGATCAAGACTTCGGAGAAAGCCCAATGACGCCAACGCACCGATTGCGCCGGCTGGCAGGCAGCCTGTTGCTCGCCTGCCTGAGCCTTCCCGCCCTGGCCGCACCGCAACACGCGCTCACCCTGTACGACGAGCCGCCCAAGTACCCGGCCGACTTCAAATACTTCGACTACGTCAACCCTGACGCGCCCAAGGGTGGCACCTTCCGCCAGTCCAGCTTCGGCGGCTTCGACAGCCTCAACCCGTTCATCAACAAGGGCGTGCCGGCCGAAAATATCAGCATCATCTACGACACGCTGATGCGCCAGAGCCAGGACGAGCCATTCACCGAGTACGGCCTGGTGGCCGGCAAGATCGAAAAGGCCCCGGACAACAGCTGGGTGCGCTTCTACCTGCGCCCGGAGGCACGCTTCCATGACGGCCAGCCGATGCGCGCCGACGACGTGGTGTTCACCTTCAATGCCCTGATCAAGGACGGTGCGCCGCTGTACCGCCAGTACTACGCCGACGTCGCCGAAGTGGTCGCCGAAGACCCGTTGACGGTGCTGTTCACCTTCAAGCACAAGAACAACCGCGAGCTGCCGCTGATTCTCGGCCAGCTGCCGGTATTGCCCAAGCACTGGTACGAACACCGCGAGTTCAACCGCGGCAACCTGGAGATCCCGCTGGGCAGCGGCCCGTACAAGGTCGCCGAGGTCAAGGCCGGGCGCTCGGTGCGCTACGAGCGGGTCAAGGACTACTGGGCCAAGGACCTGCCGATCAACCGCGGCTTCTACAACTTCGACGTGATGACCTTCGATGCCTACCGCGACACCACCGTCGCCCTGGAAGCACTGAAGGCCGGGGCGTTCGACTATGCGCTGGAAGTCAGCGCGAAGAACTGGGCCAGCGCCTACAACGTGCCCGCCGTGCGCGATGGCCGCCTGATCAAGGAAGAGCTACCCAACGGCAACCCCACCGGCATGCAGGGCTTCATCTTCAACATCCGCCGCCCGGTGTTCCAGGACGTGCGCGTGCGCCAGGCGCTGAGCCTGCTGCTGGACTACGAGTGGACCAACAAGCAACTGTTCAACGGCGCCTACACCCGTACCGGCAGCTACTTCGACAACTCGGAAATGGCCGCCCGCGGCCTGCCCGGCCCCAGCGAGCTGAAAATCCTCGAACCGCTGCGTGGCAAAGTCCCCGAGCAGGTATTCAGCGAAGTCTTCCACAACCCGGTCAGCGACGGCAGCGGCATGATCCGCGAACAGCAGCGCCAGGCCTACAAGCTGCTGCAGGAAGCCGGCTGGAAAATCGTCGACGACAAGATGGTCGACGCCCGGGGCAAGCCGGTGAGCATCGAGTTCCTGTTGGCACAGACCGAGTTCGAACGCATCCTGCTGCCGTTCAAGCGCAACCTCGCCGACCTCGGCATCGACCTGAGCATCCGCCGGGTCGACGTTTCCCAATACATCACCCGCCTGCGCTCGCGCGACTACGACATGATCGTCGGTGGCTACCCGCAGTCCAACTCGCCGGGCAACGAGCAGCGCGAGTTCTGGTCCAGTGCCGCCGCCGACAACCCCGGCAGCCGCAACTTCATCGGCCTGCGCGACCCGGCCATCGACCAGTTGGTGGAGCAGCTGATCAACGCCGATTCGCGGCAGAGCCTGATCGACCACTGCCGGGCCCTCGACCGCGTGCTGCTGTGGGGTTACTACGTGATCCCCAACTGGCACATCAAGACCTGGCGGGTGGCCTACTGGAACCACATCGGCCACCCGGACGTCTCGCCCAAGTACGACATCGGCATCGATACCTGGTGGATCAAGCCCGGCGTAACCCCGGCGATCAGCGCAGCCCCTGCAGACGAGGCCGAATGACATGCTGGCCTACATCCTGCGCCGCCTGCTGCTGATCATCCCGACCCTGTTCGGCATCCTGATCATCAACTTCATCATCGTCCAGGCCGCCCCCGGCGGCCCGGTCGAGCAGATGATCGCCAAGCTCGAAGGTTTCGAAGGCGCCACCAGCCGCATTGCCGGTGGCGGTGCCGAAGTGTCCGTGGCCGGCTCCAACTACCGTGGTGCCCAAGGCCTGGACCCGGCGCTGATCGCCGAAATCGAGCGCATGTACGGCTTCGACAAATCGCCGCCCGAACGCCTGTGGATCATGATCAAGAACTACGCCCGGCTGGACTTCGGCGACAGCTTCTTCCGCGATGCCAAGGTCATCGACCTGATCATCGAGAAGATGCCGGTGTCGATCTCGCTGGGGCTGTGGAGCACATTGATCATGTACCTGGTGTCGATCCCGCTGGGCATCGCCAAGGCCGTACGCCACGGCAGCCACTTCGACGTATGGACCAGCTCGGCGATCATCGTCGGCTACGCCATCCCGGCGTTCCTGTTCGCCATCTTGCTGATCGTGCTGTTCGCTGGCGGCAGCTACTTCGACTGGTTCCCGCTGCGCGGCCTCACCTCCAACAACTTCGACGAGCTGAGCACCACCGGCAAGGTGCTCGACTATTTCTGGCACCTGGTGCTGCCGATCACCGCGCTGGTCATCGGCAACTTTGCCACCATGACCTTGCTGACCAAGAACAGCTTCCTCGACGAGATCAACAAGCAGTACGTGGTCACCGCCAAGGCCAAGGGCCTGAGCCGGCCACGGGTGCTGTACGGCCATGTGTTCCGCAACGCCATGCTGCTGGTGATTGCCGGTTTCCCTTCGGCGTTCATCGGCATCTTCTTCACCGGCTCCTTGCTGATCGAGGTGATCTTCAGCCTCGACGGTCTCGGCCTGATGAGTTTCGAGGCAGCCATCAACCGTGACTACCCGGTGGTCTTCGGCACCCTGTTCATCTTCACCCTGCTGGGGCTGGTGGTGAAACTGATCGGCGACCTGACCTACACCTTGGTCGATCCACGCATCGACTTCGCCAGCCGGGAGCACTGACATGGCTTTGTCCCCCCTCAACCGCCGACGCTTCGAGCGCTTCAAGGCCAACCGCCGTGGCTGGTGGTCGCTGTGGCTGTTCCTGATCCTGTTCGGCCTGAGCATGGGCGCCGAGCTGATCGCCAACGACAAGCCGATTGCCGTGCGCTACGACGGCGCATGGTACTTCCCGGCGTTCAAGCGCTACCCGGAAACCACCTTCGGCGGCGAGTTCCCGCTGGAAGCCAACTACAAGAGCCCGTACATCCGCGAACTGCTGGAAAAGAAAGACAGCTTCGTGCTGTGGGCGCCGATCCCGTTCAGCTACCAGAGCATCAACTACGACCTGCGCGTACCCGCCCCGGCCCCGCCCTCGGCGGACAACTGGCTGGGCACCGACGACCAGGGCCGCGACGTGCTGGCGCGGGTGATCTACGGCTTCCGCATTTCGGTGCTGTTCGCCCTGACGCTGACCCTGCTCAGCTCCATCGTCGGCGTGATCGCCGGCGCCTTGCAGGGCTTCTATGGCGGCTGGGTCGACCTGGCCGGGCAGCGCTTCCTGGAAGTCTGGTCGGGCCTGCCGGTGCTGTACCTGCTGATCATCCTCGCCAGTTTCGTGCAGCCCAACTTCTGGTGGCTGCTGGGCATCATGCTGCTGTTCTCGTGGATGAGCCTGGTGGACGTGGTGCGCGCCGAGTTCCTGCGCGGGCGCAACCTGGAATACGTGCGCGCCGCCCGCGCGTTGGGGATGCGCAACGGCGCAATCATGTACCGGCACATCCTGCCCAACGCCATGATCTCGACCATGACCTTCATGCCGTTCATTCTCACCGGCGCCATCGGCACCCTCACCGCCCTGGACTTCCTCGGCTTCGGCCTGCCGCCGGGCGCACCGTCGCTGGGCGAGCTGGTGGCCCAGGGCAAGTCCAACCTGCAGGCTCCGTGGCTGGGCATCAGCGCCTTCGCCGTGCTGGCGCTGATGCTGAGCCTGCTGGTGTTCATCGGCGAATCCGCCCGCGATGCCTTCGACCCGAGGAAGTGACATGAGTGAACAGAACCTGATCGAAGTGCGCGACCTGACGGTGGAGTTCGTCACCGGGGACCAGGCCCACCGCGTGGTGGACGGCATCAGCTTCGATATCCGCAAGGGCGAAACGCTGGCACTGGTGGGCGAGAGTGGCTCGGGCAAATCGGTCACCGCGCACTCGCTCCTGCGCCTGCTGCCCTACCCTCTGGCCCGCCACCCCAGCGGCAGCATCCGCTACGAAGACAAGGACCTGCTGCAACAGAGCGAGAAGACCATGCAGCGCATTCGCGGCAACCGCATCGCGATGATCTTCCAGGAGCCGATGACCTCGCTGAACCCGTTGCACTGCATCGAGAAGCAGATCAACGAAATCCTCCTGCTGCACAAGGGCCTGACCGGCAAGGAAGCAACTGCGCGCACCCTGGAACTGCTGGAGATGGTCGGCATTCCCGAGCCACGCAAGCGCCTGAAGGCCCTGCCCCACGAACTGTCCGGCGGGCAGCGCCAGCGGGTGATGATCGCCATGGCATTGGCCAACGAGCCGGAGCTGCTGATTGCCGATGAACCGACCACGGCGCTGGATGTGACCGTGCAGTTGAAGATTCTCGACCTGTTGAAGGAACTACAGGCGCGTTTGGGCATGGCCCTGCTGCTGATCAGCCACGACCTGAACCTGGTGCGACGCATTGCCCACCGCGTGTGCGTGATGCAGCGTGGGCAGATTGTCGAGCAGGCCGAATGCGCCAGGCTGTTCAGCGCACCGCAGCACCACTACACACAGATGCTGATCAATGCCGAGCCCAGCGGGCTGCCGGCGCACAACCCGGTGGGCGCGCCATTGCTGGAGGTGGATGACCTCAAGGTGTGGTTCCCGATTAAGAAGGGTTTGCTGCGGCGCACGGTCGACCATGTGAAAGCGGTGGACGGGGTCAACTTCAGCCTACCGCAGGGGCAGACCCTGGGGATTGTCGGCGAGTCCGGGTCGGGCAAGTCGACTTTGGGTTTGGCGATCTTGCGGCTGATCGCCAGCCAGGGCGGCATTCGCTTCCATGGGCAAGAGCTGGCTGGGCTGAAGCAAAAGGCCGTGCGCCCGTTGCGCCGGGAGATGCAGGTGGTGTTTCAGGACCCGTTCGGCAGCCTCAGCCCTCGCATGTGTGTGGAGGATATTGTCGGCGAAGGGTTGCGCATTCACCGCATCGGCACGGCGCAAGAACAGGAGGCAGCGATTATTGCGGCCCTGGAGGAAGTGGGGCTGGACCCGCGCACACGGCATCGCTACCCGCACGAGTTTTCCGGTGGGCAGCGCCAGCGCATTGCGATAGCCCGGGCGTTGGTGTTGAAACCGGCGCTGATTCTGCTGGATGAGCCTACGTCGGCGCTGGACCGCACGGTGCAGCGGCAGGTGGTGGAACTGCTGCGCAATCTGCAGCAGAAGTACAATCTGACCTACCTGTTCATCAGCCATGACCTGGCGGTGGTCAGGGCGTTGAGCCACCAGTTGATGGTGATCAAGCATGGGCATGTGGTGGAACAAGGGGATGCGCAGGCGATCTTCCATGCGCCGCAGCATCCGTATACCCGGCAGTTGCTGGAGGCGGCGTTTCTGGAGGTGGATGCTTTGTAGGTGCAGGCAAACGCTTGCCTTGAGCCTTGCAGCGTCTTTGCACTGAGGCTTGAGTTGATGTATTGCCGGGGCCGGCCCTTTCGCGGGCACGCCCGCTCTCATAGAACTGCACATAACTCGTTGAATTAGTAGGGCCCCTGTGGGAGCGGCTTTAGCCGCGAACACCGGCGCAGCCGGTGCCATGCACCGCGTTGGATTCTTCGCGGCTAAAGCCGCTCCCACAGGATGCACGGACCGCTTGCGAATTCAGTTCTCTATGCGACAGCGCAGCCCAAAGGGCTGGGCCATCTCCCACAAAGTCACCACAGGCTTCGAGACTTGCACAGTACCTATGGGAGATCACCCAGCCCTTTGCGCTGCGCTGTCGCATAGAGAACTGAGTTAGCAAGCGGTCCGCATACCCTGTGGGAACGGCCTTGTGGCGCGAAAGGGCCGCAAGGCGGCCCCGGCAATTTATGCAACAGGGACACCGTGCGTTCGTGAGACCGGTGCCAACTGGGCAATAGCCCACAGCACTTCCAGCACCAGGACACCCCAGATCAGCGCTGAGGCGCCATTGACCAGCGCATACACCTGCCACGCCGAAAACAGCACCCTCCCCACCGCATCGTAACGACCAAACCGATGCTCAGGGTGGCGAATGCGCAACCACGCCCACACGCACACAATCGACCCCATCAGGTTGGCCATCATGACCTGCATCGCTCCAAACAGCGGAATTTCACCTGCCAGCCCAAACGTGTCATGCAGCCCACTCAACCACCCATGCAACAGGGCAAAACTCCAGGGTGTCGCAAAGCCGATGGTAACCACCAGATCATAGATACCGCTGGCCCGCACCAGCTTGCGATACTGCGCGTTACTCCACATGTCCACTGCCCTCTCAATCAACTAAAGCTGCAGCCTAAAGCCGGGAGTACGCTCTAAGGTCAAGCCCGAAGAAGGGCATCAACGCGAGTATTGGATTTTCTATAATTCAGCCTTGTTATCAATTTTTATGACAACAATCGTCTTCCATCATCAGCCGGATCGGGCATAAATTCTCCACCGTCAACTCCCAGCACCAACGGTAGAGCCCATGTCCAGCCCACAGAACCAGTCCGCCTCCCCTGCCCTGGCCACACTGATCCAACGCTCCGGCCAGCCCAGCCCAACGCTGAGCGAAGCCCAGGCACACGCCGTGCTGCAGGCCCACTACGGCCTTGCCGGCAACCTTTCGGTACTGGGCAGCCAGCAAGACCTGAACTTCCGCGTGAGTACGCCGCAGGGTGGCTATGTGCTGAAGGCCTGCCACGGCAGCTATGCCCAGCAGGAACTGGAAGCGCAGCACGCCGCCCTGGCCTTCCTGCGCGATCAAGGTTTGCCGGTACCTGCCGTGCGCGCAGCCCACAACGGCATGGGATTGCTGGAACTGGACATCGACGCGCAACCGCTGCGCCTGCGCCTGCTCGATTACATCGAAGGTCAACCGTTGACCCGCCTCAAGTACATGGAGCCACGCCTGATGGCAGAACTGGGCGGGCTCTGTGCTAAGCTGGACAAGGCGCTTGCCAATTTCGATCACGCAGGCCTTGCACGCACCCTGCAATGGGACCCGCAGCATGCCCAGGCACTGATCGACCACCTGCTGCCGGTGCTGCAGGACAACGGGCAGCGCGCCCGCATCGAACACGCCACCCGCCAGGCCAGCGAGCGTCTGATGCCGCTGGTTGGTCAACTGCCAAGTCAGGCCGTGCACCTGGACATCACCGACGACAACACCGTGTGGGCCCGTGATGCCCAGCGCCAGTGGCAACTGCAAGGCGTGATCGATTTCGGTGACCTGCTGCGCACCTGGCGCATCGCCGACCTGTCGGTAACCTGCGCGGCGCTGCTGCACCACGCCGAAGGCGATCCGCTGCGCATCCTGCCGGCGATCAGTGCCTACCAGGCGCTCAACCCGCTGACTGAAGCCGAATTGCACGCCCTGTGGCCGCTGGTGCTCAACCGCGCCGCCGTGCTGGTGCTGAGCAGCGAGCAGCAGCTCGCCGTCGACCCGGGCAACCAGTACACCCGTGACAACATCGCCCACGAGTGGGAAATCTTCGACACCGCCACCGCAGTGCCTTTCGCCCTGATGGAAGCGGCCATCCTGCAAGCTGCCGGCCTGCAACCTGCCGCGCCTGACCTGACCGGCTGCGCGCCCCTGCTTCCCGAGCTGAATGGGCAGCCAGTAGCACGAATCGACCTGGGCGTGCTCAGCGTGCATTGCGAGGCGGGCAACTGGGAGCAACCGGGCTTCGACCAGCACCTACTGACCACGCAACCGGCCCCGGTCTGCAGCCTGCACGGGCAGTATCGCCTGTCGCAAACCCATATCGACCGCCCCGATGAGCCGGCCACCTGCGCCTTGGGCGTCGAGCTACATGTGCCCAACGGCAGCCCGGTGCAGGCGCCACAAGCCGGCACCTGGCAGCACCATGGCGATGGCCGTGGCTGCCTGCGCAGCGTGCACTGGGCCTTGTGGCTGCAAGGCCTGGAAGACGCGCCTGCAGATGGCCAGGCCGTGGAAAAAGGCCAATCGCTGGGCAGCAGTTGCGGCTTCCTCAGTGTGCAGCTGTGCCTGGATAACGGCATCCAGCCACCGTTCTTCGCCACCCCGTCCCAGGCCGCCGCCTGGCTGGCCCTGTGCCCGTCGCCAGCTGCGTTGCTGGGTTTCGACTGCGATGCCGAGCCGCTGCCCGATCCACAGGCCCTGCTGGCCCGCCGCGATGCCAGCTTCGCCCGCTCGCAGAAACACTACTACGTCCAACCGCCACACATCGAACGCGGCTGGCGCAACTACCTGATCGACATGCAGGGCCGTTCGTACCTCGACATGCTCAACAACGTCGCGGTGCTGGGCCACGGCCACCCACGCATGGTCGCCGAATCGGCGCGGCAGTGGTCGCTGCTGAACACCAACTCGCGCTTCCACTATGCGGCCATCAGCGAGTTCTCCGAACGCTTGCTGGAGCTGGCGCCCGACGGTTTCGACCGGGTGTTCATGGTCAACAGCGGTACCGAAGCCAACGACCTGGCGATTCGCCTGGCCTGGGCCTACAGCGGCGGGCGCGACCTGCTCAGCGTGTTGGAGGCCTACCACGGCTGGTCGGTGGCCACCGATGCCATTTCCACCTCCATTGCCGACAACCCGCAGGCCCTGGAAACCCGCCCGGACTGGGTGCACCCGGTCGAGGCGCCGAACACCTTCCGTGGCCGCTTCCGTGGCGCCGACAGCGCCACCGACTACCTGCGCGACGTCGACGCCAAGCTGACCGAGCTCGACGCCCGTGGCCGCCAGTTGGCGGGCATCATCTGCGAGCCGGTGTACGGCAATGCTGGCGGCATTTCGCTGCCGGCCGGCTACCTGCGCGAGGCTTATGCCAAAGTCCGCGCCCGTGGCGGCGTGTGCATCGCCGACGAGGTGCAGGTCGGTTATGGCCGCCTGGGCGAATACTTCTGGGGCTTCGAGGAACAGGGCGTGGTGCCCGACATCATCACCATGGCCAAGGGCATGGGCAACGGCCAGCCGCTGGGCGTGGTCATCACCCGCCGCGAGATCGCCGAAGCACTGGAAGCCGAGGGCTATTTCTTCTCTTCGGCCGGTGGCAGCCCGGTGAGTTGCCGCATCGGCATGGCGGTGCTGGACGTGATGCAGGCAGAAGGCCTGTGGGACAACGCCCGCGACACCGGGCGCTACTTCAAGGCACGCCTGCAGGCACTGGTCGACAAGCACCCGCTGGCCGGCGCGGCGCATGGTTCGGGCTTTTACCTGGGGCTGGAACTGGTGCGCGACCGCACAACACTGGAACCGGCCACCGAGGAAACCATGGCCCTGTGCAACCGCCTGCGTGACCTGGGCATCTTCATGCAGCCGACCGGCGACTACCTGAACATCCTCAAGATCAAGCCACCAATGTGCACCACCCGGGCGAGCGTGGACTACTTTGTCGACTGCATTGACCGGGTGCTCTCCGAGGATCTGTAAAGAATTGCGAAGCTGGCCGAGGAGTGTTCATACTTTTCGGCCACAACGCTTTCTCGTCATCAGGTTTTCTGACAATGGCCTTTACCAGCGATTCCCTGGCAATCTTCCTCGCGGTGCTGGAGGCAGGCTCCTTCTCTGCCGCCGCGCGCAAGCTGGGGCGTGTGCCTTCAGCTGTGAGCATGGCTATCGCCCAACTGGAGGCGGAGCTGGACCTGGTGCTGTTCGACCGGGCCACGCGCAAAGCCTTGCCCACCAGCGCCGCCCTGGCGCTGGAGCCCCAGGCCAGGCAGGTGATCTGCCAGCTCAACCTGCTCGACGCCCAGGCCCTGCAACTGCACAAGGGCCTGGAAAAGCGCCTGACCATCGCCATGGCGCCCGAGCTGCAGACCGGCCGCTGGAGCCAGCCGCTGGAAATCCTCGCCCAGGAATTTCCCAGCCTGGAAATCGAGGTGCGCTCGGCCACCCAGGCCGAAGCCATCCGCCTGCTGCATGACGGCAGCGTGCAATTGGCGCTGGTCTTCGAGCGGCCTGGTATCGACGAGCGCGAGTCATTCCTGGAGGCCGGCAGCCAGTTACTGGTGGCCGTTGCCTCCCCCCGCCATCCGGCCGGGCAGAACAGCGGCACGCCGTTACCTGAAGAGGCCTTCGCCGAACAGCGGCAGATCATCGTGGCCTCGGGCAAGGCCACCGGGTCGGACCCGCGCATGGTACTGTCACGGCGCATCTGGCTGACCGACAGCTACCTGGCCACGCTGGACCTGGTGCAATCGGGCCTCGGTTGGGCCTATCTGCCGCAGCCGTTGGTTGAACCGTTGATTGCTTCGGGCGCACTGGCCGAGGTGCGCTTCGACAACATGGCCAGCCGGTTGCGCCTGTGGGTGGACATCATCTGGGTCAAGCCGCGCCCCTTGGGTCTGGGGGCACGACGTTATCTGGAGGTGATCCGCCAGCTGTTCGACAAGGAGCCACCCAGGGCTTGATGCCCACCCTTGTGGGAGTAGCTGTCCTGCTCAAGTTTCCTGGGTTTGCACGATCCCTGTGGGAGCGGGTTCACCCGCGAACACCGGCGAAGCCGGTGCCATGCACAGTGGCACATTCTTCGCGGGTAAACCCGCTTGTATGGTTAGACTTGAAGGGGTGGTGGGACTAAATGCCCGATTCTGACTGTTCAGAGC
>NZ_OLKL01000040.1 GCF_900291015.1 Pseudomonas persica
GCCCTGATGAAAAATCAGGACGAATATGTCACCAAAGGCGGGAAACTGGCTTGCTGAAAACCATAGAATCTCCCACAGGGTCGGCGTGAACCCGGACTATGCGGCAGGCGCAACCAGCCTGTACCCCACCCCCGGCTCGGTGATGATGAAGCGCGGTGCCATGGGGTCATCCCCCAGCTTCTGCCGCAAATGCCCGACCACAATCCGCAGGTAATGGGTGTCCTCCACATGGGTAGGCCCCCAGATATCCTTGAGCAACTGCTGCTGGGTAATCACCCGCCCCGGGTGCCCGGCCAGTTGCGCCAGCAGCGCATATTCCTTGCGCGTCAGCGCCACTTCCACGTCGTCCAGGGTCACCCGGCGAAAGGCAAAGTCCACCAGCAGCGGCCCAAAGCTGGCCGCCACTTCCGAGCCACCAGCCTGCGGCACCTGGCGCAGCAAGGCGCGCACCCGCGCCAAAAATTCCTGGATACCAAACGGCTTGGTTACATAGTCATTGGCGCCGCCATCCAGCGCATCGACCTTCTGCACTTCACTGGCGCGCACCGACAACACCATCACCGGCACTGCGCTCCATTCGCGCAAGTCACGCAGCACCTGCTGACCGTCCATGTCCGGCAGGCCCAGATCGAGCACCACCAGGTCCGGCTTGCCCAAAGCTGCCTGGGCCAGCCCTTCCGCGCCGGTGGCAGCCTCGAGCACCTTGTAGCCTTGCGAGGCCAGGCTGATACGCAGGAACTTGCGGATCTGCGGTTCATCGTCGATGACCAGGAGGGTAGCGGACTGACTCATGGGGTTTCGCTTTCAGCTTCAGGTTGAGGGGGCAGTGGCAAGCATAAAGTGATGCTGGTGCCCTGGCCATCGATGCCTTCGCCCACCAGGATCTGCCCGCCATGGGCACCGATCATGCCCTGGCAGATCGCCAGGCCCAGGCCGGTGCCCTGCCCGCCGCGGTCGCCGCGGGCGGCGGTGTAGAACATGTCGAAGATTTTCTCGCGGTCGGCCACGGGAATGCCGGGGCCCTGGTCGCTGATGGCAAAACGCAACTGGGCATCCTGCACGGACACCTGCAGCTCCAGCCGGCCATTGACTGGCGAGAAGCGCGCAGCATTTTCCAGCACGTTGACCAGCGCCTGCTCGATCAGCGCCGCATGCACGAACAGCAGCGGCAACTCGGCCGGCACATCGGTGTGCACGCGCAGCGGTGCCAGCACCACGCGCAGGCGGTTGAGCGCACTGCCGACGATGTCGGCCGGGGCCACCCAGTCGCGGGCCAGCTTGAGGCCGCCGTGGCCCAGGCGGGTCATGTCGAGCAGGTTCTGGATGTAGCGGTCGAGGCGTTCGGCCTCATTGCGGGTGCCCTCCAGCAGTTCGCGACGGTCTGCAGCGGGGATCGCCTCGCCCAGCGCCAGCAGGCTGTCGATGCTGCCGCGCATGGCGGTCAGCGGGGTACGCAAGTCATGGGACACGGACGCGAGCAAGGCGCTGCGCAACTGCTCGGTTTCGCCATGCAGGCGCGCGGCCTCCAACTGTTCGGCCAGGCGGGCGCGGGCCAGGGCCTGGGCCAGTGGCTGACCAAGGGCAGTGAGCAGGCGCCGGCGCGGATCGCTGAGCGGCTGGCCAGAGCGTGGGCGCACACCGAGCAATGCCAGGGGCTGTTCATCTACCGCCAGCGGCCACCACCACCAGCGGCCATTGGGCAGGGTGTCGCTGCCATGACCAGCGGCCTGGCCGTGCTGCCAGGCCCATTCGGCGGCAGCGCGTTCGTTATCGCTAAAGGCATGGGCTTCGCCGCTGACCACCTGCAACTGGCCTTCGACATTGCGTTCCAGCAGGCACACCTGCATGTCCTGCCAGCCGTCCAGATGCTGGCCGGCGGCGTTGAACACCGCCTGGCGGTCGGTGGCCACGGTCAGCCGGCGCGACAGGTCGAGCAACTGGCTGGTCTGCGCCTGGGTCTCGCGCAGCGCCTGCAACTGGCGGCGCTGGCGAGCGGCCAGGTTGCCGGTGAGCGCGGCCATCAACAGGAAGAACACCAGGGTCAGCACGTCTTCTTCGCGCTGGATCCTGAATGAGAAGTTGGGTGGGATGAACAGGAAATCGTAGGTCAGGAACGACAACGCCGCGCAGGCCAGTGCCGGCCCCAGGCTGCTGCGCACCGCCACCAGCAACACCGCAGCCAGGAATACCAGCGAGATGTTGGGCAACGCCAACACACTCGATACCGCCCAGGCCAGGCCAGCCGCCATGACAGTGGCCAGCAGCGCCAGCAGGTAGTGGCGCCAGCCCCACATCCGCCGCCCCGCCAGACGCGGCGCCGGCGCCTGCTCGTCGCGGTCCAGCACGTTGATTTCCAGGCCGTGGCTTTCGTGCAGCAAGCGCGCGGCCACACCGGCACCGAACAGGCGCCGGCGCAGGCGGTCGCGGGACTGCCCGACCAGCACCAGGCTAGCCCGCCGCTCGGCGGCATGCTGGATAAGCGTGCGCGCCACTTCACCAGCGTGCAGCAGTACCACCTCGCCGCCCAGGCGCTCAGCCAGTTGCTGGGCCGCTTGCAAGCGCTGGCGCGCAGCTTCGTCGCGCAGGCGACCATTGTCCACGTGCACCAGGCTCCAGGGCAGGTGGCGACGCTGGGCGACGCGACTGGCATGGCGCACCAGGCGTTCGGCCTGGTCGTCGCCATCCACGCCCACCAGCAAGCGCCCGCGCAAGGTCGGGGCCTCCTGCCCGCGTTGGCGATAGCCGTGGGCCAGGTCGGCATCCACTTGGGCGGCGGCAGTCTGCATGGCCAGCTCGCGCAGGGCGGTGAGGTTGGTTTGCGAAAAGAACGCATCGATAGCAGCCCGCGCCTGCTCGGGCACGTACACCTTGCCTTCGCGCAGGCGTTCGAGCAGTTCGCGGGGTGGCAGGTCGATCAGCACCAGCTCGAAGGCTTCCTGCAACACCCAGTCCGGCAGGGTTTCGCGCACTTGCACGCCGGTGATATCGCGGACCTTGTCGTTGAGGCTTTCCAGGTGCTGGACGTTGACCGTGGTGTACACATCGATGTCGGCGGCCAGCAGTTCCTGTACGTCTTGCCAGCGTTTGGCGTGGCGGCTGCCAGGAGCATTGGTGTGGGCCAGTTCGTCGACCAGCACCAAAGCCGGCGCGGCCTTGAGCAAGCCGTCGAGATCCATTTCCTCGAGGGTGACGCCGCGGTACTGGCTGCGCAGCAATGGCTGCTGGTGAAGGCCACCGAGCAATACCTCGGTTTCGGCGCGACCGTGGGTTTCGACCACCCCGACCAGCACCTGCACGCCCTGGCGTTGCTGGGCGTGGGCGGCCTGGAGCATGGCGAAGGTCTTGCCGACACCGGGAGCGGCGCCGAGGAACACCTTCAGCCGACCCCGGCCGGTTCGTGGAAGGGTGGCCAACAGCGCGTCTGCGCGGGTGGAGTCACTCATCTTTCATCCTTTGCTATTTCCAGCAATCAGCCAATTCAGGGCCAGACACCGTACCTGTGGGAGCGGGTTCACCCGCGAATTCGATCGTGGTGCCACCGACGCATTCGCGGGTAAAACCGCTCCCACATGGGGCCCTGCTAGCCCTTCAAGTCATCCATCAATGGCTGAGGTTTTCCAAGGCCTGGTTCAACGCCAGCACATTGACCACCGGCGGGCCGATCAATGGGTGGAGGGTGGCCTCTTCCAGCAAGCCTTGCAAGCGCTCCACCGGCAACTGCCGCGCCGCCGCCACCCGCGGGATCTGGTAAGCCACCGCCTCCGGCGGCAGGTGCGGGTCGAGGCCACTGCCAGAGGTGGTCAGTAGCGCCTGGGGCACCGGCCCCTGCTGCGCCTGGTACAACGCAGCCGCATCGCCCTTGACCCGCTCGGCCAGCGCCGGGTTGCTCGGCGACAGGTTGCTGGCACTGCTGGCCACAGTGGCGTAGGTGCCTGCCGAGGGCCGCGAATGGAACCAGCCATCGCCCTGAAAATCCTGGGCGATCAGCGCCGAACCGCGCACCTGGCCCTGGTCATCGCGCACCAGGCTGCCATTGGCCTGGCTGGGGAACGCGACCTGGGCAATCCCGGTCACAGCCAGCGGATACAGCGCGCCAGTCACCAGGGTCATCAACAGGGCCAGGCTCAACGCCGGGCGTACATAAGCATTCATGGTGGCCTCCTCAGACCAGGTGCAGGGTATTGAGCAGCAGATCGATCAGTTTGATCCCGGCAAACGGCACGACAATGCCGCCCAGCCCGTAGATCAGCAGGTTGCGCCGCAGCAAGTGCGCCGCGCTGGCCGCCTGCACCCGCACGCCACGCAGCGCCAGGGGGATCAGCACGATGATGATCAGCGCGTTGAACACGATGGCCGACAGGATCGCGCTCTGCGGGCTGGCCAGGTGCATCAGGTTGAGCACGCCCAGCTGCGGGTAGATGGCGGCGAACAGCGCCGGCAGGATGGCAAAGTACTTAGCCACGTCGTTGGCGATGGAGAAGGTGGTCAGCGCGCCGCGGGTCACCAGCAACTCCTTGCCAACCTGCACCACGTCCAGCAGCTTGGTCGGGTCGCTGTCCAGGTCGACCATGTTGGCCGCCTCGCGCGCGGCCTGGGTGCCATCATTCATGGCCATGCCGACGTCAGCCTGGGCCAGTGCCGGGGCATCGTTGGCGCCGTCGCCGCACATCGCCACCAGGCGGCCGTCGTTCTGCTCCTGGCGGATGCGCGCCAGCTTCTTCTCTGGCGTGGCCTCGGCCAGTACGTCATCCACGCCGGCCTCGGCGGCGATGGCAGCGGCGGTCAGCGGGTTGTCACCGGTCACCATCACCGTGCGAATGCCCAGCTTGCGCAGCTCGGCAAAGCGCTCGCGGATGCCGGGCTTGACCACGTCCTTGAGGTGAATCACACCGAGCAGGCGCTTGTCGATGCACACCAGCAACGGCGTGCCACCGCTCTGGGCGATACGCTCCACTTCACGGGCCAGCGCCACTGGCATTTCCAGGCGTTGCATGCCGACGAACGCCAGCACGGCATCGACGGCGCCCTTGCGGTAGCGGTGCTGCTGGAAATCGATGCCCGACAGGCGTGTCTCGGCGCTGAAAGCTACAGCCTCGAACTGCCCGGCGGGCGGCTCGACGAAGTCATGCAGCTGGCGCAGGTACTCGACAATCGACTTGCCCTCGGCGGTGTCGTCAGCCAGCGAAGCCAGCAACGCGCCCTCCCCCAGCTCGCGGGCGGTGATGCCCGGTGCGGCATGCAGCGCGCTGCAGCGGCGGTTACCGAAGGTGATGGTGCCGGTCTTGTCAAGCATCAGCGTATGCACGTCACCGGCCGCCTCCACCGCGCGGCCCGAGCGGGCGATGACGTTCAGCCGCACCAGCCGGTCCATGCCGGCGATGCCGATGGCCGACAGCAGGCCACCGATGGTGGTGGGAATCAGCGTCACCAGCAATGCAGCGAGGAAGATCAGTGGCAGGCTGCCGCCCACGAAGTGAGCGAACGGCTGCAAGGTCACCACGACGATCAGGAAGATCAGGGTGAGGCCGATCAGCAGGATGTCGAGGGCGATCTCGTTCGGGGTCTTCTGCCGCTTGGCACCTTCGACCAGGGCAATCATGCGATCGAGAGTCGACTCACCCGGGTTGCTGGTGATGCGGATCAACAGCCAGTCGGAGACCAACCGGGTATTGCCGGTCACCGCCGAGCGGTCGCCACCGGATTCGCGAATCACCGGGGCGGACTCGCCGGTAATGGCGGCCTCGTTGACCGCAGCGATACCTTCGAGTACCTCGCCGTCACCGGGGATCATTTCGCCAGCCACCACACGCACCACGTCGTCCTTGCGCAGCGCACTGGCCGCAACGGCCTCGTAGCTGCCATCGCGCTTGCGACGCTGGGCGGTCAGGCCCTGGCTGCCGGCCTTGAGGCTGTCGGCGCGGGCCTTGCCACGGCCTTCGGCCAGGGCCTCGGCGAAATTGGCGAACAGCACGGTGAACCACAGCCACAGGGCGATCTGCACGGCGACGCCGGTACTCACGCCGCTGCCGGGGGCAAAGCACAGGACTGTGGTCAGCACAGCAGTCAGGGCGACTACCAGCATCACCGGCGAGCGCTTGAGCTGGCGCGGGTCAAGTTTGACGAATGCCTGCACCAGTGCCGGGCGCCATAGCGCGGCGAAACGGGTCTGGTCCTTGGCACTGTGCCGGGCTGGTGTTTCAGGAATGGGCATGTTCATGGTCGGTCCTCAAAAACCCAGGCTCAGGTGTTCGGCGATTGGCCCAAGGGCCAGGGTCGGCAGGAAAGTCAGGCCACCGACCAGCAGGATGGTGACCAACAGCAGGCCAGTGAACAGCGGGCCATGGGTGGGGAAACTGTTCAGCCCCTGGGGCGCACTTTTCTTCGTCGCCAGGCTACCGGCCAGCGCCAGCACGGGCAGGATGTAGCCGAAGCGGCCGAGGATCATGGCCAGGCCGATCATCAGGTTGTGGTACACCGTGTTGGCACCGAAACCGGCAAAGGCCGAGCCGTTGTTGGCAGACCCCGAGGTGTAGGCGTACAGCAACTGGCTGAAACCATGCGCACCGGGGTTGCTGACCGCACCCGCCGGGCCGGGCAGGCTGGCGGCGATGGCACCGAGCACCAGCACGCCGACCGGCATCACCAGCAGGGTCGCCACCAGCAACTGCACCTCGCGTGCCTGCAGCTTCTTGCCCAGGTATTCCGGGGTGCGGCCAATCATCAGCCCGGCCAGGAACACCGCGATCAACACAAACAGCAGCATGCCGTACAGCCCTGCGCCAACGCCGCCGAAAATCACCTCACCGACCATCATGTTGACCATCGCCACCATCCCGGTCAGCGGGTTGAGGCTGTCGTGCATGGCATTGACCGAACCGTTGGAGGCGGAGGTGGTAGTCACCGTCCACAGCACCGAACCGGTGGTACCGAAGCGGCTTTCCTTGCCCTCCATCGGGGCGCTTTGCTGTACCTGCGCGCTCTCGAGGGCCGGGTTGGGCTGATGCTCGGACCATAGTGCCGTGCTGCCGCCGATCAGGAACAGGGCAAGCATGCAGGCGAGGATGGCGCGGCTCTGGCGCAGGTCCTTCACGTAGTGGCCGAAGGTGAACACCAACGCCACTGGAATGAGAATGATCGATGCCACCTCGAACAGGTTGCTCCAGGCCGTGGGGTTCTCGAACGGGTGCGCCGAGTTGACGCCGAAGAAGCCACCACCGTTGGTCCCCAGTTGCTTGATGGCGATCTGGCTGGCGGCCGGGCCCAGCGGGATGGTCTGCTCGGTGCCTTGCAGGGTGACCGCGTGGGCGTAGTCGGCCAGGGTTTGCGGTACGCCCTGCCACACCAGCAACAATGCCAGCAGCAGGCACAGCGGCAGCAGGCCGTAGAGCGCGGCGCGGGTCATGTCGACCCAGAAGTTACCCAGTGTCGTCGCGCTGCGCCGGGCGATGCCACGGCACAGGGCGACCAACACGGCCAGGCCGGTGGCGGCGCTGACGAAGTTCTGCACGGTCAGGCCGAGCATCTGGCTCAGGTAGCTGACCGACGCCTCACCGCTGTAGGCCTGCCAGTTGGTGTTGGTGACGAAGCTGACCGCGGTGTTGAACGCCAGCGACCATTCCTGGCCGGGCAGATGCTGCGGATTGAACGGCAGGTAGCCCTGCAACAGCAGCACGGTGAACAACAGCAGGAACCCGGCCAGGTTGAAGGCGAGCAAGGCCAGCGTGTACTGCTGCCAGCTCTGTTCCTGGCTGGCACGCACGCCCGCCAGCCGGTAACAGGCCTGCTCGACCGGGCCCAGCACCGGCGACAGCCAGGTGCGCTGGCCTTCCATGACCTTGAAGTAGAACCGCCCGAGCCAGGGTGCCGGTAGCAGCACGATGGCGAAAAATGCCAAGAGCAAGGCGAAGTCGTAACTGTGCATGGCCGCTCCCTAGCTGCGATCGGCGCGCAGCAGCGCCACCAGCAGATAAAACGCCAATGCCACTGCCAGTAGCAGTGACAGCCCGTCGAGCATGTTCATGTGTGGTTCTCCCCGTAGTGCGGCTTGGGCCGCTTTGGGGAAATTGTCCGAGGGTGGGGCGTAAAGGGGCGAGATCGGGGGCTGGGGGTGGGGATAAAGAAGGCGTAAAAATCGGGGGTTGAGGTTGCCTGAGCCGGCCTCTTCGCGGGTAAACCCGCTCCTACAGGTACTCCACAAGGCTCAAGGCCTGTGCTTTACCCGCGAAGAGGCCAGTACAGGCTACGGCTGGGGCGGCTGCTGCGCCGCGTTGCGGCTCCAGTCCAGCAGCAGGCTGTAGCCGACAGCCAGCAAGGTCGGCCCGATGAACAGGCCAATAAAGCCAAAGGCCAGCAAACCGCCGAACACGCCCAGAAGTACGATAACCAACGGCAGGTTGCCGCCACGGCTGATCAGGTACGGTTTGAGCACGTTGTCCACGCCACTGATGATGAAGGTGCCCCAAACCCCCAGGAACACCGCCATGCCGTACTCGCCCTTCCATACCAGCCAGCCGGTGGCCGGGATCCAGGCCAGTGGCGGGCCCATGGGAATCAGGCTGAGCATGAAGGTGACCAGGCCCAGCACGATGGCCCCGGGCACACCGGCAATCAGGAAGCCGATCACCGCCAGCACGCCCTGCGCGGCGGCCGTACCGATCACCCCGTTGACCACCCGCTGCACCGTACCGGCCACCAATTCCAGGTAGTACTCGGCGCGCTCGCCCATCAAGCGTTGCAGCAAGCGCAGGACAAACGCCGACAAACGCGGGCCGTCGCGGTAGAAGAAGAACACGAACACCAGGCTCAGGGTCAGCTCCAGCACGCCGCTGCCAATCTGCGCGCTACGCGCCAGCAACCAGTTACCCACCTGCCCCAGGTGCGGCTTGACCGAGGCCAGCAAGGCCGCGCCCTGCTGGTCCAGCGATTGCCACCAGCTGACCAGGCGCTCGCCAACCAACGGGATGCCACCCAGCCAGGCCGGAGCATCGGGCAGGCCGTCCACCTGCACGTCACGCACGAATGCCGTCGCATCGCGAATGTGATCGGCCAGGTTGAACCCCAGCCACACCAGCGGCAGCGCCACGATCAGGATCCACGCGCTAGTCAGCAGGCTCGCCGCCAGGGTTTCACGCCCGCCCAGCACACGCGTCAGCAAACGCATCAAGGGCCAGCTGGCAAAGGCCAGGATGGCCCCCCACAATAGCGCTGAAATGAAAGGCGCCATTACCCACAGGCCGGCCCCCAGCAGCGCCAGCAGCAGAATCTGGACCAGCAAGCGGTCATTGTTAACCATGGTGGTGCCCGTTCAACGGATCAGTTCAAGATGCAGGCCGTCGGTAGGCGTGCTACCGACTTCGAGGCGGCCATTGCGCACCCCCGCCTTGACCAGCGCCTCGCGCCAGGCTTCGGCCTGGGCGCCACTGAGGCTGGCACGCAGGGTGCTGTCGAGGTTCAGGCTGCGGGCCAGCAGGTTGGCCCAGGTATCTTGCGGCGCGGCCAGGTCAGGGTAGTCGAGCTTGCCGGTGTCGCGCATTTCGCGCAGCACCGTGGCGGCGGTCGGCAGCAGTTCGCCCAGCGGGCTGCCGGCGACGAACTCCTCCACGTGCAGGTAGGCGCGGCGGTTGCCGCGGGTGACGCTGTACAGCGCGACCAGGGTGTCGGCCTGCTCCGCCGAGCGGCGCAGCAGGATGAACGCCTGCTGCTCGTCGCCGCCGTTGAGGCGGGCATTGCCGAACACATCATTGGCCCACAGGCTGGCCTCGCCGCAATCGCGGCCCTGGCACCAGAACAGCGGGTAGCCGCCATCGCGCTGCAGTGCTTCGCGAGCGCTGGTGAAGGCTTCGCGGGCGGTACGCTCGACCGGCAGTTCATAGGTGACCGAGCTGACCTGGCCGCGGCTTTCGACCTTGTCCTCGAGCCGCAGGCGGCCGCTGATCTTGCGCAGCGGGCCCATGGGGTAGACACGCTCCTGCTCCACGGCCGGGCGCTGGTCGACCACCTTGGCGTCCACCGGTACCGGCAGGCTGCCAGCCCACAACACGGGGCTGGCGAACACCAGGCAGGCAGCGAAGGCATTACGGATGGCAACAGGCGCGCTCATTGGCGAGCCAGACGGCGCTCAGCGCCGAGGTGAAGCTCCAGGATGTCTGGCAGTTGCATGGTTGTCTCCCTGTTCAACCCGCCAAGCCTCGACACTTGTCCGGTGCAAGTCAAGCAAAGCCAAAAAAGCGATTGAAACAGTCTGCGACAAGAGCCGCGCCCTGCTCATCGTTCAGGTGCAGATGATGGCCACCGGGCAACGTCATCTGCTCAAAGGGTAGCTGCTCCAGCAACCCGGTGTGGCGCGCCAGCATGCCGTCGGCGGCCACCACCAGACGCGCCGGGCAACTCACCCGGCGCACATAGGCCATGGCCTGGGCCTCGCTCAGGCGCACTGGCGAAGGCAGGGTCAGGCGGCTGTCGCTGCGCCAGCTGTAGCCACCGGGCACCGGCATCAGGCCTCGCTGGGCCAGCAGCTCGGCTGCCTCGCGGCTGACCGCGACCATGCCTTTCATGCGCGCCTGCACGCCCTGCTCCAGTGTCGTGTACACCGACTTGCGCTTGCCATCCAGGCGCAACTGGGCCTGCAGTGCCATGCCCAGCCGCTCACCGGCATCCTGCTCGGCGCCAGTCGGCGGGATGACGCCGTCGATCAGGGCCAGATGGCTGACCCGCTCCGGTAACGCGCCAGCCAGTTGCACCGAAATGATTGCCCCCAGCGAATGGCCCAGCAGGGCGAAACGTTGCCAACCCAGCTGTTCGGCCACCCGCAACACGTCATGGGCGTAGTCGGCCAGGGCATAGCCGGCACCGAGCGGCCGGTGCTCCGAGTAACCATGCCCGGCCAGGTCCAGCGCGACGATGCGCAGGCCTTTGAGCTGCGGCGCCAGACGGGCGAAGCTGTTGGCGTTGTCCAGCCAGCCATGCAGGGCGATCACCGGCAGCCCGTCCTCGGGGCCGAACAGGTGCGCGGCCAGCTCGATATGCCCCAGGCTCAGGCGGATCTCCTCGACCTGCGCGCTCATGCCTGGCTCCAGCGGTCGAACAGGCCCTTGATCAGGCTGGCGGTGTCGGTTGGCCGCTCCAGCGGGAACATGTGCCCTCCCGGCACGCTGTGGTATTCGCCCCTGGGCATGCCGCGTACGGCCAGAGTGTGGTGGCGGCGAATGACATTGCTGCGGTCACCCCGCACCATCGCCAATGGCACCTGTAACTGGTGGACGGGCGCGGGGCTGGTATGCGGGATACTGCGGTAGATGCTGATTTCCGTGGCCGGGTCGAAGCGCAACTGCAGGCCCTGTTCCATCGCCTGCAAGCCGTGTTCGACATAGGCTTCGAGGCATTCGGGGTCGAAATGGCGGAACAGCGACTTGCTGGCGAAATAGTCCCGGGCGCTGTCGCGATCATTGAAGGTTTCGCGGCGCCCCAGGGTGCGGCCGGCCGGGGTGATGCGGTCGATGAAACCGAAGCGCTTGGCGGTGCGCAGCAGCCAATGGTCGGCGCGTGTAAGCACCGGCGAATCGAGCATGACCACGCCGCGGTAGTACTCGGGGCAGCGCAAGGCGGCGTGCAGGTGCAACACCCCGCCCAGCGAATGGCCGACACCCCATACCGGCTGGTCCTGCCGGGCCAGGTGGTGCAACAGTTCATCGACCAGGCTCTGCCAGTTGTCGTCCACCGGAAAGCGCGGGTCGTGGCCGTGCTGGGCCAGGTGCTGCACCTGGTAGTCCGGCGCCAGGGCCGCGAACAGCTTGCCGTAGGTGGCCGAGGGGAAACCGTTGGCATGGGCGAAGAAGATCTGCTGCGTCATGGCGCCGGATCCGGACGGGGAATGATGGCCCATTGTCGATATCACGGGGCAATTCGGCAACGTCCGGAAAGGTCATCGGCGAGGGCTATCAGGTCAGGCTTGCGGGAGATCGCCCAGCCCTTTGGGCTGCGCTGTCGCGTAGATAACTGAGTTCGCAAGCAATCAGCGAACCCTGTGGGAGCGGCTTTAGCCGCGAAGAATCCAACGCGGTACATGGCACCGGCTGCGCCGGTGTTCGCGGCTAAAGCCGCTCCCACAGCTCAAGGCGTGGGCTGTACCTGTATGTGGCTTGCCAGCAATGGGCCGCGCAGCGGCCCCGTGGTGTCAAGCCGGCGAGCTGATCGCCCGAAGGGTCATCAGTCCAGCCAACGGCCAGTCGCCTTCCAGCTCCGCCAGACTTGCAGTGCTCATGCCCGCAGGTTGCTGCTGGTGACCATGTTCCAGCGCCCCGACCAAGGTACCCACCAGCGGCTGGTGGCTGACCAGCAGCACATGCTCCAGGCCCAGCCGCTCGATTTCACCGATGACCTGCTGCACATCACTGTCGGGCTTCAGCCAGGGCACGGTGCGTACCGGCTCGGCGAAGCCCAGAGTGTCATGCACCAGGGCGGCCGTTTGCTGGGCTCGCACGTACGGGCTGGCGATAATCGCCTGCAATGGCTGCCCCAGCAGGCGGGCGGCGCTGTGCAGCACCTGCTCGCGGCCATGGGCGGTCAGCCGGCGCTCGGCATCGCTGTTGGCCCGCGGCTCCGCTTCGCCGTGGCGCAGCACCCACAGTTTCACAGCTTGGGTTCCTCATCACGCACCGGGTGCGGCGCCGGGGCCACGGCGTGCGGCACCTCGCCATCCGGGGCACGCGGTGTCGGCCAATCGGCGAACGGCCACGGTTTCTGGTCGCTGTGGAAGCTGCCAAAGCGGCCGATCTGCGCCAGGTACTGGCTGAGGCTGTCGCCGAAGTTCATCAGGCTGGCGCTGGGGGCGCCGTACACCAGGCGGTAGATCAGTTGCACCAGTACCAGGCCACCAAGCAGCAGCTCGGCCAGTTGCCAGACCACCAGGAACACCAGCATCCACAGGACCCGCAGGATGATCGACTCGCGCTGGGCGCGCTCGGGCGTATCGTTCATGTGTTGCTCCTTGCTGTTGTCAGAGCCGCTCACGGCTCAGTTGAAACCGCTGATGGAAATGAAATCGACATCGGTCTTCGGTTCGGCACGCATCAGGTGCTCGATCACCTGGTTCAGCGTGCGGCCTTCGAACAGGATGGCATGCAGGCCCGCCACCAGCGGCATGTAAACCTGCACTTCCTGCGCCTTGGCCTTGAGCACCTTGAGGGTGTTGACGCCTTCGGCCACTTCGCCCAGGCGGTTGACCGCCTCCTCCAGGCTCTGGCCCTGGCCGAGCGCGTAGCCGACCTGGTAATTGCGGCTCTTGGGCGAGGAGCAGGTAACGATCAGGTCACCGACCCCGGCCAGGCCGAGGAAGGTCATGGGGTTGGCGCCCTGGCTGACGGCAAAGCGGGTCATCTCGGCCAGGGCGCGGGTAATCAGCATGCTCTTGGTGTTCTCGCCCATGCCCAGGGCCACTGCCATGCCGGCGATGATCGCATAGACGTTCTTCAGCGCCCCGCCCAGCTCGACGCCAAAGCGGTCGGCACTGGCGTAGACGCGGAAGGTACGCCCATGCAGCACGGCCTGCACCTGCTGGCACAGTTTTTCGTCCTCGCTGGCGACCACCGTGGCGGTCAACGCATGTTCGGCGATTTCACGGGCCAGGTTGGGGCCCGACAGCACGCCGATGCGCGCCTCGGGGGCGATTTCCTCGAGGATCTGGCTCATCAGCTTGAAGCTTTGCGCTTCGATGCCCTTGGTCAGGCTGACCAGGCCCTTGCCGCGCAGCAGCTCGGCATGCGGCGCCAGCACGCTGCGCAAGGCGCCCGATGGCAGGGCGACGAAAATCAGTTCGCTGGCCTGCAGGGTGGCCAGCAGGTCGCTGACCGGCTCGACGCCGTCGTGCAGGCGGATGCCCTTGAGGTAGCGCGGATTCTCGCGATTGACGCGCATGGCCTCGGCCTGTTCCGGGTCGCGCATCCATTGGCGCACCGGCACACCGTTTTCCGCCAGCAGGTTCGCCACGGCGGTGCCGAAGCTGCCGCCTCCTAGAACTGCAACAGGTTGCTGTTCAGTCATATCCAATCCGTTAAAGCCAAAAGTTAAGTGGCGACCCAGCCATTATACGGCTCGCCTGCGACAGAACCAGTGTCAGTACCGGCCTCTTCGCGGGTAAACCCGCTCCCACAGGTACAACGCAGCCTTCAGCAGCGGTGCGGTGCCTGTGGGAGCGGGTTCACCCGCGAAAGGGCCGTCACGGGTAGTGCAGATCACTGGCAAATACGCCAAGGTCAGTTACCATGCCTGTTTCAATCCTGAAACAAGGCAGCTTTGTGTTCCCTGGCACGCCCCCGTACCCGCGCCTGCTCATACTGACCGCCCTGCTCGGTGGCTCGGCCATGGCCGATGATCTGTTCATCGACAACACGGACCTGCCGCAGGTTCTGACCGCCACGCGCCTGAAACAATCCCCCGCCGCAGTCCCGGGCAGCATGACCGTGCTCGACAGCGAGCTGATCCGCGCCAGCGGTGCCCGTGACATCCCCGAGCTGCTACGCCTGGTGCCGGGCATGATGGTGGGTTACAACGCCGGTAACCAGCCCACGGTCAACTACCACGGCAGCAACGTCAACGACGCCCGGCGCATGCAGGTGCTGATCGATGGCCGTTCGGTGTACCGCGCCGGCCTGGCCACGGTGGACTGGAGCGACATCCCCCTGGCCATGGAGGACATCGAACGCATCGAGGTGTTCCGCGGCCCCAACACGGTCAGCTACGGCGCCAACGCGCTGATGGCGGTGGTCAACATCCTGACCCGCAACCCCGCCGACAGCCATGGCACGCGGCTGAAGATGACCCGCGGCCAGGATGGCATCAACGACTTCTACGCCAGCCACGGCTTCGGCTGGGATGGCGGCGACATGCGCCTGTCGCTGTCCGGGCAGCAGGACGACGGCTTCGACGAAAACCAGTTCGGCCAGGACTACCGCGACAGCCGCCGGCTGACCCGCTTTACCCTCAACGCCAGCCACAACCTGGCGCATGACCAGACACTGGAATGGCAACTGGCGGCGAAGGAAGGTAGCAACCAGCGGCCGTATACTTACAAGCCAGTGTTCGGTGACTACCAAGCGGGCAACGATGCAGACGTCAATGCCAAGGACTATGCAGGGTCAATGCGCTGGACCAAGGACTTCAGCTCCGAACACAGCCTCTATATCCAGGGGTCGGCCCAGCATTTTGACCGCCAACAGGTGTGGCGCGCCTGCGATGCACTTCTATCGTTTAGTCCCGAGTTGACACGCCTCTGGCAAATCAATCCTGATTTTGCCGAGAAAGTGGCGCGCGGCGTTCCAGTGGGAGCCCCTCCCCCCTTCACCGACGATCCTTTACTAAAAGAGCTCGCAATACAGGTAAAAAATCAGTGGGATCAGAGCGGAAGCGACCCAGTCTGCGGCGACGTCGACCAGAGCACCCGCGAAACCCGCTACGACCTGGAGATCCAGGACACCCTGAGCCTGACCGACAGCCTGCGCCTGCTCAGCGGCATGAACTACCGTTATGATCGTGCCGACTCGCAGACCTACTTCAACGGCAGCATCGACGACCAGACCTGGCGCCTGTTCGGCCAACTGGAGTGGCGCGCCGACGAGCACTGGATCCTGCAGGGTGGCGCCATGTTCGAGGACTCGCGCCTGTCCGGCAGTTCGCTGACCCCGCGCGCGGCGGTCAACTACCTGATCACCCCGCGCCATGGCCTGCGTGCGGTGTACTCCGAGGCGGTGCGCTCGCCGGACATGTTCGAGAACAACGTCAACTGGAGCTACACGGTCAAGAACCTGAGCCCAACCCCCAATGCATTCGGCCTGCAAAACGGCGAGTACTTCGTCAAGACCCGCGGCCCCGGCGACCTCGACCAGGAGCGCATGCGCTCGCGCGAGCTGGGCTACAACGGCTACTTCAGCGACATCGACCTGAACATGGATGTGAAGCTGTTCTATGACGAGATCACCGGAATGATCAGCGAGCCCCTGAAGAACAACCAGTACATCGCCAGCAACGCCAACAAGGCCCGTTTCAGCGGCAGCGAGGCGCAACTGGACTGGCGCCCGACCCTGCGCGACCGTCTGCGCCTGACCTACGCCTATGTCGATGCCTGGGCCAGCAACCCCAACGACCGCCGCCTCAGCGCCCGCAACAGCGGCTCGGCCGGGTGGATGCGCGAATGGGGCGACGGTTGGTCGAGCGCGCTGTTCTATTACGGCGACGACGCACTCAACCAGTACCGCTACGAGCGCCTGGACCTGCGCCTGGCCAAGCGTTTCCGGGTACAGGGCAGCAACCTGGAACTGGCGGCGCTGTGGCAACAACGCCTGGACGATGAGCCGACCACGGCAATCCAGAACCGCTACGACAGCCGCCACCGCCTGAGCGTCAGTGCGGAGCTGGAGTTCTGATGGCCCTGCTGCTGCGCCTGTTGCTGCTGTGCCTGTGGCCGTTGGGGCCGCTGTCCGCCAGCGAAATCCTGTTGGTAGGCGCGGACGACCAGCCCGGCATCCGCAGTTTCGTCGCCGCGCTGGAAAGCCGCCGGCCGCACGATCATGTGCATTTTCAGACCACCGCCGACCTGCCACGCCCGGGCAAACTCAGGACAGACCTGCGCCTGATCCTGCTGGACAACGCCGCACTGGAATGGCGCCTTGGGGAAGCCGCCGGCCCGTCGGCCCTGGCCATGCGGGTCAGCCGGGTACAGGCTGAACAGCGCCTGGGAAAGTCGCGTCCCGCGTTCCTCACCCTGCTGTGGAGCGACCCGCCGCTGGGCCGGCAGCTGCGCCTGGCGCGCTACCTGCTGCCACAGGCCCAGCGCATTGGTGTGCTGTACGGTGAGCACAGCAGCTTTTTGCTCGAAGAGCTGCGCCATGCCGCCCGCCCGCTGGGCCTGGAGATCATTGCCCAGGACTGGCCCGACCCGCGCGACAGCCGCCCCCTGCAACATTTGCTGGCCAACAGTGACGTGCTGCTGGGCCTGGACGACACCGACCTGTACAACTCCAAGACTGCGAAGAACCTGCTGTTGAGCAGCTATGGCCGACAGATGGCGCTGATCGGCCCGAACGCCGGGTTCGTCCGCGCCGGCGCCCTGGCCACCACCTTCAGCGACCAGGACGACTGGCTGGCGGTGCTCGACCAGTTGCTCGACCAGCCACCGGCACGCTGGCCGCGCAGCCTGTACCCGGCACGCTTCGGCATCAGCGGCAACCAGCAGGTGGCGCGCGCCCTGGGCCTTGAACCGATCGATCCGAGCGCCGCCGCCAAGGCCCTGGCCGAAGGAGAACCCACCCCATGAGCAAGCGCCTGAGCTGGGACATCCACACCCGCACCCAGATCATCAGCCTCGGCCCTGCCCTGCTGCTGACCTTGCTGCTGATCAGCTTCTTCACCTTCGTACGCATCCAGGACCTGCGCCAGGAACTGAACCACACCGGGCAACTGATCGCCAACCAGTTGGCGCCAGCCTCGGAATACGGGGTGATCTCGGGCAACAACGAAGTACTCGAGGGCCTGATGCGCGCCACGCTCAGCATCCCCCACGTGCGCTTCCTCGAGGTGCAGGACAGCCGCAACCACATCCTGGTCTACGTCGAGCAGTCCGACGAAAGCGCCAACCGCGCGCAGCGCGTCGAAGTGTTCCAGGCACCCATCCGTCTGCAGCAAATCCGCCTGGACAGCGACTTCCTGCAACAGGGCAAGGCCACCACCCCGGCCATCGGCGACGACTACCTGGGCCGGGTGATCGTCGGCATGTCCGATGACGCCTTCAGCCAGCGCCAGCAGGAAATCGTGATCAAGGCCGGCATCCTCGCGCTGTTCGCCCTGCTGTTCACCTTCTTGCTGGCGCGCCGCCTGGCCCTGAGCCTGGCCAAGCCGATCAGCGACATGGGCCATGCGGTCAAGGCTATCCAGCAGGGCGAGTACAACACCCTGTTGCCGGTGGTCGATGACAGCGAGCTGGGCCACCTGGCGCGCCACATCAATAACCTGGCCCAAGCCCTGGAGCAGGCCAGCGATGAACAGAAGCAGGCGATTGCCGAGCTGATCAAGGCCCGCGAAGAGGCCGAACAGGCCAACCGCGCCAAATCGGACTTCCTGGCGATGATGAGCCACGAGCTGCGCACGCCGATGAATGGCGTGCTGGGCATGCTGCAATTGCTGGAAACCACGCCGCTGAGCAACGAACAGGCCGAGTATACCGCGGTGGCCAGCGAGTCCACCGGGCACCTGCTCAAGGTCATCAACGACATTCTCGACTTCTCGCGCATCGAGCGCGCCGCGCTGCAGCTGGAACACATCGACTTCAACCTCGGCGAGCTGATCACCAGCAGCGTCCAGTCGTTCCAGCACAGCGCCCAGCAGCGCGGTCTTGCCCTGCACCTGCAACTGCCGGCCGGTATCGAGCAGTTGCAGGTGAACGGCGACCCTACGCGCATCCGCCAGATCCTGCTGAACCTGGTCGGCAATGCGCTGAAATTCACCGAACGCGGCCAGGTACAGGTCGAGGCGCGTTGGCAGGTGCTGGACCGGCAACTGATCTGGCTGACCTGCAGCGTGCGCGACACCGGTATCGGTATCGACAATGATCGCCTGGAAATGATGTTCGTCGCCTTCCAGCAGGCCGACAGCTCGATTTCCCGCCGTTATGGCGGCACCGGGCTGGGGTTGTCGATCGCCCGCACCCTGGCCGAGCGCATGGGCGGCAAGCTGCGCGGCGAAAGCCGTGAAGGCCTGGGCTCGACCTTTACCCTGGAGATGCCATTGGCCCTGGCCAAACCTGCCCCGGTCTCGCTGACGCGGCCAAGCGCTGCAGCGCCGACGATGGCCGACAATGACCAGGTGCTGCTGGTAGAGGACAATCCGGTCAACCAAAGTGTCATCGAAGCCATGCTGCGTAGCCTGGGACTGGCGGTGTGCACCGCCGAGGACGGCCTGGAGGCGGTCGAACGGGTCAGCCGCCAGCGTTTTGCCGCCGTGCTGATGGACTGCCGCCTGCCGCACCTGGACGGCTATGAAGCCACCCGGCGTATCCGCCAACTGCCCAACGGCGCCGGGCTACCGATTATCGCCCTGACCGCCAATGCCTTGCAGGGCGACCGCGAGCGTTGCATGGCAGCCGGCATGGACGACTACCTGAGCAAACCCTTGCGCCGCACCGAATTGCAGCGCGTACTGCAGCGCTGGTTACCCGGTCAGACAACCGCGACTGGCGATAAATGCTAAAGTGCGGCAGTCTTAAACACTGGACAGGACCTTCATCGGACCTGAAAATAGACGTTTCAGTGCACACCTGTACTTCTTTCAGCAGGCGCACTGTGACTTTCACCACAACGCAATAGTCTACCTGTAGGCTGCCGCCCCGGACGCGATGCGTATCGGGCCGGCCGGGAAGATTCATCCCCTGCCGCAGGGGGTTATTGAGGAGCTCGCATGACCAAACAACACGCCTTTACTCGGGAAGACCTGCTGCGCTGCAGTCGCGGTGAGCTGTTCGGCCCAGGTAATGCGCAACTGCCCGCGCCGAACATGCTGATGGTCGATCGCATCACCCATATCAGCGAAGAAGGCGGCAAGTACGGCAAAGGTGAATTGGTCGCCGAGCTGGATATCAACCCGGACCTGTGGTTCTTCGCCTGTCACTTCGAAGGCGACCCGGTAATGCCGGGCTGCCTGGGCCTCGACGCCATGTGGCAGCTGGTAGGCTTCTTCCTCGGCTGGCAGGGCCTGCCAGGCCGCGGTCGCGCCCTGGGTTCGGGCGAGGTGAAATTCTTCGGCCAGGTACTGCCCGAAGCCAAGAAGGTCACTTACAACATTCACATCAAGCGCGTCCTGAAGGGCAAGCTGAACATGGCCATCGCCGATGGCTCGGTCAGCGTTGACGGCCGCGAGATCTACACTGCCGAAGGCCTGCGGGTCGGCGTGTTCACCTCCACTGACAATTTCTAAGGGTTATTCGCATGCGCCGCGTCGTTATCACTGGTCTGGGCATCGTATCGTGCCTGGGCAATGACAAAGCTACCGTCACCGAAAACCTGCGCAACAGCCGTCCGGGTATCCGTTACAACCCGGAATACAAGGAAATGGGGCTGCGTAGCCAGGTTTCCGGGTCCATCGACCTCAACCTCGAAGAACTGATCGACCGCAAGGTCTACCGTTTCGTCGGCCACGCTGCTGCCTATGCCTACCTGGCGATGCAGGACGCGATCAAGGACGCCGGCCTGACCGAAGAGCAGGTTTCCAACCCGCGCACCGGCCTGGTGGCCGGCTCCGGCGGCGCCTCGACCCTGAACCAGATGGAAGCGCTGGACACCCTGCGCGAGAAAGGCGTCAAGCGCGTCGGCCCGTACCGCGTTACCCGCACCATGGGCAGCACCGTTTCGGCGTGCCTGGCCACCCCGTTCAAGATCAAGGGCATCAACTACTCGATCTCGTCGGCGTGCGCCACTTCGGCACACTGCATCGGCACCGCCCTGGAGCAGATCCAGTGGGGTAAGCAGGACATCGTCTTCGCCGGTGGCGGTGAAGAAGAGCACTGGAGCCAGTCGTTCCTGTTCGATGCCATGGGCGCCCTGTCGACCAAGCGCAACGAAACTCCGGAACAGGCCTCGCGTGCCTACGACGCCGACCGTGATGGCTTCGTCATCGCTGGTGGCGGCGGCATGGTAGTGGTCGAGGAGCTGGAACACGCCCTGGCCCGTGGCGCCAAGATCTACGCCGAAATCGTCGGCTACGGCGCTACTTCCGACGGCTACGACATGGTTGCGCCGAGCGGCGAAGGTGCCATCCGCTGCATGCAGCAAGCGCTGTCGACCGTCGACACCCCGATCGACTACCTGAACACCCACGGCACCTCGACCCCGGTCGGTGACGTTGCCGAGATCAAGGGCGTTCGCGCCGTGTTCGGCGACAAGGCACCGAAGATCAGCTCGACCAAGAGCCTGTCGGGCCACTCGCTGGGTGCTGCTGGCGTACACGAGGCGATCTACTGCCTGCTGATGATGGAAAACAACTTCATCGCCGGCTCCGCCAACATCGACGAGCTGGACCCGGAGGTCGCCGACCTGCCGATCCTGCGCAAAACCGAAGAAAACGCCAAGATCGACACGGTCATGAGCAACAGCTTCGGCTTCGGCGGCACCAACGCCACTCTGGTGCTCAAGCGCTGGGAAGGCAAGTAACACGCTGCTGCGGTAAACGAAAACGCCCCGACTGCTTCGGGGCGTTTTCATTTGTGTTGCCTGTGCCGGCCTTTTCGCGGGTAAACCCGCTCCCACAGGTACAGCGCCGGCTTCAGTAGCAGCACGGTCCCTGTGGGAGCGGGTTTACCCGCGAAAAGGCCGGCACAGGCGAAAGACTACTGCTTGGGCAACACAGCCAGAAAATTCTCCCTGGCCACCTTGTTTGCCACCACCTGCGGCAAAGCATCCAGAAACGGCTTGAACCCGTGCATCTGCTCGCCAAGGCTGGCAAACCGACCGACCATATCCGACCCCAGCATGAACCGCTCCGGGTACTTCTCGACCAACGCCAGCCACTCCTTGCGCGGTACACCCTGGTCATCCAGCAGATAGGGCTCCAGTACACTCCACGACAAATCGACATACAGGTTCGGGTAATCCTCCAGCAACCGCGTCAGCACCGGCAGCAGAAAGCCCATCTGCGTCTGGTGCCGGTGGATCTCCATGCTGCTGCCGGCGTGCGCCCAGATGAACCGCGTGTGCGGGTGATTGCGCAGCGGCTCTTCGATCTCAGCCAGGTACAGCGGGTTGCGCTCGCGCTTGGAGGTGATGTTGGAATGCAGCAGCACCGGCAGGTCGCGCTCGGCCGCCAGGTGGTAGATACGTGTCATGGCTTCGTTATTGGCACGCGGCGTGTCACCACTGGTCAGTGCGGTCAGGTCATCGTGGCGGGTGAACACCTCGCCAATGCCCTGCCACAGCCCCGGGTACAGATCGAGCATGCGCTCGATATGGCTGGCGGCGTTCTTGTCCACTGGATTGAAGCCGGCCAGGAACGGATGAAAGCGCTTGCGCTGCTCGTCGGGCAATTGCTGCAACGCTGCGGCCACATAGGTGTCGGTGGCGCTGTACCAGTAGGCTTCGGCGTCATCCCCAGCGTAATAGCGCGGGCGCTTGGGTTCGTCTTCGTGCCATTTCTTGGCCACCGGCACGCCGGATATCATCGACTGCTCAATACCAGCGGCATCCATGGCCTTGATCAGCGCCGGCATGCCTTCGCTTTCCTGGAAGAAGTCGACGTAGTGCAGGTGGGCATCACTGTAGCGGTAGTCGCGCGCCTGCGTCGCCTGGCACAGCCAGGTGGATAACAGCACGCAAGCCAGCACTCTGGCGATCATGGAGCAGCTTCCTTTTGCGGGGACCAACCCTGTAGACCGGCCGGCCAACGAGACGGTTCAGCCGGGGCGGGCAAACCGCTATGCTTGGGGCATTGCCACCTCGCCCGGAGCCTTCCCATGAGCAGCCCCCTGGTCATCCACCCACGCGCCGAATCGGTCGAGGGCCAACCGATCCTGCGCCCGCTGCCATCGGCCCAGTGCCGCAGCGTCGGCCCGTTCGTGTTTTTCGACCACATGCTCGAAACCGATTATGCCCCAGGGCATGGCATGGACATCCGCCAGCACCCGCATATCGGCCTGTCGACCCTGACCTACCTGTTCGAAGGGGCAATCCTGCACAAGGACAGCCTCGGCTCGGCGCAGCGGGTGCTGCCGGGCGACGTCAGCTGGATGACCGCAGGCAGCGGCGTGGCCCACGTCGAGCGCACGCCTGAAGATGCCCTGGCGCTTGGCTCACGCCTGCACGGCTTGCAGGTATGGCTGGCGTCACCACGCGAGCATGAACAAGGCCCGGCAAGCTACAGCCATCACCCGGCGGCGAGCCTGCCGGTCAGCGACAACCTGGGGGTACGCATCTGCATGATTGCCGGTAGCGGGTTCTGCCTGCAATCGCCGGTGCCAGTGCTCTCCCCTACCCTTTACGCGCATGTGCGGATGCAGCCGGCGACGACGTTGCTGGTGCCGAATGAGCATGCGCAGCGAGCGCTTTACCTGCTCGATGGTGAGCTGATGATGAATGATGAACAGGTTGAGGCCTGCAGCCTGATGGTGTTGCCGGAAGGTGAAGAGGTGACGCTGTATGCGGAGGAAGAATGCCAGTTGGTGCTGATTGGCGGTGCTCCGCTGGATGGGCCGCGGCGAATGAACTGGAATTTTGTCGCCAGTGATGTGGAGCTGATCGAACAGGCCAGGGCCAAGTGGGCTGCGGGGGATTGGCCGGTGGTGCCGGGGGAAACCTCGAGGATCGAGTTGCCTCGCTGAACGGGGTCCGCTTTGCGGCCCATTCGCGGGTAAACCCGCTCCCACAGTAACGTCGCTGCCCGTGAGAGCGGCGCGGTCCCTGTGGGAGCGGGTTTACCCGCGAATGGGCTGCAAAGCAGCCCCGCACATTCTCAGCGCTGAAATACTTCAGCCAGCAGGTTATGCATCGAACGGAACGCCCGCTCCGAGGTGCGCCGGTCATACTGCATCTTGCCCGGGACATTGGCACTCGGGTCGGTAAACGAGTGCACCGCGCCGCCATAGCTCAGCAACTGCCAATCCACCTTGGCCGCATTCATCTCCTCCTCGAACGCCGGCAACTGCTCCTTCGGCACCAGTGGATCGGAAGCGCCGTGCAGCACCAGCACCGAGCCCTTGATACGCTTGGCATCTTCCGGGTTCGGCGTGTCCAGCGTGCCATGGAACGACACCGCCGCACGCAGATCGGCGCCGGTACGGGCCAGCTCCAGTGCACAGCAGCCACCAAAGCAGAAACCAAACGTGCCGACCTTGCCTGGCTCCAGCAGCGCCTTCGACTGCCCCAACAATTGCGCCAAGGCTTCCTGCATGCGCTTGCGCAGCTCGCCGCGGTCATTCTTCAACGGCATCATCGCCGCGCCGGCCTCGTCGGCATTGGACGGGCGCACCGATTGCCCGTACAGGTCGGCAATCAGCACCACATAACCCTTCTCCGCCACTTCCTTGGCGATGCGCTCGGCCCCTTCGCCGATGCCCATCCAGTTCGGCGCCATCACCAGGCCCGGGCGGCCCAGCGCACCCGGTTCGTAGACCAGGCGACTTTCATAGGTCTTGCCGGACAGGTGATAGACCAGCGATTCGGCAATTACTTTGCTCATCAAGCACTCCTTTGGCACTCATCGAAAATGCCCGCCATGAAAAAAGCCCGCCGAAGCGGGCTTTCCTATGCATCAACTCAAGCAGACAGCTCGACCAGCAGCTTGTTCAGGCGACGAACGTAAGCCGCCGGATCCTTCAAGCTGTCACCGGCCGCCAGTGCTGCCTGATCGAACAGGATGTGCGACAGCTCGGCGAAGCGGTCTTCGCTCTGCTCGTTGTCCAGCTTCTCGATCAGCGGGTGGGTCGGGTTGAACTCGAAGATCGGCTTGGACTCCGGCACTTTCTGCCCGCTGGCTTCGAGGATCTGGCGCATCTGCAGGCCCAGGTCCTGTTCACCAATGGCCAGGATTGCCGGCGAGTCGGTCAGGCGGTGCGACACGCGCACTTCGGCCACGCTGTCACCCAGCGCGCCTTTCAGGCGCTCGACCAGGCCTTCCTTGTCCTTGGCGACTTCCTCCTGGGCCTTCTTGTCTTCTTCCGAATCCAGCTTGCCCAGGTCCAGGTCGCCACGTGCCACATCGACGAAGGCCTTGCCGTCGAACTCGTTGAGGTAGCTCATCAGCCACTCGTCGATACGGTCGGTCAGCAGCAGCACTTCGATGCCTTTCTTGCGGAAGACTTCCAGGTGCGGGCTGTTCTTCACCTGCGCGTACGACTCACCGGTGAGGTAGTAGATCTTGTCCTGACCTTCCTTGGCGCGGGCCAGGTAGTCGGCCAGAGCGACGCTCTGCTCGCCGCTGTCGTCCTGGGTGGAAGCGAAGCGCAGCAGCCCGGCGATCTTTTCCTTGTTGGCGAAGTCTTCGGCCGGGCCTTCCTTCAGCACCTGGCCGAAGTTCTTCCAGAAGCCCTTGTACTGCTCGGGTTCGTTCTTCGCCAGCTTCTCCAGCATGTCCAGCACGCGCTTGGTCAGTGCGGTCTTCATCGAGTCGATGATCGGGTCTTTCTGCAGGATTTCACGCGACACGTTCAGCGACAGGTCGTTGGAATCGACCACACCCTTGATGAAGCGCAGGTACAGCGGCAGGAACGACTCGGCCTGGTCCATGATGAACACGCGCTGCACATACAGCTTCAGGCCGCGTGGCGCTTCGCGCTGGTACAGGTCGAACGGCGCGCGGGCCGGCACGTACAACAGCGAATTGTACTCGAGCTTGCCCTCGACCTTGTTGTGGCTCCAGGCCAGCGGGTTTTCGAAGTCATGGCCGATGTGCTTGTAGAACTCCTGGTACTCCTCGTCCTTGATCTCGGTACGCGGGCGGGTCCACAGGGCGCTGGCACGGTTGACGGTTTCCCACTCTTCGGCCGGCTGCTCTTCGCCTTCGGCGGCGGCTTGCTGTTTCGGCAGCTGGATCGGCATGGCAATGTGGTCGGAGTACTTCTTGACCACGTTGCGCAGGCGCCAGCCATCGGCGAACTCCTGCTCGTCCTTCTTCAGGTGCAGGACGATGCGGGTACCGCGCTGTGGCTTGTCGATGGTGGCGACTTCGAACTCGCCCTCGCCTTTCGACGACCAGTGCACGCCTTCAGCGGCCGGCTGGCCAGCGCGGCGGCTGTACACATCGACCTTGTCGGCCACGATGAACGCGGAGTAGAAGCCCACGCCGAACTGACCGATCAGGTGCGAGTCCTTCTTCTGGTCACCGGTGAGGTTCTTCATGAAGTCGGCAGTGCCGGACTTGGCGATGGTGCCCAGGTGGGCGATGACGTCTTCGCGGCTCATGCCGATGCCGTTGTCCTCGAGGGTGACGGTACCGGCGTCCTTGTCGAAGCTCAGGCGAATCTTCAGGTCGGCGTCGCCTTCGAACAGCTCTGGCTTGGCCAGCGCCTCGAAACGCAGCTTGTCGGCGGCGTCGGAGGCGTTGGAGATCAGCTCACGCAGGAAGATCTCCTTGTTCGAATACAGGGAATGGATCATGAGGTGCAGCAGCTGCTTTACCTCGGTCTGGAAGCCCAGCGTTTCTTTTTGAGTCTCCACACTCATGGTCTTCAAAACTCCGATCTGATGGCAGTTAGCGCCTCGCGGCCAGTTCGGCCTGCGTTAGTGGCGGATGTCATGCAGATGGGGGCTGTGCGGATGATTTCAAGGGCTTTTCCGGCTCGATCTTGAAATGCGCACGGGCCGTGGCAATCGGCGACTGCTTGTCACCCTGCCAGGCGGTGATGGCCACGTTGGTCACCCGCCGCCCCTGGCGCCAAAGCTGGCACTGGGCGTAGGTATCACGAAAATGCCCGGCGCGCAGGTAATCGATGGAGAAGTCGATGATCTTCGGAATGCTCGCGCTCTCGCTGTAGATCAGCAGGTACAGCGCTGCCGACAGCTCCATGAACCCGGCGATTACCCCACCATGGATGGCCGGCAGCAGCGGGTTGCCGATGTTGTCCTGGCTGGCCGGCAGGCGGAACAGCAGGTCATCGCCCTCGCGCTCGCACGCGATGCCGATCAGGCCGGCGTAGGGGATCAGCGCCAATAATGGCTGATAGTTTCCCACCGCGTGGGCAGCGTTCAGCTGTTGGCGAATTACGTGTGGAATCATGCCCCGCCCTCCTTCAGGCCGTTGCCGAAGCGGATGCCACCCTTGATCTCCTGGCCCAGGCGCATGAACGTGCCCACCACCTGGCAGATCGGCTGGGCAGGGTCGTCCTGGTAGGCCGTGCCGCGGGTGAAGATTACATCGCGGGTGACCCGGTAGCATTGGGCGTGGCCATAGATGTCCTTGCCGGCCTCGGCCGGGTGCATGTAGTCGATGCGCAGGTCCAGTGTCGGGCACACTTCGAAGCGCGGCAGCACGCACAGCGTGGCCATGCCGCAGGTGGTGTCCATCAGCGTGGTCAGCGCACCGCCATGCACGGCGCCGGTCTGCGGGTTGCCGACGATGGCCGGTGACCAGGGCAGGACCAGGGTAATGCCATCGGCATTGGCCTGCGCCACACGCATTTGCAACAACTGACAATGTTTCAGGGCCGAGAGAAAACGCTCGGCCATGGCTATCAAGGTTGAATCGCTCATTGGCTGTTTCCACGCGCACTGCCGCAGCGGCATAAAATCGTTAAAAAGTCTATATAGAACGGGGCGTTATATATGTGTAATCTTCGCGGAACTTATTCCGCGTAGTTGCACTCGAAGGAACAAGTCACTTATTCCACCAAGGAGAAACACCCCCATGCGTAAACCTTTTGCTTTTGCTCTGATGCTGGCCGCAGCCATGGGCCTGGCCGCTTGCGATAAAGCGAGCGAAGACAAAGCCCAGGACGCACAGCAACACGCCGAGCAAGCCCAGGAAAAAGCGGGCGAAGCTCAGGATAAGATGAACGAGGCTGCCAAGGAAAACGCCGAAGCCGCCAAAGATCAGGCCGAAGCCGAGCAGAAGGCCGCCGAAGAAGCCGCTCCGGCTACTCCGGCTCCGGAAGCCGCGCCAGCCGCCCCGGCAACCGAAGCTGCCCCAGCTGCGCCGGCCGAACCTGCCAAGCAGTAATCGGCTAAAACAAGAAAACCCGACAACTGTCGGGTTTTTTTTGCACCTGAAACTTATGGATTAATCGTTTCAGGTACCTGCTGCGGTGGTTTCCCTGGCGGGCTCGAGCGAGACACTTTCAGTCGGTGTGAACACCATCACATCCAGCACATCCGAATGGAACTCGCGGCGATACAGAATCAGCACGACCCCGACACTCATGACCATGAACAACCACGGGCTGATGAACCAGCTCAACATGGCCATGCCGAAGTAATAGGAACGCAGGCCCAAGTTGAACTGGTTGGCGGCGAGTGACAACACCCGCGCCGCCCGCGAGGCGAATGCCTTGCGTTCCAGCTCATTGACCAGCCGTTCGCCGATCATCGGCGCCGAGCCCACCAGTACTGCGGCGAAGTTGTATTGGCGCATGCACCAGCTGAAGGTGAAAAAGGCGTAGACGAACACCATGGCCAGGCACAGCAGCTTGATCTCCGACATGCCCTGGGAGGTCTGCTGCACCAGCGGCAGGTCGGCCAGCAGCGACAGCGCCCGGTCGGAAGCCCCGAGCACGGTGAGGATGCCTGCGAGGATGATCAGGGTGCTGGAGGCGAAAAACGACGCGTTGCGCTCAAGGTTGCCGATCACGCTGGCATCGGCGATGCGGTTGTCGCGCAGCAGCATGCGGCGCATCCAGTCTTCGCGGTACAGGTGCAGCACGCTGGCCAGGCACGCGGTGTCGCGGCCCTTCCAGATGGCATAGCGGGTGTAACCGCCCCAGCACAGGGCGAACCAGGCGATGGCCAACAGGTTGTTGAAGTTGCTTTGAATGAAGTTCATGCAGGGTTCCCGAGAGGGCCAGATGCCTGAAGGATAGGGACCGGATTTCGACGCTGGCAAGCGGCAAAAGGCACACATCCACCCTGAATTTTGCACTGATCAGGCCGGCCTCTTCGCGGGTAAACCCGCTCCCACAGGTAGCGCGTTGCCTGTGGGAGCGGGTTTACCCGCGAAGAGGCCGGATCAGGCAAATAAAAAAGCCCCGCATCCTCTCGGATACGGGGCTTTGAAGCTTTCACCCTTGGCGAGCACCCTTCGGCTTGTGGCCGGTGCCGCCCTCAGGATTCGACTATCAGGCCAGCGCCTCGCGCGGCTTGCCGAGCATGCGGTCGCAGGCCACGGCGCCAACCAGGGTCACCACCGAAGGCACCAGCCAGGCCAGGCCCTGGTCGCTCAGCGGCAGATGCGCCATGAAGTCCGGCAGCACATGGGCAATGCTGCTGCCCTTGATCGCATCGACCATGCCGAACAGCAGCGACACCAGCATCACTGGCGCCAGGATGCGGGTTGGCGAGTTCCACAGGTCCTTCACGAAGCTCAGCCCGACCACCACGATGCACGGTGGGTAGATCGCGGTGAGCACCGGGATCGAGAACATGATCAGCTTGGTCAGGCCGAGGTTGGAGATCAGCAGCGAGAAGCCCGCCAGGATCACCACCAGTGCGCGGTACGACAGCGGCAGGATCTGGCTGAAGTACTCGGCGCAGGCACAGGTCAGGCCAACCGCGGTCACCAGGCAGGCCAGCGCGATCAGCACGGCGAGGAAGCCGCTACCCAGCGAGCCGAAAGTGTGCTGCACGTAGGCATGCAGTACCGCCGCGCCGTTGGTGGCGTCAGCCGCGATGTCGTGGCTGGTGGCGCCCAGGCGGAACAGGCTGATGTACACCAGGGCCAGGCCGACACCGGCGATCAGGCCGGCGATGATGGCATAGCGGGTGATCAGCTTCGGCGACTCGACACCGCGCGAGCGGATGGCGTTGACGATGACGATACCGAACACCAGGGCACCCAGAGTGTCCATGGTCAGGTAACCGTCGGAGAAGCCCTTGGAGAACGCCGCGGCAGCATAGGCCGGTTGCGCTTCACCAATGGTGCCGGCAGGCAGCGCGAAGGCGGCGATGCCCAGCGCCGCCAGGGCGATGATCTTCATCGGTGCCAGGAAGCGGCCCACGGTGTCGAGCAGCTTGCCCGGGTACATGGACACGGCCAGCACCACGAGGAAGTACACCAGGCTGTAGATGAACAGCGCCAGCGGGCTTTCGCCGGTCAGCGGTGCAACACCCACTTCGAACGACACGGTCGCGGTGCGCGGGGTGGCGAACAGCGGGCCGACCGACAGGTAGCACACGGCCGCCAGCAGGCCACCGAAGAACTTGCCGATCGGGCTGCTCAAGGCATCCATGCCGCCGCCGACCTTGGCCAGGGCGACCACGGTGATGACCGGCAGGCCCACGGCGGTAACCAGGAAGCCCAGGGCGGCCATCCACACGTGCGGACCAGACTGCAGGCCGACGATAGGCGGGAAGATGATGTTGCCCGCGCCCACGAAAAGCGCAAACGTCATAAAGCCAAGTGCCAGAATATCCTGGCCTTTTAAAACTTTCATTTAAGGTAGTACCACACTGCTGAAATCGGGATTCGAGAAGGGATTTCCCAATGGGTTGGGGGAAATGCTGCCCGGCTTGATAAGCCAGACCCGTTTAGCGTGTCGTTCCCTTTTGGGGGACGGGCACAGAGTGAGCGCGTAGGGTAACTGTTTTGTCACTTAAACGCACTGGCACAGTGCTGCTTGTCCGATGTGCGTATGTGTTTGTCGTCTATGCGAGCGGGATAGTCAGAATTATCCTCGGCCTGAAACATTCGCCTGCGTGAAAACCCCTATCAAACCCATCGAAAAAGCTTTACTGACTATGCCGGCCTCTTCGCGGGTAAACCCGCTCCCACAGGAAATCACTAACCTTGAGAATTGTGAGGTACCTGTGGGAGCGGGTTTACCCGCGAAGAGGCCGGCACAGGAATACCCAAACCCCGGAAACGACAAAGGCCACCCGAAGGTGGCCTCTGTGCGCGTGGGGGGTGTAGCAGTATTACTTCTTGACTTCCCAGCCAGTCAGCTCGGCCAGGGCCTTGCCGATATCAGCCAGGGAACGCACGGTCTTCACACCAGCGTCCTGCAGGGCGGCGAACTTCTCGTCCGCAGTACCCTTGCCGCCGGAGATGATGGCGCCAGCGTGGCCCATGCGCTTGCCCGCAGGTGCGGTAACACCAGCGATGTAGGAAACCACAGGCTTGGTGACGTTGGCCTTGATGTAGGCCGCAGCTTCTTCTTCAGCCGAACCGCCGATCTCACCGATCATGACGATCGCTTCGGTCTTCGGGTCTTCCTGGAACAGCTTCAGGATGTCGATGAAGTTGGAGCCCGGGATCGGGTCACCGCCGATGCCGACGCAGGTCGACTGGCCGAAGCCGGCGTCGGTGGTCTGCTTCACAGCTTCGTAGGTCAGGGTGCCGGAACGCGAAACGATACCGACCTTGCCTGGCAGGTGGATGTGGCCAGGCATGATGCCGATCTTGCACTCGCCCGGAGTGATGACACCTGGGCAGTTAGGGCCGATCAGGGTCACGCCCAGTTCGTCGCACTTGACCTTGGCATCCAGCATGTCCAGGGTAGGAATGCCTTCGGTGATGCACACGATCAGCTTGATGCCGCCGAAGGCAGCTTCCAGGATCGAGTCCTTGCAGAAAGGCGCCGGAACGTAGATGACCGAAGCGTCAGCGCCGGTAGCTTCTACAGCTTCTTTCACAGTGTTGAACACTGGCAGGCCCAGGTGGGTGGTACCACCCTTGCCTGGGGTTACACCGCCGACCATCTTGGTGCCATAGGCGATGGCCTGTTCGGAGTGGAAAGTACCCTGCGAGCCGGTGAAGCCCTGGCAGATGACTTTGGTGTCTTTATTGATCAGGACGCTCATTACTTGCCCTCCGCAGCTTTGACAACTTGTTGAGCAGCGTCGGTCAGGCTGGTTGCCGCAATGATGTTCAAACCGCTTTCTGCCAGTACTTTAGCGCCCAGTTCGGCGTTGTTGCCTTCGAGGCGAACGACCACCGGAACTTTGACGCCGACTTCTTTCACTGCACCGATGATGCCTTCGGCAATCATGTCGCAGCGAACGATGCCGCCGAAGATGTTGACCAGGACGGCCGCGACATTGCTGTCGGACAGAATGATCTTGAACGCTTCGGTAACGCGCTCTTTGGTAGCACCACCGCCAACGTCGAGGAAGTTGGCCGGCTTGCCGCCGTGCAGGTTGACGATGTCCATGGTACCCATGGCCAGGCCGGCACCGTTGACCATGCAGCCGATGTTACCTTCGAGGGCAACGTAGTTCAGTTCGAACTTGGCAGCGTGGGCTTCACGGGCATCGTCCTGCGACGGGTCGTGGAAGGTTTTCAGCTTGGGCTGACGGTACATGGCGTTGGCGTCGATGTTGATCTTGGCATCGAGGCAGTGCAGGTCGCCGTCGGCCTTGATCACCAGCGGGTTCACTTCCAGCAGGGCCAGGTCGTGATCCTTGAACAGCTTGGCCAGACCTACGAAGATCTTGGCGAACTGTTGAACTTGCTTGCCTTCCAGACCCAGCTGGAATGCCAGCTCGCGACCCTGGAACGGCTGAGCGCCGACCAGCGGGTCGATGGTGGCCTTGAGGATCTTCTCAGGCGTTTCGTGAGCAACTTTCTCGATGTCCACGCCACCTTCGGTAGAGGCCATGAACACGATACGGCGGCTCGAACGATCGACTACAGCGCCCAGGTACAGCTCTTTGGCGATGTCAGTGCAGGATTCGACCAGAATCTTGGAGACGGGTTGACCGTTGGCATCGGTCTGGTAGGTAACCAGATTCTTGCCCAACCACTGTGCAGCGAACGCCTTGGCGTCTTCTTTGCTGCGAACCAGCTTGACGCCGCCCGCTTTACCGCGACCACCGGCGTGAACCTGGGCTTTTACCACCCACTCGTTCCCACCGATCTTGTCGCAGGCTTCTGCAGCTTGCTCAGGGGTATCGACAGCGAAACCCTTGGATACTGGCAGGCCGTACTCAGCGAACAGCTGCTTACCCTGATACTCGTGAAGATTCATGCTTTTTACCGTCTTCGTTAGGTACTGCGCTTCGGCGCTGCGCCATCACTGGCGCCGCACCACCTGTGACCGTTGACCCCGGGTTTTCCCGTGTGATCCGGTCCGGCGGACTTTCCGCGGTGAGTCATGCACGCAAGACTCACGACGGGCAGCCCGCCGTGGTTTCTTATAATTAACGCTTCTTACGGTTGGCCACGTGAATGGCGCCGCCATTCACTGCCAGCGCTGCTTCATGCAACGCTTCGGACAGGGTCGGATGGCTGAAGACCATCATGCCCAGATCCTCGGCACTGGTGCCGAATTCCATCGCGATTGCGCCCTGCTGCACCAGTTCGGCAGCCGATGGGCCAATCACGTGTACACCCAGGACGCGGTCGGTCTTGGCATCGGCGATGACCTTGACGAAACCACCGGTGTCGTTGGCGGCCATCGCACGGCCGCTGGCCGCGAACGGGAAGGTGCCCACGTTAACCTCAACGCCCTCGGCCTTCAAGGCCTGTTCGGTCTTGCCGACCCACGCGATTTCCGGGTGGGTGTAGATGACCGACGGGATCAGGTCGTAGTTCATCTGGGCCTTGTGGCCCTTGATGCGCTCGACCACCATGATGCCCTCTTCCGAGGCCTTGTGCGCCAGCATCATGCCGCGTACCACGTCACCGATGGCGTATACGCCCGGTACGCTGGTAGCGCAGTAGTCGTCGACGAAGATGTAGCCACGCTCGTCGATGGTCACGCCGCTGTCGGCAGCCAGCAGGTCGGTGGTCACCGGGCGACGGCCGACCGCGACGATCAGCTTGTCGAAGGTGATCTTCTGCTCGCCGTTGGCGTCGGTGTAGGTCACTTCGACTTCGTTGCCGTTGACTTTCGAGCCGGTGACGCGCGCGCCCAGCTTGATGTCCAGACCTTGCTTGGTCAGGGTCTTCTGGGCTTCTTTCGACACGGCGGTGTCGGCAGCCATCAGGAAGGTGTCCAGGGCTTCCAGGACGGTGACTTCAGCACCCAGGCGAGCCCATACCGAGCCCAGTTCCAGGCCGATCACACCAGCACCGATGACGCCCAGGCGCTTCGGCACGGCCTGGAATTCCAGGGCGCCGGTGGAGTCGACGATGACGTTCTGGTCGACCGGAGCCGGCGGAATGTCGATCGGGCGCGAGCCGGAAGCCAGGATCACGTTCTCGGCTTCGATGACTTCGGTGGTACCGTCAGCCTTGGTGACTTCGACTTTCTTGCCAGCCAGCAGCTTGCCGTGGCCCTGGATCGAAGTAACGCCGTTGGCCTTGAACAGGGTGGCGACGCCACCGGTCAGGTTCTTGACGATGCCAGCCTTGCGGCCAACCATCGCGGCGACGTCCATCTTCACTTCGCCAGTGGAGATACCGTGGACGTTGAAGCTCTCTTTGGCTTCCTTGTATTTCCAGGAGCTGTCCAGCAGCGCCTTGGAAGGAATGCAACCTACGTTCAGGCAGGTGCCGCCCAGGGCCAGTTTGCCCTCGGCGTCGGTGTACTTCTCGATACAGGCAGTCTTCAGACCAAGTTGTGCGGCCTTGATGGCAGCCACATAGCCGCCAGGACCTGCACCAATCACCACTACGTCGAATTTCTGGGTCATAAAAGATTCCTTTTTAGCTTCAAGCGGCAAGCTGCAAGCCGCAAGACCAGCAGGCTTCGGCTTGAAGCTTGCGGCTTGCAGCTTACAGCTGCGCGATTAGATGTCCAGCAGCAGGCGAGACGGATCTTCCAGCAGGTTCTTGATGGTGACCAGGAAGGTTACCGCTTCCTTGCCGTCGATCAGGCGGTGATCGTACGACAGCGCCAGGTACATCATCGGGCGAATCACCACCTGGCCATTAATGGCCATCGGGCGCTGGATGATGTTGTGCATGCCGAGAATCGCGGCCTGCGGCGGGTTGACGATCGGGGTCGACATCATCGAGCCGAAAGTACCACCGTTGGTGATGGTGAAGGTGCCACCGGTCATCTCTTCGATGGCCAGCTTGCCGTCACGGGCTTTTTTGCCGAAGGTGGCGATGCCGTTCTCGATTTCAGCCAGGCTCATCGACTCGGCGTTACGCAGAACCGGAACCACCAGGCCACGGTCGCTGGAGACGGCAACGCCGACGTCGGCGTAGCCGTGGTAGACGATGTCGTTGCCGTCGATCGAGGCGTTGACAGCCGGGAAGCGCTTGAGGGCTTCGGTGGCGGCCTTGACGAAGAACGACATGAAGCCCAGGCGTACGCCGTTGTGGGTCTTCTCGAACAGGTCCTTGTACTTCGAACGCAGGGCCATGACTTCGGTCATGTCGACTTCGTTGAAGGTGGTCAGCATGGCCATGCTCGACTGGGCTTCGACCAGACGCTCGGCGATCTTGGCACGCAGACGGGTCATCGGTACGCGCTTCTCGGTGCGGTCGCCAGCAGCGACGACGACCGGAGCAGCGGCAGCGGCAGCCGGCTTGGCAGCCGGAGCAGCGGCAGGAGCCGACTTTTTGTTGGCAACCGCAGCAACCACGTCTTCCTTGGTGATGCGACCACCTTTGCCGGTGCCGGCAACGGTAGCCAGGTCGATGCCGTTCTCTTCAGCCAGCTTGCGAGCGGCAGGCGCGGCGACCGGGTCGTCTTCACCGGCGTCGGCTGCAGCGGCAGCAGGCGCAGCGGCGGCTGGAGCAGCAGCCGGAGCAGCGGCGGCAGCGCCACCTTCAACGATCGAACCCAGCACTTCGTCGGACAGGACGGTATCGCCCTCACCCTTGACGATGGCACCCAGCACGCCATCGGCGGTGGCCAGCACTTCCAGGACGACCTTGTCGGTTTCGATGTCGACGATCAGCTCGTCACGCTTGACGGCGTCGCCCGGCTGTTTGTGCCAGGTGGCAACGGTGCCGTCGGCGACCGATTCCGGGAAGGTTGGGGCTTTGATCTCGATAGCCATTATCAGTGTTTCCTTAAATTCGGTTTCAGGTGCGCGAAGGCGTTAGACAGTGAAGGCGTCTTGCAGCAGTTTTTCCTGCTGTTCGGCGTGCATCGATGCGTAACCACAAGCTGGTGCGGCGGAAGCATCGCGACCTGCGTACTCCAGGACCAGCGCCTTGTTGTGGCGGCCCAGGATACGGCGCATGTGATGCTGGCTGCTGTACCAGGCGCCCTGGTTCATCGGCTCTTCCTGACACCAGACCGCATGCTTGAGGTTGGTGTAAGGCGCGAGAATTTCGACCAGGTCGTCCTCCGGGAACGGATACAGCTGCTCGATACGCACGATGGCGATGTCTTCGCGGCCTTCGGCACGGCGTTTTTCCAGCAGGTCGTAGTAAACCTTGCCGCCGCACAGAACCAGGCGTTCGACTTTGGCCGGATCGAGGCTGTCGATTTCCGGGATCACGGTCTGGAACGAGCCTTCTGCCAGGTCTTCCAGGGTCGAGATGGCCAGCTTGTGGCGCAGCAGCGACTTCGGCGTCAGGACGATCAGCGGCTTGCGCAGCGGACGGATGACCTGGCGACGCAGCAGGTGGTAGATCTGGGCCGGGGTGGTCGGTACGCAGACCTGGATGTTGTGCTCGGCGCACAGCTGCAGGTAACGCTCCAGGCGCGCGGAGGAGTGCTCCGGGCCCTGCCCTTCATAACCGTGTGGCAGCAGCATGGTCAGACCGCACAGACGGCCCCACTTGTGCTCGCCGCTGGTGATGAACTGGTCGATCACCACTTGCGCACCGTTGGCGAAGTCACCGAACTGGGCTTCCCAGATCACCAGCGCGTTCGGCGTGGTGGTCGAATAGCCGTATTCGAAAGCCAGTACCGCTTCTTCCGACAGGAAGGAGTCGTACAGTTCGAAGCTTGGCTGGCCCGGGAACAGGTTCTTCAGCGGTACGTAGGTGCTGGCGTCCTTCTGGTTGTGCAGCACCGCATGACGGTGCGAGAAGGTGCCACGGCCGATGTCCTGGCCGGTCATGCGGATCGGGTGACCTTCGAACTGCAGGGTGGCGTAGGCCATGGTCTCTGCATAACCCCAGTTGATCGGCAAGCCACCGGCCTGCATCTTCTGGCGATCTTCGTAGATCTTGGCGACCTGGCGCTGGACGACGAAACCTTCCGGGATCTCCAGCAGCTTGGCCGACAGTTCCTGCAGGGTCTTGAGGTCGAAGCGGGTGTCGTGACGCGCGGTCCAGGCATGGCCCAGGTATGGGCGCCAGTCGACGAACAGCTCGCGGTTCGGCTCCTTGACCAGGCTCTTCACCACGTGCAGGCCGTTGTCCAGCGCATTGCGGTACTCGTCGATCTTGGCCTGGGCGCGCTCGGCATCGATGCGGCCGGCCTGGATCAGTGCCTCAGCGTACAATTCACGAGTCGTGCGCTGCTTGCTGATCTGCTGGTACATCAAAGGCTGAGTGCCGTTCGGTTCGTCGGCCTCGTTGTGGCCGCGGCGGCGGTAGCAGACCAGGTCGATGACCACGTCGCGCTTGAACTGCATGCGGTAGTCGATGGCCAGCTGGGTCACGAACAGCACTGCTTCCGGGTCGTCGCCGTTCACGTGCAGGATCGGCGCCTGGATCATCTTGGCAACGTCGGTAGCGTACTCGGTGGAGCGCGCGTCCAACGGGTTGCTGATGGTGAAACCAACCTGGTTGTTGATCACGATGTGCACGGTGCCGCCGGTCTTGAAACCGCGGGTCTGCGACATCTGGAAGGTTTCCATGACCACGCCCTGGCCGGCGAACGCAGCATCGCCGTGGATCGAAATCGGCAGTACCTTGTCGCCAACGGTGTCGTTGCGGCGATCCTGACGGGCGCGCACCGAACCCTCGACCACGGGCGAGACGATTTCCAGGTGGGACGGGTTGAACGCCATGGCCAGGTGCACTTCGCCACCCGGGGTCATCACGTTCGAGGAGAAGCCCTGGTGATACTTCACGTCACCCGAGCCCAGCTCGTTCATCTTCTTGCCTTCGAACTCGTCGAACAGCTCGCGCGGGTTCTTGCCGAAGGTGTTGACCAGCACGTTCAGACGGCCACGGTGGGCCATACCGATCACGACTTCCTTGGTGCCATAGGAACCGGAACGCTGGATCATCTCGTCCAGCATCGGGATCAGGCTTTCGCCACCCTCGAGGCCGAAACGCTTGGTGCCCGGGTACTTGGTGCCCAGGTATTTCTCAAGGCCTTCACCGGCGGTCACGCGCTCGAGCAGGTGGGCCTGCACGTCAGCGGAAAACTCCGGACGGCCGCGCACGCTTTCCAGGCGCTGCTGGAACCAGCTGCGCTGCTCGGAATCGACGATGTGGGTGAACTCGGCGCCAATGGTGCGACAATATGTCTTCTGGAGCGCCTCGAAGATCTCGCGTAGGCTCGCCTCCTCTTTGCCGATGAACAGGTCGCCGGCACGGAAGGTCGTATCAAGATCGGCATTGGTCAAGCCGTAGTGATTGATCGACAGGTCTACGGGCGCAGGACGCTGCCACAACCCCAACGGGTCGAGCTTGGCAGCCTGATGGCCGCGCATACGATAGGCCTGGATCAGTCGCAGAACTTCAACCTGCTTCTTCTCGTGTTCACTGCTCACGCTCCCGGCGGATACCGGTTGGGCGCGGCGCTGGTTCTTTGCCAGCAGTACGAAATGGTCGCGGATTGTCGAGTGCGATACATCGGTAGCGGTGCTGCCGTCGGCGGGCAACTTCTGGAAGTAGGTGCGCCACTCTTCTGGCACAGCGTTAGGGTCGTGCAGGTAGAGCTCATAAAGCTCTTCCACATATGCAGCGTTACCACCTGAAAGGTGGGCGCTTTCCCACATGCGCTGCATCACGCTTTCTTGCATGCTTGGTCACCCTCGGTTAGGGGACTGATCGGCGAGAGCCACAGCAAACCTGGAAAAGTCCGAATACAGCGACTGAGCCACGCCACTTGGATCCTGCTGATTTTCCGGGTACCAGCCCGGAAGCCCCTGCTGGTCTCATATCTTCATAGGTAATGAACGCAGGCTTTGTGGGCCCTTGTTCGGGTTTTACCTCAGTGCGGGCTCACCACCCGCACCTCGGCTTACTGCAGGTACAACACTTTGTATCAGGTGCCGCTTTGCAGCAGCATGTTACGTACGTGACCGATTGCCTTGGTCGGGTTCAGACCTTTCGGGCAAACGTTGACGCAGTTCATGATCCCGCGGCAGCGGAATACGCTGAACGGGTCATCCAGGGACGCCAGGCGCTCCTGGGTCTTGGTGTCACGGCTGTCGGCCAGGAAGCGATAGGCCTGCAGCAGTGCGGCGGGGCCCAGGAACTTGTCCGGGTTCCACCAGAACGACGGGCAGGAAGTCGAGCAGCAAGCGCACAGGATGCACTCGTACAGGCCGTCCAGCTTGTCGCGGTCTTCCGGCGACTGCAGGCGCTCGATGGCCGGTGCCGGGGTATCGTTCTGCAGGAACGGCTTCACCTTCTCGTACTGCTTGTAGAAGATGCTCATGTCGACGACCAGGTCACGAATGACCGGCAAGCCCGGCAGCGGGCGCAGGATCAGCTTGTTGCCCTTCACTACCGCCGACAGCGGGGTAATGCAGGCCAGGCCGTTCTTGCCGTTGATGTTCATGCCATCGGAACCGCAAACGCCTTCACGGCACGAGCGACGATAGGAGAAACCTTCGTCCTGCTCTTTGATCAGTGCCAGCACGTCCAGCACCATCAGGTCCTTGCCGCCGGTATCGACCTGGAAGGTCTGCATTTTCGGCGCCGAGTCGGTGTCCGGGTTGTAACGATAAACTTCGACTTGCAACATAGCGGTTACCCTTAGTAAGTCCGGACTTTTGGTTCGAAGGCTGGAACAGTCTTCGGCGCAAAGTTGACGCCACGCTTGGCAACGCGCTTCTCACCCGGGTAGTACAGGGTGTGGCACAGCCAGTTTTCGTCGTCACGGTCTTCGAAGTCTTCACGGGCGTGAGCGCCGCGCGACTCTTTACGGGCTTCGGCCGCGATGGCGGTAGCTTCGGCGACTTCCAGCAGGTTCTGCAGCTCCAGCGCTTCGATACGCGCAGTGTTGAAGGCCTGGGACTTGTCGTTGATCTTGACGTTGGCGATACGGTCACGCAGACCGGCCAGCTGCTCGATACCCTTCTGCATGTATTCGCCAGTACGGAATACACCGAAGTAGTTCTGCATGCAGCTCTGCAGCTCGCGCTTCAGGCTGGCAACGTCTTCACCGCTGGTACGCTCGTTGAGCTTGTTCAGACGGTTCAGGGCAACATCGACGTCGGTGTCGCTGGCATCGCGGTATTCCACGCCTTCGGTCAGCGCCTTCTCCAGGTGCAGGCCGGCAGCACGACCGAACACCACCAGGTCGAGCAGCGAGTTGCCGCCCAGGCGGTTGGCGCCGTGAACCGATACGCACGCCACTTCACCTACGGCGAACAGGCCCGGGATGATGTGGTCGTTGCCTTCGGCGTCCATGGTGATGGCCTGGCCATGAATGTTGGTGGCAACGCCGCCCATCATGTAGTGGCAGGTCGGGATGACCGGTACCGGCGCGACCACCGGGTCGACGTGGGCGAAGGTCTTGGACAGCTCGCAGATACCTGGCAGGCGGCTGTGCAGCACTTCCTCGCCCAGGTGGTCCAGCTTCAGCAGCACGTGGTCCTTGTTCGGACCCACACCGTTGCCGGCGATGATTTCCTTGACCATGGAACGGGCAACCACGTCGCGGCCGGCCAGGTCTTTCGCGTTCGGCGCGTAACGCTCCATGAAGCGCTCGCCGTGGGCGTTGATCAGGTAGCCACCCTCACCGCGGCAACCTTCGGTAACCAGTACACCGGCGCCGGCGATGCCGGTCGGGTGGAACTGCCACATTTCGATGTCCTGCACCGGCACGCCGGCACGCAGGGCCATGCCCACGCCATCACCGGTGTTGATCAGGGCGTTGGTGGTGGAGGCGTAGATACGGCCGGCACCGCCAGTGGCCAGCACAGTGGCCTTGGACTTGATGTACAGGGTTTCGCCGGTTTCGATGCAGATCGCGATCACACCAACGAATGCGCCATCCTGGTTCTTCACCAGGTCAACTGCGTAGTACTCGTTGAGGAAGGTGGTACCGGCTTTCAGGTTGCCCTGGTACAAGGTGTGCAGCAGCGCGTGGCCGGTACGGTCGGAAGCGGCGCAGGTACGGGCAGCCTGGCCACCCTTGCCGAAGTCCTTGGACTGACCACCGAACGGACGCTGGTAGATACGACCGGTTTCGGTACGCGAGAACGGCAAGCCCATGTGGTCCAGTTCGAAGACCGCAGCCGGGCCTTCCTGACACATGTATTCGATAGCGTCCTGGTCACCGATGTAGTCGGAACCCTTGACGGTATCGTACATGTGCCAGCGCCAGTCGTCGTTCGGGTCGGCCGAAGCGATGGCGCAGGTAATGCCACCTTGGGCGGATACAGTGTGCGAACGGGTCGGGAAGACCTTGGTGACCACGGCAGTCTTGTGACCGCCTTGAGCCAGCTGCAGCGCAGCGCGCATGCCGGCACCGCCGCCACCGATGATGATGGCGTCGAAGGAAATGGTTGGAATGCTAGCCATGGATCAGATACCCCAGAGAATCTGCACACCCCAGACGAAGTAAGCGAACATCGCAACGCCGCATACCGCCTGGAACAGGAAACGAATCGCAGTTGCCGACTTGCCGAACGACATTGGCGTCAGGTAGTCGGTCGCAATGGTCCACATGCCGACCCAGGCGTGAGCGCCCAGGGCAACGAGGGCCAGCAGACTGAAGATCCGCATCGCGTTGTTGGAGAACAGACCGTGCCACTGGGTGTAGTCGATGCCTGGGTGGGCGACCACGTAGCCGATCAGGAAGAGGAAGTAAGCCGCGAGAACGACCGCAGAAACGCGCTGCGCCATCCAGTCATAGAGGCCCGAACGCGACAGGTTCGTGACATTGGTTACCATACCCAAACTCCCACCAGAACGATCAGCACCACGGAGATGACGATCACGATTTTCGAGCCCAGCTTGCCGCCTTCCAGCGTCTCACCGATACCCATGTCCATGATCAGGTGACGTACACCTGCCACGAGGTGATAAAGCAGGGCGGACAGCAGGCCCCAGGTCACGAACTTGGCCAGCGGGCTGGTCAGACACGCCTTCACCTCACCGAAGCCTTCCTCGGAACCCAGCGACTTGCCCAATGCATAAAGCATGATGGCAAGGCCGAGGAACAGGATGACGCCGGAGATACGGTGCAGGATGGACGTGTACGCAGTGACGGGGAGCTTGATGGTCCTTAGGTCTAGGTTTACAGGTCGTTGGCTTTTCACGGCTTTTTTCACACTGAAGAGCCCCTAGCGAATCAGGGCAAAGTTGTTGGTAAGTGTACTGGTCAGGTACCCACCACCCAGGGAACGGCGACCCCCAGCAGTTCGGGCTTGCAAGCCCCTGGCGGTCGGGTTGCGAGTATAGACAGTTAGGCTGCTTATGACAACGTGACGGGGTAGCCCGAATAGCGCATTGCCTTTAATGGACAAAAGGCGTAAATGGGCGAGAATTTCGCGAAAAAACAGGCCTCAATGCCTGTTTCAACAAGCCTTTAGGCAAATTGACATCTGAATTTATCCCTCTATAGTGGTGCGGGCCCTGCGTGGGGGGTCTGTCTGATGATTTCAAGCATTAATAGGAGGCCACATGGCTGACAAAAAAGCGCAGTTGGTCATCGAGGGCGCTGCCCCCGTCGAGCTGCCCATTTTAACCGGCACCGTTGGTCCTGATGTAATCGACGTCCGCGGGTTGGGGGCCACTGGTCACTTCACCTTCGACCCTGGTTTCATGGCGACTGCCTCGTGCGAGTCGAAGATCACCTACATTGACGGCGACAAAGGTATCCTGCTGCACCGCGGCTACCCGATCGAGCAGCTCGCCGAAAAGTCCGACTACCTCGAAACCTGCTACCTGCTGCTCAACGGCGAACTGCCGAATGCCGAGCAGAAGGCCCAGTTCGTCAGCACCGTGAAGAACCACACCATGGTTCACGAGCAGCTGAAGTCCTTCTTCAACGGCTTCCGCCGCGACGCTCACCCGATGGCGGTGATGTGCGGCGTAGTCGGCGCCCTGTCGGCGTTCTATCACGACTCCCTGGATATCAATAACCCGCAACACCGCGAAATTTCCGCGGTGCGCCTGGTCGCCAAGATGCCGACCCTGGCCGCGATGGTTTACAAGTACTCCATGGGCCAGCCGATGATGTACCCGCGCAACGACCTGTCGTACGCGGAAAACTTCCTGCACATGATGTTCAACACCCCGTGCGAGATCAAACCGATCAGCCCGGTGCTGGCCAAGGCGATGGACCGGATCTTCATCCTCCACGCCGACCACGAGCAGAACGCTTCTACCTCCACCGTTCGTCTGGCCGGTTCGTCGGGCGCCAACCCGTTCGCCTGCATCGCCGCCGGTATCGCCGCATTGTGGGGCCCGGCCCACGGCGGTGCGAACGAAGCGGTACTGACCATGCTAGATGAAATCGGCGATGTCTCGAACATCGACAAGTTCATCGCCAAGGCCAAGGACAAGAACGACCCGTTCAAGCTCATGGGCTTCGGCCACCGCGTGTACAAGAACCGCGACCCGCGCGCCACCGTGATGAAGCAGACCTGCGACGAAGTCCTGCGCGAGCTGGGCATCAAGAACGACCCGCAGCTGGAACTGGCCATGCGCCTGGAAGAGATCGCCCTGACCGATCCGTACTTCATCGAGCGCTCGCTGTACCCGAACGTCGACTTCTACTCGGGGATCATCCTCAAGGCAATCGGCATTCCGACCAGCATGTTCACCGTGATTTTCGCCCTGGCACGTACCGTGGGCTGGATCTCGCACTGGAAAGAAATGCTCTCCAGCCCGTACAAGATCGGCCGCCCGCGCCAGCTGTACACCGGCGAGCAGAAGCGCGACATCGTTGCGCTGCAGGACCGCAAGTAAGCTTTGATAGCCGAACGCAAGAAGGCTGCCCTCGGGCAGCCTTTTTTATTCATCCTGTGCTGGCCTCTTCGCGGGTAAACCCGCTCCCACAGGGGCCCCACAGACCCGAAAGATTGCGGGATACCTGTGGGAGCGGGTTTACCCGCGAAGAGGCCGGCACAAATGACACAATGCCTCAGTTCTTCTCAGCCCGCTCGCGCAACCCTTTCAGGGTATTGAACGGCGCATCCACCACAAACTTGTTGGCCACCATCGCCGGCACGCTACCGCCCGGCTCGGTGTGTACCTGATAGGTCACCTCGGTGCTGTCGCCCTTGGGCACCAGCTTCCAGAAGCCTTCGACCTTGGCCACCCGCACGAAGCCCTTCTCTTGCGGAACGTAGGTCGGCTCTTCGACCAGCTTGCGGGTCAGGCTGCCGTCAGCCTCCTTGACCGTGCTCACGCGCAGCACCGAATCGCGCGGCGTCACCGGCCATGGCGTATTGAACTGGGTATAGGTCCAGACCTGGTCACCTTCCTGCTTGAGCACCTTCTGCATCTTGCATTCGTGAATCCACGCGCAGGCCCCGACCACATCCTCCTGCAGCGCCTGCACCTTCGCCAGCGGCGCCTTGATCACGGTGACGCCGCGGTAGGCCTTGTACTTGGAACCGGCCACTTCGCTGAGGGAAACCTTGATCCCCTCCTCGTCCTTGGCCAGCTGCCAGTTATCGGCCCAGGCCGCAGGCGACAGCAGAACACCCATGCCACACAGCAGAGCAATACGCTTGAACGATCTCATCATGTTTATCCTTGTTGTCGAAGATCCAGCCTGTCACGCCGCCGTCATCTGCTCCCACCAACCGAGAATCCTGATGGCCTCGTCACGATCATTGCCGCACACCTCGACATCCGCCTTGAAACCGCCACACACCGCCGGCCGCTCGGGTTTGCCGAACAGGTCGCAGAGGTTGTCTACAGTCAGGTGCAGGCAGCGCTCGCCAGCCGCCTTGCCATTGGGCATACGCGGCATCGCAGAGGTGATGGACGGGGCAATGCAGCAGGCACCACAGCCCTCACGGCAATTCATGGCTATTCACCAAAATCAGGACTCCCTGGAACACAATGGGACGAACGTCCCTGGATAGTAACCGCTCAAACAGGCGTTTGAAATTGCTGGCACGATGAAATCTGCCGTGACCCGGCAGTCAGCCCACTGACTACTGGCGGTACTCGAAATCGATGGCCGCCCCTTCCACGTCGCGACGGCTGTCATTGCGCAGTTGCAGCTGCATTTCGTTGCTGATCAGCCGACCATTGAGCTGGAACGGGCTGTCATTGGCTTCTGGCTTGTCAGTGAACATGGGCGGCAGCAAAGCTCTACGTCGCTGGATCGGCGAAGGATTGCCCACATCCGGCTCCAGGTTATCGACCATATCGGCAGGCAGGCTGAGGTCGAGCCTTGCCTTGGGCAACGGCTTGGCAACCTCCTTGCTCACCGGCTTGCGCACCGGTCTGGCCTTGCTGTTGCCGGCTTTTTTTGCCGCCTGCTTGTGCGCCGACCTGGCTGCAGCCTTCTGCACCGGCTTGGCTTTCTGCACCGGCTTGGCCGCCTGCACCTGGCCTGCCGGCTGCGCAGCCTGGGCAACACCAGCCAGACTGCAGAGCGGTACAAGGCACAAGATCAGGGCAAAACGGCGCAAAGCATTCATGGCAAATGGACAGGCTGGCAGGAAAAGTGCGTATGCTCCCTGTTCCGCAGGCACGTGGCAAGCCTACAAAAATGCGGCCGCTGGCTCCCGGCACAATTGCTGGGCCAGCAGACCGAGAGTGATCACCGCGCGCTCGGCTTCCTTGTTCCAAGGTATACCGCAATTAAGGCGGATGCAGTGGTTGAATTGCTCGGTGTTACTGAAGATCAGCCCCGGCGCAATACTGATGCCCTGCTCCAGCGCGCGCACATGCAGCTCCTGGGTATTGACCCGTCCGGGCAGGCTCACCCACAGGATGAAACCGCCCGTCGGCCGGGTCATCTGGGTACCCTCGGGGAAGTGCTGCTGCACCGCCAGCTGGTAGGCACTGAGGTTCTTGCGGTACTCCTGGCGGATGTAACGCAGGTGCCGGTCGTAGCCGCCATTCTCCAGGTAGGCCGCCACACCCATCTGCGTCACGCTGCAGGCCGAGTGAGTGGTAAAGGTTTGCAGGCGCTGGATTTCGTCGTGATAGCGCCCAGCGACCATCCAGCCTACGCGCACACCAGGGGACAGGGTCTTGGAAAAACTCGAGCAATAGATCACCCGGTCCAGCCGGTCGAATGCCTTCAGCGCCTTGGTCTTGCCCTGCTCGAACATCAGCTCGCCATAGATGTCATCCTCGACGATCTGGATATCGAAGTCCGACGCCAGGCGCAGCAACTGCTTCTGCCGCTCTTCCGGGACGGTGCCGCCCAGCGGGTTGCTCAGGCGCGCCGTCAGTACTAGGGCTTTGATCGACCACTGGTTGGCCGCCAGTTGCAAGGCTTCGAGACTGATGCCGGTGGACGGATCGCTGGGGATCTCGATCACCTTCAGGCCCAGCAGGTCGGCCAGCTGCAACAGCCCGTAATAGGTGGGCGATTCGGCGGCAATCAAGTCGCCGGGGCGGGTCAGCGCGCGCAGCGACATCTGCAGCGCATCGACGCAGCCATGAGTCACGATCACTTCACGCGGGTCGACCAGCACGCCAGCATCACGCATGCGAATGGCGATCTGCCGGCGCAATGGCTCGAAACCGGGGCTGAACATATAGCTGAAGGCGCGCGGGCTATGGAAGCGCGTCACCTTGGCAATCTGCTGGTGCAGGGCACGCACCGGCAGGTAGTCGACGTGCGGCACCGCGGCGCCGAACGGGAACACGCCATCACGGCGGGCCTCGGTCAATACCTGCTGGATGATACTGGCGCGAGTCACCAGGCCGGGGCGTTCCACCCGGGCGATGTCCGGGGTCTGCGCGGTCAGGGCCGGGGTCTGGTGCACGTAGTAGCCGGACTGCGGCCGTGCACGGATCAACCCCTGATCCTCGAGATTGGCATAGGCCTGCAGCACCGTGGCATGGCTGACATTGAGCTGGGCGCTCATCTTGCGCACGGAGGGTACCCGCTCGCCTGGCTGGTAGACACCGCGACGGATGTCATCGGCCAGTTGCTGGGCGATACGCTGGTACAGCAGCAGGTTGGTCATGGCGGTAGACTCGTTGTTCTTGTACGTCTCAGTGACGGTAGAGGATACCGTAACAGTTGCAAAGTGTACTGGGACAGAATGCAACATACTCGACAATACAATAGCGTGACAGCTATCGAAACGATTGAACCGACGAAAAGCAGGGCGGCTTTAGCCGCGAAGAGTCCAACGCGGTGCATGGCACCGGCTGCGCCGGTGTTCGCGGCTAAAGCCGCTCCCACAGAGACCCTGCTAATTCAATGAGTGAATGTGCAGTTCTATGAGGAGCTGGCTTGCCGGCGATGGGCCGCAAAGCGGCCCCCTCCTCACAAAACTCAGCGTGCTGGCGCGAGCTTGCCCTTGTCATCGGAGAACACGATCTCGACGCGACGGTTCTGCGCCCTGCCCCGCTCCGAGGCATTGGCCTCGATCGGGTACTGGTCGCCATACCCCTCGACCTGCAGGCGCTTCTCGTCGATCCCCAGGTCGACCAGCATGTCGGCCACGGCCTGCGCCCGGTCACGGGACAGCTTCAGGTTGTCCTGCGCCGGGCCGGTGCTGTCGGTATAACCCTCGATCCGCACCACCCGGCGCGGGTTGAGCTGGAGGAACTGCACCAGCTTGAGCACGGTGCGGCTGGCCGAGTTCTTCAGGTCGGCGCGACCAGTGTCGAACAGCACGTCACCCAGGGTCATCACCAGACCACGGTCGGTCTGCTCCGAGGCCAGCGCGGCGATCTGCGACTCGATCCACTTGCCCTGCTGCTGCACACTGGCCAGCTTGGCCTCGCGCAGGGCCAGTTGCAGGCGCTGACGCTCCAGATCGAGCTTGGCCTGGCGTTCCTGGTTCAGCGCCAGCTTGGCATGCTCGCTGGCAATCTCGCTGTAACGCTGGCTCAGGTAGGCATAATGGCGCACGTCGGCACCGGTGCCGATGTAGCTGGACAGGCGCTCGGCGCGGGCCAGCGACTCGCCTGCACGAATCACGTCACGCGGCGCGCTGCGCAGCACATTGGAATCATCCTTGACCTTCTGGAAGGCTGCGGTGGCATCATCCAGCGCCGCACTGCTGCGCTGGCTGGCGCAACCCTGCAGGCCCACCGCCAGCGCCAACACTGCCAGCGCGGCCAATGGCATGCGACGGATCATGGCTGCACCTCCAGCTGCTTGCGCAGGCGCTTGACCCGCGACTGCAGCAGTTGCAGCTGCTCTTCGCTCTTCTGGTTCAGCACCTGGGCCTCGGCCAGGCGCGCATCCAGTTCGGCCTGCTCGGCACGCATGCGCGCATCGCGGTAGTCTTCGGTGAGCATGTTGGTCTTGGCTCGGGCCAGCTTGTCTTCGGCCAGCTTGAGCGCTTCGACCTGCTCAGTGGCACCGACAGCCCTGGCCTGCTCCAGTGCCTGTTCGGAAATGCGCATCTGCTCGTCAGGGGCCGGATCGCTGGCGCAGCCAGCCAGGCCGAGCACGGCCAGGGCAAGGATAAGTGGTTGGGTTCTCACGCAATCTTCCTAGTGTATGGGGGCGTCCGACGGCACCTGCAGCTGCGCTTTCCAGCGCTCGACATTACGTTGCAGCACGGCCTCGGACGCACCGGAGATCGGCAATTCTGTCAGTTTTTTCGCTAATTGCCCACGCAACCAGCTGTCATTGCAGGCCGAATTGTGCGACAGGGCCAGGTACAGGCCTGGCCGATCCACCGGCAGGCCGCGGGCGATCAGGTCATTGCTCATACCCAGGCTCTGGGCCATGGCCATGCCCGAGTAGCGGCCAGCGAGCACATAGTCCACCTGGCCGAGCACCAGTTTCTGGAACGCCTGGGTCAGGTTCTGTGCCGGCACCAGCTTCAGCTGGGCCTTGGCGAACGCGGTAAAGGCCGGGGTCAGCCGCGCGCGCTCGGACAAACTGCCCTGGTACTGGGCCAGGTCCGCCGGGCCTTCGAAGGTCAGTGTGGCGTCGTGGCGCGTCCACACCAGGTATTCGTTGAGCTGCAGGGGCGGGTGGATGTAGTCCAGCGCGGTCAGTTGCTCCACCTGCATGGGGGTGTCGAGCAGCAAGTCCATGCGCCCGCTACGCACTTCTTCCAGCGCCTGGTCACGCCGGCCGGCGCTCAGCACCTCCACCTTCAGACCCAGCTCGCCAGCCACCTGGCGCAGCAGGTCGACGTTGGCGCCGATCAGGTGTTTCGGGTCCTTTGGGTCTTGCCACGAATAGGGCGGCGCATCGGGGCTGCCGGTTGCCACCAGGCGTTCGCACTTGCCTGCCGCCATCGCCAGCGGCGACACCAACAACGCCGTGCATGCCAGTACCCTGCCTGCTTTACGCAGCACCATTACTCACTCCTTGTATTGCTTGGTCCGGCCCAATCGCCGGCAAGCCAGCTCCCACAGGTACGGCGCTGCCCTTGAGAACTGTGCTGTACCTGTGGCAGCTGGCTTGCCGGCGATTGGGCCGGAACAGACCACAAAAAAACCCGACCCCCTGTACGAGGGCCGGGTTCTTTATAAGTGAAGCAGGCGGATCAGACCAGCTTTTCCAGCTCCGGAACCGCTTCGAACAGGTCAGCGACCAGGCCGTAGTCGGCTACCTGGAAGATCGGCGCTTCTTCGTCCTTGTTGATCGCCACGATCACCTTGGAGTCTTTCATGCCGGCCAGGTGCTGGATCGCACCGGAGATACCGACCGCGATGTACAGCTGTGGCGCGACGATCTTGCCGGTCTGGCCGACCTGCATGTCGTTCGGCACGAAGCCTGCGTCGACCGCAGCGCGCGAGGCACCGACAGCAGCGCCGAGCTTGTCGGCCAGGCTGTACAGGTGCTTGAAGTTGTCACCGTTGCCCATGCCACGACCGCCGGAAACGACGATCTTGGCAGCAGTCAGTTCTGGGCGGTCGGACTTGGCCAGCTCTTCGCCAACGAAGGCCGAGATGCCGGCATTGTGCGCAGCGCCGACGGCTTCGATGGCAGCCGAACCACCTTCGGCGGCCACGGCGTCGAAGCCGGTGGTACGCACGGTGATAACCTTGATGGCCGCACTCGATTGCACGGTGGCAATGGCGTTACCGGCATAGATCGGGCGCTTGAAGGTGTCGGCGGACTCGACCGAGATGATCTCGGAAATCTGATCCACATCCAGCAGCGCGGCAACGCGCGGCAGGATGTTCTTGCCGTTGGTGGTGGCCGGGGCCAGCACGTGGCTATAGCCCTTGGCCAGCTCGACGATCAGCGGCGCGACGTTTTCCGGCAGGACATGGGCGTAGGCAGCGTTATCGGCAACCAGCACCTTGGCTACGCCAGCGATCTTGGCAGCAGACTCGGCAACGCCGCCCACGTTCTGGCCAGCGACCAGCACGTGCACATCACCACCGATCTTGGCGGCAGCGGCAACAGTGTTCAGGGTGGCCGGGGCTACGGCACCATTTTCGTATTCAGCGACAACCAGGATAGTCATTTAGATTACCTTCGCTTCGTTCTTCAGCTTCTCGACCAGTTCGGCCACCGACTTGACCTTGATGCCAGCGCTGCGGGCAGCCGGGGCTTCAACCTTCAGGGTCTTGTTGGTGGAGGCGAGGGAAACGCCCAGCGCGTCTGGAGTAACGGTCTCCAGCGGCTTCTTCTTGGCCTTCATGATGTTCGGCAGCGACGCGTAGCGCGGCTCGTTCAGGCGCAGGTCGGTGGTGACGATGGCCGGCAGGTTCAGGGCAACGGTCTGCAGGCCGCCGTCGATTTCACGGGTAACATTCAGCTTGTCGCCAGCCACTTCAACCTTGGATGCGAACGTGCCTTGGGCGAAGCCGGTCAGCGCGGCCAGCATCTGACCGGTCTGGTTGTTGTCGCTGTCGATGGCCTGCTTGCCGAGGATGACCAGCTGCGGCTGCTCTTTGTCGACAACGGCTTTCAGCGCCTTGGCCACGGCCAGGGAGTTCAGTTCGTCAGCGGCCTCGACCAGGATGGCACGGTCGGCACCCAGGGCCAGAGCGGTACGCAGCTGCTCCTGAGCAGTGGCCGGGCCGACGGAAACGACGACGATCTCGGTCGCAACGCCCTTTTCCTTCAGGCGTACGGCTTCTTCCACGGCGATTTCGCAGAAGGGGTTCATGGACATCTTGACGTTAGCAAGGTCGACGCCGGAGTTGTCCGCTTTGACGCGAACCTTGACGTTGTAGTCGACCACTCGTTTGACAGCTACAAGAACCTTCATGGATTCCTCGTTACTCTCCGGTGAATAGATAGTCGCCTGGGGCAGAGCCCTGCGATGCGCGTGGGTACAAGGGCACCTCTAAAAACGTACCGGGAGGCGGTAACTTCACAGTGACCGAACAGTCTTGTCCGGACTCTTGCGACAAATACTCACGGGTCATTTTCTGTCGTGGCGTGTAAACTCCACTACAAAACGGCCCAAGGCCGCAAAACCCTGCTCCACACCTGGTCTTTAGAGGTGTACCTGCGCCCGGCTGCAAGCCTACGGCGAACGTAAAACCGCTCGTATCTTGACCGTAACACCTAATCCGGTCAATACGGCAAATCGGTCACCCTCCAGCCGCGTTCCTGTGATTTTACTGGCCTGCGGCAAATTCAAACAAACGTTTGTATTGGACCCGCCAAGTGGTGTAGATATAATGCGCGGCCAAGACAAAACGGTGTAGTCCGTCATTTGCCCAGCTACAGTTCCGCCGCTGCGTAGAACCGCTGCGAATGCCCCGCGCACCCAATAAGACAAAGCAACAGCACGAGCCTTGATGAGTAGGAGAGAACCAGTGGAACGCGAATACATGGAATTCGACGTGGTCATCGTCGGCGCCGGCCCGGCAGGCCTGTCCGCCGCCTGCCGCCTGAAGCAGAAGGCCGCCGAAGCCGGTAGCGAAATCAGCGTCTGCGTGGTGGAAAAAGGCTCTGAGGTCGGTGCCCACATCCTCTCCGGCGCGGTGTTCGAACCCCGCGCCCTGAACGAGCTGTTCCCTGACTGGAAAGCGCTCGGCGCGCCACTGAACACCGAAGTGAAGCGCGACGACATCTACGTGCTCAAGGATGCCGGCAGCTCGACCAAGGTGCCTGACCTGTTCGTGCCCAAGACCATGCACAACCAGGGCAACTACATCATTTCACTGGGCAACCTGTGCCGCTGGCTGGCCCAGCAGGCCGAGAACCTGGGCGTGGAAATCTACCCGGGCTTCGCCGCCCAGGAAGCCCTGTTCGACGACAACGGCGTGGTCCGCGGCATCGTCACCGGCGACCTCGGTGTCGACCGCGAAGGCAACCCGAAGGACGGCCTGTACACCCCGGGCATGGAACTGCGTGCCAAGTACACCCTGTTCGCCGAAGGCTGCCGCGGCCACATCGGCAAGCAGCTGATCAAGCGCTTCAACCTCGACAGCGAATCCGACGTCCAGCACTACGGCATCGGCCTCAAGGAAATCTGGGAAATCGACCCGGCCAGGCACGAGCAGGGCCTGGTGGTGCACACCGCTGGCTGGCCGCTGGACGTGATGGCCAAGGACAACACCGGTGGCTCGTTCCTCTATCACCTGGAAAACAACCAGGTGGTGGTCGGCCTGATCGTCGACCTGTCCTACGCCAACCCGTACCTGTCGCCGTTCGACGAATTCCAGCGGCTGAAGCACCACCCGGTGATCAGCCAGTACCTCGAAGGCGGCAAGCGCATCAGCTACGGTGCCCGCGCCCTGGCCAAGGGTGGCATAAACTCGCTGCCGAAAATGGTCTTCAATGGCGGTGCGCTGATCGGTTGCGACCTGGGCACCATGAACGTGGCCAAGATCAAAGGCAGCCACACCGCGATGAAGTCCGGCATGCTCGCCGCTGACGCGGTAGCCGATGCCCTGCTCGCCGGCAGCGAAGGCGGTGACCAGCTGAACGGCTACGTCAGCGCCTTCAAGGCCAGCTGGCTGTATGAAGAGCTGTTCGCCAGCCGCAACTTCGGCCCGGCCATGCACAAGTTCGGCCCGCTGCTGGGCGCGGCGTTCAACTATGTGGACCAGAACTGGTTCGGCGGCAAGCTGCCGTTCACCCTGCACGACACCAAGCCGGACTACGCCTGCCTGAAGCTGGCGGCCGAATCGCAGAAGATCGACTACCCGAAACCGGACGGCAAGCTCAGCTTCGACAAGCTCAGTTCGGTATTCCTCTCCAGCACCAACCATGAAGAGGAACAACCCTGCCACCTGAAGCTGACCGACCCGAACGTGCCGATCGCCAGCAACCTGCCGCTGTACGACGAGCCGGCCCAACGCTACTGCCCGGCCGGCGTGTACGAAGTGGTCAGCCAGGAAGACGGCAGCAAGCGCTTCCAGATCAACGCGCAGAACTGCGTACACTGCAAGACCTGCGACATCAAGGACCCGGCCCAGAACATCACCTGGGTCACCCCTGAAGGCGCCGGCGGGCCGAACTACCCGAACATGTAAGGTCCTGCCCTTGCGCTAACGAAAAGCCCCTGGTTCTCACGAGCCAGGGGCTTTTTGTTTTACCTGTACCGGCCTCATCGCCGGCAAGCCGGCTCCCACTTCGACCGCATCGGCTTCGAGCCCTGCGCTATCCCTGTGGGAGCTGGTTTGCCGGCGACGAGGCCAGAACAGACAGCAGAAAACTATTTTTCACCACACATTACCGGCATAGGCTCCGCCGCAAACGCCAATGGCTCGCGACGCCCGAAATACAAGGCTGTCAGCAGCCCCACGGTACCCATGACCAGACAAAAGCCGACACACACCCACGGGCTCCATGGCATCAGCGCAATCAGCGCCAGCGGCGTGGTGCTGGCCCACAGCGCGTAGGCCACGTTGTAGGTGAAGGAAATGCCCGACACGCGGATCTCGGCCGGGAACAGCCCGACCATCACCGACGGCACCACCCCCACCACGCCGCAGGACAGGCCCGCCAGCGCATAGCCCAGCCAGGTCATGCCCCACTGCCCCACCAGGCTGGCATACAACGCGCCGATGCCCAATGGCAGCAGCAGGCTGTAGAACATCAGCGCGCGCCAGGCGCCTACGCGGTCGACCAGCAGCCCGGCCAGCACACAGCCGATGTTGAGGAAGACGATGCCCACGCTGCTCAGGGCAAAGGTGTGCCCGGCACTCATGCCGAAGCGCTGCTGCATCACTGTCGGGGTAATCACCACCAGCACCACCACGGCAGAAGTCAGCACACAGGTCAGCAGCGCCGCCGGGATCAACGCCCGGCGGTGCTCGCCCAGCACCCGCCGCAGCGGGAAGCTCACCGGCTGCTGCTGGCGTGCGCGCAGGGCGAGGAACACCGGTGTTTCGCTGAGCCAACGACGCAACCACACGCCAATCACGCCGAATATCCCGCCGAGCAGGAACGGGTAGCGCCAGGCGTAGTCGAGGATTTCCTGCGGGGTGAACAGCTGTGCCAGCAACGTCGCGGTCAGCGCCCCCAGCAAGTAGCCGAAGGTCAGCCCGGCCTGCAGGAAGCCCAGGGCGTAGCCGCGACGCCCGGCGGGTGCGTGCTCGGCGACGAAGGTCCAGGCACTCGGCACCTCGCCACCCACCGCCGCGCCCTGCAGGATGCGCAGGGCCAGCAGGATCAGCGGCGCCGCATAGCCGATGTCGGCGTAGGTCGGCATTACCCCGATCAACAGGCACGGCAGGGCCATCATCAGGATGCTCAGGCTGAACACCCGCTTGCGTCCGAGGTGGTCGGCGAAGTGTGCCATCAGGATGCCACCCAGCGGCCGCGCCAGGTAGCCGGTGACGAAGATTCCGAAGCTTTGCAGCAGGCGCAGCCATTCGGGCATCTCGGGCGGGAAGAACAGCTGGCTGAGGGTCAGCGCAAAGAACACGAAAATGATGAAATCGTAGATTTCCAGCGCGCCGCCCAACGCCGCCAGGCCCAGGGTCCGGTGATCACCGCGGCTGAACCGGGGCGGGCGAACGGTATCGATGGCAGTCATGGCAGGGTCCGCAAATCGGCAAAGGGCAAAAGGATAGCAAATAGCTGACCCCGTGCCCCACCCGCTGCGGCTTTAGCGGTTGAACACTGTGTGCGCGAAATTGGCCCGCGGCCGTGGCCGCGCCGAAGTAGCCGGCACGGTACCCGGCAGCGACAGCTTGCCGACCAGCAGCGGCGTATCGATGATCGCCATGAATGCCTCCAGCGCCTCGTTATCGGGCACCTGAGGCAGGCTCAGGCTGACGGCCTGGCGCTCGTTCTGCGGCACCGAGGGCACTTTCAACTGGGTAGAGTGATAAAGCAGGGCGTGCTGGATCTGTGTGCTGACGCGGCAGAAACGCACCAGGTCGACCCCGGCATGGCTGGCCAGTTCGATGTTGCCCAACAGCAGGTGGAAAGGCTGCAAGGCACACAGCACCAAGCGCTGCAGTTCCTCGAAGCTGTCCACTGGTGCTATCCGGTAGTAGCCCAGGCCATTGAGCAGCCGCTCCAGCTGCAGGCGCTGGCACGGATGTGCGTCGGCGATGAGGATGCGCAGGGTCTTGTTGGCCATGGTCGGACCTGGGCAGTTGGGTAATGGGTACGCTCCATGACCATACTGCGCCAGTAACGGCTGCTGCCAAGGTTATGCCTGACAGGGGTCTTCTTTGATAGAAGTCGGGAAAGCTGCGGAAATCAAGTGATTGACTGACGGAATTTGCATTTGCCTTTAACCCGGCAATCAGGACTCCCACTCGCGCATGCGCACCCGGCAGTGCTTCATGGCATTGACGATGTGCTTTTCCACCAGGCTGCGGGAAATGCCCAGGTGCTTGGCGATCTGCTGGTGTGACAGGCCATCGAGCTTGCGCAGCAGGAAGCAGTCGCGGCAGACCTTGCTCAGCTCACCCAGGGCACGCTGCATCAGCGCCAGACGCTGGTCGAGCTGCATGTCGTGGGTCGGTGCCGGGGTGTGCCAGCGCTCGTCGCTGTCCAGCACCTCCAGCGGCTCGGCCTGGCGCACCTGGTGCCGCCGGTGGCGGTCGACCACCAGGTTGAGCGCGGTGCGGTAAAGGAATGCCCGCGGGTGCTCGATGCGCTCGGTGCCGGTGCGCTCCAGCACCCGCAGGTAGGCATCGTGCGCCACGTCTTCGGCGGCCTGACGATTGCCCAGACGCGCGGAAAGGAAGCCCACCAGTTCGCGATAGTAATGTTCCACGACGTTACCTGAGATCGTCCTGCCAGCCTATGCCAGAAAGCCCTTTCAGGCAGCAACGCGGGACCGAGTGATGTCAACGTGCGATCTTACAAATTATAATTATTCTCAGCAACAAGGGTATTGCTGTCGCGGTTCAGCGCCGGTGAGATCGAGCGCCGCCCGCGCGGCGCTCGATCTCACCGGCGCCACATCTCTGTCGCCACACACCTGTCAGCCCCCACACAACATCCGCTAAATCCCCTCGTGCCGCTTTCGTCTATCTGGCACCCCCTCGGCTGGAAGTCTGCATGAGACCTTTAACCAACACCCGGCGCCGGGTCCTGCTCACCGGCCTGGGCCTGCTCGGCCTGGGCAGCCTGCTGGCCTGGAAGGCCCTGCCCTACGGCGCACAGCCGCTCAGCACGGTCAGCGTGACCCGCGCCGACATCGAAAGCAGCGTCACCGCACTGGGCACCCTGCAACCACGGCGCTATGTAGACGTCGGTGCCCAGGCGTCCGGGCAGATCCACACCCTGCACGTCGAGGTCGGCGACACGGTGCGCAAAGGCCAGCTGCTGGTCGAGATCGACCCGTCGACCCAGCAGGCCCGGCTGGATGCCGGCCGCTATTCGATCGACAACCTCAAGGCCCAGTTGGCCGAACAACGCGCGCAGTTCCAACTGGCCCGGCAGCAGCTCAAACGCCAACGCGACCTGGCCGCCGCCGGCGCCACCCGCGACGAGGACGTGCAAACAGCCACCGCGCAGTTGAAGGTCACCCAGGCGCGCATCGACATGTTCCAGGCGCAGATCCGCCAGGCCCAGGCCAACCTGCGCAGCGACGAGGCCGAGTTGGGCTACACACGCATCTATGCGCCGATGGACGGCACGGTGGTGGCGGTGGATGCCCGTGAGGGGCAAACCCTCAATGCCCAGCAGCAAACCCCGCTGATCCTGCGCATCGCCAAGCTCTCGCCGATGACCGTGTGGGCCCAGGTGTCGGAGGCCGACATCGGCAAGGTCACCCCGGGCATGACCGCCTACTTCACTACCCTGGCCGGCGGCAAGCGCCGCTGGACCAGCACCGTACGGCAAGTGCTGCCGATTCCGCCGAAGCCGCTGGAGCAGGCCAGCCAGGGCGGCGGTAGCCCGGCCAGCGTCAGTAATGGCAGTGCCGGCAGCCAGGTGGTGCAGTACAGCGTGCTGCTGGATGTCGACAACCCGGACGGCGCGCTGATGGCCGAGATGACCACACAGGTGTTCTTCGTCGCGGGCAAAGCCAGCCAGGTATTGACCGTACCACTGGCCGCGCTGGACGACGGCGATGGCCGGCGCCTGGCGCATGTGCTGACCCGCGACGGCAAGGTCGAACAGCGCCAGGTGCACACCGGCCTCAGCGACCGCCTGCGGGTGCAGGTGCTGGACGGCCTCAACGAAGGCGAACGCCTGGTGATCGGCGCCCCTGGCGTCAGTGGAGGTTGAATGAGCACACCCCTGATCGAGCTGGTCGACATCCGTAAATCCTACGGCGGCGTCGAAACGCCCAAGGTCGATATCCTCCATGGCATCAACCTGTGCATCCATCCTGGTGAGTTCGTCGCCATCGTCGGCGCCTCCGGCTCCGGCAAGTCGACCTTGATGAATATCCTCGGCTGCCTCGACCGCCCCACTTCCGGCAGCTACCGCTTCGCCGGCAAGGATGTGGCCGAGCTGGGCAGCGACGAGTTGGCCTGGTTGCGCCGCGAGGCGTTTGGCTTCGTGTTCCAGGGCTACCACCTGATCCCCTCGGGCTCGGCCCAGGAAAACGTCGAAATGCCGGCCATCTATGCCGGCATCGCCGCCAGCGCACGCCACGCCCGCGCCAGCGCCCTGCTCGGCCGCCTGGGCCTGGCCAGCCGCACCGGCAACCGCCCGCACCAGTTGTCCGGTGGCCAGCAGCAACGGGTGTCGATTGCCCGGGCCTTGATGAACGGTGGCCATATCATCCTCGCCGACGAACCTACCGGCGCCCTCGACAGCCACAGCGGCAGCGAAGTGATGGCGTTGCTCGACGAGTTGGCCAGCCAGGGCCACGTGATCATCCTGATCACCCACGACCGCAACGTCGCGGCGCGGGCGCAGCGGGTGATCGAAATGCGTGACGGCCTGATCATCAGCGATTCGGCCGCCGAAAAGCCGACGGTCGACAACGGCCGAGGGCTGCAGGCCGACCAGCTGCGCCAACGCCTGGACCATGGTGCGACCTTGCACGGGGCGTGGAAAGGCGAACTGCTCGAAGCCCTGCAGGCGGCCTGGCGGGTGATGTGGGTCAACCGCTTCCGCACCGCCCTGACCCTGCTGGGCATCGTCATTGGCGTGGCCTCGGTGGTGGTGATGCTGGCCGTGGGCGAAGGCAGCAAGCGCCAGGTCATGGCGCAGATGGCCGCCTTCGGCTCGAACATCCTCTACCTCAACGGCAAGCCGGCGAGCCTGGGCGAACAGGCCGGCACCATCACCCTCGACGATGTCGCCGCCATCGGCCAACTGCCGCAGGTCAAGCACGTGATGCCGGTGATCGGCGAAAAGCTGATGGTGCGCCACGGCAACAACAGCCAGCGGTTCTATGTGGGCGGCAACAACACCCGGTTCCCCGAGATTTTCAACTGGCCGGCGGTGGCAGGCAGCTTCTACACCGATGCCGATGAAGCCAACGCTGCAGCGGTGGCGGTGATCGGCCAGAAAGTGCGGGAAAAGATGCTCGACCCTGGGCGCGACCCTCTGGGGCAGTACCTGCTGATTGGCAATGTGCCGTTCCAGGTGGTCGGTATCCTGGCCGGCAAGGGCGCCAGCTCTGGCGACCAGGACAGCGACGGGCGCATCGTGGTGCCCTACTCCGCCGCAGCCATCCGTCTGTTTGGCCAGCGCGACCCGGACTACATCGCCGTTGCCGCCCTCGACTCCACACGGGTCAACCAGGCCGAAGCGGCCATCGACAAGCTGCTGCGCCAGCGCCACAACGGCCGCCAGGACTTCGAGCTGACCAATGACGCGGCACTGATCCAGGCCGAAGCGCGCACACAGAACAGCCTGTCGCTGATGCTGGGGGCGATCGCCGCAATCTCGCTGCTGGTGGGCGGCATCGGCGTGATGAACATCATGTTGATGACCGTACGCGAGCGTACCCGTGAAATCGGCATCCGCATGGCCACCGGCGCCCGCCAGCGCGACATCCTGCGGCAATTTCTCAGCGAGGCAGTGATGCTGTCGATGGTCGGCGGCCTGGCCGGCATCGCCCTGGCTTTGGCCATCGGTGGCGGCCTGATGCTGGCCGAAGTGGCGGTGGCCTTTGCCCTGCCCGCCATGCTCGGCGCCTTCGCCTGCGCCGTCGTTACCGGCATCGTGTTCGGCTTCATGCCAGCGCGCAAGGCCGCCCGCCTCGACCCGGTCAAAGCCCTTACCAGCGAATAACCCATGACTCTGCCTAGCCGCATCAGCCTGTTGACCTTCTGCGTATGCCTCGCCGCCTGCAGCACGCCGCCCATACCCGCCAGCGGCATCGCCACGCCACCCGCCTGGCAAGGCGAGGCCGCAACACCCTCGGCACAACTGCCAACGGCACAGTGGTGGCAAGCCTTCGCCAGCAGCGAGCTCGACCGCCTGGTGCAACACGCCCTGCACAATGCCCATGACCTGGCTGCCGCCACGGCGCGGGTGCGCCAGGCCCAGGCCCGCGCGGTCATCGCCGGCGCGCCGCTGCTGCCGGAGCTGAAGCTGGGCCTGGACGGCAGCCGCCAACGCCTGCTGCACGGTGACGGCAACGACCAGCTGGACGTCAGCCGCAACGAGCCGACCAGCACCTCGTTCGACATGCAGCTCAGCGCCAGCTACGAAATCGACTTCTGGGGCGGCCTGCGGGCGACCCGCGACAGCGCCCTGCGCAGCCTGGATGCCAGCCGCTTCGACCGCCAGACCGTGGCGCTGACCCTGGTCAGTGCGGTGGCCGACAGTTACCTGCAGGGCCTGGCCCTGCAGGAACAGCTGCGCATTGCCCGCCTCAACCTGCGCAATGCCCAGGACGTGCTGGGCCTGGTCGAGGCACGCCAGCGCAGCGGTTCCGCCACGCAGCTGGAACTGGCCCAGCAGCGCAGCCTGGTGGCCGCGCAGCAACGTCAGCTGCCGTTACTGGAACAGAAGTGGCAGGACAGCCGGGTCACCCTGGCGACCCTGCTGGGCGAGCCGGTGCAGGCGCTACCCGCCAGCCAGGAAGCGATCATCACCCTGCAATGGCCCGCCATTGGCAGCGGCGTACCCAGCGAACTGCTCACCCGCCGCCCGGACATTGCCGCAGCGGAAGCACGCCTGGCCGCCGCCAGCGCCAACGTGCAGGTCGCCCGCGCCGCCATGCTGCCCAAGCTCACCCTCGGGGCCAGCCTGGGGGCTGGCGCCAATAGCTTTGCCCATTTGTTCGACAGCGCCTACTACACCCTCACCAGCGGCCTGGTCGCGCCGATCTTCAACAACGGCAGGCTGCGCGCCGCGCGTGAACTGGCCGAGGCTGAACAGGCAGAGTTGCTGGAGACCTACCGCAGCAGCATCCTGGCCGGGTTTGCCGATGTCGAGAAAGCGCTCAATGCGATCCAGGGCGTGGACCGCCAGCGACAGTGGCAGGATGAAGAAGTGGCGCAGGCGCGGCTGGCGTTCGACCTGGCGCAGCAACGGTATGGCGCCGGGGCGCAGACCCTGTTGAGCGTGCTGGAGACCCAGCGCACCTTGTATGTGGCGCAGGACCAGCAGGCGCAACTGCGCCTGGCCCGGTTGCAGGGCAGTGTGGCGTTGTACAAGGCTTTGGGCGGGGGGTGGGTGGTCCGCCAGTAGGGTCGCCTGTACCGGCCCTATCGCCGGCAAGCCAGCTCCCACAGGGTCTGCGCCGGGTTCAAGACATGCGCTGTACCTGTAGGAGCTGGCTTGCCGGCGATAGGGCCAATACAGGCAGCGACTAGTTCCGCACCTTCAGGTTGCGCGCATACCACGGCCGCTGCGGTACCTTGGGCCGCAGCTTGTCGAACAGGCCTTCATCGCTGTAGATGATGCGCAACGCCAGCTTCATGGTCTCCGGGTCCATCTCTACACTGCGCCCGGGCCGCAAACCCGGCACCGTCGAGCAGCCGTGGGTATCCGGCCCCAGCCACGGGTCCGCCACTTGCACCCAGCGCCCTGGCGCAAACCATGGCACGCCGTTGACCTCCAGGCGCCGTACCTCGCCCGGATGCAGCCGCTCATGGGCATGGAACCAGTCCTCGATGCGGTCGTCGATCCAGCCATGAAAGTGCCAGAACACCGGGTTCACATGGGATGAAAACGGGTCACCGAGAAAATCGTTCTGCTCGGCGAACCAGCGTTCGGCAAAATCATCCGGCGTGCGCGCCGTCGGCACTGGCATGCCGTTGGCCGGGTCGCGCGGCACCGATGCCCAGCGCATGTGCAGCCAGTCGTGCAGGCCCAGTTCCACCTCCGAACCGAACTGGCCCAGGGTCAAGGTGCTCAGGTACTCCGGGTCGGTATAGCGTGACTCCCAGACCTGGAAGTTGCCATGGAAGGTGTCCGGCGTCTTGATGTCGCGCACCCACTGGGTGTATTGCGCATCACCGCTGGCCAGCCAGGTGGGCGGCAGGGCATTGCCGTCATGGTTGTCGAAGTAGCGGGCGAATCCGGCGCGGTCGCGCTCCAGCTCCGGCTGCGGCAGCGGGAAGCGCGGCCATGACGGCAAGTCCTGCAAGGCACGGGCATTGCCAAGCATGTGCCGGTGCATGAAGAAAAAGTCCTCGCCCGAGCCGTTGCGGTCCTTGTGCCGGCCCCGCGCGTCACGCTCGCGCTCACGTGGCCCAGGCTGCCAGCCCAGACCACGCAGGGCGCCCTGCTTGTCCTTGGCCAGTTTGTGCCATTTGTCCCGCGAGGCGTGCCACAGCTGGTGGAACAGCCGATGCTCCGGGGTGATCAGCCAGGCCAGCAGTTGCGGGTTCAGCGGGGTACGCTCGCGCGCCTCGGGAAAGGTGTGCTTCAAGGCCAGGAAGTGGTTATCCTCCACCGGCAATGTCAGCGCGCAATCCAGGCGCGCAATGCGCCCGTTGAGGGTCGCCGGCCCGGCGTTGCCGAACCGGCCCCAGACCTCATCAAGCACGATATGGCATTCATAGCGTGCCTGTGCCGAAAACAGGCGCCAGCGCAAAGTGCCCGGTTTGTCCGCCAGAAGGTCGCCGACCACGCGGTAACGCGGCTCTTCCTGCCCACGCAGGCGCTCAGGGGTATCCAGGTAGCCGCGCAGGGCGCGCCCGCTGGCTGCCACATCCAGGAACAGCTCCAGCTCACCCGTGGGTAGACCGTCCAGCCCTGCATCCTTGCCTTGCAGGGTCCAGCGCCAGATGCCGCGCAAAGTATCGCCCAACTGCTGCAGGCGGGTATCGGCCAGCTCGACGACGGCCTCGCCAGGGGTTTCCGGGAACTCCTCGGCGGCACGCTGGCGCTGCACATACAGCGCCCCCAGCGCACCAGGCACCACCACACCGGTGAATGCCACACTGGCGATAAAACCGCGTCGGGAAATCGTCATTGCATACCTGTGCATTCAATGCGGCCATGGAGCACGGCCCGTCCAAGGCTAGAACGTTGCACGGCAGGCGAAATTTATAGACTCAGGGTCTGCATATGGCTTGAGGCCAATGCGCTCGAGGTGGGAGCTGGCTTGCCGGCGATTGGGCCGCATGGCGGCCCCCGACAGACGCTAAATTTCCCGGGTGCGAGCTCGTTCACTGCAAGTAGCGGCGGCCTCTGTGCCCATCCCTCGACGGTGAACCTATTGAGACCAAGATGACGACTCCACGCTGGAAGAAAGCCCTGTTTATCAGCCTGGCCACGGCGGTTGCCGCTGGCGCCGGGTTTGCCGCCTGGCACTACTTCGCCCCTCCCGCCGGCTATTCCAGGGAGGTGACCCGCCAGGCCAACGACCTGCAGGAACGCATCATCTCGTTTGACAGCCACATCACCCTGCCGCTGACCTTCGGCACCGAAGGCAGCGAGGCCGACAAGGATGGCGATGGCCGCTTCGACCTGGCCAAGGCCGCACGCGGGCGTTTGTCTGGCGCAGCCCTGACCATCTTCGCCTGGCCAGAATCCTGGACCGGTGACGGTGGCCCGCACCGCCCTACCCCAGGCTTCGTCGAGGCCGCCCGTCACACCCAGGAAGTGCGCTACAACGCCATCACCGCCATGGTCCGCGACTTCCCGCAGCAGGTGGGTATTGCCTATACCCCGCAAGACATGCGGCGCCTGCACGGCGAAGGCAAGTTCGTAGTGTTCCTCAGCATGCTCAACGCCTATGCGCTGGGCGACGACATCGATCAGCTCGACCGCTGGGCCGCGCGCGGCGTGCGCATGTTCGGCTTCAGCTACGTGGGCAACAACAGTTGGGCCGACTCCTCACGCCCGCTACCGTTCTTCAATGACACCGCCGATGCCCTGGACGGCCTGTCGCCGGTTGGCAAGCGCGCCGTGCAGCGGCTGAACGACCTGGGCGTGATCATCGATGTGTCGCAGATGTCCAGCAAGGCGCTGGCCCAGGCCGTCGCCCTCAGCCGCGCGCCGGTGGTGGCCTCGCACTCGGCGCCACGGGCCATGGTCGACATCGACCGCAACCTCTCCGACAAGGAGCTGCAGCTGATCAAGGACAGCGGCGGCGTGGTCCAGTTGGTGGCCTTCTCCACCTACCTCAAGCCCCTGAGCAGCACGACCCAGGACAAACTCAACGCCCTGCGCGCCCGCTACGACCTGCCGCCGCTGGCCAACCTGAACTACGCACTGATGCCCGGTGACCCGGTGATCGCCGGCTGGCCCGAGCAGAAGGTCGGCCAGTACGCCAACGCGCTGTACGGCATTCTCGAGGAAGAACCGCCGGCCACGCTCAAGGACTACGGCGACGCCATCGACTACACCGTGCGCAAGGTCGGCATCGACCATGTCGGCCTGAGCTCGGACTTCAACGAAGGCGGCGGCATCGACGGCTGGCAGAACGCCAGTGAAGCACGCAACGTCACCGCCGAACTGATCAGCCGCGGCTACTCCGAAGCGGATATTGCCAAGCTCTGGGGCGGCAACTTCCTGCGGGTGTGGGAGCAGGTGCAGCGCGCCGCGCAACCCGTCGCCACCGCATCCCCCTGACCCTTGCGAGCAACTTGATGAACGATCGTCGCACCTTTCTCAAGCAGGCCGGCCTGCTGGCGGCCGCCCTGCCCCTCACCGGCCCGCTGCTGCCTGCCGCCCACGCGGCACCTGCACCACCTGCCACTGCCAACGACTGGGCCGCGTTCCGCAGCCTGTTCGAGCTGGACCCGGCCTACGCACACTTTGCCAACTTCCTGATCACCTCACACCCAAGGCCCGTGCGCGAAGCCATCGAGGCACTGCGCGCCCGCTTCGACCGCCAGCCGGCCCGCATGGTCGACTGGGATAGCCAGTCGGAGTGGAAGCACGAAGCCGCCGTGCGCGAATGGGCAGCCCGTTACCTCGAAGTGACGCCCCGGCAAATCGCCCTGACCGGCAGCACTACTGAAGGCCTGGGACTGATCTATGGCGGGCTGAAGATTGCCCCGGGGCAGGAAATTCTCACCACCGTGCACGAGCATTCGGCCGCCCGTCACACCATGGGCTTTCGCACCACACGCGATGGCACGCCGGTGCACCGGCTGCGCCTGTTCGAAGACCCCGCCAAGGTCAACAGCGACCAGGTACTGGCCACCATAGCGGCGGCCATCGGGCCGAAAACCCGGGTGCTGGGCATGACCTGGGTGCACTCGGGCAGTGGCGTGAAATTGCCCGTGGGCGAGATCGGTGCGCTGGTGCGCGAGGCCAATCGCCAGCGTGACGAACAGGACCAGATCATCTACGTGATCGACGGTGTGCATGGCTTGGGTGTCGAAGACATGCGCTTTGCCGACCTCAACTGCGATTACTTCATCGCCGGCACGCACAAGTGGATGTTCGGGCCGCGGGGTACCGGGATCATCTGCGCGGCGTCCACCGAACTGAAGCAGCTGAACCCGACCGTTGCCACGTTTTCCGAGAATGAGGACTTTGCCACGGTGATGTCGCCCGGGGGTTACCATGCGTTCGAGCATCGCTGGGCGTTGGGCAAGGCGTTCGAGTTGCACCTGCAGTTGGGTAAGGCGGCGGTGCAGGCGCGAATTCATGGGCTTAATGACTATCTCAGGCAGCACCTTGAAGCGCTGCCGGGAATCGAGCTGGTGACACCGCGCAGTGCACGGTATTCGGCGGGGTTCACCTTCTTCCGGGTCGCGGGGCAGGATGCTGACGAGGTGGCCCGCTATCTCGATAGCCGGCGCATTGTGGTCGATGCGGTGTCGCGGGATGTCGGGCCGGTGGTGCGGACGGCACCCGGGTTGCTGAATACCGAGGCGGAGATCGAGCGGTTGGTGGATATTCTGAAGCGCTACCTGCACGCTTGAGGGTTGCCTGTACCGGCCCTGGCGCCGGCAAGCCAGCTCTCATAGAACTGCACATAACTCGTTGAATTAGCAGGGCCCCTGTGGGAGCTGGCTTGCCGGCGACAGGGGCGCAACGCGCCCCCGGCGACCTCAAGTCAGGACTGGCCGCCGACCCGCTTCAACCACTCCCCGACATCCTGGTAGATCCCCGCCACCTGCCCCACGATCCCCGACATGCGCAAGAAGTCATGGGTCAACCCCTCCACCCGGGTAAAGGTTACCGCCGTGCCACCCGCCACCAGCCAGTCACGATAGGCCATACCCTCATCATGCAACGGGTCATATTCGGCCACCAACAGGTACGCCGGCGCCAGAGGCTCGCGCAGCGTCGACAGCAACGGCGACACCCGCCAGTCCAGGCGCTGCTCGCGCTGCGGCGCATAGTGCTGGTAGAACCACTCCAGGGTAGGCGTCTCCAGCAGGTAACCCTCGGCATGCTCGCGATGGGACTCACGCTGGCAAGAGATATCGGTCACCGGGTAGAACAGCAACTGCGCCAGCGGCTTGAACGCCAGCGCCTCGGGCTGCTCCACCGCCGTAATGGCCAGCACCGCCGCCAGGCTGGCGCCCACACTGTCCCCTGCCAGCACCACCCGGCGGCTGTCCAGGCCCAGCGCCGGCGCCTGTTCAGCCAGCCAGTTGGCTGCGTCCAGTGCATCGTGCAGGGCCATCGGAAACTGCTGCTCCGGTGCCAGCCGGTAGTCCGCCGCCAGCACCGCGAACGCGCCCAGGGCCGCCAGGCGGCGGCACACCGAGTCATGCGAATCCAGGCTGCCGACCACGTAGCCGCCGCCGTGCAGGTACAGGATCACCGGCTGCAAGGCAGCGCCGGCATCGCCCTGGCGGTACAAACGAGCAGCCAGGCGGGTACCGTCGCGCGCGCTGATCTGCAGTTCGCTGGCCGTGACGTTGCCGGGCGGGCTCGGGTCGAGCACCTGCGAGCTGCCTTCGAACTCGGCACGGGCCTGGGCCACGTCCATCGCGTGCATGGGCAGGCTCCTGCCCGTCAGCCGGCCAAATTCGACCAGTTCCAGAAATGCTGCCAGATCAGGGTGCAGTGCCATGTGGGTTCCTTGGGTGAACAATGTGCCTCAAACCTCCCTACGGGACGTAGCAGCACGCTGAAAAATTACCCGCCCACCGAGCTAAATCGTTGGCGCGGGCACTCGTTATCCCTGCACAACGAAAGACCGCCAGAGGCACACCGTGGACCTTCAGAGCATCCTCAGCAAACTGTTCGCCAACGCCCATGCCGTCGGCATCGAAGGCGTTTTCCAGTTCGTCTTCAGCCAGGACCGGGCCTTCTGGTCGGAGGTGCGCGACAGCAGTCGCACCGGGGCAGGCCGCCACAGCGCCCCGGACGTCACCATCGAGGTGGCCGAGTGCGACTTCCTTGGCATCATGGGTGGCACCGCCAACGTCGAGGAGCTGTTCGCCAGCGCGCGCCTGAAGATCACCGGCAACATGGGCCTGGCCACCCTGCTGCCGCAGATCATCAGCAACGCCCGCCGGGGCGCGCCGGCGACCAAGGTGTCGATGAACCAGCGCTACCCGACACCAGCACGCCTCAGCGAACGGGTATCGGCCGCGCAGCCGCTGCAGCGCGAGGTGGCACGCATTGCCCGCGCCGACATGCCGTTGGCGCGCTTCCAGGGCGAATACCTGGTGCACGGTACCCCGCTGGTCATTAGCGATGCCCTGCAGGACTGGCCGCTGTTCACCATGGGCCGCGAAGCCTCGCTGGTGCATTTCGCCGAACTGCAGGGCATCACCCGGCACGGCGACTACGTGAAGAAGACCTTCTCTACCGACCGCGACTTCCGCTCCACCTCCATGGCCGATTTCATCGCCGCGCTGGATGCACCGGCCAAACCCGGCGAAACCCCGGCCTACATGGGCAACAACATCGTGCCGGAAAAGCTGCTGACGCTGATTCGCTACCCGCAGTATTTCGCCCGCGAGCAGTTCATTGCGCCACGCATCTGGATCGGCCCCAAGGGCACCCTGACGCCGCTGCACCGCGACGACACCGACAACCTGTTCGCCCAGGTCTGGGGGCAGAAATCGTTCATCCTTGCCGCGCCGCACCACCGCCCGGCCCTGGGCACCTGGTCGACCAGCCCCAAGGGCGGCCTGGACGGCTGCGACTTCAACCCCGACGCCCCGGACTACCAGCGCTTCCCGGCGGCACGCGAAGTACCGTTGCTGCGCGTGGTGCTGCAGGCCGGTGACCTGCTGTTCCTGCCCGAGGGCTGGTTCCACCAGGTGGAATCGGTGACTACCTCGCTGTCGGTGAACTTCTGGGTGAACTCCGGGCGCGGTTGGTAGCCAGGATTGCCGGGGCCGCTGTGCGGTCCCGGCCATGGATCAGACCGCCGCGATCAGCGCCTCGGCAAACCGCTGCGCCACCTCATCGATCTGCTCGCCACTGATGATCAACGGCGGCAGGAAGCGCACCACCGCCCCATGTCGCCCCCCCAGCTCCAGGATCAGCCCACGCTTGAGGCACTCACGCTGCACCTTCGCCGCCAGCTCGCGGTTAGCCGCCTGATGCCCAAGAGTATCCCGCTGGCCTTGCGGGTCGACCAGTTCCACCCCGAGCATCAACCCACGCCCGCGAACATCACCCAACTGCGGATAATCCCGCTGCAACTGCCGCAAGTGCTGGCGCAGGCGCTGCCCCATGGCCTCGGCATGCTCGGCCAGGCGATGCTCGACCAGGTATTCGATCACCGCCGACCCCGCCGCCATGGCCATCTGGTTTCCCCGGAAGGTGCCGGCATGGGCACCCGGTTTCCAGGTGTCCAGCCAGTCGCGGTACACCACCACCGCCAGCGGCAGGCTACCGCCAATGGCTTTGGACAGGGTGACCACGTCCGGGACGATGCCGGCATGCTCGAAGGCGAACATGCGCCCGGTGCGGGCAAAACCGCTCTGGATCTCATCGACGATCAATGCCACGCCGGCCTGCTCGGTGATACGGCGGACCCCCTTGAGCCACTCGATATCGGCCGGGATGACCCCGCCCTCGCCCTGCACCACTTCCAGAATGACCGCCGCCGGCAGCGGCACGCCGCTTTCCGGGTCGAGCAGCAGGTTTTCCAGGTAGTGCAGGTTGGCCTTGACCCCGGCTGCGCCGCCCAGGCCGAACGGGCAACGATAGTCGTAGGGGTACGGCATGAACTGCACCCCGTTGCCAAGCAAGGCCCCCAGCGGCTGCTTCGGCGCATGGCTACCCATCAGGCTCAACGCACCCTGGCTCATGCCATGGTAGGCGCCATGGAAGGCCAGCACGGTGCTGCGGCCAGTGGCGCTGCGCACCAGTTTCAGCGCTGCTTCCACCGCATCGGTACCGGTCGGGCCGCAGAACTGCACCTTGGCCTCACGGCGCAACGCCTCGGGCAGCACACCGAACAGGTCCTGGACGAAGCGGTCCTTGACCGGCGTGGTCAGGTCCAGGGTGTGCAGGGGCAACTCATCGGCCAGCACCCGCTGGATCGCCTCGACCACCACCGGGTGGTTGTGGCCCAGCGCCAAGGTGCCGGCACCGGCCAGGCAGTCGATGAACTGGCGGCCTTCGACATCTTCCACATGGATGCCACAGGCGCGCTTGAGCGCCAGCGGGATGCGCCGAGGGTAGCTGCGGGCGTTGGACTCCTGTTGCTGCTGGCGTTGCAGCAAGGGTGAGTCGGTGAACTCGTACAAGGCACGCGGCGTGCTGGCCGGCGGGACCTGGGCAAGGCAGGAAGCAGTGGACATGGATGATTCCTCGCAAGCAAGCGAAAGTGCGGGTGTTCGTCGCTTGGGAAACGCTTGAGTGCGGGGAGGATTTAGCGGTTGCTATGGGATTTTTGAAAGCAGGCCCGGCCTCTTCGCGGGTAAACCCGCTCCCACTGGATTGGCACAGATCTCAGGGTTGATGCCGTACCTGTGGGAGCGGGTTTACCCGCGAAGAGGCCGGAACAGGAGATAGAAATCAATGCCCGAAGCGCGCCGGCACTTGCAACAGCACCCGCAACCCGTCACTGCGGCTGTCGAACTTCACGCTGCCGGCACAACGCTGCACGATCGCCTGCACGATCGCCAGCCCCAATCCGCAGCCACCACTCTGCCCGTTACGCCAGAAGCGCTCGGTCAGGTGCTCCAGATCCGCCTCGGCAATCCCCGGCCCATGGTCACGTACCATGAAGCCCACCTGGCCGTCAGCCATCTGCACCTCAAGCTCCACCGCCTCGTCGCCGCCATGGCGCAAGGCGTTGTCCAGCAGGTTGCGCAGCGCCGCCACCGCCAGCGGCGCAGGCATGCCCAGGTAGATCTGCGTAGCTTCCTCGGGCAAGTGCAACACGATCCGCCGGTTGTCCCCCCCGCCGGCGTCCTGCACCGCCTGCCGGGCCACCTGCTCGGCGCTGCACTGCACGCCATCCTCGAACGACAGGCTGCCCTCCACCCGCGCCAGCATCAACAGTTGCTCCAGCGTGCGGTGCATGCGGTCGGCGCCCTGCTCGGCATGCTCCAGCGCCTGCTCACGCACGGCGCCATCGGTCATCCGCGCTACCTGCAGGTGGGTCTTGATCGCCGTCAGCGGGCTGCGCAGTTCATGCGCGGCATCATCGGTCAGGCGCCGCTCACGCTCGATGGTCTGGGCAATGCGCAGGAACAGCTGGTTCTGGGTTTCCAGCAACGGTTGCAGTTCGCTGGGCATGCCCGCCACCTGCAGCGGCTCGACACTGTCTGCGCGCCGGCGGCGCAGGGCATCACGCATGCGGTTGAGCGGCTCCAGGCCCTTGCCCAGGCCGATCCACAACAGCCCCAGGCTGCCAAGCAGGGCCATCAATACCGGCGCCGAAGCGGCCAGCAGGATCGACTGGTTCAGCGCCTCGCGCTCCATGTGCCGGTCGGCGGTGGTGATACGCACATCGCCATGGTTATAGGTGAAGGTGCGCCACCGCGCGTCGTCGATGGTCTGGTCACGGAAACCGCTGCGCTCATCGTCCATGGCGCCATCGTGCTTGTGATTGCTGGCAAGGATCTCGCCACGCAGCGAGCTGACCTGGCAGGCCATGCCGTCCGGTACGCTGAACTGGTCGGCGGAAAAATGCGCCTCCCCGACCTTGGCAGTCAGCGGCTGCGGCAGTTGATCGACCAGCCCGGCGACCATGCGCGCCGACGCCACCAGGCGCTGATCGAGGGAGAACATCATCTGCTGGCGCAGGTCGCGCAGCATCCACGCCGCGGCCAGCACCCAGATGACCACGAAGGCGCTGCCCAGGATCAGGCTCAGGCGTACCCGCAGGCTCATGATGCGGCCTCTTCCGGCGCCTGCGCCGGGCCCAGGCGGTAACCCAGGCCGCGCACGGTCTCGACGATGCCGTTGCCCAGCTTGCGCCGCAGATGGTGGATATGCACGTTCAAGGCATTGCTCTCGACTTCGTCGCTGAAGCCGTACACGCAGTCTTTGAGCTGCTCGCTGGACAGCACCCGCCCGGGGTTCTGCAGCAGCGCCTGGAGCAATGCCTGTTCACGCCGGGACAGGTCGACCGGCTGCCCTGCCAGTGTTGCCGCGCAAGTGCTGGGGTCGTAACGCAGCGGGCCGTGCTCGATCACGTTCACCGCCCGCCCGGCTACCCGCCGCAGCAGGGTGTGCAGGCGTGCGGCCAGCTCGCGCAGGTCGAACGGTTTGAGCAGGTAATCGTCGGCACCGGCCTGCAGGCCATCGACCCGGTCGGTGACCGCATCACGGGCGGTGAGCACCAGCACTGGCAGTGTCTCGCCCTGCTGGCGCAGGCGGCGCAGCAGCCTCAGGCCGTCTTCGTCGGGCAGGCCAAGGTCGAGGATCATCACGTCGAACTGCGCGGCCTGCAGCATCGCCCGCGCATCGGCGGCGTTGCCCACCCGGTCCACAGTCAGGCCCTGGGCAGTAAGGCCGGCGCAGATGCCGGCGGCGATCAGGTCGTCGTCCTCGCAGAGCAGAACGTGCATGGTGGGGCTCCCGGAGTGGTGTAGCTGGCATTGCACTATGGGGGGATTAAGGGGGGATTATGGACCTTTTGCGGGATGGATTGGGGAGTTCGTCCTGGGTGCGGTGGCGAACACTTCGGGCCTAAATCAACCCCTGCGGCGTATCTACATCCAGCAGAACCCCAGCATCCGCCACCTCAACCACCACACAACAAGCCCGCTGCGCCCGCACCACCGTCCGCGCCCCTTCATCCCCGGACAATTGCTCCAGCGCCGGCCAGAAATCGCGCCCGAAAATCACCGGGTGCCCCTGCTGCCCGGCATGACGTGGCAACACGATTTTCGAAGCACTGGCGGCTTCGACCAACCGACGCAAGGTTGGCGATTCGATCCAGGGCATATCACCCAGCAAAATCGCCACCGCCTGTGCCTTGCTGTCACCTAACGACCTGGCGCCGGCAGCCAGACTATGTCCCATCCCCGACGCCGCATCCGGGCTGACGATAACCCGGCAATCGGCAGGCAAGCCAAAATCCTCGCCCCACTCGCCCGCGCGCAACACCACACGCACATCATCGAACACCGCCTGGGCCCGTTCCACACTATGCGCCAGCAGGCTGCGACCATCAGTCAAGGTCGCCCGGCGCTTGTCTGCACCGAAGCGCAAACCGCGTCCGGCCGCCAGCACCAGCGCGATCACGCTCACAGCGCCACCTGACGCATGTCGGCGGTAGCGCTGGCGCCTGTTGCAACGATAGTGAAGGCCTCGGCGAGCATGGTCAGGTCATCGATCTGCAAGTCCTGGGGCAATCCAACCACCGCCGTGTCGGCATGGCAAGCGCGAACGGCAATAACGCTGCCGCGGTTTAACCTTGAGTTAATCGACCCAAGCCAGCATGGCCCCATTCCTAGATCTGCCAAGGCGAAGACATGCGCGTCCTCCTGCTCTTCCTGACACTGCTTCTGGCCGGCCCGCTGCAGGCCAACCCGTTCGACGTCAAACCTGCTTTCCTGCCGGTCGACCAGGCCTTCGTGCTGACCCACGAGCGCCAGGCCGACGGCCAGATGCGCCTGTCCTTCCAGATCAAGCCAGGCTACTACCTGTACCAGAAACGCCTGAAATTCGACGGCCTGCCCGCCGAACAGCACCCGCAATTGCCAGCCGCCGTCAACCACCACGACGAGTTCTTCGGCGACAGCGCGGTGTACCGTGACCCGCTCGAACTGTTGCTGCCCGCCAATGCGCAGGGTCAGCTGCGCCTGGGCTGGCAGGGCTGTGCCGACGCCGGCCTGTGCTACCCGCCGCAAACCACGTCGATCGACCTGGGTGGCAGCGTGGCGCCTGTGGTCGAGCAAGCCACTGACCAGGCCTTGGCCAGCGACCTGCAGCAGGGCCACCTGGCCTGGGGTCTGTTGGCGTTCTTCGGCCTTGGCCTGTTGCTGGCCTTTACCCCCTGCTCGCTGCCGATGCTGCCGATCCTCGCCGGGCTGGTGCTGGGCAATGGCGCCAGTGCCCGGCGCGGCTGGGTGCTGGCCGGGGTCTATGTACTGAGCATGGCCCTGGTGTACGCCGCCCTGGGCGTGGTCGCCGCGCTGCTGGGCGCCAGCCTCCAGGCCTGGCTGCAGCAACCCTGGCTGCTGGGCAGCCTGGCGGGGCTGTTCGTGCTGCTGGCCCTGCCGATGTTCGGTGCCTTCGAACTGCAACTGCCCGCCGCTGTGCGTGACCGCCTCGACCGCGCCGGGCAAGGCATCCGTGGCGGCAACCTGTATGGCGCGGCGCTGCTGGGCGCGCTGTCCGGCCTGCTGATGGGCCCGTGCATGACCGCGCCGTTGGCCGGCGCGTTGCTGTACATCGCCCAGAGCGGTGACGTGCTGCAGGGGGCGCTGGTGCTGTTCAGCCTCGGCCTGGGCATGGGCGTACCGCTGCTGTTGCTGGTGACCCTGGGCAACCGCTACCTGCCACGCCCGGGCGCCTGGATGAACCGGGTCAAGGGCGTGTTCGGCTTCGTGTTCCTGGGCATGGCGCTGTACACCGTGCGCGGCCTGCTGCCCGCAGCATTGCTGCTGGCCCTGAGCGGCGCCTTGCTGATCGCCCTGGCCTGGGCGGCGTGGCCGGCCCTGCAGCGGTTGCCGGCGTTACGCGCAGTGCCGCTGCTGGGTGCCCTGTGGGGCGGCCTGCTGCTGGTGGGTGCAGCGGCCGGTGGCGACGACCTCTGGCAGCCGCTGCGCCCGTTCGCCGGTGGCGCTGCTGCACCGGCGGCCGGCCAGCACGCCGAGGACGCCTTCGTCACCGTCAGCCGCCCCGCAGACCTGCAACGCGAACTGGATGCGGCCAAGGCCCGTGGCCAGTGGGTGATGCTCGACTACTATGCCGACTGGTGCGTGTCGTGCAAGGTCATGGAAAAACAGGTGTTCGCCCGCAGCGACGTGCAGGCCGGCCTGGCCGGCGTGCAGCTGCTGCGCCTGGACGTAACCGCCGACACCCCGGCCAGCCAGGCGCTGCTGCAGCGCTACCGGGTACCCGGCCCGCCCAGCATCATCTGGATCGGCCCGGAAGGCGACGAACGCCGTGCCCGGCGCATCACCGGTGAAGTGGATGCGGCCGCCTTCCTGCAACACTGGACCCAGACCAGGAGCCAAGGCTGATGCTGACCGTAACCCTCGGGCCACTGACCATGGCCCTCAACCACCTGCTGATGCTCACCGCCCTGGTGATCGCCAGCGTGGTCGGCTGGTGGGTCGCCCGGCGTGGCGGCGAGAGTCCGGAGTCGGCACTGTTCAACCTGTTCCTGGTCGGTCTGCTGTGCGCACGTGCCGGTTTCGTGCTGGCCTACTGGCCGATGTACCAGGACGACCCGCTGCAGATCATCGATATCCGTGATGGCGGCTTCCTGTTCTGGTCGGGCCTTGCCGGCATCGTGCTCGGCGCCCTGTGGCAGGGCTGGCGCCACCCGGGCCTGCGCCGCCCGCTGGGCTGGGCGCTGTTCAGCGGTGCGCTGTTCTGGGGCCTGGCCAGCCTCGGCGGGCACCTGTACAGCAAGGGCACCGAGCTACCGGAACTGAGCCTGCGTAACGCCGGTGGCCAACCGGTGGCGTTGCACAGCTACCGCGGCAAGCCGCTGGTGATCAACATCTGGGCCACCTGGTGCCCACCCTGCCGACGCGAAATGCCGGTGCTGCAACAGGCGCAAAGCGCTTACCCACACGTGACCTTCCTGTTCGTCAACCAGGGCGAGACCCCGGAAAACGTCAGCACCTTCCTCGCCACCACCGGCCTGAGCCTGACCCACGTGCTGTTCGACGGTACTGGCCTGCTGGCCCAGCGCGTCGGCTCAATGGCCCTGCCCACCACCCTGTTCTATGACGCTGACGGGCGCCTGGTCGGCAGCCACCTCGGCGAGCTGTCCCGGGCCAGCCTGCGCCACGCCCTGGAGCCTTTCGACCGGGCCACCACGCCCGCCCCTGCCGCACAAGGAAACTGACATGCGACTGACTGCACTGCTGCCCCTGGCCCTGCTGGCTGCCCCCGCCCTGCAGGCCGAAGAGTTGCCCAAGGCGATTCAGCAACTGCAAGCCAAGGGCGCCGTGATCAAAGGCAGCTTCGACGCCCCCAACGGCCTGCGCGGGTATGCCGCCGAGTACCATAATAACGGCCTGGCCCTGTACCTCACCCCTGACGGCAAGCATGTACTGGTCGGCAGCCTGTTCGACGAACAGGGTAAGGACCTCAGTGCCGAGCCGCTGAAAAAGCTGGTGTATGCGCCGATGAGCAAGGAAATCTGGGCGAAGATGGAGAACACCGCCTGGATCGCCGACGGCAAGGATGATGCACCGCGCAAGGTGTACCTGTTCAGCGACCCGAACTGCCCGTACTGCAACATGTTCTGGGAGCAGGCACGGCCGTGGGTGGCGTCGGGCAAGGTGCAGTTGCGCCATATCATGGTCGGTATCATCCGCGAGGACAGCCCGGGCAAGTCGGCGGCGTTGCTGGCGGCGAAAGACCCGGCCAAGGCACTGCAGCAGCATGAGCAGGCCGGCAAGGCCAGCACGCTGAAGGCGCTGGAACAGGTGCCGGAGGCGGTGCAGCAGAAGCTGGCGGCGAACATGGCGCTGATGGAAGAGATGGGCTTGCAGGCGACCCCGGCGATTTTCTATCAGGATGAGCAGGGCAACCTGCAGAGCCAGCAAGGGGCGCCGCGGCCGGAGTTGCTTGGGAAGATTCTCGGCAAGCTTTGAATGTGAGATCACCGGGGGCAATTGTCCGAACGTGTTCGGGCCTCTTCGCGGGTAAACCCTCGACCACAGTCTCATCGACGCAGGCATAGCGAAGAAATTCGCGATTATTCCTACAACTGTTTGCCATTCAGTGCTTTGCGTATACCTCGGTTAATACGACGGAGTTCATCATCGGAGTCCGACCCCGATGATGTGTCGTACGAAGGTAATCTTGTTCGCTGAGCCTCCCGAAACTTTCTGGCGGCCTCGATATCACGGATAAGTTGGTCCCTTGCACCATCAGGAAATGATTGGGGAGGGAGCGTTATATCTGGTCTTTTCACCAAAAGCTCATAGGAGTGGCCAAGGGCCGGGCCGACAGTGCCCGCGAGCGCGGCATCGACTAGTTTTCCAGGATCACCCAGCGAACGCTCGATCTTTTGGAAGGCTGGCCTGGTCATACGGTAAAGGTGTTTATTGGCTCTTGAAAACGCGGCAGCGCTTCTCAGGTCTAGATGTCTGACGATTCTGGAGAATACGTCGGGTTCATTTATGGAAGTGATGGAAGTCGCCGGTTGCGACATCTGAGCGGAAGGACGTAGCCTGCGTTTCATCTGGCCGCTGGGGTCGACGTTATTGACGGGATCGCAACTGCAATAGCAGTACCCATTTATCCCCCCCTTCCCAAACGGGCTCAACCTGTCAGGCGAAATGAATCGCATCATGGCGGGGCGGAATGATCGATAGCCATTGCCTAGTGCATAGCAGCCCGGAACCAGAGCGAATGCTTCCCCATTGAAGCCAAGTAATGTGAGTAATGACGGTAGTTTCGGGTCATGGCCGTAAGCAGAGTATGCGTGATGTTCCCCTTTGTCAGTTTCCTGCACCGACAGTACCGAGGCCTTTGCGTCTGTCGCGAACAAACCGTATGCCTCGCCGCCAGCGACTCGCGGCTCGGCCAAGGGCATATCGGGCGTGCGAAAAACGGCGCGATGCTGGTCATCATGCTTCACCATTATGAGCTTATCCCCTTGGTAGAAGACATACGACCTGCGCGATGAATTGTTCATGATGATTTCCGGAGTGAGTAGAGTACGCTGCTATCCACTGTACCCCCCCTTGCAGAGACTGAGGAACTGGCAGAAATAGCAGGTATATCGCAATGGTTTTTTGCCCATCAACTCGTCAGCGATAAATCCCATACATACCCCATCAACTCCCGGATCTGCTCATGGGCATCCTAATAAGAAATGTCAACACTGCATCGCAGCCGGAGTTGCTTGGGAAGATTCTTGGCAAGCGCTGAAAGATACGGTGTCTGAACCGGCCTCTTCGCGGGTGAACCCGCTTGTATGGTTAGACTTGAAGGGGTGGTGGGACTAAATGCCCGATTCTGACTGTTCACAGCAGTACAGACCGTGGGAGACATCGCCCCACCTCTTCCACCAAAGCGCCGATAAAGAATGCATCGTTTGCAAGCGA
>NZ_OLKL01000041.1 GCF_900291015.1 Pseudomonas persica
CGCGCTGATGAAAAATCAGGACGAATATGTCACCAAAGGCGGGAAACTGGCTTGCTGAAAACCATAGAATCTCCCACAGGTACAGCGCCAAACCTCGAGAACAACGCCGTACCTGTAGGGGCGGTGCAGATCTCACCTGCTCAGGTCACAACCCCTCCAGCTCGGCCATCAGGTCACTGAGCCGGTCGACCTTGTCGTCATCCAGCGCACTGCCCTGCAGCCCCTGCACATACACCGCCAGCTCCGCCACCGTGCTGCACTCGAACATTGCCCGTAGCGGCACGTTCAGTTGCAGCTGCTTCTGCACCCGTGAGGCTATCTGCGTGGCCAGCAACGAATGCCCGCCCAGCGCGAAGAAGTTGTCGTGCACCCCTACCCGCTCGGCCTTGAGCACATCGGCCCAGATACCGGCCAGTACCTCCTCCAGTTCATTGCGCGGCGCCTGGTAGGCCTGGTTGTGCTGGCCGCCGATGTCGATGGCAGGCAAGGCCTTGCGGTCGAGCTTGCCGTTGGCGTTGCGCGGCAGGCTGTCGAACCAGCCCCAGTGCAGTGGGACCATGTACTCCGGCAACTCGGCACGCAGGCGCTGCTTGAGCTGCTCCAGCAACGCAGCGTCGGCTGCAATGCCCTGATGCGCCACCAGGTAGCCCACCAGGTGCTTGCCATTGACCCCATCCTGCACGCCAACGGCAGCCTCGCGGATCTCGACCTGCTCGTGCAGGCGGGCTTCGATCTCGCCCAGTTCGATGCGGTAGCCGCGGATCTTCACCTGATGGTCAATGCGCCCGACATACTCCAGCACGCCGTCCGGGCGCTGCCGCGCCAGGTCGCCAGTGCGGTACAGGCGTTCGCCCGGCGCACCATGAGGATGGGGGATGAACGCCAGCGCCGTGCGCTGCGGGTCGCCGACATAGCCTCGGCCCACGCCGGTGCCAGCCACGCACAGCTCACCTACCGCCCCCAGCGGCACCAGCGCCTGGTCCTCGTCGAACAGGTACAGGCGGTTGTTGTCGGTCGGTGTGCCGATCGGCAGGTAGCTGCCACGGGTCGAGGCGGCATCGACGCGGAAGAACGCCACGTCATCGGAACACTCCGCCGGGCCGTAGGCGTTGACCAGGCCGATCTGCGGGTAGCGCTGCAGCCACTGCGCCGCCAGCTCCGGCGGCATGGCTTCGCCGGTCGGCAGCATCCAGCGCAGGCCATCGAGGGCCTGGTGGTCGTTGGCCAGCATGCCCTGGATCAGCGACGGCACGCTTTCCAGCACGCTGATGCCGGTGGCCTGCACATGCGCCAGCAGGCCCTGCGGGTCATGGGCGATGGCGTTCGGCACAATCTCCACCCTGGCGCCGAACAGCGGCGCGGCAAGGAACTGCCACACCGAAATGTCGAAGCTCTGCGAGGCCGTCTGGGCGATCACGTCCTGCTCGCCGAGCGCCAGGTACGGCACCTTGCTCAGCTGGTTGTTGAGCATGCCGCGCTGCTCGACCATCACCCCTTTCGGCAGGCCGGTGGAGCCTGAGGTGTAGATCACATAGGCGAGGTTATCCGGCCCGCTGTGAATGCCGGGGTTGTGGCTGGCCACCGGGCTGGCCTGGATGTCTTCCCAGACCAGCAACTGCGGCCGCGCCGCTGCCTCCAGCTCGTCCAGCAACTGCCGCCCTTGCCCGGCACAGGCGGCGCTGCACACCAGCACCGGCGTGCGGCTGAGCTGGATGATGCTTTGCAGACGTACCGCTGGCAGGCCCGGATCCAGCGGCAGGTAGCCGGCGCCGGCCTTGAAGCTGCCGACGATCATGCCCAGCAACGGCAGCCCGCGTTCGGCCAACAGCGCCACCGGTTGATCCACGCTCACACCCGCCGCGATCAAGGCATGGCCCAGGCGGTTGGCCGCCAGGTTCAACCCGGCATAGTCGTAGGAGGCATCCAGGCAGCGGGCCACGGTACGTTGCGGGTGTGCGGCCACCTGCGCTTCGAACTGGGCGATGTAGCTCTGCTCCAGCGGATAGGCACGCGCGGTACGGTTGCAGTCCTCCAGCAGGAAGCGCCGCTCCTCGGCCCCCAACAACGGCAGTGCACTCATCTCCCCTTCAAAGCCTTGCACCAGCGCCAGCAGCAGGCGCTTGAACTCGGCCAGCAGGCACTCGACGGTCGGGTAGTCGAAGTAGCGCTGGTCGAACGACAGGTGCAGGCCAAGGTCATCGCCCGGGTAGCACACCGCTGTCAGCGGGAAGTTGGTGTGGGTACGACCCGAGTCGGAACTGGCATTCAAGTGCTGGGCGTGGTCGAGCACGGCGCTTTCCACCGGCGCGTTCTCGAACACGAACAGGCTGTCGAACAGCGGCTGGCCCTTGGGCAGTTCGCTGCATTCCTGGATCGCCACCAGCGGCAGGTATTCGTACTCGCGCAGCTCCATGTTGCGCTCCAGCAGGCCTTGCAACCACTGGCGCACACTGCAGCGCTCACCCGCCACCGGCAACTGCACGCGCAGGGCGACGCTGTTGATGAACAGGCCGACGGTACGCTGCATCTGCGGCATGCTCACCGGGCGCCCGGCCACGGTCACGCCAAAGATCACGTCGCGCTCGCCGCTGTAGCGCGCCAGCACCAGGGCCCAGGCCGCCTGGGCGAAGGTGTTGACGGTGAGCTGGTGGGCCTGGGCCAGTTCGCGCAGGCGCGCACCATCGCTCACCGCCAGGCGGGTGTAACAGTCGCCGACGATCATGCCGCTACCGGCATGTTCGTGGCGCAGCGGGCGGTCGCTGGGGATGGTGGTGGCGCGTTCGAAGCCGGCCAGGTTGGCCCGCCACCAGGCTCGCGCGTCGTCCAGGCCCTGGCGTTGCAGCCAGCCGATGTAGTCGCGGTAGCGCGGTGGCACCGGCAACCGGGCCTGGCGCCCCTCGCCGAGAGCCTGGTAGATCTCGAAGAAATCGTTCATCAACAGCGAACGGCACCAGGCATCGATAAGGATGTGGTGGTTGCTCATCATGAACCAGTAGCGCTCGTCGGCCACACGCACCAGGCGCAGGTGGAACGGCGCCTCGCTGAGCAGGGCGAAACCTGCCTCGCGCTCCTGCTTGTGCAGGGCCTGCAGGCGCTGCTCCTGGGCGTCATCGTCGAGGCCACGCCAGTCCTGGTAGTCCACCGGCGTGTTGCCCGGTTTGTGGATGATCTGCAGCATCGCCTCGCCGCTGTTCCAGCTGAACGATGCGCGCAGCGCCTCGTGGCGGGCCACCACCGCCTGCCAGGCCTGGGCGAAGCGTTCGGGGTCAAGCGCACTGTTGATGCGGTAGCGGTCCTGCATGTAGTAGAGGCCGGTGCCCGGCTCCAGCAGGGTGTGCAACAACATGCCCTCCTGCATCGGCGTCAGCGGGTAGACATCTTCGATCTGCGCAGCCGGTACCGGCAGCGCGTCGATCTGCGCCTGGGTCAGGTGCGCCAGCGGGAAGTCCGACGGCGTGAAACTGCCGTTGCCATCAGCCAGGCAATGCTCGACCAGCGCCAGCAGCTCCTGGCGATAGGCCTCGGCCAGGCGGGCGATAGTCCGCTCGTCATAGCGCTCGGTGCTGAAAGTCCAGCGCAGTTGCAGGGCACCGCCATACACCTGGCCATCGACACTCAGCCAGTTGGGCAGCGCTGCATCGAGGTCGTGGGCCAGGCCGGCCGGGGCGTCCATCGGCTGGAACAGAGCAGTGCTGTCGAACTGCTGGTCGAACTGGCCCAGGTAGTTGAAGGTGATACGCGCCTGTGGCAAGGCCGCCATCTGCTCGCGCCCGGCCTCATCCGCCAGGTAGCGCAACACGCCGTAGCCCAGCCCGTTGTGCGGCACCTGGCGCAGCTGCTCCTTGATGCGCTTGATCGAACCGGCCCGCGCCGCGTCGTCCTCGCCTGGCAGCGGGCGCAGGCTCAGTGGGTAAGCGTTGGTGAACCAACCGACGCTGCGGGTCAGGTCCATGTCTTCGAACAGCCCGTCGCGGCCATGGCCTTCAAGCTGTACCAGCACTTCTTCGTCGCCGCTCCAGCGGCACAGGGCACGCGCCAGCGCGGTCAGCAGCAGGTCATTGACCTGAGTGTGATAGGCCGCCGGGGCCTGTTGCAACAACTGCCGGGTCTGCGCCACATCCAGGCCAATGGCCAGGGTGCTGGCGTGGCGGTGCAGGTTGCCGCCCTGCGGGTGATCGCATGGCAGTTCGCGGCGCACACTGCCCAACTGGCGTTGCCACCAGCCCAGCTCGTCGCGCAGCGAATCGCTGCCGGCGTAGCTGGCCAGGCGTGCGGCCCAGTCGCCCATGGCATGGGTCTTGGCCGCCAGCGGCTGGCCACGGTACAGCGCCTGCAGGTCTTCCAGCAGCACACGCCACGACACGCCATCGACCACCAGGTGATGGATCGCCAGCAACAGGCGCTGACTGCCCTGCCCGTCATTTACCAGCAAGGCGCGCAACAGTGGGCCCTGCTGCAGGTCGAGGCTGCATTGCAGGTCGGTGTACAAAGGTTGGCAATCGGCGAAGTCGGCAACCGTGGCTGTCCACAGCAACCGCCCGGAGGCAGGTTGGGCATATTCGGCCTGCCAGCGGCCCTGGGCCTGGCTGAAGCGCAGGCGCAGGCTGTCGTGGTGCTGCACCAGGGCAGCCAAGGCTTGCGCCAGTACTCCCTCATCCAGCGGCTTGCGCGGCTCCAGCAGAACGGCCTGGTTCCAGTGCTGCGGCTGTGGTACTTCACTGTCGAAGAACCAGTGCTGGATCGGCGTGAGGCCGGTCTGGCCCTGGCGCTGGCACTGATCGATGCTGCTGGCGGCTTCGCTGTACCGAACGACAGCCGCCAGGGTCTGGATGGTCTGATGCTGGAACAGGTCGCGCGGGGTGAACTGCAAGCCGGCCTGACGGGCCCGGCTGACCACCTGGATCGACAGGATCGAGTCGCCGCCCAGTTCGAAGAAGTTGTCCTGCACGCCGATCTGGACAACGTTGAGCACGTCGCGCCAGATCTGCGCCAGTTGCGCTTCCAGCTCGTTGCCAGGTGCCTGGTACTGCTGGCGTGCCTGCTCCAGGTCCGGCAGCGGCAGCGCCCGGCGGTCGAGCTTGCCATTGCCCATCAGCGGCAGGCTGTCGAGCAGCACCAGGTGCGCTGGCACCATATAGTCCGGCAGGTGCTGGCGGGCATCGGCTTTCACCGCGTCGCGCAGCAGGCCCTGGACCTCACTGTCGGCAGCGGCCTGCTTGCACACCAGGTAACCCACCAGTTGCTTGCCGCCCGGCAGGTCGAGGGCCAGCACCACGGCCTCGTCGACATCGGCATGTGCCTGCAGGCGGCTTTCGATTTCGCCCAGTTCGATGCGGAAACCGCGAATCTTCACCTGCTGGTCGGCACGGCCGAGGTACTCGACCAGGCCATCGCTGCCCAGGCGCACCAGGTCACCAGTGCGGTACAGGCGCCCGCCTTCGCTGCTGAACGGGTCGGCGACGAAGCGCTCGGCACTGAGGCCCGGGCGGTCGTGGTAGCCCTGGGCCAGGCCGGCACCGCCAACATACAGCTCGCCAATACCGCCTTGCGGCAACAGCGCAAGGTCCTCGTCAAGGATGTACGCCGTGCGGCTACCGATGACGCGGCCGATCGGTACGCTGCCAAGCTCCGCTGGCAGTGTTTGTGGTGCCAGGCAGGCCAACGGCATGACCACGGTTTCGGTCGGCCCGTAGGCGTTGAAGAACTGCTGCGGCGCGAAGGCCTGGCGGATGCGCTGCAGGTGTTCGCCGGTCAGCGCTTCCCCACCGGTAATGACCAGCCGTACGGGCAACTGCTCGCCCTGCCCGGCCAGGTACTGCGCCAACTGGCTACCGTAGCTGGGCGTGAAGCCGAGGATGCTCACCTGCTGCTCGCGCACCAGCTGGCAGATGTCTTCGGCGCCCCACTGCCCCTGGGCACGCAGCACCACGCGGGCACCACACAGCAGCGGCACCCACAGGCGTTCGCTGGCGGCGTCGAAATTGATCGAATAAAAGTGCAACTCGCAGTCGTCGCTGCGCATGCCGAACGCGGCGATCACCGCCTGGCAGTGCATGGCGAACTCGCCGTGGCTGACTACCACGCCCTTGGGCGTGCCGGTGGAGCCGGAGGTGTAGATCAGGTAGGCCTGGTGCTGCGGCAGGTTGAGGTTGTCCAGCGGCGCATCGCTGTAGGCCGACAGGCTGGCGCTGTCGTCCTCCAGGCTCCAGCGCGCCACGCCTGCGGGCAGCTCGCCCAGGGTTTGCAGCAGCGCGCGCTGGCTGAGCAGCAAGCCGACGCGGCTGTCTTCGATCATGTAGCGCAGGCGGTCGAGCGGGTACTCGGGGTCGAGCGGCACGTAGGCGCCACCGGCCTTGAGGATGGCCAGCAGGCCGACGACCATTTCCAGCGAACGGTCCAGCGCCAGGCCCACACGCACCTGCGGGCCGACGCCACGCTCGCGCAGGGCGCGGGCCAGGCGGTTGGCCTGCTGGTCGAGTTCGGCATAGGTCATGTGCTGGCCGGCGAAGGTCAACGCGCCAGCGTGTGGCGTGCGTGCGGCCTGGGCGGCGAACAGGCCGTGCACGGTCTGGTCGAGAGCGAAATCCTGCTCGCCCTGCAACTGGCCCGCCAGCAACTGTTGCTCGGCGCTGCTCAGCATCGGCAGTTCGCACAGGCGCTGTTGCGGGTTGTCAAGCAGGCCAGCCAGCAGTTGCTGCCAGTGCTCGGCCATGCGTGCGATGCGTGGTTCGTCGAACAGGTCACGGCTGTAGGTCAGGCAGCAACCCAGGCGGCCGTCGAGGTCGGTCACCTCCAGGTACAGGTCGAACTTGGTGGCGCTGGCGTCGTTGACCAGGTACTCCACCTGCATGCCGGCAAGTTGGCGGCTTTGCTGGAATGCCCAGCGCTGCACGTTGCACATCACCTGGAACAGCGGGTTGTAGGCGCTGCTGCGCGGTGGCTGCAGGGCTTCCACCAGCTGGTCGAACGGCAGGTCCTGGTGCGACTGGCCTTCGATGGCAGCCTGGCGCACCTGCTCCAGCAACTGTGCGGCGGTCAGCTGGCCGTCCAGCTCGCAGCGCAGCACCTGGGTGTTGAGGAACGCGCCGATCAGCCCTTCGCTTTCCGGGCGGATGCGGTTGGCCACCGGCGCGCCAATGCGCAGGTCACGCTGGCCGCTGTAGCGGTGCAGCAAGGCGGCCAGGGTGGCAGTCATGGTCATGAACAGGGTCAGGCCACGCCGGCTGTTGAAGCCATGTACGCGGGCGACCAGCGCCGGGTCGAGCTCGAAGCGGTACAGCTCGCCACGGTGGCTCTGCACTGCCGGGCGCGGGCGGTCGGCAGGCAACGCCAGCACCGGGTGTTCATCGCCCAGGCGATCCTTCCAGTAGGCCAGCTGGCGCGCGCCCTCGCCGCTTTCCAGCCATTGCCGTTGCCATACGCTGTAGTCCAGGTACTGCACCGGCAGCGGCGCCAGCGGCGATTCGCGGTCATCGACGAAGGCCTCGTACAGCTCGCCCAGTTCGCGGGCGAAGATGTCCATGGCCCAGCCTTCGGTGACGATGTGGTGCAGGGTCAGCACGAAGAAGTGCTCGCGCTCTTCGGCCTTGACCAGGCAGGCGCGCAGCAGTGGGCCGCGCTCCAGGTCGAACGGCTGGTGCGCCTGGTCGTCGGCCAGTTGTTGCAGGCGTTGTTGCCGGGCATCGGCGGGCAAGGCGCTGAAGTCCTGCCAGTCGAGGTGCAGGCTGCTGTCTTCGGCTACGCACTGATACGGCACGCCATTGATGCTGGGGAAGGTGGTGCGCAGGGTTTCGTGGCGCACCACCAGCGCCTGCAACGCACGCTCGAAGGCATCCACATGCAGGGTGCCGCGCAGGCGTGCCATGCCGCCGACGTTGTACGCCGGGCTGTCCGGCTCCATTTGCCAGAGGAACCACATGCGCTGCTGCGAGTACGACAGCGGCACCGCCTGGCGGCGGTCGACGCGGACGATTGCGCCTTGCAGGTTGTGCTCACCGGCAGCGCGGATACGCGCGATCTCGGCACAGAAGGCGCCCAGTTCGCTGGCGTCGAACAGGGCCTTGAGCGGTAGCTCGACATCGCAGGCCTGGCGCGTGCGCGAAACAATTTGAGTGGCCAGCAGCGAGTGGCCGCCGAGGGCGAAGAAGTCGTCCTGCAGGCCGATGCGCGGCAGGTTCAGCACCTCGCGCCAGATGGCGGCGACCTGCTGCTGCAGCGCGGTTTGTGGCTCGACGTGCTCACGCTGCTGCCACACCGGGGCCGGCAATGCCTTGCGCTCGACCTTGCCGCTGGGGCCCAGCGGCATCTGCGCCAGCGCGATGAGTTGTGCCGGCACCATGTAGGCCGGTAGTTGTTCAGCCAGCACCGTCAGCAATGCATCAGGCTGGGCGCTGCCACTGTAGTAGCCGACCAGTTGCGCGCCGACGGCATCCTTGTGGATCAGCACCAGCGCCTGTTCGACCCCCGCCTGCGCCAGCAGGCAGGCCTGGACTTCCTCGGGCTCGACGCGAAAGCCGCGCACCTTTACCTGCTGGTCGAGGCGGCCAAGGTACTCCAGCGCCTCGGTCTGCACCTGCCAGCGGGCGCGGTCGCCACTGCGGTACAGGCGTTCGCCATTGCCGTCGGCCTGCGGCACGAAGCGCTCGGCGGTGAGGCCCGGGCGGCCCAGATAACCACGGGCCAGGCCTGCGCCGCCGAGATAAAGCTCGCCTGGCACACCGGGGACGGTCAGTTCCAGCTCTTCGTCCAGCACGCGGCACAGCACATTGCCCAGCGGGCGACCGATTGGTGAGCGCTCGCCATCGCTAGCCTGGCAGTGCCAGTGGGTGACGTTGATGGCGGTTTCCGTCGGGCCATAGCGGTTGTGCAGTTGCACCTGTGGCAGCACCTGCAGCACGCGGTCACGCAATGTGGCGGACAGCGCTTCGCCACCGGAGAACAGTCGGCGCAGGCTGCTGCAGGCACCCGCCTGCGGCTCCTGGACGAACACCTGCAACAGCGGCGGTACGAAGTGCAGGGTGGTCACACCATGGGCCTGTACCAGCGCGGCGATGCGCTGCGGGTCGCGGTGCTCGCCCGGGCCAGCGAGCACCAGCTTGCAGCCCGTGACCAGCGGCCAGAAGCATTCCCACACCGAAACGTCGAAGCTGATCGGCGCCTTCTGCATCAGTACATCGCTATCGTCCAGCGCATAGCTGGCCTGCATCCATTGCAGGCGCTCGGCCAGTGCCGCGTGGGTATTGCCCACCCCCTTGGGCTGGCCGGTGGAGCCGGAGGTGTAGATTACATAGGCCAGGTTGTCGCCATGCAGGTGCAGGCCGGGGGCATGCCCGGGCCAGCTGTCCAGGTGCAACTGGTCGAGGGCAATGGCACTGACGCCATCCACCTGTGGCAGCTTGCCCAGCAGGTTGCTGTGACTCAGCAACAAACCAGCGTTGCAGTCGGCGAGCATGTAGGCCAGGCGCTCGGCCGGGTAATCGACGTCCAGCGGCACATAGGCACCGCCGGCCTTGAGAATGGCCAGCAGGCCGACCAGCAACTGCGGCGAACGCTCGACGGCGATGGCCACGCAGGTATCGGGGCCGACGCCTTTGTCACGCAGGTAGTGGGCCAGACGGTTGGCCTGCTGGTGCAGCTCGGCGTAATCCAGGCTGCCACCGTCCCACACCAGGGCGGTGCGCTGCGGGGTCAGGCGTGCCTGGTCATTGAGCTGCTCGACCAGCAGGCGTTGCGGCGCCGCAGCCGGTGCCTGGCCCCAGCTCGACAGTTGGGCGCGGCCTGGCTCGTCGAGCAATTGCACCTCACCCAGCGCTCGCTGCGGCTCGGCACATACCTGCTCCAGCAGGGCCAGCAAGTGCTGGGCCAGGCGCTTGACGGTGCTGGCATCGAACAATTCGGCGGCATAGTCCAAGGCCAGGCTCAGGCGGCCCTGGTGGTCTTCTTCACTGTGCAACTGCAAGTCGAACTTGGCTTCGCGACTGTGCCACGGCAGCTCTTCGGCCAGCAGGCCCGGCAGGCGACGCAGGGCAGACAGGTCACGTTGCTGGTGGTTGAACATGACCTGGAACAGGCCTTGCTCGCGAGCCTCGGGCATAGCTTCGACCAGCTGCTCGAACGGCAGGTCCTGGTTGGCTTGGGCGTCCAGGGTGGCCTGGCGCACCTGGGCCAGCAACTGATCGAACGGCAGGCGGCCATCGAGTTGTGCTCGCAGTACCTGAATATTGATGAAGAAGCCGACCATACCTTGGGTTTCCAGGCGCGGGCGGTTGGCGTTGGGCACCCCGACACGGATATCGGCCTGGCCGCTGTAGCGGTGCAGCAGCGCCTGCCAGCCGGCCAGCAGGACCATGAACAGGCTGGCCTGCTGGTCGCGGGCCAGGTCCTTGAGCGCTTCGCTGAGCCTGGCCGGTACCTTGAGGTTGAAGCGGGCGGCGCGGTGGTCGCGCCGGCTGGTGCGCGGGTGGTCAGTGCACAGGTCGAGCACCGGCAGTTCATCCCCCAGGCGCACCTGCCAGTACTGCAACTGACGCTCGGCTTCGCCTGCGGCCAGCCACTGTCGCTGCCAGCTGCCATAGTCGGCGTAACCCAGGGTCAGCGGTGCCAGGTTGGCCTCAAGGCCCTGGCAACGGGCGGCGTACAGTCTGGCGAATTCGTCGAGCAGGATGTTCAGCGACCAGCCGTCGGCGACGATATGGTGCAGGGTGACCCACAGCTGATGGTGCTCATCGTCCAGGCGCGCCAGGGTCACCCGCAGCAATGGCCCACGGGTCAGGTCGAACGGCTGGCGGGCCTCGGTTTCACGCTGGGCGGCGACCTGTTCGGCGGCCTGGTCTTCAAGGTCCAGGCGGCGAAAGTTGAACGACTGTTGTGGCAGGATGCGCTGCAGGGCCTGACCGCCCTCTTCGGCAAACAGGGTACGCAGCGATTCGTGACGCGCCACCAGCGCCTGGAAGGCTGCTGCCAGGGCGCTTTCGTCCAGCTCACCGCGCAGTTGCAGGCCGGCTGGAATGTTGTAGGCCGCCGATTGTGGGTCCAACTGCCATAGCAGCCACAGGCGGTTTTGCGCCAGCGACTGGGGCAGCGCCTGGGCGCGCTCCAGGGTGGCGATGGCGGCGACCTGGCCACCGCCTTCGGCGATGATCGCGGCCACCGCCGTGCTGTAGTCCGCCAGTACCGGCGCCTCGAACAAGGTACGCAGGCCCAGGTTGATGCCCAGCTCATCGGCCAGGCGTGCGGTAACATGGGTGGCGGCGATGGAGTTGCCGCCCAGCAGCAGGAAGTGCTCGTCTGCCGACACCGCCTCGACCTTGAGGATATCGCGCCACACACCGGCGATGCGTGCCTGCAGTTCATCGCCGGCTGCCCCCGTGGCAACGGGCTCGCACACCTCAGGGAAGCGGGCATAGCAGTCCAGGCTGCCGTCGTCCATGCGCAGGCGGCATGCCGAACGCTGCAGCTTGCCGCTGGAGGTCCTGGGCAGCGCGCCCGGGTTCAGCAGCAGGACCACGGCCGGGGCCTGGCGACAGGCGTCGGCGATTACCTGGCGCAGGGTCTTGATCAGGTCCTGAGGTTTGACCGCCTTCTGCACGTTGCGGCTGATTTCCACCGCCACGCCGATGCCCTCCTCGCCTTGCTGTTCAACGGCGAACACTGCCACCCGGCCTTTGCGCAGCACATCCACTTCACGCTCGAGGGTTTGTTCCAGGTCCTGCGGGTACAGGTTCTGCCCACGCACGATCAGCATGTCTTTCAGGCGCCCGGTGACGAACACTTCGCCTTCGCGCATGAAGCCCAGGTCGCCGGTACGCAGCCAGGTCTGGCCGTCCATCTCGACGAAGGTGCGGGCACTGGCTTCGGGGTTGCGCCAGTAACCCAGGGCGATGCTCGGGCCGCCGGCCCAGATCTCGCCCACCTGGCTGTCGCCCAGCACCTGCAGGCGTTGTGGTTCGACAATGCGCACGGCATGCCCGGGCTGCGGGTAGCCACAGCTCATCAGCACACTGCCCTTGCCAGGTTGCGCACGGTTGGTAGCGAAGGCCTCGCCGTCCAGCTCCAGCGCGGCGATGCCCTGGCCACGGCGGCTGCCGCTGACGAACAGGGTCGCCTCGGCCAGGCCGTAGCTGGCGAAGAAGCTCTGTGGGTCGAAGCCGCAGGCCTGGAACTTGTCGGCAAAGGTGGTCAGGCTGTCCTGGCGGATCGGCTCGGAGCCGGAATAGGCCACCCGCCAACAACTGAGGTCGAGCCCGGCCAGCGAGGCTTCGCTGACCCGCTCGCAGCACAGCCGGTAGGCAAAGTCGGGGCCGCCGCTGATGGTGCCGCCGTATTCACTGATAGCCTGCAACCAGCGCAGCGGCCGGGCCAGGAAGTAGCCCGGCGACATCAGCACACAGGGCACGCCGCTGAAGATCGGCTGCAGCAGGCCGCCGATCAGGCCCATGTCGTGGTAAAGCGGCAGCCAGCTGACGATCACGTCATCAGGATTGAGGTCGATACCGAAGCCCTGGCGGATCAGTTGTTCGTTGGCCACCAGGTTGCCATGGCTGACCTGCACGCCCTTGGGCAATGCGGTGGAGCCGGAGGTGTACTGCAGGAAAGCGATGTCATCACCCTTGAGCGCGGGCTCGCGCCAGTTCGCAGCCAGCGCCGGGTCCAGGCCATCCACTGCCAGCAGCTCGGGCGCGTTGGCCGCCGCCAGGGCCTCCAGGCCCTGCAGGCTGCCGTGCAGCGCCGCAACGGTCAGCAGCAGGCGCGGCGCGGCGTCATCGATGATCGACAGCAAGCGCTGCTGGTGGTGCTGGCGCGCGGACTCCGGCGGGTAGGCCGGCACCGCAATCACGCCGGCATACAGGCAGCCGAAGAACGCTGCCACATAGTCTGGCCCGCTAGGGAACAACAGCACCGCACGGTCGCCGAAGCCGGCCCGGGCCTGCAAGGCAGCGGCGATGGTACGCGCGCGCTGGTCGAGGTCCCGGTAGCTGAGCACGGCCTGCTCGCCGGGCGCGTCGGCCAGAAAGCGCAAGGCGACTTTGTCCGGGGTCTGCGCGGCGCGTTGCGCCAGGGCCTGGACCAGCGAGAGCGGGAGTTCGAAGGCGTCCGTCATGGGGTGTTCCTGCCAGTGTCTGGTGGGGTCGGGCCGGCTGCTCCGCGAACGTGGGCGCGGCGGCCTCGGGTGTACACAGGGGAACGGATGGGCGGGGGGAGAAATTAGCCTGTCGGCTTACCCGCAGCGGCTCAGCGCAGGCCCTTTCGCGGGTAAGCCCCCCCATAGGCTTAGAACTGGAATATGCAGTTACCAATTACATTTCGCATTTGACAACCATTATCATTCTGAATAGCTTGTCGCCCGTCGTAGGAAGCTTCCCAACTTTGGGTGCGTCCTTTCCTCTCTGTGACAAGGTGATTTCCATGGCGGAACAACTATCCACAAGTAAGTGCGATTCACCATTACTGCAGGCCTTCGTCGACAACCGCAGCATCCTGGTCAAGATCGCAGCCCGCATCACCGGCTGCCGGTCGCGCGCCGAAGATGTGGTGCAAGACGCCTTTTTCCGGCTCAGCGCCGCCCCGCAGATCACCTCGTCATTCAAGGCGCAGTTGAGCTATCTGTTCCAGATCGTGCGCAACCTGGCCATCGACCATTACCGCAAGCAGGCAATGGAGTTGAAGTACTCCGGCAGCGAGGAGGAAGGCCTGAACGTGGTCGTGCAGAATGCCTCCCCGGAAGCCACCCACATCAACCTTGCCGCGCTGGATGACATTGCCCGGGCGCTGAACGATCTGCCCCAGCGCACCCGCTATGCCTTCGAGATGTACCGCCTGCATGGCGTGCCGCAGAAGGACATTGCCAAGGAGCTGGGCGTGTCGCCGACGCTGGTCAACTTCATGATCCGCGATGCGCTGGTGCATTGCCGCAAGACGGCCAGTCGCCAGGCCTGAAGCCTTTGCCCAGAGATTGCCGGGGGCGCGTTGCGCCCCTTTCGCCGGCAAGCCGGCTCCCACACCGACCGCGCAGCTCTTGAGGCCCAGCCCTTTGGGCTGCGCTGTCGCATAGAGAACTGAATTCGCAAGCGCTCCCACAGGGGCCCTGCTAATTCAACCAGTTATGTGCAGCTCTATGAGAGCTGGCTTGCCGGCAATGGGCCGCACAGCGGCCCCTTGACCCTCAAGCCAGTTTGCAACGCTCGAAAAACCGCTCCCGCCCCAGGATCATCAACGCCGCACGCTTGTGCGGGAAGTCGAACTCCTTGTCGCAATGGAAGCACTGGTCGTGCATGTAACCGATCATCTTGCCGTTGTCGGCCCGCGGCTCGGCCACCACCCGCTGGGTGCGCGGGTCATCCAGGAACAGGTAGTGCACCAGCGCCGATAGCCAGCTGGCCACCTTGTGCGGCCCGCGGTGGCTCTCCTCCCCTACCAGCATGTGGATGCCACGGTCGTAGTCATCGGCCGGATAGAACGGCGCAATGCGATCTTCCTTGGCCCAGTACGCCTCGAAGTAGGCAAACGGCTGGTCATCGAAACAGCCGATCAGCGTCAGGGTATGCGGGTCGGCGTCGAGCTTGCCAAGGTACTCGCGATGTTGCGCAAGGCTGCCACCCTCCTGCCAGAATGCCTCCACCCGTGGGGTGTTCTGCCAGCGGTTGAAGCGCTCCAGATCATGCTCGATCTCCAAGGTACGCAGCGACACCCAACTGCCCAGGCGCGCATCGAAGCGCCGGTACACCTCGCCACGGGGCTTGGGCGCGCGGCGCGGGTGGCGCTTGCCGTTGCTGATCTGCATCTGCTGCGGGAATGCCACGCTGGCCGACTCGCCCAGCCACGGCTGCGGCAGCTGCCAGAACAGCGCCCGCTCGCACAGGTATTGGCCAGGCTGCTGGCCGGCCAGCAGCAGGCCACTGGTCAATGCCCGAGACAACGCCTCGGGCAATGCCTCGGGCAGATGCCAGGCCAGGCGCTGGCAGAGCGTGTCGCGGGACAGCAGCCAATAACAGGCGGCCCACAAGGCCTGATAGGGGCGCTCGGGACACAGGCATTCAAGGTGAACATGCAGGGTAGCGCCCACCTCCAGGCGCAACTGGATCAGCGGGCGGCCTTCGAGGGACAGGCTCAGCCAGTTGTCGCCCTCCTCGGCACTGAGGCTGCGCCAGCGTGGCACTGACTGGGGCTGCGAAGCGGCATCGAACGGCATGGGCTTGACTCACGACAATGAAGAAAAGGCTCACTGCCGAAAACGTTGCCGCGCCGCGGGAATTTAGTCGTGCGGTGCGGCCACCGTGATGCGATAGGGCTCGAAGATGCGCGCCAGTTCGCCGCTTTCGCGCAGGCTCCGCAGCAGCGCCGCGAACGCCTGCTCGCCGATGGGTGCCCCCGGGCGCAGCAAGGCGTAGTGGTGGTAGACCTGGTCAATGCGCTGCGAGGGCACCAACTGCTCCCGGCTGGCCGGGTTGCGCGCCAGGAAATCGCTGAGGTAGGAGCGCGTGACCAGGGCGATGTCGGCGCGGCCGGCCTGCACCATCAGCAGGTTGCTGTCGTGGGAATAGGTCAGGGTCGCGTTGTAGGCCGTGCGCAGGTAGCCCGGGTTGGAATTGAAGCCGGCGAACGCATAGTGATAGCCGTTGATCAGCGCCAGGCGCTTGCCGTGCAGGTCGTCGAAGTAATGCGGGTCACGGCCATTGGCCTGGCGGGCGACGAACACTTCGGCGTCTTCCAGGCCCATGTCGACGCTCTGGTGGGGAATCTGCTGCCAACCCCACTCCGGGTTCTCGAAAATGGCCATGTCGGTGCGGCCTTGCTGGAGGTCACCAAAACGCCGCTGGATAGAGGTGGGCACCACAACGAAGTGGTAGTGCCGCTGCGTGCGGTTGAGCGCGTCGACCAGCTGCGGCAGCAGGCCACTGTCGGCCCCCTGCTCGGGGCGCACCGTGTATGGCGGGAAATGCGCTGCGCCAATCCTCACCTCGATGACATCGGCCGCCCATACCGACGGCGCCAGCCAGAACACGGCCAGCAGCATCAGGGAAGACAGGGCCTTGAGGCCGGGCGCTGGAGTCAAGACGGACACTCATCACGGTTCATGCCTGGGTCCGCCTAAGCTAGGCGTTTTCCGGGCCGGACACAACTGCCGGTTACGTGGCCCTTTGTGCCAAAGCTGCGGGCAAATTGCCAGGGGGTGCCGGATGCCCGGAGTTTGGCTACGCTCTAGCAGGATCTGCAAGGGAGCCTGGTATGGGCCATTGGTTGGTGATCGACCTGGAAGCCACCACCGACGATGGTGGCTGGCCGGTCACAGAGATGGAAATCATTGAAATCGGCGCAAGCCTGGTTACCCGCGAAGGCCGCGAGGTCGACCACTTCCAGCGCTTCGTGAAGCCCCGGCGGCGGCCGCAACTGACGCCGTTCTGCCGCGAGCTGACCCACATCAGCCAGGCCAGTGTGGACAGTGCCGCATCGTTCCGCGAGGTGTGGGCAAGCTTCGAGCGCTGGCTTGGGCACCATCGTGGGCAGCTTCAGGCCTGGGTCAGCTGGGGCGACTACGACCGCCAGCAGCTGCACCAGGAATGGCAGCAGCATGGGCTGGACAGCTTGTTGCGAACCCTGCCGCACATCAACCTCAAGCAACGTTTCGCCAAGGCCCGCCACCTGCAGCGCCCTGCTGGGCTGAATGGTGCACTGCAGCTGGCCGGCATGCACTTTTGCGGGCAGCAGCACCGGGCCCTGGAAGATGCGCGCAATACCGCGCGGCTGCTGCCGTTGAGCCTGCCGGCGGACGCTACCTGAAAGCAGATGACGGGGCCCGTGGCCTTGGGCATACTGGCCAGCCCTTTTTCATCCCCCCTTTTCAGGAGTCGCCCATGTTCCAGGTCAACGAGTACTTCAACGGCACCGTCAAGTCGATCGCATTCACGGGCGAAGAAGGCCCGGCCACTGTCGGTGTGATGGCCCCGGGCGAATACGAGTTCGGCACTGCCAAGCGCGAGATCATGCACGTGGTTTCGGGAGCGCTGACCGTGAAGCTGCCAGGTAGCGACAACTGGGAAACCTTCAAGGCGGGCGACAAGTTCAACGTGCCGGCTGACAGCAAGTTCCAGCTGCAGGTGAAGGTGGATACCGCTTACCTGTGCGAGTACCGCGACTAAGCGTCAACCTGTTCCGGCCTCTTCGCGGGTAAACCCGCTCCCACAGGTACAGCACAGCGTTCATACCTGTAGCGCACCTGTGGGAGCGGGTTCACCCGCGAAGAATCCAGCACTATTGCGACAGGAATGCTGCAACCCTCTCAGCCGCCGTCTGCACATGCTGCTCATGGCTGAACCCCGAGGCCTTCAGCGGCTTCAGGTCATGGTCCCCCGCCACCAGCCAGCTCACCTCGATCGCCGGCGATAACGCATACCCTGCCACAGCCTCGCGGTTACCCAGCGCATCGCGCTCTCCCTGCACGATCAACGTTGGCGTCTTCAATTCGGCCAGGTGCTCGACCCGTGGCTTCTCCGGTTTGCCCACCGCATAGAACGGATAACCCAGGCACACCAGTGCATCGGCGCCCAACTCATCGGCCAGCAGGCTGGCCATGCGCCCGCCCATGGACTTGCCACCCACTGCCAGCTTGCCCGCGACCAAAGGTCGCACCTGCCGGTACACCTCGCGCCAGCATTCCAGCAACACCTTCTGCGGATTCGGCGGCCGCTTGCCGCCGGTCACCCTGCGCTCGGCCATGTACGGGAACTCGAAGCGCACTACCGCGACCCCAAGCGCCGCAAGCCTTTGCGCCATTTCGTCCATGAACCCGCTGTCCATCGGCGCACCTGCGCCATGGGCCAGGATCAGGCAGCCCTTGTAGTCGTCCTGGCCCCGAAGGTGCGGGGGATCGCAGCGCAAGCCTGGGACATTTCCGACCTTCGCCCATTGATCCCCGTCAATACCGGCACTTTGCCCATTAATCATGCTTGCCTCGTTGTAAAGCCTGCCAAATAACCGTGGATGGGAACCCATACATGAACACAACCAGCAGTACCGCCTATAACTACAAGGTGGTCCGCCAATTCGCCATCATGACGGTGGTGTGGGGAATCGTCGGGATGGGGCTCGGCGTCTTCATCGCCGCCCAGCTCGCCTGGCCTTCCCTCAACTTCGACCTCCCCTGGACCAGCTTCGGCCGCCTGCGCCCCCTGCATACCAATGCGGTGATCTTCGCCTTCGGCGGCTGCGCGCTGTTCGCCACCTCCTATTATTCGGTGCAACGCACCTGTCAGACCACCCTGTTCGCACCGGGCCTGGCCGCGTTCACCTTCTGGGGCTGGCAACTGGTGATCCTGCTGGCGGCCATCAGCCTGCCGCTGGGCTACACCAGTTCCAAGGAATACGCCGAACTGGAATGGCCGATCGACATCCTGATCACCATCGTCTGGGTGAGCTACGCCATCGTGTTCTTCGGCACGCTGATGAAGCGCAACACCAAGCACATCTATGTCGGTAACTGGTTCTTCGGCGGCTTCATCCTCACGGTGGCGATGCTGCACCTCGTCAACAACCTGGAACTGCCGGTCAGCCTGACCAAATCCTACTCGGTCTATGCCGGCGCCACCGATGCCATGGTGCAGTGGTGGTATGGCCACAACGCCGTGGGCTTCTTCCTGACCGCAGGCTTCCTGGGGATGATGTACTACTACGTGCCCAAGCAGGCCGAACGCCCGGTGTATTCCTATCGCCTGTCGATCGTGCACTTCTGGGCGCTGATCACCCTGTACATCTGGGCTGGTCCGCACCACCTGCACTACACCGCGCTGCCCGACTGGGCGCAATCGCTGGGCATGGTGATGTCGCTGATTCTGCTGGCACCAAGCTGGGGCGGCATGATCAACGGCATGATGACCCTGTCCGGCGCCTGGCACAAACTGCGCAGCGACCCGATCCTGCGTTTCCTGGTGGTGTCGCTGGCGTTCTACGGCATGTCCACCTTCGAAGGCCCGATGATGGCCATCAAGACGGTCAACGCCCTGTCCCACTACACCGACTGGACCATCGGCCACGTGCACGCCGGCGCCCTCGGCTGGGTGGCGATGATCTCGATCGGCGCGCTGTATCACACCATCCCGAAAGTGTTCGGCAAAGAGCGCATGTACAGCATCGGCCTGATCAACGCGCACTTCTGGCTGGCCACCATCGGCACCGTGCTGTACATCGCCTCGATGTGGGTCAACGGTATCGCCCAGGGCCTGATGTGGCGCGCGGTCAACAGCGACGGCACGCTCACCTACTCGTTCGTGGAAACCCTGGTGGCCAGCCACCCAGGCTTCATCGTGCGCTTCGTCGGTGGTGCGATCTTCCTCAGCGGCATGTTCCTGATGGCCTGGAACACCTGGCGCACCGTGCGTTCGCCGGCGCTCGATGTCGCCCCTGCGAACGCCCAGCTGGCTTGAGGAGACCTGCCTGATGAAACATGAAGTCATCGAGAAAAACGTCGGCCTGCTGGCCCTGCTGATGGTGTTTGCCGTCAGTATCGGCGGCCTGACCCAGATCGTCCCGCTGTTCTTCCAGGACGTCACCAACAAACCGGTGGAAGGCATGAAGCCCTACACCGCACTGCAACTGGAAGGCCGCGACATCTACATCCGCGAAGGCTGCGTAGGCTGCCACTCGCAGATGATCCGCCCGTTCCGCGCCGAAACCGAGCGCTACGGCCACTACTCGGTAGCCGGTGAAAGCGTGTGGGATCACCCGTTCCTGTGGGGCTCCAAGCGTACCGGGCCGGACCTGGCCCGGGTCGGTGGTCGCTACTCGGACGACTGGCACCGTGCGCACCTGTACAACCCGCGCAACGTGGTACCGGAGTCGAAGATGCCGCCATACCCGTGGCTGGTTGCCCAGCAGGTCGACAACAGCCACACCGACACCAAGATGCGTACCCTGCGCACCCTGGGCGTGCCGTACACCGACGACGACATCGCCGGGGCCCGCGATGCGCTCAAGGGCAAGACCGAGATGGACGCCCTGGTCGCCTACCTGCAGGTGCTCGGCACCGCGATCAAGAACAAGAGGTGAGTACGATGGAAATGGATATCGGCATGATCCGCGGCCTGGGTACCCTGGTGGTGATGATCGCCTTCATCGGCCTCACCCTGTGGGTATTCAACCGCCGCCGCGACCATGATTTCGCCGAAGCGCGCCTGCTGCCCTTCGTCGACGACCGCCTGCCCTCTGCCGGACAGGAACCTGCTGCAAAAAGGAGTAACGGGCAATGACCACCTTCTGGAGTACGTACATCTGCGTACTGACCATCGGTAGCCTGATTGGCCTGACCTGGCTGTTGCTCGCCACCCGCAAGGGCCAGAGCAACAACACCACCGACCAGACCATGGGCCACAGCTTCGACGGCATCGAGGAATACGACAACCCACTGCCCAAGTGGTGGTTCTGGCTGTTCGTCGGCACCCTGGTGTTCTCGGTCGGCTACCTGATCCTCTACCCGGGCCTGGGCAACTGGAAGGGCATCCTGCCGGGCTATGAAAATGGCTGGACCGGCGCCAACGAATGGCAGAAGGAAATGGACAAGGCCGACGCCAAGTTCGGCCCGATCTTCGCCAAGTACGCTGCCATGCCCGTGGAAGAAGTAGCCAAGGACCCGCAGGCGCTGAAAATGGGCAGCCGCCTGTTCGCCTCCAACTGCTCGGTCTGCCATGGCTCGGATGCCAAGGGTGCCTATGGCTTCCCCAACCTCACCGACAAGGACTGGCGCTGGGGCGGCGAGGCGCAAACCATCAAGGCTTCGATCATGAACGGCCGCCACGGCGTGATGCCGGCCTGGGCCGAAGTGATCGGCGAGCAGGGCGTGGCAGATGTGGCCGCGTTCGTGCTCACCGACCTCGCTGGCCGCAGCCTGCCGGAAGGGGTCAAGGCCGACCCGGCCAAGGGCAAGCAGACCTTCGCCGGCAACTGCGTGGCCTGCCATGGGCCTGAAGGCAAGGGCACCCCGGCCATGGGCGCGCCCGACCTGACCCACCCGCAGGCGTTCATCTACGGTTCGAGCTTTGCCCAGCTGCAGCAGACCATTCGCTATGGTCGCCAAGGGCAGATGCCGGCGCAGGCCGAGATCCAGGGCAACGACAAGGTGCACCTGCTGGCGGCTTATGTGTATAGCCTGTCGCAGGATGGCACGGCTGAAGCGGTGACTGCCAAGTGAGGTCGCCGGGAGAAATTCGGCGTCTGTGAGGCCGAGCGCCGCCCGCGCGGCGCTCGATATCCGCCCCACCACAACCCCCAAGCCTTACCCTTCAAGCCTTACCCTCGCCTCCCCCTCCTTGCACCCCCTCCGAACACAACTAAGCTTGTTGCCTCAGTGGGCCTCGCTCCGAAAGGAGCGAAGCAGACGCGGCGCGTAGCCTGTTGCCGTCCTGACAAAAGCCTGACCGATCGATCAGAAAAAGACGAAAAACGGTACACATTACAAATATTTATTTGTGTACAATCGTCCAGACCCGATCGCTGCGGGACATCAGTGAACGGGCTCGGGCACGGGTCGGCGTACCAAAGTTGCGTTGCGGTAACCCCAGTGGTTATCAATACTGGCGCCGATTTTTCGACCAACAAGAACATCAAAACCGTGGAACCTTAGCAATGAGCACAGCAATCAGTCCGACTGCTTATAACTATAAGGTCGTCCGCCAGTTCGCCATCATGACGGTGGTCTGGGGGATCCTTGGCATGGGCCTGGGCGTCTTCATCGCCTCGCAGCTGGTGTGGCCGCAACTGAACCTGGACCTGCCCTGGACCAGCTTCGGCCGCCTGCGCCCGCTGCACACCAACCTGGTGATCTTCGCCTTCGGGGGCTGTGCGCTGTTCGGCACCAGCTACTACGTGGTGCAGCGCACCTGCCAGACCCGGCTGATCTCCGACAGCATGGCCGCCTTCACCTTCTGGGGTTGGCAGGCGGTGATCGTCGGCGCGCTGATCACCCTGCCGATGGGTTACACCACCACCAAGGAATATGCCGAGCTCGAGTGGCCGCTGGCGATCCTGCTGGCCATCGTCTGGGTCACCTACGGGCTGGTGTTCTTCGGCACCATCGTCAAGCGCAAGACCAAGCACATCTATGTCGGCAACTGGTTCTACGGCGCCTTCATCGTGGTTACCGCGATGCTGCACATCGTCAACCACATCTCGCTGCCGGTAAGCCTGTTCAAGTCGTACTCGGCCTACTCCGGCGCCACCGACGCGATGATCCAGTGGTGGTACGGCCACAACGCCGTGGGTTTCTTCCTCACTACCGGCTTCCTGGGGATGATGTACTACTTCGTACCCAAGCAGGCCGAACGCCCGATCTACTCGTATCGCCTGTCGATCGTGCACTTCTGGGCACTGATCACCCTGTACATCTGGGCCGGCCCGCACCACCTGCACTACACCGCCCTGCCTGACTGGGCGCAGTCGCTGGGCATGGTGATGTCGATCATCCTGCTGGCACCCAGCTGGGGCGGCATGATCAACGGCATGATGACCCTCTCCGGTGCCTGGCACAAACTGCGCACCGACCCGATCCTGCGCTTCCTGGTGGTGTCGCTGGCGTTCTACGGCATGTCCACCTTCGAAGGCCCGATGATGGCGATCAAGACCGTGAACTCGCTGTCGCACTACACCGACTGGACCATCGGCCACGTCCACGCCGGCGCCCTCGGTTGGGTGGCGATGATCTCGATCGGCGCCGTGTACCACATGATCCCGAAACTCTACGGTCGCGAGCAGATGCACAGCATCGGCCTGATCAACGCGCACTTCTGGCTGGCCACCATCGGTACTGTGCTGTACATCGCCTCGATGTGGGTCAACGGCATCACCCAGGGCCTGATGTGGCGCGCCATCAACGATGACGGCACCCTCACCTACTCCTTCGTCGAAGCCCTGCAGGCCAGCCACCCTGGCTATATCGTCCGCGCCCTGGGCGGTGCGTTCTTCGCCACCGGCATGCTGCTGATGGCCTACAACGTGTTGCGTACCGTACGTGCCGCCAACCCGGCACAGGCTGAGGAAGCCGCCAAGATCGTCGTCGTGGGAGCGCACTGATGAAGCATGAAGCCGTCGAGAAGAACATAGGCCTGCTGGCCTTCTTCATGGTCATCGCCGTGAGCATCGGTGGCCTGACCCAGATCGTCCCGCTGTTTTTCCAGGACGTCACCAACAAACCCGTGGAAGGCATGAAGCCGCGCAGCGCGCTGGAGCTGGAAGGCCGCGATATCTACATCCGCGAAGGCTGCGTGGGTTGCCACTCGCAGATGATCCGCCCGTTCCGCGCCGAAACCGAGCGCTATGGCCACTACTCGGTGGCCGGTGAAAGCGTGTGGGACCACCCGTTCCTGTGGGGCTCCAAGCGTACCGGGCCGGACCTGGCCCGGGTCGGTGGCCGCTACTCCGATGACTGGCACCGTGCGCACCTGTACAACCCGCGCAACGTGGTACCGGAATCGAAGATGCCGTCCTACCCGTGGCTGGTCGAGCACAAGCTCGACGGCAAAGACACCGCGAAGAAGATGGAGGTGCTGCGCACCCTCGGCGTGCCGTATACCGACGCCGACATCGCCGGGGCCCGCGATGCGGTCAAGGGCAAGACCGAAATGGACGCCATCGTCGCGTACCTGCAGGGTCTTGGCACCATCATCAAGAGCAAACGGTGACGCTGATGGATATCGGGATGATTCGCGGCCTGGGCACCGTCGTGGTGATGGTGGCCTTCGTGGGCCTGGCGCTGTGGGTGTTCAACCCACGGCGTAAAAAGGACTTCGACGAAGCGACCCAACTGCCCTTCGCGGATGATCCCGAGGCCAGCCGCCACGTCGAGCAAGAGCACGCAAAAGCTTCTGGGAGCAAAAAACAATGACAACCTTCTGGAGTCTGTACGTTACCGTCCTGACCCTGGGCACCATCTTCTCGTTGACCTGGCTGCTGCTGTCGACCCGCAAGGGCCAGCGCGAAGAGGTCACCGACGAAACCGTCGGGCATGCCTTCGATGGCATCGAGGAGTACGACAACCCGCTGCCGAAATGGTGGTTCTGGCTGTTCGTCGGCACCATCGTCTTCGCCCTCGGCTACCTGGTGCTGTACCCCGGCCTGGGCAACTGGAAAGGCATCCTGCCGGGCTACTCATACCTGGATAACGACAAGCAGACCGAGTTCTCCAACGGCCAGCCGGGCTGGACCGGCGTGCACGAGTGGGAAAAGGAAATGGCCAAGGCCGACGCCCGCTTCGGGCCGATCTTCGCCAAGTTCGCCGCCATGCCTATCGAACAAGTGGCCAAGGACCCGCAAGCCCTGAAAATGGGCGCGCGGCTGTTCGCCTCGAACTGCTCGGTATGCCACGGTTCCGACGCCAAGGGAGCCTTCGGCTTCCCCAACCTGACCGACAACGACTGGCGCTGGGGCGGCGAGCCGAACACCATCAAGACCACCATCATGGGCGGCCGCCACGGCGTGATGCCGGCCTGGGCCGAGGTGATCGGTGACCAGGGTGTGGCCGACGTGGCGGCGTTCGTGGTCAGCAAACTGGATGGCCGCACACTGCCGGAAGGGGCGAAGGCCGATGTCGAGAACGGGCAGAAGATCTTCGCCGCCAACTGCGTGGCCTGTCACGGGCCTGAGGGCAAGGGTACACCGGCCATGGGCGCGCCGAACCTGACCCACCCGCAGGCGTTCATCTACGGTTCGAGCTTCGCTCAGTTGCAGCAGACTATCCGCTATGGCCGCCAGGGGCAGATGCCGGCCCAGGAGCAGCTGCAAGGCAATGACAAGGTGCACTTGCTGGCGGCTTATGTTTACAGCCTGTCGCAGGAGCAGGCGCCGGCCAAGGCCGAGTAAGCAGGCCCGGCCTCTTCGCGGGTAAACCCGCTCCCACAGGTACTGCGCTACCTCAGGACCTGTGCGATCCCTGTGGGAGCGGGTTCACCCGCGAAGAGGCCGGCAAAGGCACAGCATTTCTCGCAGGCTCATGACTTGGATCAATTGACATCCGCCATAACACGATTCATACCGTGAACCCAACGCGACTAAAGGTCGCAGCGCGACCCCATACTGCCATCAGCGGCGTATCATGGGCCGCAGAGCGCTAGCAGATTGCGCGAGACTGCGGCCGGCACGCACTGGCCGCGGCGTTTCTCCACTGCCGTGGGACTTGATGATGAGCGAGCAAATTCCGGTACATGACGTCACCCCGCCTGCCAACAAAGGGAAGGATTCCGTCGACCTCTACGCCTCCCGGGAAAAGATCTACACCCGTGCCTTCACCGGCCTGTTCCGACGCCTGCGCATGGTCGGCGGCGCCGTGCTGTTCCTGCTGTACTTCGGCACCGTCTGGCTGAACTGGGGCGGCCACCAGGCCGTGTGGTGGAACCTGCCCGAGCGCAAGTTCTACATCTTCGGCGCCACCATCTGGCCGCAGGACTTCATCCTGCTCTCGGGCATCCTCATCGTGGCCGCCTTCGGCCTGTTCTTCATCACCGTGTTCGCCGGCCGGGTGTGGTGCGGCTACACCTGCCCGCAAAGCGTGTGGACATGGATTTTCATGTGGTGCGAAAAGGTCACCGAGGGCGACCGCAACCAGCGCATGAAACTCGACAAAGCCCCCATGAGCGGCAACAAGTTCCTGCGCAAGTTCGCCAAGCACAGCCTGTGGCTGCTGATCGGTTTCGTCACCGGCATGACCTTCGTCGGCTATTTCTCGCCGATCCGTGAACTGGCCATCGAATTCTTCACCGGCCAGGCCGACGGCTGGGCCTATTTCTGGGTCGGCTTCTTCACCCTCGCCACCTACGGCAACGCCGGCTGGCTGCGCGAGCAGGTGTGCGTATACATGTGCCCCTACGCACGCTTCCAGAGCGTGATGTTCGACAAGGACACGCTGATCGTTTCCTACGACCCGCGCCGTGGCGAAACCCGCGGCCCGCGCAAAAAGGACATGGACTACAAGGCCAAGGGCCTGGGCGACTGCATCGACTGCACCATGTGCGTGCAGGTCTGCCCCACCGGCATCGACATCCGTGACGGCCTGCAGATCGAGTGCATCGGCTGCGCCGCGTGCATCGACGCCTGTGACAGCATCATGGACAAGATGAACTACCCCAAAGGGCTGATCAGCTACACCACCGAACACAACCTGTCCGGGCAGAAGACCCACATGCTGCGCCCGCGCCTGATCGGCTATGCCGTGGTGCTGCTGGTGATGATGATCGGCCTGGCCACCGCCTTCGCCACCCGTTCGCTGGTCGGTTTCGATGTCAGCAAGGACCGCGTGCTGTACCGTGAGAACGCCCAGGGCCGGATCGAGAACGTGTACAGCCTGAAGGTGATGAACAAGGACCAGCGCGACCACGTCTACGTGCTGGACGCCACCGGCCTGCCGGACCTGAAGCTTGAAGGCCAGCGCGAGATCCGCGTGGACGCTGGCGATATCGTCAGCCTGCCGGTGCAACTGTCGATCGCACCCGAGAAACTGCCGTCGACCACCAACGAAATCACCTTCATCCTCAAGAGCGCCGATGACAGCGACGCCCAGGTTGAAGCCAAGAGCCGCTTCATCGGCCCACAGATCCGCTGAGAGGGATAACCCACAATGCCTGCCACCACCGTCAGCCCCTGGTACAAGCACCTCTGGCCCTGGATCATCATCGGCATCCTCGCCACCTCGGTGTGCCTGAGCCTGACCATGGTCAGCATCGCCGTGCACAACCCGGACAACCTGGTCAACGACAACTACTACGAGGCGGGCAAGGGCATCAACCGCTCGCTGGACCGTGAACTGCTGGCGCAGAACCTGGGCCTGAAGGCCGGCGTGCACCTGGACGAGCTGACCGGCGAAGTGGACGTGCGCCTGGCCGGCAACAGCGACCCGCAAAGCCTGGAGCTGAACCTGATTTCGCCAACCCAGCCGGAGAAAGACCGCAAGGTGCTGCTGAGCCGGGTCGAGGCTGGGCGCTATGTGGGGCAGCTGGAAGACAAGGTTGACGGGCGTCGCTTCGTCGAGCTGCTGGGTAGCGAAGGTGGCCAGGTTTGGCGCTTGTTCGAGGAAGAGAAAGTGGAGCATGGTGTGACCTTGCAGCTGGGTGATGAAGCCCTCCAGGGAGCCGAGCACCAATAAACGCACCTCCGCCGCTCCTTGTGGGAGCGGGTTCACCCGCGAATGCGTCAGATCAGGCGATGATGTTTTCAGGTCTGACGCATTCGCGGGTAAACCCGCTCCCACAGGTGCCGTGCCCAGCCGGCCGATATGTTTAAGGCAACGATGTGATGACCCAACCCACCCCCTGCTACCACTGCGCCCTGCCCGTCCCCGCCGGCTGCCGCTTCACCGCCGTGGTCCTCGGCCAGCCCCGGCAGTTCTGCTGTCCCGGCTGCCAGGCGGTGGCCGAGTCGATCGTCGCCGGTGGCCTGGAGCACTACTATCAGCATCGCAGCGACAACAGCGCCAACCCCGAGGCCCTGCCCAGACAGCTGCAGGACGAACTGACGCTCTACGACCGCAGCGACGTACAGCAAACCTTCGTTCGCCATGCTGGCAATCTGGCCGAAACCACCCTGCTGGTCGAAGGCATCAGCTGCGCCGCCTGCGGCTGGCTGATCGAAAAGCACCTGCGCAACCTGTCAGGCGTTGCCGAGGCGCGCCTGAACCTGTCCAACCACCGCCTGCTGCTGAACTGGGATGACAAGCAACTGCCGCTCTCGCGCCTGCTCGCCGAGCTGCGCCAGATCGGCTACGCGGCCCACCCCTACCAGCCCGACCAGGCCGCCGAGCAACTGGCCGGCGAAAACCGCAGCGCTCTGCGCCGCCTGGGCGTGGCCGGGCTGCTGTGGTTCCAGGCGATGATGGCGACCATGGCGACCTGGCCGGAATTCAACATCGACCTGTCGCCCGAACTACACACCATCCTGCGCTGGGTGGCGCTGTTCCTCACCATCCCCATCGTGTTCTACAGCTGCGCACCGTTCTTCAAGGGCGCGGCACGCGACCTGCGCACCCGCCACCTGACCATGGACGTTTCGGTGTCACTGGCCATTGGCCTGGCCTTCGGCGCCGGTATCTGGACCGCCATCACCGGCAGCGGCGAGCTGTATTTCGACACCGTGGGCATGTTCGCGCTGTTCCTGCTCACTGGCCGCTACCTGGAGCGCCGCGCCCGCGAACGCACTGCCGCGGCCACTGCGCAACTGGTCAACTTGCTGCCGGCCTCTTGCCTGCGCCTGGACACCCTCGGCCGTAGCGAGCGGATCCTGCTCAGCGAACTGCAGTGCGGTGACACGGTGCAAGTGCTGCCAGGCGCGGTGATCCCTGCCGACGGGCGCATCGTCGAAGGTCGCTCCAGCGTCGATGAATCGTTGCTGACCGGCGAATACCTGCCGCAACCACGCCGGGTTGGCGAGCGGGTCACCGGCGGCACCCTGAATGTCGAAAGCACCCTGAACGTGGCAGTCGAAGCCCTTGGTCACGACTCGCGGTTGTCGGCCATCGTCCGTCTGCTGGAACGCGCCCAGACCGAAAAGCCGCGCCTGGCCGAAATCGCCGACCGCGCCTCGCAGTGGTTTCTGCTGTTCTCGCTGCTGGCTGCCGCGGCCATCGGCCTGTGGTGGTGGCACCTGGACCCGTCACGGGCGTTCTGGATCGTACTGGCCATGCTGGTAGCAACCTGCCCCTGCGCGCTGTCCCTGGCCACGCCAACGGCGCTTACTGCGGCCACCGGCACCTTGCACAAGCTCGGCCTGCTGGTGACCCGTGGCCATGTGCTGGAAGGCCTGAACCAGATCGACACAGTGATTTTCGACAAGACCGGCACACTGACCGAAGGCCGCCTGACCTTGCGCAGCATCCGCCCGCTCGGCAGCCTGCCCGCCGACCGCTGCCTGGCCTTGGCCGCAGCGCTGGAAAACCGTTCCGAACACCCCATCGCCCGCGCCTTCGGCCGCACCGCCACGCCTGCTGACGGGGTGCAAAGCGTACCGGGCCTGGGCCTGGAAGGGCTGGTCGAAGGCCAGCACCTGCGCATTGGCCAGGCCACCTTCGTCTGCGCCCTGAGCGGTGCGCAAATCCCCGGCGTGCCAGAGCCGCGCGGCCAGTGGCTGCTGCTGGGCGACCGTCAGGGCCCCTTGGCCTGGTTCGGCCTGGACGACCGCCTGCGCGACGATGCCCCAGCCCTGCTGGCGGCCTGCAAGGCCCGTGGCTGGCGCACGCTGCTGTTGTCGGGCGACAGCTCGCCGATGGTTGCCGAAGTGGCCGCGCAGCTGGGCATCGACCAGGCCATCGGTGGCCTGCGCCCGGACGACAAACTGGACCGGCTGAAGGCGCTGCAGGCGGCCGGGCGCAAGGTGTTGATGCTGGGCGACGGGGTCAACGACGTACCGGTGCTGGCCGCCGCCGACATCAGCATCGCCATGGGCAGCGCCACCGACCTGGCCAAGACCAGCGCCGACGCCGTGCTGCTGTCCAACCGCCTGCAGGCGCTGGTACAGGCCTTCGAGCTGGCCCGCCGCACCCGCCGCAACATCCTCGAGAACCTGCTTTGGGCGACCCTGTATAATGGCCTGATGTTGCCGTTCGCCGCGCTCGGCTGGATCACCCCGGTGTGGGCAGCCATCGGCATGTCGGTCAGTTCACTGATCGTGGTACTCAACGCCCTGCGCCTGACCCGCCTGCCGCCGGCATCGGGTTTGCCAACGAATGAAGCGCCCTTGCCCGGGAGGAAGTCACCATGCCCGCCCTCTATGTCATGATCCCCGCGGCCCTGCTGCTGGTCGGCGTGGCCGTGTACATCTTCTTCTGGGCGGTGGACAGCGGCCAGTACGACGACTTGGAAAGCCCGGCCCACAGCATCCTGTTCGACGACCAGGACCCGCGCCACCAGGCGGCGGTGAAGCCTGACGACAGCCAGGCCGACACCGACAAGGAACCCCCACCCCGTGCCTGACCTGCTGCCCCTGCTGGGCTCGGCGTTGATCCTCGGCCTGCTCGGCGGCGGCCACTGCCTGGGCATGTGCGGCGGCCTGATGGGCGCGCTGACCCTTGCCATCCCGCCCGAACAACGTGGCCGGCGCTTGCGCCTGCTGCTGGCGTACAACCTTGGGCGCATTCTCAGTTATGCCGGTGCCGGCCTGCTGCTGGGCCTGGCCGGCTGGGCCGTGGCCAGCAGCCCGGCGGCGTTGGCGCTGCGGGTGGTGGCGGCGCTGCTGTTGATCGCCATGGGGCTGTACCTGGCCGGCTGGTGGAGCGGGCTGACCCGCATCGAGGCGCTGGGCCGGGGGCTGTGGCGGCATATACAACCGGTGGCGTCGCGCTTGCTGCCAGTATCCAGTGTGCCGCGGGCGTTGTTGCTGGGGGCCTTGTGGGGATGGTTGCCGTGCGGGTTGGTGTACAGCACATTGCTGTGGGCGGCCAGCCAGGGCAATGCCGGGTACAGTGCGGCATTGATGCTGGCGTTTGGCGTAGGGACCTGGCCGGTGTTGCTGGCCACGGGGCTAGCGGCTGAGCGAGTAAACAGATTGTTGAAACGGCGCAGTGTACGGCTGGCGGGTGGCGTGCTGGTGATGCTGTTTGGGGTATGGACCCTGCCCGGGCCGCATCAGCATTGGTTGATGGGGCATTGAGGGGGCGCCGGCAAGCCAGCTCCCACAGGACTGCACAAGGCTTGAGGCTTGCACGGTCCCTGTGGGAGCGGGCTTGCCGGCGATTGGGCCGCACGGCGGCCCCCGATTGCACCGCCGATTCCCCTTGATACAAATCAACACAGATTCCTACAGACGGCCATAGACTCCGGGGCACTGCTGCTCTTTCCGGGGACCGCCCTCATGCTCGACGACCTACGTTGGGATACCGACCTGATCCGCCGCTACGACCTGGCCGGACCACGCTACACCTCTTACCCGACCGCCGTGCAACTGCACAGCGAAGTGGGCTCGTTCGACCTGCTCCACGCCCTGCGCGAGAGCCGTCGGGCCGTGCGCCCGCTGTCGCTGTACGTGCACGTGCCGTTCTGCGCCAACATCTGCTACTACTGCGCCTGCAACAAGGTCATCACCAAGGACCGCGGCCGCGCCGCGCCCTACCTGCAGCGCCTGGAGCAGGAAATCCAGCTGATCGCCTGCCACCTCGACCCTAAACAGCGTGTTGAACAGCTGCATTTCGGCGGCGGCACACCGACCTTCCTCAGCCATGTGGAACTGCGCCAGCTGATGGCCACCCTGCGCCAGCATTTCCACCTGCTGGACGATGATTCCGGCGACTACGGCATCGAGATCGACCCGCGCGAAGCCGACTGGTCGACCATGGGCCTGCTCCGCGAGCTGGGCTTCAACCGCGTCAGCCTGGGCGTGCAGGACCTCGACCCGGCCGTGCAGCGCGCGGTCAACCGCCTGCAGAGCCTGGAACAGACCCGCACCCTGATCGAAGCCGCGCGCACCCTGCAGTTCCGCTCGATCAACCTCGACCTGATCTACGGCCTGCCCAAGCAAACCCCGGAAGGCTTTGCCCGCACCGTCGAAGAAGTGATCAACCTGCAACCCGACCGCCTGTCGGTGTTCAACTACGCCCACCTGCCCGAGCGTTTCATGCCGCAACGGCGCATCGACAGCAATGACCTGCCCAACGCGGCCGCCAAGCTGGAGATGCTGCACGCCACCATCGACCAGCTGACCGCAGCCGGTTACCGCTACATCGGTATGGACCACTTCGCCCTGCCCGACGACGAGCTGGCCATCGCCCAGGAAGAAGGCAGCCTGCAACGCAACTTCCAGGGCTACACCACTCATGGGCACTGCGACCTGATCGGCCTGGGCGTATCGGCCATCAGCCAGATCGGCGACTTGTACTGCCAGAACAGCAGCGACCTCAACACCTACCAGGACAGCCTGTCCAACGCCCAGCTGGCCACCCAGCGCGGCTTGCTGTGCAATCACGACGACCGCATACGCCGGGCGGTGATCCAGCAGCTGATCTGCCATTTCGAGCTGGATTTCGCGCCGATCGAACAGGCCTTCACCATCGATTTTCGCGGCTACTTCAACGACCTCTGGCCAGAATTGCTGACCTTGCAGCGCGACGGCCTGATCCGCCTGGACGACGAGGGCATCCGCATCCTGCCGGCCGGCCGCCTGCTGGCGCGCTCGGTGTGCATGGTGTTCGACGCCTACCTGGCGATGCACAACCGCCAGCGCTTTTCGCGGGTGATCTGAAACCGAGTCGTTCAACCACATGGACAAGTTTCCTTGCCAGGCACACTATGGGCACAGCGAAGGCCCCGGCGCGCACCCGCCGGGGCCTGGCCGGTTCGCACCACAACAGCGCACGCTGGCCTACGACCTACGCCGTGAGTTACCCTTACGTCTTATGTGTGCTTTCCCACAAGGATCGAATGAAAATGTCCGAGCCAGTCAAACTGCGCCCACACAACCAGGCTCATTGCAAGGACTGCAGCCTGGCCCCCCTGTGCCTGCCTCTGTCACTGAACCTGGAAGACATGGATGCACTGGACGAAATCGTCAAGCGTGGGCGGCCGCTGAAAAAAGGCGAGTTCCTGTTCCGCCAAGGTGACAATTTCGGCTCGGTCTACGCAGTACGTTCCGGCGCCCTGAAAACCTTCAGCCTCAGCGACAGCGGCGAAGAACAGATCACCGGCTTCCACCTGCCCAGCGAGCTGGTCGGCCTGTCGGGCATGGATACCGAGGCTTATCCGGTGTCGGCCCAGGCCCAGGAAACCACCTCGGTGTGCGAAATCCCGTTCGAGCGCCTCGACGAGCTGTCGGTGCAGTTGCCGCAGCTACGCCGCCAGCTGATGCGGGTTATGAGCCGGGAAATCCGCGACGACCAGCAAATGATGCTGCTGCTGTCGAAAAAGACCGCCGACGAGCGTATTGCCACCTTCCTGGTCAACCTGTCGGCGCGCTTCCGTGCCCGCGGCTATTCGGCCAACCAGTTCCGCCTGAGCATGTCGCGCAACGAAATCGGCAATTACCTGGGCCTGGCGGTGGAAACCGTGTCGCGGGTGTTCACCCGCTTCCAGCAGAACGGCCTGATCCGTGCCGAAGGGAAGGAAGTGCACATCCTCGACCCGATCCAGCTATGCGCGCTGGCCGGCGGTGCAATCGAGGCCTGAGGCCGGCGTTTAGCGGGTATACTTGGGCATTGGTTTTCCCAGGATACCCGCAACAATGCACAGCGACGCCTTCGACCTCAAAGCCCTGATCCGCCCGGTAGTGGACTTCCCCAAACCCGGCGTGATCTTCCGCGACATCACCCAGCTGTTCCAGTCGCCGCGCGGGCTGCGCTATGTGGCCGACCAGTTCATCGAGCGCTATGTCGAGGCCGAGTTCAGCCACATCGGCGCCATGGATGCGCGGGGCTTTCTGATCGGCTCGATCATCGCCCACCAGCTGAACAAGCCACTGATCCTGTTCCGCAAACAGGGCAAGCTGCCGGCTGACGTGCTGAGCGAGGGTTACCAGACCGAGTACGGCGAAGCCTTCCTGGAAGTGCATGCCGACAGCCTGTGCGAAGGGGATTCGGTGTTGATCTTCGATGACTTGATTGCTACTGGCGGTACGCTGCTGGCAGCGGCCAGCCTGGTGCGTCGGACCGGGGCGCAGGTGTTCGAGGCAGCGGCGATCATTGATTTGCCGGAGCTGGACGGGTCGCGCCGGTTGCAGGCGGCGGGTGTGCCGACCTTCTGCCTCACTGAGTTTTCCCTCAGCGAATACTGAGTATTCAGGGGCGCTTTGCGCCCCATCGCCGGCAAGCCAGCTTCCACGACCTGTGGGAGCTGGCTTGCCGGCGATGGGCCGCAAAGCGGCCCCGGCAATTCTGAATCAGAGCGAAATCGGCCGCCGCCCCGCGAATGCATGGGCCAGAGTCCCACCATCGACCATCTCCAGCTCGCCCCCCAGCGGCACACCATGGGCAATCCGCGACGCCACCAGGCCCTTCTCGCTCAGCAACTGGGCAATGTAATGCGCCGTCGCCTCCCCTTCCACCGTCGGGTTGGTCGCCAGGATCACCTCGGTGAAGGTGCCTTGCTCCTCGATCCGCGCCATCAGCTGCGGAATCCCGATCGCCTCCGGCCCCAAGCCGTCCAGCGGCGACAAGTGGCCCTTGAGCACGAAGTAACGACCACGGTAGCCGGTCTGCTCCACCGCATACACATCGGTCGGCCCTTCGACCACACACAACTGGGTATCGTCACGGCGCGTGTCAGCGCATTGCAGGCACAGCTCCTGCTCGGTCAGGGTGCGGCACTGGCGGCAATGCCCAACCCCTTCCATGGCCTGGGTCAAGGCCTGGGCCAGGCGCAGGCCGCCACTGCGGTCACGCTCGAGCAGTTGCAAGGCCATGCGCTGGGCGGTTTTCTGGCCGACACCCGGGAGAATACGCAGGGCATCGATCAGTTGGCGGATGAGAGGGCTGAAGCTCATGGGAAAGGCCTGACAAATCAATAAGAGGCGGTTTATACCCAGCGGGGGCAATGGCGTCAAATCAGAGGGCCCTATCGCCGGCAAGCCAGCTCCCACAGGTATAGCGCTGGCCTAGGGTTTTGCACCTGAGCTGTGGGAGCTGGCTTGCCGGCGATAGGGCCGGACCTGCACAAGATAAAAAAAACCGCCGCTGAATCTCAGCGGCGGTTTTCGGTATCGCAATGCCCTTAGAACGGCATCTTGAAGCCCGGCGGCAGTTGCATGCCGGCAGTCATGCTGCCCATCTTGTCCTGGCTGTTCTGCTCGACCTTGCGCACAGCGTCGTTCAGCGCAGCGGCGATCAGGTCTTCCAGTACTTCCTTGTCGTCTTCATCAGTCGACATCAGGCTCTGGTCGATGCTGACACGCTTGACGTCGTGACGACCGGTCATCACCACGCTCACCAGGCCGCCACCGGCCTGGCCGGTGACTTCGGCGTTGGCCAGCTCTTCCTGCATCTTCTGCATCTTTTCCTGCATCTGCTGGGCCTGCTTCATCAGGCCGGCCATGCCACCTTTCATCATGGGGGTATACCTCGATTGGGTCATGTAATGCGGCCCGGCACCGGGCCGGCCGCATGGTTATCCGTTACTGGCCCTGATTCACCAGGGCTTCTACAGGCTCAATAGTATCCTGCCGCACCTTGGCGCCGAACAACTTGATCATCTGCTGGATCAACGGATCCTGCTCGATCGCGGTGACGGCGTCCTGCTGGCGCTCGGCACGCTTGCGCGCCGCTGCCTGGGCCGGGGTTTCCTGCTCGGGCAGGATCAGCTCGATGCGCAGGTTCAGCGTGCGCCCCAGGTGCTGGTTGAGCGCTTCGTTCAGGCGCCGCTGCTGGGTGGCGTTGAACAGCGCACCCTGGCCAGGGTCCAGGTGCAGTAGCCAGTCGTCGCCATCAGCGGCAATCAACGTACAGTTTGCCGCGATGTTGCCTGTCATCCCGGATACAGGCAACTGTGGGAATAATTCCAGCCATTGCAGGGCCAGGCCGGTGGCCGGCTTGGCTGCTGGCAGCGGTTCGGCTGCCGGCTTGGGCGTTTCTTCCTGGACATGCTCGACCAGTTCGTCCAGGTAGCTGAAGCCGACCGGGTCGCTCTCGCCGCCGTAATAGTCTTCGTCCAGTGGCGGTTCATCGTCACGGTCCATGCCCACGGCGGCATAGGCGGACGGGTCGAAGGGCGGCTCGTCATCGGGTACCGGGGCGGCAGGCGCTGGCGTGGGCACAGGGGGTGATGCAGAAGCCGGCGCAGGCTCGACCACTACCGGTGCGGGCGCTGCTGCGGGCTCTTCCCATGGCAGGTCAACCACCTCTGCCGCGGGCTCTGGCTCTGGCTCAGGTTCACTGACCGGTGCAGGCTCAGCTGCCACCACAGGCTCGACCACCGGCTGTGGCGCTGGCTCGACCGGCGCCTGCACTTGTGGCGCGGCGGCCAGTGCAACAGGCTCCACGACCGCAGCGGCCGGTGGCGCCACGGCAACCGCCGGCGCTGCCACCGGTGTTGCAGGATCAGCTGTGGCCTGGCTGATCCCCACTGGCTTTAGTATCGGCTTCGGCGCGTCGTCGGTGTCGGCGGGTCGGAACGCCAGCATGCGTAGCAGGACCATTTCGAAGCCGCCACGCGGGTCCGGCGCCAAGGGCAGGTCACGGCGGCCGATCAGGCCCATCTGGTAATAGAACTGCACGTCCTCGGCTGGCAGTGCCGAAGCCAGCGCCAGCACTCGCTCACGGTCGCCCTGGCCGTTGTCCACCGCTTCCGGCAACGCCTGGGCAATCGCCACGCGGTGCAGCACATTGAGCATCTCGGCCAGCACGCCAGCCCAGTCCGGCCCCTGCTCGGCGAGGTTGCGCACGGCCTCCAGCAAGGCCCGGGCATCGCCTTCGAGCAGCGCCTGCAGCACACCGTAGACCTGGCCATGGTCAAGGCTGCCGAGCATGGCCCGCACATCGGCGGCCAGCACCTTGCCTTCGCCAAAGGCGATGGCCTGGTCGGTCAGGCTCATGGCATCGCGCATCGAGCCATCGGCCGCGCGGCCCAGCAACCACAGGGCATCCGGCTCGAACGGCACGTTCTCGGCGGCCAGGACGTGGCTGAGATGCTCGACCACCCGCTCCGGGCTCATGTTCTTCAGCGAGAACTGCAGGCAGCGCGACAGGATGGTCGCCGGCAGCTTCTGCGGGTCGGTGGTGGCGAGGATGAACTTGACGTAGGGCGGCGGCTCTTCCAGCGTCTTGAGCAAGGCGTTGAACGAGTGAGTCGAGAGCATGTGCACTTCGTCGATCAGGTAGACCTTGAAGCGCCCACGGCTCGGGGCGTACTGCACGTTATCGAGCAGTTCGCGGGTATCCTCGACCTTGGTGCGGCTGGCGGCGTCGATCTCGATCAGGTCGACGAAACGGCCTTCGTCGATCTCCCGGCATACCGAACAGGTGCCGCACGGAGTGGAAGTGATGCCGGTTTCGCAGTTTAGGCACTTGGCGATGATGCGCGCAATGGTGGTCTTGCCCACACCCCGGGTACCGGTGAACAGGTAGGCATGGTGCAGGCGCTGGTTGTCCAAGGCGTTGATCAAGGCCTTGAGCACATGGGCCTGGCCGACCATTTCGCGGAACGAGCGCGGACGCCATTTACGTGCAAGAACCTGATAACTCATCGAAAAACCATCGTAGCCTGATCGAGCGGAAGATCGCTAATGCTAGCGGAGCGGGGGCAAAATTGCACCCTGCGCAAGTCGTCTAAGCTTTGAAACTGGCGCGCCATCCAGGGAGGATTGCCTTTGCGAAGACTGCTGGCCCTGTTGCTGCTGTGGAGCACCTACAGCCAGGCTGAACAGCCCGTGTTGCGTTTTTCTGTCGCCGAGAGCTGGAGCATGCCGCTGGTGCGCATCGAAGGCGATCAGCCGGTGGAGGGTTTGCTGTACGACCTGATGCAGGCGGTGGCCAAAGAGGTTGGCGTTCGCCCTGAGTACCATGTCATGGCCCGCCTGCGCCTGCAGGAGGCCATGGACAGCGGCGATATCGATGTGCGCTGCTATGTCAGCACCCAGTGGTTCAATGACCGGCCGGGGGATTTTGTCTGGAGCATCCCGCTGCTGCACCAGCGCGACCTGTTGGTAGGCCGCGTTGGCGACAGCACCCCAATGGCCCCGGAGCAACTGCCTGCCCAGGCCATCGGCACAGTGCTTGGCTACACCTATCCGACCTTGCAAGCGCTACTCGACCAGGGCCACCTGCACCGCGAGGACAGCCGCAACCAGTTGCTGGTGCTGCAAAAGCTGCAGGCCGGGCGCTATCGGCATGCGGTAAGCAACCAGCTGTCGCTGCAGTGGTTCAACCAGGGCTTGCCGGCCGGGCAGCGCTTGCAGGCGCTGGCGGTACTGGAGGAGCAGGACCTGGGGTGCATGGTGCGCAACGATCCCTCGATTCCGACGCAGGGGCTGCTGCGGGCGCTGGTGCGGATGAAGCAGTCGGGGAAGATCGAGCGGATTGTGCAGCGGTATGGGGGGGCGGGCAACCAAGAACCCATGTCTGTGGCTCGCCCCTGAGCCACGCATACCTGATGAAAGGCAAACCCTCCCGAAGCCTGCACGCCCCTGTGGGAGCGGCTTTAGCCGCGAACACCGGCGCAGCCGGTGCCATGCACCGCGTTGGTTTCTTCGCGGCTAAAGCCGCTCCCACAGGATGCACGGACCGCTTGCGAATTCAGTTCTCTATGCGACAGCGCAGCCCAAAGGGCTGGGCCAGCTTCCACAGGGTTATTTGATATCCCTGCTATCTCTACTTACTCCAAGGCCGTTTTCACTGGTTTCTACGCTCAACTGCCAGTGCCATAGCATCCGCCTGCCCCCAGGCAATCTGCATGGCCCGTAACCCGTGCTCCAGCAACTGCCGCGTCTCCTCGTCCTGGATACGCTCCAGCGCCCGCCGGCTGTCGCTATAGGCAAACATCAGATAGTGGGTGACATTCATCAACGCGAACTCCATCGGCACGATGCCTTCGCTGATGGCGCGGGAAAGGGATTTACCTTGGGGAAGCTCGAAGACGTGAGGTGGATCGGGGACCAGTTTTTTCATGACAGCTCCGTGTTGGCTGTGTTGTCCCCTTCCGCTTCCACGCATTAGGGTGGCAACTGTACGCGGGGTGGAAGACCAGGTACACGGTAGACCCGGCAGGTACGAATACCTCCAGCGCACAGCCGCCATAAATGACAACTGTCCCGTGTACTGCCCAGGCTTCCACACCCGATCGCTGAACCGACAGCGACCGCAAAAGCCTAGTGGGCAGTGATTCCCGGGACAATCAGACGGGAGTCGACGGAGTGCGTAGGATATTTCGACACCTCCTACAGCAAAAGCGGGAAATTGCCCTGACAGTTGTAGGAAGCATCCTGAAAGAAGATCGCATTATTGCTACCGATTACTCGCCTTGAGGAATGTGTCGCCCCCCTCAAGCCCTGCACCTCGCCGCTCTCACACAGCCGCAAGCAAACCCGCACTCAAGAACATTCCCACGCCAAACACAAAATGCGTGGCCAGGCTCTTCAGGCAGTTGCGCGCAGGCGTCGGCGTCCTCGACGCAAAGAACCCCGCGCCCATCGCCGGCTGCATGAAGCACAAAGGCGCCAAGACCGTCACCACACCAACAACTACCGCGGGCAACAAGGAAGGCGCCAGTAACCATCCCTCCCCTGCAATCACAACCAGCAGCATCGCGAACAGCACGCCGATGGCGTAATGAATCCCCCACCCCAACACCAGCTCATGCCGAATCGGCTCGGCCTTGGCAATCGCCTGATGCCGCACACGCCCGTGCAGCAAATGCCCCGCCCAACGCCCGACCATGGCGAAGTTCAGCGTGGCGACACCCATCCGCCTCAGCAGCAGCCCCCACAAGTCCATTACCATCGTGGCACCGATACCAATTGGCAAAGCAGCAGTAAACATCGCAGCAAACGTCATTGAACTAGCCCTCGAAGATTGACGGTCATCACCATGCCGCGCAGCATAGAAGTTGAAGTCAACTTCAAGTCAAGGGCTCCGAAATGGATATTGCCGACGTCGCCAAACGCACAGGCGTACCCGCCTCGACGCTGCGCTACTACGAGAAGAAAGGCCTGCTCAAATCACTTGCCGGGCGCGGCCAGCGGCGGCAGTTTGCAGCTGATGTGGCGGACAGGCTGGCCCTGATAGCCCTGGGCCAGGCTGCGGGGTTTTCGCTGGATGAAGTGGGGGCAATGCTGGTGGACCTGCAGGTCGACCGGCAGATGCTGATCGCCAAGGCCGACGAACTGGATGCACGGATCAGGCGCTTGCAGGCGATGAGCAAGGGCTTGCGGCATGCCGCACAGTGCCCTGAAGAAGATCACCTGGCATGCCCGAAATTCCTGCGGCTGATGAAGCTGTCGGCGGCAGGGGCATGGAAGAAAACAGGGCAGTTCAACAGTTGCCTTAAAGCGACCAGGATAAAACCACCAGCTGAAGAGATCATAATCTGAACGGAGTGATGGCAATTCAATATCAATAAGCCACCACCCAGTGTAGAGTTACGCGCCTCCGCGCCCAGCCGTGCGCCGAGAACAGTACTCACACTCAGGAAATGTTGCATGTCCACAATTCGAAATCTGACCGCTGCCGCACTGATAGCGCTGACCACTGGTTGTGCTACCGGCCTCAATTCGGCCCAAGAGTCGGAACTTGCCAGCTATCGCGCCAGAAACCTCGCGGTTGAAGAAAAAAGCCCAGGGCTTGCTGCCGGCCTTGGCCTGCTTCCAGGTGGGGGGTCGTTCTACGGTCGCGCATATGGCTTTGGCGTGGTGAACCTGCTGTTCTGGCCGCTTTCCATTGCTTGGGACCCAGTGAGCGGGCATGACGCCGCAGAGATGATCAACTACCAAGCCACCAAAGCTCACATTGCAACCCTGAAAAAGCACGACATGGACGAGCTCGATGCCAAGCTGGAATCCGACTCGATCGACCTCAAGCGCTACACGCTCGACAAACGCAGAATCGATGAAAAGTACAACCTGTAAGGGCATCTGCCGATCAGCGCAGCGCTCGGCCTGAGCCCTGCACGCCCCAATGATGCCGCGGGGCGGCCTTTTCGATCGTTGAAGCCATACACGATGTATGGCTTTCGTCTTGCATCACCGGCATATCACTCAAGGATTATTCAAGTGACCTACTTCCGTGTGTTTCTAGTCTCGGTATTTATCGCCCTTTGCACAGGCTGCGCCTCGCCCGCCCAGATCTCCGGGATGTCCGTGACATCCGACCAAACCGATGCGCAGTTTTACGACCAACGCCTGCATCGAAACATCCAGGTAACCGAGGTAAATGGCGGGGACGCCACCAACCCGCTCTGGACTTCGGAGATCGACGGTCCCGACTTTGGTGCTGCACTCAAACAATCACTTGCCAATGCTGATCTGCTTGGCGAAGCACCCGCTGCCTACACCCTGCGCGCCAACCTGCTACGCGTCGACCAACCCATTTTCGGCCTGGATTTCGAAGTCACCTGCGAGGCCGAGTACACCCTGACCGAGTCAGCTTCAAACACCGTTATCTTTCGAGAGATCATTCGAACGCCCTTTACTGCTGGCGTGGGCGACTCCGTTATCGCGATCAAGCGCCTGCGACTGGCCAATGAAGGCTCGGCACGCACGAATATCAGCACATTGCTGAAGCGTCTCAAGGAACTCAAGCTTGAGGCCAAACAGGTTTCTTTAAAGTAATGAGTACCTGCTGATACCGGGCTTTCGATGCGGGTAGGACGACAGCGCCTACTCCGCTGCATCGGGACGGACACGGCAGTGCTATGCAGCTGTCGCCAGTAGAGTATGAGAAACGATATTGTCTGGGCTTGGAGAGTGCCTGGGAAACCAGGGGCGATTCAGATGATGGTTCTGCTCCACCCTCAGTCGACGGGTGAATGCCTCACGCAGGCGATGGTAGGCAGTGCCCTACGTCTCGGCAGTCCTGTAGTAGCACCTGAAGCTCATCATCTCGGGTGACATGGATAGCCCCGTCCAACAAAATTTCCCAGCACCCATCAAGCTCGCGCCCTTGCCAATAAAGTTCCGCAGCGCCTAGGTCACCTGTTTCAGCGAATCGGTCGTAAAGGCTCGCATCAGCTCTCAGTGAGTTAATAGAGTGAACGATGCCCACTGAGACAATGTGTCGAGCCGTTCCGAACATCATTCCCAGCATTTCACGGGACGCAGCGCCCTCTTCAGCCACCCAGATGCAGCCAAGCCTAGATGGAGCGGTTGGAGCAACTCGCCGCCGCACTTCTTCCATCTGAAGCTCCACTTCGTAGATTCTAATGAAGCGGTCTTCGTCACCCCACCCCAGTTGCGAGCCGTATCCGTCGGTGATCGTCATTCTCCTGCTGAGCATGAAGCCGAGCATGAACACACGCGCGCGAGGAGTGAGTGCTGAGCGGAACTGCCCTTCACGAACGGCATCAAGACTCAGGTCCTCGACACGCGTATGCATCGCGTGTACGCCCTGATCGACTGATGCAATGCAGCTTGGTGACATTATCAGCGGCCGGACTGCCAAGTTATGGCAGACCATGAAATCGGTTGGGTCGAACGCATGAATGAGCATTAGGCACGTTCCTGATAGCAGTAATCAGCCGACTCTACATGGATCACAGCGCAAGCGACGATAGATCCATCTCAGCCACCCTGCACAACGCTTTCCCAAGTCGAATCAGGAAGACATAGGAAGCACCGCCCCCTTTCAATGTCCTTGTATCTACCGAGGTAACCTTCGCCCCCCACAACGCAAGCAAGATGGATCTGCGTGAACCTTCAGCAGAGCCCTCAGACCGAGTAATCCGTCTCCTAAAGACCTTATGCGCTCTTCTCTCGATTCACGTTCTAGCAGGTCCTCCAGGCCATCAGGATCTTGAGGATCAATCTGTAACGTTTCGCAAAGGTCTTCCCAATCACTCATCATTAGTCCCTTTCTGTTCGACAGCGCAAGCCTATCCCGTCACTACGGATCCTACTTCGTTGGCAACCAACGATCCATCGCTGCGAGCCAGCAAAGTTTAGCTATCCCCTTTTCATGATCCTGTAGTCAGTAGCCTCTACCTGAGCGACCACAAGTTCATGACTACAGCCAACGGCCAGAACCCGTATTCATTAGACTTTTTTTAGTTAATGAATACAGGCACACTGCCAACATCTAGAACCAAATGAATACAGAGGCGGAGATATGGCACGAGTTGGGTACATTCGCGTTAGTTCGGTAGACCAGAATCTAGATCGTCAGCTTGACGGCGTTGCCTTGGACAAGGTCTTCACAGAGAAGCTTAGCGGTGCTAACACTGACCGACCTCAGCTTCAAGCTATGCTGGACTATGTTCGGGAAGGTGATGTAATCCTTGTTCACAGTATCGACCGCCTCGCTCCCTAGCCGATCTGCTGAAGCTGGTTGAAGATCTGACCAAGCGAGGCGTACACATCCGCTTCAACAAGGAACAGCTTGAATTCACTGGTGAGGACAACCCAACGCAGCACCTAATGCTGTCGATGATGGGCGCCGTAGCCCAGTTTGAGCGAGCTATGATCAAAGAACGGCAGCGAGAGGGGATCGTAAAGACCAAGGAACGAGGCGCGTACAAGGGCCGCGTAAAGACCGTAGATGATGCAGCCATAAGGGCTGCTATCGCTGGTGACGGGGCTACTAAAGGACTGTCATTCCGTCAGGCTGCGGAGAGGCTTCACGTAAGTCTGAGCACCGTACAGCGTGCCATGAGGGCAAGGGCCTAACCACACCTACCAAGTCGCTACAATGAATAGGAGATGTCTTTAATGGATAATGAAAAGGCCGCTGCCATAGCTGATACCCTGGAATTGCTGCATCAGATCGCCCTCAGAGCGTCAGTTGAAGAAGTCAGTACCTGGATAAGACAGCGGGGAAGCATCAACGTACACGAGAATACCATGGTGGTACTCCAGGCGCTGGATACCAATGCTGAAGCCCTTGCGTCGGTGATAGAGCGGCTACGACAGTGATGGCAAAAGGCCATATTTCTATATTTAAAAATCTAATGCCAGTATGGCGCGTTTAACGGGCTTAATCTTGACCCACATTGATCGTGGTCTCTCATAACGACCATATCGTAGAACTCAAATGGCCGCCGACACAAATCTGCCTAATAACCCACAAGAGAGCGCTTGAAAAAAGATTAGCGCTCATCCCGTCGCCGCCTATTCCCAAGAACATGCATAAGGTAAGGCGTCAGCTCATGCATGAGCAAGCCGGAAAGCTTTTCAACGTCCTGATCAGTGAGAATGGCGCCCTCATCCACATCAAGGTTACTGAATGCATGTTGCACTGCCCTATCAATAGCTTGATCTCTTGCTCTTATGGCTGAGCGCTTCACCGCCTCACGTAGAACAGAGTCAAACGCACGCTCAATGCTGCCCTCCGGAATACGCTCATAGTTGTATGAAGCCTGGATATCAGCCCTATTTAGACCCAAGTTAAACTCTACAACTATTCTCTGGGAGTTTCTTGGATCAATGCAGTAGCTAGCGTGCACAGGCGCACCCGAATAACTTTCGGCTAAGCATACAACCATGCGCCTGACGCCGAAGAATTCTATATACCCAAGCAATTGACCATCCGTCCCCTGGTTACTCACTGCTACACAGTGTAGCGGAACCCCTTCCGGCCTACGCAGAATTAAATCACTCTCATACCAGTACCCGAAGCATGCCTCTGCTGCGTCCTCCAGCAAGTACTGCCTGGCATTGGTACAGTCTTTAGCTGCAACACCATTGACTACGGCGAAGCAGAGTACGGACTTGACTAGCGAACGCCCCGAGAGAGCACCACCAAACCCCATTGAAAAGTTCAGCGGACTCTTAGAGTACCTAGATTGCAAACCAGCCTGTGCAATTGCCGATTCCAAATCAAATTGAGGATACTTCTTTTTAACCCCCTTAAGAATCTTGCGCGCCTCTTCAGGAGTGCGAGCAACAATTTCAATCTTCACCGCTCCGGCGCCGTCAGGAGTCTCAGTGAACTTAGCTCTAGCCGGACTCATGCTACCATCCGCATGCAGCAAGAGCTGGTCGCCATCGAGACTCTCAATCGCGAGAGAGGGCAGTACTCCACGCTCCCTTTCCACTCCAATCAACAGTCCCAATGACTGAAGATCCTTAGCTAAGGCGCTATCCCAAGTTTGTCCAGCACCATTATTACACCTCACACAAAGCACACCGGACACTTTATAACGCCCACCAATAGCATTAATCAAGATGTGCTCTTCGGAGTCATTATCTGACGTAATCGAGATACCACACAACACACACTCTCCCACTTCCCCTCCTTAAGAATAATTCTGAGACACCGGCGTCAACACCACAACTAAGCAGCCTATCCCATGCTGACAAACATAACTGAAGATCTTAGTAACAAACACGAAATTCAAAGCATCATCAGACCGTTTTGACCGCCGCTGAACCGTGAAACTTATGAATACACTCTACATCAGCCTTCAACTGCGAGCGACTGACCATTCCCTGGGATATCATCATTGATATCTCGATCAGGATGAAAGCAGCCCACTTACTAACATCCACGACATCTCGTAAGACGATGTGATCATGCCTCGCATCGTGAACTGCGTCACTACGAAGCTGGTAGAGCTGGACTACTCGCCGGTCTATGAGCTCCCACGCTTCAGGACTAGAATAACGATGACGACCATAACAAAGTAAAGCCGTCAGCCCTCTCCTAATCTGCTCAGTAACCTTAGACTTACTAATTGAAAACATACATTCAATACAGCTCCAATACTTAACGAATTTCATTTCAAGACTTGTATCTGCCTGCGCATCAAAGAACCAGTAAAGAGCACGACATAGAGCACTTTCCGCGTCTCCTCTCGCATCAGCCTGTATGATGCAAGTAATTGCTTTGAACCATTCGCAGGATACAAGAGAGTCCGCATGTTCTCTAGTGAAGTCCAAACATTGAATGCCATCGAAGCTAGTTTTGAGATGGAGCAAATTAGAATTAGAATTTATGGAAAACCACGTGACCGCCCGCGGTTTGAAACGGCCTTCCAACCCAGGCACAAGGCGCACTGCCGCTCCGCCGCGTTCCAAGCAAACAGTACAAGAGAGAGCAAGCAGGCCACAGGTTGCCTTTACCAATTCGAAGAACCGACGCTCTGCGCTATTTGGGCTTCCTTTAACCCGAGCACTTAGCCACAAGCCGTGTTTAGTTTCCCTCCATGCGGAATCTATAACTCCATCTTGAGCAACACTTGACTTCAACACACTGAGACAAGGCTTGCTAATGACCACACCACCGATATTAAAACTATCAAAATCTGTAAATTTAATACCACTCAAAGTTGAATAGAAGTCATACTCACCCACAAAGTTAGCCGCTACCTCTTCAACTTCACCAATAAAGCATTCTACTGTATTGGCGATACCGTCCTCGTACCAACGTCCGAGAACTTCTCTACATGCAAGATCAATATCAATCGACTCGACAACCCCTCTGCCCGGCAGCATTTGCCATACAAGCCCACTCAAACACTCAAAACTCTCCAACGCCTTATTAGAAAAGCAAACTATAGAGCCATTAGGTGCCTTCACTCGCCTATAGATACTCTCCATGGTGCCGAAAGCCTTAAATGCTTGATACTCAGTCATGAGATTCGCTGCTTTCAGCAACACACTTAGGGCTGCCTGAGCTTGTCGTAATTGCTTCGGTGCCATGGATACCTAATGCCTCGGCAGTAAGACGGTCGCTTTATATTAGTTACAGAGATATGGGGTACGCATGAATTCACCCAGACGAGTATCCGATAGCTTAGGGGCTAATAGATGGACCGCCCCTATACCTCCAACAGATACTAAGAGGCCCCGCCGTAGCGGGGCCTGACCTCCTGTTAATAGCGCCGCATCGCGTCAGTCAAGAGGGTCGACGAACTGCGCGTTCCTTTCCACTCAGCAGCCGGCTGCGTCCCTTGCATGAACAGAGCTTCGTAATCAGTGATACCAGCGGTCCTAGCTGCGAGGGCTACACGCTCTCGCACAATCCGCTCAGCGCTGGCTGGCGTGGTGCTGGCCGTAAATTGCACGGTCCAGAGGGTAGTGAGCTTGTGTTTCACGTAGTGATGGCTCTTCAGCACCTCGTAAAACTTGGCCCGCGCAGCTGCGGATACAGAGGCGTTCAAGTCAACGGTAAGAATTGCATGAATGGTCATTACTTGCTCCCTCGCTGCTTGTTGGATTGAGACACTACCGAAGCTGCGAGAGCCTTCGTATCAGCGCTGAATTTGCTGCTTTGCAGAGCCTTGCCAGCTTTAGCTTCCATCTCAGCACTCGTTTGCTTACCTGTGTTGGCCTGAGCCAAAGCAGACGCAGCAAAACTCTTAGCTATAGCGGAGGCAGCAGGATCACGAAGCGTCTCAGAGGCCAGCTTTGCGATTTTAGGGGAGGACTTCTTTGTGTTTGTGCTCATGATGTTCATCTCAATAAGTAGTTGAGCTGACACGCCTGAACCTTATGGGTACGAGGGGACAATCCCTTAGCCCAGGCACTGGCAACGATCATCTGACTAGGCTGAATGGGTAATTACGACCTATTCTCAAAGAGACTACATCGTAATCACCCGCTCTACTTGAGCAGCCACAAGGGCCGACAACCGATTTAGAACAGGGTCAATTGACCCGGATGAGACCGCCAGTGCTGGCACACGCTTTCCCAGCGGCCAAACCGAAACCGGGAGTAACGGTGCACAAACACAACCTTGATGCTAGAACGAGCCATACGTGGCCCTCCTGCGACGGATGGAAGGGTTTTGGCTTGCCCGACACAGTCGCTAGGACTACACTGCTCCACGTCTTCCCATAGACATATTGCAGGTTGCGGGTGGTTTGGTAGACCCTCGTTCACCTCACCAGAAGCTCAGAAGTGTTGGTAGCACTCTTGGGCTTTTTTATGCCTTCAAACCGACACCTACCAGAACAAGCTACGCTGCCCTGTCAACTTCCCATGCTTCCTAAGGTTGTCCAATCGGAACCTTGAACTCGTAATGCTAGTACCGCACATTTCAGCCAACCGCTCAGGGGTACCGGCCTCAGCACAAGCTGTAACAGGCATCATGATTGCCGCAGTGATAGCCTTCGCCTGCCACTCTGAATCCTCATAGAACCGGTGCTGTCCCAAGACAGCTCCCCGATGAAGGGTCACTGCATGCTCCAATACGATGTGCCCCATCTCATGCACAACTGTACTGCGTCCAAAGACGTTATCTGCATGGAGCATGTCGTAGATGTCTTCTCTCAGCACCACCAAGCTCTTTTCAGGAATAGTGAAGGCGGCACATTCGTCAAGCTGTTCCACCTCTACAATCTTGTAGTTAAACCCTGCGTTCGGGAGGGTATGCTCCAAGATTTTGGTGCAGTCCAACATGTATCGCTCACCCGACCGAAGAGGGAGCGCTGCTCGGATACCCTCAGCGATCTCCTCAAGTGACGAATAACTTTGAGGTCTGACCTTTAGCCCCTGCGGCGTTCTCACATCCCCGTTCGAGTAAAGCGTCGTCAATCCTTAATCCCCCTTCTTCGGCTGAGCCTGAAGCCACTGACGAATTTCCTCAGTTGGAGCACTACCCTCTTGAAGCCTGCGGGCGAACGCTGCAACGAGACCTCTGGCATCAGAGTCCAACTCAGCCGTGTTAACAACATCTTTAGATCGTTCTGCAGCAAGCCTAAGCTGATGCAGCTGTGCCGTATCTGCATGTTCAGCAAAGAACGCTAGCGCAGCTTCAATGTGCTTATCAGATAGTCGCTTCTCGCCGTACTCTATACCGCTGAGATGCGCTGAACTGATAGCCATAGCTTCTGCCATTGCTTTTAGAGACACGTCAAACCTCATCCGAAGCAATCTGGCAGCTTCGCCAAAGGGTGTAAGTCTCATCTGGTCACCTTCATCTCTTCCCCGTGCACCTGCATTACCTTCCTGGCAATCATGTTCTCTATTTAGAGAAGATCGTAGCTACGAATAAATGATCGGTCAAGCGGCCAGTGGACAAACGCACAGGCAACTGTGAACCAGATGACGGAATTAGGAATGGGAGGCGGCGCAGGAAATAAGGCAAGGTGGAGAGGATCGAAGGCTATTGCAGCTCGATCAGCTTCAAGGAAAGGAACTGGCTCAGTCAATTCGAAGGAGCTAACATGCCGCTTACGGTGCACCACTTAGGTGTACCTAAACGCTGTCACACTTCGAGATTTTTGAGAGAGAAATCCCTGAGAATTCAAGGACTTGCGTAATGGAGGCGGCCCCACCAGCCACACCCCGGCACTCGATGTTCCCGCTATGGCTGCTCCCTTCCGGGCCTGACCAGGTTAACGGGTAATCAATGCGGGGGGACCGATGGGGCCACCACTACATGCCTCGCTGAGCAGCGAGTGGCGCCATTGTACCGGTCTTGGGGGCAGATACAACCTCTGGATGAGAAAAAGTCATCATTTCTCAATGACTTGTCCCGGTCGGGGTGGCTTGGAGCTGCCAATTCGCGGGTGAACCCGCTCCTACAGGGGTAGCGCTGACAGCAAGACCAGCGCAGGACCTGTGGGAGCGTGCAAGCAGCAAGATCTGCCATTGGCCTTCTAGACAGCGATGCCCTGCTCACCCAGGAAGGTGACAAAGGCATCTTCATCGAGCACCTTCACCCCCAACTCACTGGCCTTGGCCAGCTTGGAGCCCGCCCCCGGCCCCGCCACCACACAGTGGGTCTTGCCAGAAACCGAACCCGCCACCTTGGCCCCCAGACTTTCCAGTTTTTCCTTGGCAATATCGCGACTCATGCGCTCCAGGGTACCGGTCAGCACCCAGGTCTGACCGGCCAGCGGCAAGCCTTCGGCCACTTTCTTCTCGCTGCGCCAGTGCATGCCGAACGCCAGTAACTGCGCCTCGATGTCCCGGGCCAGCTTCTGGTTGGCTTCATCCTTGAAGAACTCCCGCACGGCTTCGGCCTGCTTGGCAGCCAGGGCCTGACGCAGGTCGATACCGTCGGCGGCGATGATCTTGTCCAGGCTGTCGAGCTTGGCCACCAGCTTCTCGGCACCGGTAGGGCCAACCGAGGCGATGTCGAGCTTGGCGATCATCCCGGCCAAGGTGGTGCTGGCAGCGAACTCGGCAGCCAGCTCGCCTTCGTCCTGCAGTTGCATGCCGCTGTCCAGCAGCTGCTTGATGACCTTGCGGTTGTGCTCGTCCTCGAAGAAGTTGTGGATCTCGTAGGCCACCTCCAGGCCGATGTCCGGCAGGTAGGTGAGCACCTGGGGCAGCGCCTGCTGCACGCGCGCCAGGCTGCCCAGCGAGCGAGCCAGCACCTTGGCGGTCTCCTCGCCTACGTCCGGGATGCCCAGGGCGTAGATGAAGCGCGCCAGGCCCGGGCGCTTGCTGGCTTCGATGGCATCCAGCAGCTTCTTGCTGGATACCTCGGCAAAGCCTTCCAGGCCAACGATCTGGTCGAACTCCAGCTTGTACAGGTCAGCCGGCGAGCCGATCAGGCCTTCGTCCACCAACTGCTCGACGCTCTTCTCGCCCAGGCCGTCGATGTCCATGGCGCGGCGCGAGACGTAGTGGATGATCGCCTGCTTGAGCTGGGCGCCACAGGCCAGGCGACCGACGCAGCGGTACACCGCGCCCTCGCTGGTGGTTTCCTTGCCCTTGCTACGCTTGACCAGCTGGGTACGCTCGACCTGCGATCCGCATACCGGGCATTCGCTCGGCACCTGCACCGGGCGGGCATCTTCCGGACGACGCTCCAGCACCACCTGCATCACCTGCGGGATCACGTCACCGGCGCGGCGGATGATCACCGTATCGCCAATGCGCAGGCCCAGACGGGCGATTTCGTCCATGTTGTGCAGGGTGGCGTTGGACACGGTCACACCGGCGACCTTGACCGGCTTCAGGCGTGCCACGGGCGTTACCGCGCCGGTGCGGCCGACCTGGAACTCGACGCCCAGTACCTCGGTCAGCTCTTCCATGGCCGGGAACTTGTGGGCAATCGCCCAACGTGGCTCACGGGCGCGGAAACCCAGTTCGCGCTGGGCAGCCAGGCTGTTGACCTTGAACACCACGCCGTCGATTTCGTAGGGCAGGCTGTTACGTCGCTCGCCGATGTCGCGGTAATAGGCCAGGCATTCTTCGATGCCGGCGGCATGTTTTAGCTCGCGGCTGATCGGCAGGCCCCAGGCCTTGAGCTGCTCGAGGATGCCGATGTGGCTGTCGCCGATGCTCGCGGACACCTGGCCGACGCCATAGCAGCAGAACTCCAGCGGGCGGCTGGCGGTAATTTTCGAATCCAGCTGACGCAGGCTGCCGGCGGCGGCGTTGCGCGGGTTGGCGAAGGTCTTGCCGCCGGCTTCAGCCTGGGCGGCGTTGAGCCGGTCGAAACCGGCCTTGCTCATGTACACCTCGCCGCGCACCTCCAGCACCGCCGGCCACCCCTCGCCTTGCAGCTTGAGCGGGATGTTGCGTACGGTGCGTACGTTGGCGCTGATGTCTTCGCCGGTAGTGCCGTCACCACGGGTGGCGCCCTGTACCAGCTGGCCGTCGCGGTACAGCAAGCTTACGGCCAGGCCGTCGAGCTTGGGCTCGCAGCTGTAGTCGACCGCACCGGGCTGGTCGAGGCCGTCTACCACGCGACGGCCGAACTCACGCAAGTCGGCTTCTTCGAAGGCGTTGCCCAGACTGAGCATGGGCACTTCGTGGCGCACCTGGCTGAACGCAGCCAGGGCTTCGCCACCAACGCGCTGGGTGGGCGAGTCGGGAGTTACCAGATGCGGGTATTCGGCTTCCAGCGCCTTGAGCTCGTTGAACAGGCGGTCGTATTCGGCATCGGGCACGCTGGGCTCGTCGAGCACGTAGTAGCGGTAGTTGTGCTGGTCGAGCTGGGTACGCAGTTCGTGGATGCGGGATTCGGCGGTCATGGGATTAGTCTTCTCTTGCAAAGCAAAAGAGCAGCCTGGGGTGGTGCCCGGTGTTCAAGGTCCTTATTGCCTGTGCGGCCTCTTCGCGGGTAAACCCGCTCCCACAGGGACTCCACTGCCCTTGAGGCTTGTGGTGTCCCTGTGGGAGCGGGTTTACCCGCGAAGAGGCCGGCACAGGCGATAACAACACCCGAACCGACCAGCACGCCCTCAGGCTGCTCTTTCGTCTGGATCTGTCAGCGCTTCTGGGTCAGCGCACGGCGCTCGAACTCGACGATGCGCTGGCGGTAGTGCTCGATGGTCTGGGCGGTCAGCACGCTGCGCTGGTCATCCTTGAGCTCACCGTTCAGTTCATGGGCCAGCTTGCGCGCCGCAGCCACCATCACATCGAAGGCCTGCTTCGGATGACGCGGGCCCGGCAGGCCGAGGAAGAAGCTCACCGCGCGAGTGCTGAAGTGATCGATGTCGTCCAGGTCGAACACGCCAGGCTTGACGGCGTTGGCCATGGAGAACAGCACTTCGCCGTGACCGGCCATGCTCTCGTGACGGTGGAAGATGTCCATTTCGCCGAAGCGCAGGCCGCTTTCCAGAATGTTCTGCAGCAGCGCCGGGCCCTTGAAGCCGCCCTCGTCGCGGGAGATCACGCTGATCACCAGCACTTCCTCGGCCGGCGGCAGCTCCTTGACGCTGCTGCTGGCAGGCGCAGTACCGTTGCTGCGGGTATTTTCCGCGGCGAAGTCGTCATCGCTGTCGGCAAACAGGTCGGGCTCGCGCGGCTCGGCGCTCAGGTTCAGGTCGCCCTGCTGCGCATCTGCAGCAGCAGCGCGCTTGCCACGCTTGCTGGCCTTGGCCGGCTTGGGCTCGCGCTCGCGATCACGCCCAGAAGCGCTGAGCGACGGCAGATCGCTTTCGTCCAGCTCAGGCTCTTTGTGGGTATCCAGCACTCGCGACGGGCCAAGCACTTCGGCATTGCCCTCTTCGTCCGGCAGGTTGGAATAACTGCGATCCAGACGGAATTTCAACTTGCCTTTCCCGCCGCGCATGCGGCGCCAGCCGTCGAAAAGAATCCCGGCAATGACAATGATGCCGATGACGATCAGCCACTCGCGCAGACCGATTTCCATGTAATCCCGTGCCTCTATAAAAATATGCTTGAAAACAAAGGGTTCAAAGCCCTTTAACACGTGGCGCCAACTCTATGTTCTGACAGGCGTTTTACCCACGCAAAAAACGAGTGACATTAAGCTAGCACGACCAAAGACAACTTTACACCGTCTGTCGCACATGACGGGGGCATTTCGCTACGGAATGTGCCCTTATCGTCGATCATCAGGCGTCGACCATGGCCATGGCCTCCTCCACATCGACGGCAACCAGCCGTGAACAACCCGGTTCATGCATGGTCACCCCCATCAACTGATCCGCCATCTCCATGGCAATCTTGTTATGGGTGATGTAGATGAACTGCACGCTTTCACTCATTTCCTTGACCAGACGGGCGTAACGCCCGACGTTGGCATCGTCCAGCGGCGCGTCGACCTCGTCGAGCATGCAGAACGGTGCAGGGTTCAACTTGAAGATGGCAAACACCAGCGCCAATGCGGTCAGTGCCTTCTCGCCGCCGGACAGCAGATGGATGGTGCTGTTCTTCTTGCCCGGTGGTCGCGCCATGATCGTCACCCCTGTATCGAGTAGATCTTCGCCCGTCAGTTCCAGATAAGCGTTGCCACCACCGAAAACTTTTGGGAAAAGTGCCTGTAATCCGGCATTTATCTGATCAAAGGTATCCTTGAAGCGGTTGCGGGTTTCCTTGTCGATCTTGCGAATGACGTTTTCCAGGGTCTCCAGCGCTTCGACCAGGTCGGCGTCCTGGGCGTCCAGGTAACGCTTGCGCTCGGACTGCTGTTCGTACTCTTCGATGGCCGCCAGGTTGATCGCGCCCAGGCGCTGGATACGCGCCTCGAGTTGCTCCAGTTCCTGTTCGGTGCCTTGCTCGCTGGCCTCGGCCTCAAGGGTGGCGAGCACACCTTGCAGATCGTAGCCATCGGCCAGCAACTGCTCCTGCAAGGTCTTGCGCCGCACATCCAGGCCCTGACACTCCAGGCGCAGCTGCTCCAGCTGGCCGCGCAGCAGCTGGGCCTGCTGCTCGGCCTGGGTGCGGCGCTTCTCGGCATCACGCAGTTCGCGGTCGGCTTCATCCATGCGCAGGCGGGCCTGGCGCATTTCCTCGTCGACACTCATGCGCCGCTCCAGCAGCTCTTCCAGCTTCAGGCGCAGTTCTTCCTGCGGGGCCTCGCCCTCTTCCAGGTTCAGGCTCAGTTGCTCCTGGCGCTCGGTCAGGCGCGCAGCCTGCTGCTCCAGGCGCTCCAGGGCCTGCCGGGTGGAGTCGTGCTGGGCACGCAGCGAGCCCAGGCGCACAGCCAGCTGGTGGGCGTGGTCCTTGTGCTGGCGGGCCTCCTGGCGCACACGATCGAGGCTTTCGCGCAGGGTGTCGCGGCGAGCCATCAACTGCTCGCGCTGCTCGGTGTCCTGGGCCATCAGTTCCAGGGCCTGCTGCAGCAGCAAGCGGGCTTCGCCCAGCTGCTCATGCTCCAGGGCACGCTGCTCTTCCAGTTCGGCCAGTTCTTCCTGCAGGCGCCGACGGCGCAACTCGACCTGCTCGGCGCGCGCACGGCTGGCCGACAGGCTGGCCTTCAGCTCGCCGTGCAGGCGGTTTTCTTCCTGAGTGCGGCGGCGCAGCTGTTCACGCTGCTCTTCCAGGCCCAGCTGCTGCTCGCGCAGGGCCTGCAGGTGCTGCTCCAACTGCTCCAGCGCCGCTTCCTGCTCCAGTTGCTCCTGGCCCAGGCGCTCGATCTCCTGGCCGCGCGCCAGCACGCTGCCTTCGGCTTCGCCGCCACGGCGCACCCGCAGGAAGTGCCGACCAACCCAGTAGCCATCGTGGCTGACCAGGCTCTGGCCTTCGCCGAGCGACGCGCGCTGTGCCAGCGCCTGGGCAAGGCCTTCCACGGGCTTGACCTGGCCCAGCCAGGGCGCCAGGTCGACACGGCCTTCGACCTTTTCCAGCAGGCTGCCGGGCAGCGACGAGCCGGTACCGCTCGCCACCAGCAAGCGCAAGTCGCCCTGCTCCAGGCCGGCAAAATCGAGGTTATCGAAGTCGTCCACCAGCACCGCCTGCAGGTCGGCGCCGAGCACGGTTTCTACCGCAAGCTCCCAGCCCGGCTCTACCCGCAACCCTTCAGCCAGCCGCGGCAGTTGCGCCAGGCCTTGGCCCTGCAGCCAGTCCGCAGCACCTGCCCCCGGCTCCAGGGCAGCCTGCTGCAAGGCTTCGAGCGAGGCAAGACGCCCGCCCAGGCGTTGCAGGTCGCCCTGCGCCTGCTGTTGGGCCTGGGTGGCCTGCTGCAGTTGCTCACGCGCGCCTTCCAGGCGCTCGACCACCTGCTCTTCGGACACCTGCAACTCTTCCAGCAACATTTCGCTGCTGGCCAGCTGCTCGGCCAGTTCCAGCATGGCCGCATCCTGCGGGTCGCTGCCCAGCAGCTCACGCTCTTCGCCCAGCTTACGCTGGCGCTCGGCCTGGCGTTCCAGGCTGGCTTCCAGCTGCAGCAGGCGCGCCTGCTGCACTTCGGCCTGGCGACGTGGCTCGGCGGAACGGCTGTTGAAGCTGTCCCACTGTTCCTGCCAGCCGTGCATGCCCAGTTCGGCCTCCTCAAGGGCGGCGGAGGCTTCTTCGGCAGCGGCCAGGGTCATTTCCTGCTCGGGTTCGAGCATGGCCAGCTCTTCACCCAAGGTAGCCAGCAGGGTACGGTCGTGGCCCAGGTGCGATTCGGTCTCCAGGCGCGTGCGCTCGGCTTCCTTGAAGTCCTCCTGCAACTGGCGCAGGCGCTGCTGGCCGTGCTGGATGCTCTGCTCGACCCGGGCGATATCACCGGCCACCGAGTAGAAGCGGCCCTGCACCTGGTTGAAGCGTTCGGACAATTCGTGATGGCCATCGCGCAGGCGTTCGATGCTGGCATCGGCATTGCGCTGCTCGGCCACCAGCGCCTCATGGGACACGTCCTGGTCGCCGATTACCGCCTCGCGCTGGCGCACCCGTTCGTCCAGGTCACGCCAGCGCAAGGCCGACAGGCGCGCTTTCAACTGGCGTTCCTGGGCCTTGTATTCACGGTACTTCTCGGCTGCCTGGGCCTGGCGGTGCAGGCGCTCCAGCTGGCGCTCCAGCTCTTCGCGCAGGTCGGTCAGGCGCGCCAGGTTTTCCTGGGTGCGGCGGATGCGGTTCTCGGTTTCACGGCGGCGCTCCTTGTACTTGGAGATGCCGGCGGCTTCCTCGATGAAGTTGCGCAGTTCCTCGGGCTTGGCCTCGATCAGCTTGGAGATCATGCCCTGCTCGATGATCGAGTAGCTGCGTGGCCCCAGGCCGGTACCGAGGAAGATGTCGGTGATATCACGCCGGCGGCACTTGGTACCGTTGAGGTAGTAGCTGTTCTGCCCGTCGCGGGTGACCTTGCGGCGGATCGAGATCTCGGCATAGGCGGCATATTCGCCGACCAGGGTGGTTTCGCTGTTGTCGAACACCAGTTCGATGCTGGCCTGGCTGACCGGCTTGCGGCCACTGGAGCCGTTGAAGATGACATCGGTCATCGACTCGCCGCGCAGGTTCTTCGCCGAACTCTCGCCCATCACCCAGCGCACGGCATCGATGATGTTGGACTTGCCACAGCCGTTGGGGCCGACGACGGCCGCCATGTTGCTGGGGAAGTTGACCGTGGTCGGGTCGACGAACGACTTGAACCCGGCCAGGCGAATGCACTTCAGGCGCATCGGTCAGCCTCGGGCCAACGCCGCCAGCACCAGTTCGCAGCTGCGCTGACCGTAGGCGGTGAGCACTTCGCGAATGCGCGGCAGGTCACGGGCGACCACTGCGTCGAGCAGGCGGGCGAACAGGTCCAGGTAATCGATCATGTTGGCCTGGCGCTGGTCCAGCGACAGGTAGTAGGCACGGCTCATGGCCGGCTGCAGGTTTTCCACGGTTTCCTGCAGGAACGGGTTGTCGGCGAACGGATAGGCAGCCCGCATGACCGCGAAGCTGTCGGCGACGAAGGCCTCTATGTCCAGCTGGTCATGGGCCCGCTGCAGGCGCTGCTGGATCGCCAGGAACGGGCGCAGGTCGGCATCGGTGCGCCATTTTTGCGCAACCGCGTTACCCAACAGGATGTAGAACTCGCTCATCAGCGCGCACAGGCTGCGCACACTGCGCTCGTCGAGCTCGGTCACGTGGGCACCCCGGCGCGGCAAGATCGCCACCAGATGGCGGCGTTCAAGGATCAGCAGCGCTTCGCGTACCGAGCCGCGGCTGACGTTGAGTGCCTGGGTGACCTTTTGCTCCTGAATACGCTCGCCTGGCGCCAGCTCGCCACGGATGATGCGTTCGGCCAGGTAATCGGCAATCTGCTCGGAGAGGCTGTCCGGGGCCTTGAACGTCATGGTTTTCCTTCAAAATCATTGAACTGGGCACAAGGGGCGGATTGTAGCGTACTTGGCCGGTAATCGCGCAGAGGGGCCTGGCGGTTTATTTGACCTGCAAGACAACCAGGCGCCCGGCGCGATCTATGCTTGGAATATGGGCAATGTGTGCGGCCGGACTTGGACATGCGCAATTTCTTGACCTTTGAGTCAGAAAAATATTGACCAGCTGGACAGCTCTTGCTTAGAGTCCGCCCAACAACAATAAAACCATTGCGAGGCCATCCCCGTGATCCAGTTTCTCGTCAACCAGGAGTTGCGTAGTGAGCATGCCCTGGACCCGAACATGACGGTGCTGCAATACCTGCGCGAGCACCTGGGCAAACCTGGCACCAAGGAGGGCTGCGCCAGTGGTGACTGCGGCGCCTGCACCGTGGTGGTCGGCGAACTGACCCAGGACGACCAGGGCAACGACAGCCTGCGCTACCGTAGCCTCAACTCGTGCCTGACCTTCGTTTCGTCGCTGCACGGCAAGCAGCTGATCAGCGTCGAGGGCCTCAAGCACCAGGGCCAGCTGCATAGCGTGCAACAGGCCATGGCCGATTGCCATGGCTCGCAGTGCGGCTTCTGCACCCCCGGCTTCGTCATGTCGCTGTTCGCCCTGCAGAAAAACAGCAGCGGCCCCGACCTGCATCAGGCCCAGGAAGCCCTGGCTGGCAACCTGTGCCGCTGCACCGGCTACCGGCCGATCCTCGACGCCGCCGAGCAGAGCTGTCGCCAGCCCTGCCGCGACCAGTTCGATGCCCAGCAGGCGCAGACCATCAGCCGCCTCAAGGCCATTGCGCCGACCCAGACCGGCGAGCTGAACAGCGGCGACAAGCGCTGCCTGGTGCCACTGACCGTGGCCGACCTGGCCGACCTGTACAGCTCGCACCCCGAAGCACGGCTACTGGCCGGCGGTACCGACCTGGCCCTGGAAGTCACCCAGTTCCACAAGACCTTGCCGGTGATGATCTACGTCGGCCATGTGGCCGAGCTCAAGCGCATCGAGAAAACCGCCAGCCACCTGGAAATCGGTGCTGCCACCCCGCTCACCGACTGCTACGGCGCGCTGAACGAGGAATACCCCGACTTCGGCGCGCTGCTGCACCGCTTCGCCTCGCTGCAGATCCGCAACCAGGGCACCCTGGGCGGCAATATCGGCAACGCTTCGCCGATCGGCGACTCGCCGCCCCTGCTGATTGCCCTGGATGCACAGATCGTCCTGCGCCAGGGCGAGCGCCAGCGGGTGATGCCACTGGAAGACTACTTCATCGACTACCGCATCACTGCCCGCCAGGACAGCGAGTTCATCGAGAAGATCATCGTGCCCCGCGCCACCAGCGACTGGGCGTTCCGTGCCTATAAAGTATCCAAGCGCCTGGACGATGACATTTCCGCCGTGTGCGGCGCCTTCAACCTGAGCCTCGAAGACGGCGTGGTCAGCGGTGTGCGCATCGCCTTCGGCGGCATGGCGGCGATCCCCAAACGGGCCCGCGCCTGCGAAGCAGCGCTGCGCGGCAAGCCATGGAACCAGGCTGCCATCGAGCGCGCCTGCCAGGCCCTGGCCGAGGACTTCACCCCGCTCAGCGACTTCCGCGCCAGCAAGGAATACCGCCTGCTGACCGCGCAGAACCTGCTGCGCAAGTACTTCATCGAACAGCAAACGCCGCACATCGAGACCCGGGTGACCGCTTATGTCTAACCATCACGTAGCCAAGAGCCAGGCCGAGATGGCCGAACTGTTCAGCCAGGACCTGACCACCGGGGTCGGCCGCAGCGTCAAGCACGACAGCGCCGACAAGCATGTATCCGGCGAAGCGGTGTACATCGACGACCGCCTGGAATTCCCCAACCAGCTGCACGTCTATGCGCGCACCGCCGACCGCGCCCACGCGCGCATCCTGCGCATCGACACCACGCCGTGCTATGCCTTCGAGGGGGTGCGCATCGCCATTACCCACGAAGACATCCCCGGCCTCAAGGACATCGGCCCGGTGGTGGCCGGCGACCCGCTGCTGGCCATCGACAAGGTCGAGTTCTTCGGCCAGCCGGTGCTCGCCGTGGCCGCACGCGACCTCGACACCGCACGCCGCGCGGCCATGGCCGCCATCGTCGAGTATGAAGACCTGGAGCCAGTGCTGGATGTGGTCGAAGCCTTGCGCAACAAGCACTTCGTGCTCGACAGCCACACCCACCAGCGTGGCGATTCCGCTGCAGCCCTGGCCAGTGCCCCGCACCGCATCCAGGGCACCCTGCACATCGGTGGCCAGGAGCACTTCTACCTGGAAACGCAGATTTCCTCGGTGATGCCCACCGAAGACGGCGGCATGATCGTCTACTGCTCCACGCAAAACCCCACCGAAGTGCAGAAACTGGTTGCCGAAGTCCTCGACGTGCCAATGAACAAGGTGGTGCTGGACATGCGCCGCATGGGTGGCGGTTTTGGCGGCAAGGAAACCCAGGCCGCCAGCCCGGCGTGCCTGTGCGCCGTAGTGGCGCGCCTGACCGGCCAACCGACCAAGATGCGCCTGCCGCGGGTCGAAGACATGACCATGACCGGCAAGCGCCACCCGTTCTACGTCGAGTACGACGTAGGCTTCGACGACGACGGGCGCCTGCACGGCATCAACTTCGACCTGGCCGGCAACTGCGGCTACTCGCCCGACCTGTCCGGCTCGATCGTCGATCGCGCCATGTTCCACTCCGACAACGCCTACTACCTGGGCGATGCCACCGTGCACGGCCACCGCTGCAAGACCAACACCGCCTCCAATACCGCCTACCGCGGCTTCGGCGGGCCTCAGGGGATGGTCGCCATCGAGCAGGTGATGGACCACATCGCCCGCCACCTGGGCCGTGACCCGCTGACAGTGCGCAAGGCCAACTACTACGGCAAGACCGAGCGCAACGTCACCCACTACTACCAGACCGTCGAGCACAACATGCTCGAAGAGATGACCGCCGAGCTGGAGGCCAGTAGTGACTACGCCGAACGCCGCGAGTCGATCCGTCGCTTCAACGCCAACAGCCCGATCCTGAAGAAAGGCCTGGCGCTGACGCCGGTCAAGTTCGGCATTTCGTTCACCGCCACCTTCCTCAACCAGGCCGGTGCGCTGATCCATATCTACACCGACGGCAGCATTCACCTGAACCACGGTGGCACCGAGATGGGCCAGGGCCTGAACACCAAGGTGGCACAGGTGGTGGCGCAGATCTTCCAGGTCGATTTCAGCCGCATCCAGATCACCGCCACCAACACGGACAAGGTGCCCAACACCTCGCCGACTGCGGCCTCCAGCGGTGCCGACCTGAACGGCAAGGCAGCACAGAATGCGGCCGAGATCCTCAAGAAGCGCCTGACCGAGTTCGCCGCACGGCACTACCAGGTGACCGAGGAAGACGTCGAGTTCCGCAACGGCCATGTGCGCGTGCGCGACCAGATCGTCAGCTTCGAGCAGCTGGTGCAGCAGGCCTACTTCGCCCAGGTATCGCTGTCCAGCACCGGTTTCTACCGCACGCCAAAAATCTACTACGACCGCAGCCAGGCGCGCGGCCGGCCGTTCTACTACTTCGCCTTCGGCGCGGCCTGCGTGGAAGTGGTGGTCGACACCCTGACCGGCGAATACAAGATGCTGCGCGCCGACATCCTGCACGATGTGGGGGATTCGCTGAACCCGGCCATCGACATCGGCCAGGTGGAAGGCGGCTTCATCCAGGGCATGGGCTGGCTGACCAGCGAAGAGCTGGTGTGGAACGCCAAGGGCAAGCTGATGACCAACGGCCCGGCCAGCTACAAGATCCCGGCAGTGGCCGACATGCCGCTGGATTTGCGGGTAAAGCTGGTGGAGAACCGCAAGAACCCGGAAGACACCGTGTTCCACTCCAAGGCCGTGGGCGAGCCGCCGTTCATGCTCGGCATCGCCGCCTGGTGCGCGATCAAGGACGCCGTGGCCAGCATCGCCGATTACCGCGTGCAGCCGCAGGTGGATGCACCGGCGACGCCGGAGCGGGTGTTGTGGGGTTGCGAGCAGATGCGCAAGGCGGTAGCCGCAGCGCAAGCTGCCGAGCCGGAACTGGAAACCGTGTCTCACTGACAATGCAGGGCCCTGTGGGAGCGGGTTTACCCGCGAATGCGATAGTGGCTTCACCGCCGCATTCGCGGGTGAACCCGCTCCCACAGGGATCGCGACGCAACTATAGAGAGGTTGCATCATGCACCAATGGATCAACGCCCTCGCCGACCACCAGTCCCGTGGCGAAGCCTGCGTGCTGGTGACCATCATCGAGGAGCGCGGCTCGACCCCGCGCAATGCCGGCTCGAAAATGGTCGTCAGCGCCAGCAGCCTGTACGACACCATTGGCGGCGGCCATCTGGAATACAAGGCCCTGCACATCGCCCGGCAAATGCTCGAAGAGCACCGCACCACCCCGCACCTGGAGCGCTTCAGCCTCGGTGCCAGCCTTGGCCAGTGCTGCGGCGGCGTCACCGTGCTGCTGTTCGAACCGATGGCCGCGGTGCAGGCGCAGATCGCCGTGTTCGGCGCGGGCCATGTCGGCCGGGCTCTGGTACCCTTACTCGCCGCATTGCCCTGCCGGGTGCGCTGGATCGATTCGCGCGAGCAGGAATTCCCTGCCCTGATCCCCGACGGGGTGACCAAGGTGGTCAGCGAGGAGCCGGTCGACGAAGTGGCAGAGCTGCCGCCAGGCTGCTACTGCATCGTCATGACCCACAACCACCAGCTCGATCTGGAACTGACCGCTGCCATTCTCAAGCGCAACGACTTCACCTGGTTCGGCCTGATCGGCTCGAAGACCAAACGGGTCAAGTTCGAGCACCGCCTGCGCGAGCGCGGCTACGACGATGCCGTGCTGGCGCGCATGCGTTGCCCGATGGGCCTGGCCGAAGTCAAGGGCAAGCTGCCCATCGAGATCGCCGTGTCCATCGCCGGTGAAATCATCGCCACCTACAACGCCTGCTTCGGCCAGCACGACGCTGCCGCCAATGCCGGCCCTATTGCCCAGTTGCTGCCGCCCTCCCGGCGCAGCCAAGCCATTTGACGAGTGTGTTATGACCGTTACCCGCAAAGCCTACCGTGCCGCCATCCTGCACAGCATCGCCGACCCGGCCGAGGTGGGCCTGGAGGCTTCCCATGAATACTTCGAGGATGGCCTGCTGGTGGTCGACGATGGCCGCATCCGCGCCGTTGGCCACGCCAGCGAACTGCTGCCGACCCTGGATGCCGACATGCCGGTCGAGCATTACCAGGACGCGCTAATCACCCCGGGTTTCATCGACACCCACATCCACTTCCCGCAGACCGGCATGATCGGCTCCTACGGCGAACAGCTGCTGGACTGGCTGAACACCTATACCTTCCCCTGCGAAAAGCAATTCGCCGACAAGGATCACGCCGACCAAGTGGCGAAGATTTTCCTCAAGGAACTGCTGCGCAACGGCACCACCACCGCGCTGGTGTTCGGCAGCGTGCACCCGGAATCGGTCAATGCGCTGTTCGAAGAGGCCGAGCGCCTGGACCTGCGGCTGATCGCCGGCAAGGTGATGATGGACCGCAACGCCCCGGACTACCTGACCGACACCGCCGAGTCCGGCTATACCGAAAGCAAGGCACTGATCGAACGCTGGCATGGCAAGGGTCGCCTGCACTATGCCGTCACCCCGCGCTTCGCCCCGACCAGTACGCCTGAACAGCTGGCGCTGGCGGGCCAACTGCTCAAGGAGCACCCGGGCGTGTACATGCACACGCACCTGTCGGAAAACCTCAAGGAAATCGATTGGGTCAAGTCGCTGTTCCCCGAGCAGAAGGGTTACCTCGACGTATACGACCACTTCGAGCTGCTGGGCGAGCGCTCGGTGTTCGCCCATGGCGTGCACCTGTGCGATGACGAATGCCGGCGCCTGGCCGAAACCGGCTCGGCCGTGGCCTTCTGCCCCACCTCCAACCTGTTCCTCGGCAGTGGCCTGTTCAACCTGCCGCAGGCCGAGCGCTTCAAGATCAACGTGGGCCTGGGCACCGACGTTGGCGCCGGCACCAGCTTCTCACTGCTCAACACCCTGAACGAAGCGTACAAGGTTATGCAGTTGCAGGGCGCGCGCCTGCACCCGTACAAGTCACTGTACCTGGCCACCCTCGGCGGCGCCCGCGCGCTGCGCCTGGACGACCGCATCGGCAGCCTGCGCCCGGGCAACGATGCCGACTTCGTGGTGCTGGACTACAAGGCCACGCCCCTGCTGGACTACCGCATCCAGCAGTCCAGCAGCATCGAAGAAACCCTGTTCGTGCTCACCACCCTCGGCGACGACCGCACCGTGCGCGAAACCTACGCTGCAGGGCGTTGCGTGCACCAGCGCTAAGGTTCTTTTGCCAGGCCGCGGTACAACGCGCCGCCAATTGCGGCGCCGATCAGCGGCGCTACCCAGAACAGCCACAGCTGTTGCAGGGCCCAACCACCGACGAACAAGGCCGGCCCCGTGCTACGCGCGGGGTTGACCGAGGTGTTGGTCACCGGGATCGAGATCAGGTGGATCAGGGTCAGGGCCAGGCCGATGGCGATCGGGGCAAAACCTGCCGGGGCGCGGGAGTCGGTCGCGCCCATGATCACCACCAGGAACATGGCGGTCATCACCACTTCACTGATGAAGCCGGCGCCTAGCGTGTAGCCCCCCGGCGAGTGCTCGGCATAGCCGTTGGAGGCCAGGCCGGAGGACAGTTCAAAACCGGCCTTGCCGCTGGCAATCAGATAGATGACCCCGGCCGCCAGGATCGCGCCGATCACCTGGGCGATCACGTAGGGCAACAGCTCTTTGGCCGGGAAGCGCCCGCCCACCACCAGCCCGAATGACACGGCGGGGTTGAGGTGACAGCCAGAGATATGGCCGATGGCGAAGGCCATGGTCAGCACGGTGAGACCGAAGGCGAAGGCGACACCGAGTACACCAATGCCGACAGGGGAACTGGCGGCGAGTACCGCACTGCCACAGCCGCCAAGGACTAGCCAGAAGGTGCCGACCAGTTCGGCACCCATGCGTTTACCGAGGGACATGCTCATGAATCCTTTCCTCAAGAAGTTGAACGCAACGGATGCGCAAGCCCAACTGCTTGATGAAGGTTTGCTCACAAGAATTTAGCAGACGTTTGGTCAATGGCCAGAAATGGCCGTGCCTCTTGTGGGAGCGGGTTTACCCGCGAAGCAGGCGACACGGAGTAGGGCACCGGCTGCGCCGGTGTTCGCGGGTGAACCCGCTCCCACAACGGCGCATTGCTCTCACCTAGGCAAACGATCAGCCCTTGACCGATACCTTGGGCTTTTTCAGCAGATGCGAGAACACCGCATGCAGATCGTCCGAGGCGCTCTCCTCGTCCAGGTTCAGCTTGCTGTCGATGTGGTCCATGTGGTGCATCATCAGGCTCACCGCCTGCTCGGCATCGCGCGCCTCGATGGCATCGATCAGCTGCATGTGTTCGTCATACGAGCAATGCGAGCGGTTGCCACTTTCGTACTGGGCAATGATCAGCGAGGTTTGCGACACCAGGCTGCGCTGGAAGCTGACCAGCGGCGCATTACCCGCTGCCTCGGCCAGCTTGAGGTGGAATTCGCCGGAAAGGCGAATGCCGGCACCGCGGTCGCCACGGGAGAAGCTGTCGCGCTCCTCACGCACCATCTGCCGCAGCTCGTTGAGCTGCTCGACGGTAGCGTGCTGCACGGCCAGTTCGGTAATGGCCCGTTCGACCATGCGCCGCGAGAAGAACACCTGGCGGGCCTCTTCCACCGTCGGGCTGGCCACCACCGCGCCGCGGTTCGGCCGCAACAGCACCACGCTTTCGTGGGCCAGGCGCGACAAGGCGCGGCGGATGATGGTGCGGCTGACGCCGAAGATCTCGCCCAGCGCTTCCTCGCTCAACTTGGTGCCCGGTGCCAGACGCTGCTCGAGGATCGCCTCGAAAATATGCGCGTAGACGATGTCGTCCTGGGTACCACTGCGGCCAGCCTTGCCGGTGCGCGCAGGTTTCTTCAGAGGTTGCAGCTGTTCGTTCATGGGCTCTCGAGGCACGAAGGAAAGTATGGCGCCATTGTACACAGGCTGAGCCGTTTCTGCAGGTGGCCTTTTACCTATATAGCCGTTGTACGACGCATTGCGCACACAAAAGATAAAACATTATTTGCATTCTTTGTACACAAAAGCATAATCCACCGAGCAACTTCTTGACCCTTGAGTCAACAAACGGTCAGACGTCTGCCTTCCCTCGCGGAGCCGCCAAGTGCATTGCGCAGGCCCATGGTTCCAGAACAACAAGAATGACTTGAGGAGTACTCGCTGTGGAAAGCCGCAAATCCGAAGCCCCTACGCTGGATCTTGCCCCACCGCTCGAAACGAGCTGGCTGGAGCGGATCTTCAAACTCAAGCAACACGGCAGCACTGTCAAAACCGAAATGATCGCCGGGGTGACCACCTTCATCACCATGGCCTACATCATCTTCGTCAACCCCAACATCATGGCCGACGCCGGCATCGACCACGGTGCCGCCTTTGTCGCCACCTGCATCGCCGCCGCGCTGGGCTGCCTGCTGATGGGCCTGTACGCCAACTGGCCGGTGGGCCTGGCGCCGGGCATGGGGCTTAACGCCTTCTTCACCTACACCGTGGTCGGCACCATGGGCTACAACTGGGAAACCGCGCTGGGGGCGGTATTCGTCTCGGGTGTGCTGTTCATGTTCCTGACCTTGTCGAAAGTGCGCGAATGGTTGCTCAACAGCATCCCGGTCAGCCTGCGCCATGCCATGGGGGCCGGCGTCGGATTGTTTCTCGGGCTGATCGGCCTGAAGACGGCGGGCATCATCGTCGACAGCCCGGCCACCCTGATCAAGCTGGGCTCGCTGCATGAGCCGGGGCCGCTGCTGGCGGCGCTGTGCTTCCTGCTGATCGCCATCCTCAGCTACAAGCGGGTGTTCGGTGCGATCCTGATCAGCATCATCGGCGTCACCCTGGCCGGCTGGGGCCTGGGCCTGGTCAAGTTCGGCGGGGTGATGTCGATGCCGCCGAGCCTGGCACCGACCTGGATGGCCATGGACGTGGCCGGCGTGTTCAACGTCAGCATGATCAGCGTGGTGCTGGCGTTCCTGTTCGTGCATATGTTCGACACCGCCGGCACCCTGATGGGCGTGGCCCAGCGGGCCAACCTGGTGGCGCCGGATGGGCGGATTGAAAACCTGTCGCGGGCGTTGAAGGCTGACAGTGCTTCGAGCGTGTTTGGTGCGGTGGTCGGTGTACCGCCGGTTACCAGCTATGTGGAAAGTGCTGCCGGTGTCGCCGCAGGTGGCCGTACCGGGCTGACGGCGGTGGTGGTCGGCCTGCTGTTCGTCGCGGCGATGTTCTTCGCCCCGCTGGCCGGGATGATTCCGGCCTATGCGACGGCGGGTGCGCTGATCTACGTGGCGATGCTGATGATGGGCAGCATGGCGCACATCCACTGGGATGAAGCCACCGACAGCATTCCGGCGATCGTCACGGTGATCATGATGCCGCTGACCTTCTCCGTCGCCGATGGTATTGCCCTGGGCTTCATCAGCTATGTGGCGCTGAAGGCGGGTACCGGCAAATACAAGGAAATCTCGGCCAGCCTGTGGGTGTTGTGCGCGATCTTCATTGCCAAGTTCGTGTTCCTCTGACCCTAGCTGCACCAACCAAGGGCGCCTCGGCGCCCTTTCTTTATTTCTACAGCCTGTGCCGGCCTCTTCGCGGGTAAACCCGCTCCCACAGAGATATCACCGCCCTCAAGCACGGCGCTGCCCCTGTGGGAGCGGGTTTACCCGCGAAGAGGCCGGTGCAGGCGAGACAAAAACAGCAGACGAAAAAAAGCCCGCCAGTGTGAGAGCGGGCCAAGGACCTACGAAGATTCTTCTAGCGACCAACTAGCTTCCACGATAGGTCGAATAGCTGTACGGCGAGATCAGCAGCGGCACGTGGTAGTGCTCCTGCTGCTCGTCGATGCCAAAGCGCAGCACGACAACATCCAGGAACGCCTGGGCCGGCAGCTGCACGCCGCGGGCACGGTAGTAGTCGCCAGCGCTGAACTGCAGCTGGTAGACGCCAGTGCGGTAGTCGTCACCCTGCAGCAGCGGCGCGTCGACGCGGCCATCGCTGTTGGTCAGGGCGGTGTTCACCAGCTCCAGCTGCTGGCCTTCGACACGGTACAGCTCAACCTTGATCGAGCTGCCCGGGCAGCCATGCGCGGCATCCAGTACGTGTGTGGTCAAACGTCCCATTGCTTGTCGCCTCTTGTTCAATCTGTGGGCAAAAAATACACGGCCATCATCACGCCAGAGGGGCTGCGATGTGCGGGAATGACGCCATTAAGACATTCCAATTGAAAATTGTACACAATTTTTTGATCGTTTCTCTCGCCCCTCAGGATTCTTGCCCATAATCGACCCATCGATCGCAAATACAGGTGCCTAGCCGACCACAATGTCATTAGCTGACCAATCAGGCAGGTTTCTTGCACTGTTTTTCCAGGTCGCTGCGAGGCGACAAAAGGGAAGAAATGCGGAAAAACAGGCTTACAAAAGATTTAAGAAGTTGTATACAATCAGCCCATCCGGTGGTGCGACATACCGACGCGGTCCGCCCACCCCCGCACAAACGTACAAGAAGGAAGACTGCAGTGAGCGCTGACTATCCTCGCGACCTGATCGGTTACGGCAACAACCCTCCTCACCCGCAATGGCCGGGCAACGCTCGCATCGCGCTGTCTTTCGTCCTCAACTACGAGGAAGGTGGCGAGCGCAACATCCTGCACGGTGACAAGGAGTCCGAAGCGTTCCTGTCCGAAATGGTCGCCGCCCAGCCGCTGCAGGGTGCGCGCAACATGAGCATGGAATCGCTGTACGAGTACGGCAGCCGCGCCGGCGTGTGGCGCCTGCTGAAACTGTTCAAGGACAGCGGCGTGCCGTTGACCATCTTCGCCGTGGCCATGGCCGCCCAGCGCCACCCCGACGTGATCCGCGCCATGGTCGAAGCCGGCCATGAAATCTGCAGCCACGGCTACCGCTGGATCGACTACCAGTACATGGACGAGGCCCAGGAGCGCGAGCACATGCTCGAAGCCATCCGCATCCTCACCGAAATCACCGGCGAGCGCCCGCTGGGCTGGTACACCGGCCGCACCGGCCCGAACACCCGTCGCCTGGTGATGGAGGAAGGTGGCTTCCTGTACGACAGCGACACCTATGACGACGACCTGCCCTACTGGGAGCCGAACAACCCTACCGGCAAGCCGCACCTGGTGATCCCTTACACCCTGGACACCAACGACATGCGCTTCACCCAGGTACAGGGCTTCAACTGCGGCGAACAGTTCTTCCAGTACCTGAAGGACGCCTTCGATGTGCTGTACGCCGAAGGCAGCGACGCCCCGAAGATGCTGTCCATCGGCCTGCACTGCCGCCTGGTCGGCCGCCCGGCGCGCCTGGCTGCACTGAAGCGCTTCGTCGATTACGCCAAGAGCCACGAGCAGGTCTGGTTCGCCCGTCGCGTGGACATCGCCCGTCACTGGCACGCCACCCACCCGTACAAGAAAGAGAACGCCTGATGACCGCCTTCAACACCCTCAAGCCATCAGCCCTGGGCCGTGACGCCTTCGTCAAGGCGTTCGCCGACATTTACGAGCACTCGCCGTGGGTAGCCGAAAAAGCCTATGACCTGGGCCAACTGGGCGAGCTGGACGAAATCGAGGCGCTGCACCAGCGCATGAGCGACATCCTGCTCAGCGCCAACCACGCTGACCAGCTGGCGCTGATCAACGCTCACCCGGACCTGGCCGGCAAGGCCGCCATCCAGGGCGAGCTGACCGAATCGAGCACCAACGAGCAGGCTGGCGCCGGTATTCACCAGTGCACCGCCGAAGAGTTCGCCCGTTTCACCGAGCTGAATGACGCCTACAAGGCCAAGTTCCAGTTCCCGTTCATCATGGCGGTGAAAGGCAGCAACCGGCACCAGATCCTCGCCGCCTTCGAAAAACGCATCCACAACGATGCCGATGCCGAATTCAAGGAAGCCCTGGCGCAGATCAACCTGATCGCCCTGTTCCGCCTGCTGCAGCTGTAACCGGCACGACAGCGTCGAGCCGTATCCAGAACAACGACATATATAGAAGAGATATCCGCATGCGCACCCTGATGATCGAGCCCCTGACCAAAGAAGCCTTCGCCCCCTTCGGAGACGTGATCGAAACCGACGGCAGCGACCACTTCATGATCAACAACGGCTCGACCATGCGCTTCCACAAGCTCGCCACGGTCGAAACCGCCGAGCCCGAAGACAAGGCGATCATCAGCATCTTCCGCGCCGACGCGCTGGACATGCCGCTGACCGTGCGCATGCTGGAACGCCATCCGCTGGGCAGCCAGGCATTCATTCCGCTGCTCGGCAACCCCTTTCTGATCGTGGTCGCGCCCGTTGGCGATGCACCTGTATCAGGCTTGGTCCGCGCCTTCCGCAGTAACGGCAGGCAGGGCGTTAATTACCATCGCGGCGTCTGGCACCACCCGGTGCTGACGATCGAAAAGCGGGATGACTTCCTGGTGGTTGATCGCAGTGGTTCCGGCAACAACTGCGACGAGCATTACTTCACCGAGGAACAGATGCTGATCCTCAATCCCCACCAATAAGAAAAGGTCGGTCATGCAAAGGCACAGCCCGCGCGGGTGACCGGCAAGAGGTACATACTGTGGAAGCACACCTTCACGAATGGCTGAACCTGAGCATTCGCTGGGTTCACATGATCACCGGCGTAGCCTGGATCGGTGCATCGTTCTACTTCGTCTGGCTGGAGAACCACCTGAACCGAAGCAACCCGCGCGATGGGTTGTCGGGTGATCTCTGGGCAATTCACGGCGGTGGTATCTACCACCTGGAGAAATACAAGCTCGCCCCCCCGAAAATGCCCGAGAACCTGCACTGGTTCAAATGGGAAGCCTATTTCACCTGGATGTCCGGTATCGCCCTGCTGTGCGTGGTGTTCTACTGGAACCCGGCCCTTTACCTGCTGGCCCCTGGCAGCACCCTTAGCGGTGCCGAAGGCGTAGCCATCGGTATCGGCTCACTGATCGCTGGCTGGTTCATCTACGACTTCCTGTGCGACTCGCCCCTGGGCAAGAAGCCAGCGCTGCTCGGTGCCGTACTGTTCGTCCTGATCATCGCCGCATGCTGGGGCTTCAGCCTGGTGTTCAGCGGCCGTGGTGCTTACCTGCACACCGGCGCGATCATCGGCACCATCATGGTCGGCAACGTGTTCCGCATCATCATGCCGGCCCAGCGCCAGCTGGTGGCGGCGATCGAGAACAACCAGACACCCGACCCGGTACTGCCGGCCAAGGGCCTGCTGCGCTCGCGCCACAACAACTACTTCACCCTGCCGGTGCTGTTCATCATGATCAGCAACCACTTCCCGAGCACCTACGGTAGCCAGTACAACTGGCTGATCCTGGCCGGTATTGCAGTAGCCGCGGTCCTGATCCGCCACTACTTCAACACCCGCCACGACAGCAACAAGTACGCCTGGACCCTGCCGGTCGGCGCCCTGGCGATGATCTGCCTGGCCTACGTCACCGGTCCGAAACCGATGGCCGTCAGCCCTGAGCAAGCCGCGGCGAAGGTCGAGTACCAGCCACTGCCCGCGACCGCGGTAGGTGGCAAAACCGCTGCCGAGCAACGCGCCGAGGACGCCGCCAAGGCTGCCGCCGCGCCTGCAGCGCCGGCGCAAGCCCCTGCCCAGGCCACGGCCCAGGCTGGCGGCGAGAGCTTCGACAAGATCCACAATGTCATCCAGGAACGCTGCACCGTGTGCCACTCGTCCAAGCCGACCAGCCCACTGTTCAGTGCCGCCCCTGCCGGCGTGATGTTCGACACCCCGCAGCAGATCCAGGCCCAGGCCGCGCGCATCCAGGCGCAAGCGGTCGCCAGCCAGATCATGCCGCTGGGCAACATCACCCAGATGACCACCGAAGAGCGCAAGCTGGTCGGCGACTGGATCGCCAAAGGCGCCCCGGTCAACTGAAACACAATTGTCGGGATACCCCCGCCCCCCTGTGGGAGCGGGTTCACCCGCGAAGAGGCCGGTAAACCCGGCCTCAAACTTGAAGATTTACGCAACAAGCAAGCATCGAGCGTTCAGCCTCGAGCGGAAACCCCAGGCTCTCCTGACCGAGCGCCTGCCGCCCGAAGCCGGCGCTTGGATCCGAGAATAAAAACAAAACTCGAGGTGCTGCATGTCCGAGTCACGCAAGGCGTACATCCCCGTTGCGCCGCCGCGCGAGCCCTTGCCCCTGTTCCAACTGATCCTGGTTGGCCTGCAACACGTTCTGCTGATGTACGGCGGCGCGATCGCCGTGCCGTTGATCATCGGCCAGGCCGCCGGATTGTCCCGTGAAGAAGTCGCTTTCCTGATCAACGCCGACCTGCTGGTCGCTGGCGTCGCGACCATCATCCAGTCATTCGGTATCGGCCCGGTGGGCATCCGCATGCCGGTGATGATGGGTGCCAGTTTCGCTGCCGTTGGCAGCATGGTGGCCATGGCCGGCATGCCCGGCGTGGGCCTGCAGGGGATCTTCGGCGCGACCATCGCCGCCGGGTTCTTCGGCATGCTGATCGCGCCGTTCATGTCCAAGGTCGTACGCTTCTTCCCGCCACTGGTCACCGGCACGGTGATCACCTCGATTGGCCTGTCACTGTTCCCGGTGGCGGTCAACTGGGCCGGTGGCGGCCATGATGCCGACACCTTCGGCTCGCCGATCTACCTGCTGGTGGCCGGCCTGGTGCTGGCGGTGATCCTGCTGATCAACCGCTTCATGCGCGGTTTCTGGGTCAACGTGTCGGTGCTGGTGGGCATGGGCCTGGGCTACATCCTGGCCGGGTCCATCGGCATGGTCGACCTGTCGGGCCTGAACGACGCACCGTGGCTGCAAGTGGTGACCCCGCTGCACTTCGGCATGCCGACCTTCAGCCTGGCGCCGATCCTGTCCATGTGCCTGGTGGTGGTGATCATCTTCGTCGAGTCCACCGGCATGTTCCTGGCCCTGGGCAAGGTGACCGATCGTGAAGTTACCCCTGGAATGCTGCGGCGCGGCCTGCTGTGCGATGCCGGTGCGTCGTTCATCGCCGGCTTCTTCAACACCTTCACCCACTCCTCGTTCGCCCAGAACATCGGCCTGGTGCAGATGACCGGGGTGCGCTGCCGCTACGTCACCATCGTGGCCGGTGCGCTGCTGATCCTGCTCAGCCTGCTGCCCAAGGCGGCCTTCCTGATTGCCTCGATCCCGCCTGCGGTACTGGGCGGCGCGTCCATCGCCATGTTCGGCATGGTCACCGCCACCGGGATCAAGATTCTCCAGGAGGCGGACATCGGCGACCGTCGCAACCAGCTGCTGGTTGCGGTGAGCGTCGGCTTCGGGTTGATCCCCGTGGTGCGTCCGGAGTTCTTCGCCCAGATGCCTCAGTGGATGGAACCCATCACCCACAGTGGCATCGCCATGGCCACGGTCAGTGCCCTGGTGTTGAACGTACTGTTCAACATCCTCGGTGGCGCCGACCGCGCGGCGCACAACGACGTTTGTCACCAGCATTGAGCAAAGGGGCGGCGCACTGTCGCCCCCACCTCGACCTCGCCGTAAACGCTGCACCGTCGGCCCGCCGGAATGGGCCGTCCGGGGCGCCTGTGCGCCAAAAGAACCCAACAAAAACAATAAGTCCGGGAACCACAACATGAAACGCATCACCTCGTCCCTCTTGCTGGGCAGCAGCCTGCTGGCCACCCTCCCCGCCCACGCTGGCGAATGGCTGCAGTGGCATGGCGAAAGCCTGACCTACCTGTACGGCAAGGACTTCAAGGTCAACCCACGCATCCAGCAGACAGTGACCTTCGAGCACGCCAACAAATGGAAGTACGGCGATACCTTCATGTTCGTCGACAAGGTCTTCTACAACGGCAAGCCCGACCCGGGCAAAGGCGTGACCAGCTACTACGGCGAGTTCAGCCCACGCCTGTCGTTCGGCAAGATCTTCGACCAGAAGCTGGCGTTCGGCCCGATCAAGGATGTGCTGCTGGCCATGACCTACGAGCGTGGCGAGGGCGACAACGAGGCCTACCTGATCGGCCCCGGTTTCGACCTGGACATCCCCGGTTTCAACTACTTCACCCTCAATTTCTACCTGCGCAACACTGAAGGTAGCCGCCCAGGTGACAACGTCTGGCAGATTACCCCGGCCTTCTCGTACACCATCCCGGTGGGCAAATCCGACATCCTGATCGACGGCTACATGGATTGGGTGGTCGACAACGACCAGACCCGCCGTGGCACCTACCACGCCAACCTGCAGTTCAACCCTCAGGTCAAGTACGACCTGGGCAAAGCCCTGAACCTGGGCGCCAAACAACTGTACGTGGGCATTGAATACAGCTACTGGAAGGACAAGTACGGCATCGACAGCCAAGGCAACATCGACAGCAACCAGAGCGTCACCAGTGCCCTGATAAAGGTGCACTTCTAGAAAACTGACCAAACGCACAAGTTTGGTCCACTACGCTCCAGGACGGAGCACTTGAGGCAAGGCGCGCAAGCCAGTAATCTGCGCGCCCCCTCGATCAGGGCAGAAGGGATTCTGCCTGCGTTTACTGACCGCTCAGTCAATGAATACGGGCGGTTGGCCAACGTGTTGCCAGCCTGAAAGACCCATTTCATCCGTTCAGAACGAAGTCGAGCAGGAAGGTTTTGCCAGCCCGGGAAAGTTGGCTCAACCCTTGCCAAACAGCTGTGGCCTATCGAAAAAAACTGACTCAAAAGACAAGAAAGCGCCAACAACAAGCGCTGACAATTGATCAATCAAGGGAGCGACACTCGCAATGCGTACCATCAACAGCCTGATCCTCGCCGGCGGCCTGCTGGCCTGTGGCACCACCTTCGGCGGCGACCTGCTGCAATGGCAGAACAACAGCCTGACCTACCTGTGGGGCAAGAACTTCAAGGTCAACCCGTCGATCCAGCAAACCGTAACCTTCGAGCACGCTGATGGCTGGAAGTACGGCGATAACTTCATCTTTGTCGACAAGATCTTCTACCAAGGCCAGAAAGATGCAGGCAATGGCCCGAACACCTACTATGGCGAAATCAGCCCGCGCCTGTCGTTTGGCAAGATCTTCGACCAGAAGCTGGCGTTCGGCCCGGTCAAGGACGTGCTGCTGGCGATGACCTACGAGTTCGGCGAAGGTGATACCGAGTCCTACCTGATCGGCCCTGGCTTCGACCTGGACATCCCTGGCTTCGACTACTTCCAGCTGAACTTCTACAACCGCACCACCGACGGCAGCCGCGCCGGCGACAATGTGTGGCAGATCACCCCGGTATGGTCGTACACCATTCCGGTCGGTTCGTCCGACGTGCTGATCGACGGTTTCATGGACTGGGTGGTGGACAACGACGAGAACCGCCGCGGCACCTACCAGGCCAACCTGCATTTCAACCCGCAGATCAAGTACGACCTGGGCAAGGCCTTGCACCTGGGCGAGAAGCAGCTGTATGTGGGTGTCGAGTACGACTACTGGAAGAACAAGTACGGCATCAAGGACAGCGATGCCTTCACGACAGACCAGAACACCATGAGCTTCCTGCTCAAGGTTCACTTCTGACCTGAGCAGAGGGGCCGCCTTGCGGCCCATTCGCGGGTAAACCCGCTTGTATGGTAGGACTTGAAGGGAGGAGGAGGGTCATAACTCGCTTCTGACTGTTCGCAGC
>NZ_OLKL01000042.1 GCF_900291015.1 Pseudomonas persica
GAACAGTGGCATGCAGCGCGGCGTCAAACGCTGCCTACGGCGGCGGCGACCGCAGCGCTGAAGCGCTGGGCAACCTCGTCGATCTGCTCGGCACTGATGATCAACGGCGGCAGAAAACGCACCACCGCCCCATGCCGCCCACCCAACTCCAGGATCAGCCCGCGCTTGAGGCACTCGCGCTGCACCTTCGGCGCCAAGTCGCGGTTAGCCGGTGGGTGGCCCAGCGCATCCGGCTGGCCTTGTGGGTCGACCAGTTCCACACCCAGCATCAAGCCA
>NZ_OLKL01000043.1 GCF_900291015.1 Pseudomonas persica
GGATGGCAACGGTGGCATCGCCACCAATTACGCGTCTGCGACCGATGTGCTGCGCTACCGGATGCTGCACCATGAGGGTGGGCTGTACATGGACGTGGACGACTTCCTGCTGCCGGACGGCAAGGGCGAAACGATCGATCAGGTCGAGCTGCGCACCCCACCCGATGGGCTGCTGCTGCCACCGCCGATGTCCAACGAGAAAATGAGCATGAATTGCCTGTACAACACCAGCCTCATTGGTAGCCACCCAGGCAAC
>NZ_OLKL01000044.1 GCF_900291015.1 Pseudomonas persica
AACGCTGAAGAGAATTTCTCTGGCGCGCTGACTTGTGCCTGGAGATTGCTGAAAGAGGCCGAAGACGGTTCTACTGAAAAATTGCCTTCGGCCATAGAATCTCCCACAGGGTCCGCGCCAGGTTCAAGGCAGACGCTATACCTGTGGGAGCGGGTTCACCCGCGAACCGGGGCGAAGCCCCGGCCAGGCCGCATCAACTGGCCGGCCGAACCGCCCGCCACAATTTCCCCGCAATGCCCACCACCGCCAGCACCACGGCACCCGCCACAACCCCGACGCCGCCGTTGAGCAGCGCCACGGTCAACGCCCCGCCACGCCCTTCGCTGAACGCCTCGATGGCATGATGCAGCGGCCCGATGCCATGCACCAGGATCCCGCCACCGACCAGAAACATCGCCGCCGTGCCGATCACCGACAGGCTCTTCATCATGTACGGCGCGGTCCGCAGGATGCCGTTACCGAGCGCCTGGGCCAGGCGCGATGCCTTGCGGGTCATCCACAGCCCCAGGTCATCGAGTTTGACGATGCCTCCCACCAGCCCGTAAACGCCGATGGTCATGACAATGGCGATCCCGGACAGCACGATGATCTGCTGGCTCAACGGCGAGTCAGCGACAATGCCCAGGGTAATGGCGATGATTTCCGCCGACAGGATGAAGTCGGTACGCACCGCGCCCTTGATCTTGGTTTTCTCGAACGCCACCAGATCGACATTGGCATCGGCTATCGCCTCCTTGCGCGCTTCATGCTCGGCGTCATCCTCGGCCTTGCTGTGCAGGAACTTGTGTGCCAGCTTCTCGAAGCCTTCGAAGCACAGGTAGGCACCGCCCAGCATCAATAACGGCGTCACCGCCCAAGGGATGAACGCACTGATCAGCAGCGCCGCCGGCACCAGGATGGCCTTGTTCACCAGCGAGCCCTTGGCCACTGCCCACACCACCGGGATCTCACGCTCGGCACGCACCCCGGTGACCTGCTGGGCGTTCAGCGCCAGATCGTCGCCCAGCACGCCTGCGGTCTTTTTCGCCGCCACTTTGGTCATCACCGAGACGTCATCGAGCACCGTGGCGATGTCGTCGATCAATACCAGTAGACTGCTTCCTGCCATGTTTGCCTGTATCCAGAAGAGTGAGTGCCCAGGATTCTAGCCCAAAGGCGCTGCCTTGAGCGCCCGTCGAGCCCGGTGCTACCATGCCCGATCCCTCTTAGAGGTGGCCAGACACGAGGAAGATCCCTGACCATGAGCACCATTCGCGAGCGCAACAAGGAACTGATCCTGCGCGCGGCCAGCGAGGAATTCGCCGACAAGGGCTTCGCCGCCACCAAGACCAGCGATATCGCGGCCAAGGCCGGCCTGCCCAAGCCGAACGTGTATTACTACTTCAAATCCAAGGACAACCTCTACCGCGAGGTTCTGGAAAGTATCATCGCACCGATCATGCAGGCGTCGACCCCGTTCAATGCCGACGGTGACCCGAAGGAAGTGCTGAGTGCGTACATTCGCTCGAAGATCCGCATTTCCCGCGACCTGCCGCATGCGTCCAAGGTGTTCGCCAGCGAGATCATGCACGGTGCCCCGCACCTGTCGCCGAACCAGGTGGCGCAGTTGAACGAGCAGGCGCGGCATAACATCGAGTGCATCCAGCGCTGGATCGACAGTGGGCAGATCGCCCATGTGGACGCGCATCACCTGATGTTCAGCATCTGGGCTGCGACCCAGACCTATGCCGATTTCGACTGGCAGATTTCCGCGGTGACCGGCAAGGCCAAGCTGGCCGACAGCGATTATGACGCGGCGGCCGAGACCATCATCCGCATGGTGCTCAAGGGCTGTGAGCCAGAGGTGGCCTGACCCCCGGCGCTGGCTTCTTCGCGGGTGAACCCGCTCCCACAGGGACACCACGAGCTTCAAGCCTGTGATGATCCTGTGGGAGCGGGTTCACCCGCGAATGGGCCGCAACAGGCAATAGAGACTCAGGCAGCTACTCCGGCATCCGCCTTCAACCCCACCTCCTCGATCGCACTGATCGCGCACTGCTCGTCGATATCCGACGTATCCCCGCTGATCCCTACCGCACCCAGCACCTTGCCGTCCTGATCACGCACCAGCACACCACCCGGCGCCGGCACCACCGGCCGCTCGCCCAACCCGTTCAGCGCGGCAAAAAAAGCCGGCCGCTGCTGCGCATCCAGCGCCAGCAAGCGCGAGCCCTTGCCCAGGGCAATCGCCCCCCAGGCCTTGCCGGTGGCCACCTCGGGCCGGATCAGGCTGGCGCCATCCTCGCGTTGCAGCGCCAGCAAGTGGCCGCCGGCGTCCAGCACCGCCACGGTCAATGGCGCGGCGTTGATCTTGCGGCCCGCCGCCAGCGCGGCATTCACCAGGCTGACCGCGACTTTCAGGTTCAAAGCGTTCATGGAAAGGTCCTCTTCTTGTTGTGAGAAGCCCGGAGGGCAGTTGAAAACCGATAGAACAAATAGAACACAACGAAAGATTTTTTTGTATACAATATTTTGAAACGATCGTATGCGATGGCGCAAACCTCCGTTTTCACGGGCGCTCGAACGAAAGCGACATCCGCCGACGAAAACCCGTTGACCTGAGCGGCCAGCCGTGAATACACTCTGGCGCAAAGCAAGTTGTATACAATTACAAAATCGATGAGGCACAAACCATGAGCAAAATGAGAGCAATCGATGCAGCCGTTCTGGTCATGCGCCGTGAAGGTGTAGATACCGCGTTCGGCATCCCGGGGGCTGCCATCAACCCGTTGTACTCGGCCCTGAAGAAAGTCGGTGGCATCGATCACGTCCTCGCTCGTCACGTCGAAGGCGCCTCGCACATGGCCGAGGGTTACACCCGTGCCAACCCGGGCAACATCGGTGTGTGCATCGGCACCTCCGGCCCAGCCGGCACCGACATGGTCACCGGCCTGTACAGTGCCTCCGCCGACTCCATCCCGATCCTCTGCATCACCGGCCAGGCCCCCCGTGCGCGCCTGCACAAGGAAGACTTCCAGGCTGTCGACATCACCAACATCGTCAAGCCGGTCACCAAGTGGGCCACCACCGTTCTGGAACCGGGCCAAGTGCCTTACGCCTTCCAGAAGGCCTTCTATGAAATGCGCACCGGCCGCCCAGGCCCGGTACTGATCGACCTGCCGTTCGACGTGCAGATGGCCGAAATCGAATTCGACATCGACGCCTACGAGCCGCTGCCGGTGCACAAGCCGTCCGCCACCCGCGTACAGGCCGAAAAAGCTCTGGCCCTGCTCAATGATGCCGAGCGCCCACTGCTGGTTGCCGGTGGTGGCATCATCAACGCCGATGCCAGCGACAAGCTGGTCGAGTTCGCCGAACTGACCGGCGTACCGGTAATCCCGACCCTGATGGGCTGGGGCACCATCCCGGACGACCACGCACAGATGGTCGGCATGGTCGGCCTGCAGACTTCGCACCGCTATGGCAACGCCACCCTGCTGAAATCCGACCTGGTGTTCGGTATCGGTAACCGCTGGGCCAACCGCCACACCGGCTCGGTCGACGTCTACACCGAAGGCCGCAAGTTCGTGCACGTGGACATCGAACCGACCCAGATCGGCCGCGTGTTCACCCCGGACCTGGGTATCGTTTCCGACGCCGGCAAGGCACTGGACGTGTTCCTTGAAGTGGCCCGCGAGTGGAAAGCAGCCGGCAAGCTGAAGTGCCGCAAGGCCTGGCTGGAAGACTGCCAGCAGCGCAAGGCCAGCCTGCAGCGCAAGACCCACTTCGACAACGTGCCGGTCAAGCCGCAGCGCGTTTACGAGGAAATGAACCAGGTATTCGGCAAGGACACCTGCTACGTCAGCACCATCGGCCTGTCGCAGATCGCCGGTGCGCAGTTCCTGCACGTGTACAAGCCACGCCACTGGATCAACTGCGGCCAGGCCGGTCCGCTGGGCTGGACCATCCCCGCCGCCCTCGGCGTGGTCAAGGCCGATCCGAAGCGCAAGGTGGTCGCGCTGTCGGGTGACTACGACTTCCAGTTCATGATCGAAGAACTGGCGGTGGGCGCGCAGTTCAACCTGCCCTACGTGCACGTACTGGTAAACAACGCCTACCTGGGCCTGATCCGCCAGGCGCAACGTGGCTTCGACATGGATTACTGTGTACAACTGGCGTTCGAGAACATCAACTCGACCGACGCCGCCACCTACGGTGTCGACCACGTCGCCGTGGTCGAAGGCCTGGGCTGCAAAGCCATCCGCGTGTTCGAGCCGGCGGAGATCGCCCCTGCCCTGCTCAAGGCCCAGAAGATGGCCGAAGAGTTCCGCGTGCCGGTGGTGGTCGAAGTGATTCTCGAACGTGTGACCAACATTTCCATGGGCACCGAGATCAACGCGGTCAACGAGTTCGAAGACCTGGCCCTGGTCGGCAACGACGCGCCAACCGCCATCTCGCTGCTGGACTGATCGCCTGACGCCCCCAGGCACGCCCTGGGGGCCTTCATCGCAAGGAGACAACTCATGCCTCGCTTCGCTGCCAACCTGTCCATGCTGTTCACCGAACAGGACTTCCTGGCCCGCTTCAAGGCTGCCGCCGATGCTGGTTTCAGCGGTGTCGAATACCTCTTCCCGTACGATTTCAGCGCTGCCGAAATCAAGCAGCAGCTGGACGCCAACGGCCTGACCCAGGTGCTGTTCAACCTGCCGGCGGGTGACTGGTCGAAGGGTGAGCGCGGTATCACCTGCCACCCTGACCGCGTCGAGGAATTCCGCGCCGGGGTCGACAAGGCCATCGCATACGCCAAGGTGCTGGGCAACACCCAGGTCAACGCGCTGGCCGGCATTCGCCCACAAGGCCCGGACTGCGCCACCGTGCGCAAGACCTTCGTGGAGAACCTGCGCTACGCCGCCGACAAGCTGAAAGCCGCCGGGATCCGTCTGGTCATGGAAATGATCAACACCCGCGACATCCCCGGCTTCTACCTGAACACCACAAAACAGGCCCTGGAAATCCAGGCCGAAGTGGGCAGCGACAACCTGTTCCTGCAGTACGACATCTACCACATGCAGATCATGGAAGGTGACCTGGCTCGTACCCTGGAAGCCAACCTGAAACTGATCAACCACATCCAGCTGGCCGACAACCCCGGCCGCAACGAGCCAGGCACCGGCGAGATCAACTACCGCTTCCTGTTCGAGCACCTGGACCGCATCGGCTACCAAGGCTGGGTGGGCGCGGAATACAAGCCGCTGACCACCACCGAAGCGGGCCTGGGCTGGCTGAAAACCCATAACGCAATCTAAAGACTCAGCACAGCCTTCTGCGGGACGCAGGACACTGTGGAAGCGGGTTCACCCGCGAACACCGGCGAAGCCGGTGCCATCCACCGCGGTGTCTGCTTCGCGGGCGAACCCGCTCCCACAGGGGGCCCGTGCAGCCTGCCCCATCGAGATTCAACAAATACAACGAGGTAATCTCTCATGGCTAAAATCGGTTTCATCGGCACCGGCATCATGGGCAAGCCCATGGCTCAGAACCTGCAGAAAGCAGGCCACAGCATCTTCGTTTCCACTCACCACGACGCTGCACCGGCCGACCTGATCGCCGCCGGCGCCGTGGCCCTGGCCAACCCGAAAGAGGTTGCCCAGGAAGCCGAGTTCATCATCGTCATGGTCCCCGACACCCCGCAGGTCGAGAGCGTCCTGTTCGGTGACAACGGTGTGGCCGAAGGCGTGGGCCCAAACAAAGTCGTGATCGACATGAGCTCGATCTCCCCTACCGCTACCAAAGCCTTCGCCGAGAAAATCAAGGCTACCGGCGCTGCCTACCTGGACGCCCCGGTGTCCGGCGGCGAAGTCGGTGCCAAGGCTGCGACCCTGAGCATCATGGTCGGCGGCTGCCCGAAAGCCTTCGAGCGCACCCTGCCGCTGTTCGAAGCCATGGGCAAGAACATCACCCGCGTCGGTGGCAATGGCGACGGCCAGACCGCCAAGGTGGCCAACCAGATCATCGTTGCCCTGAACATCCAGGCCGTTGCCGAAGCCCTGCTGTTCGCCGCCAAGAATGGCGCCGACCCGGCCAAGGTACGTGAAGCACTGATGGGCGGCTTCGCCTCATCGAAAATTCTCGAAGTGCACGCCGAGCGCATGATCAAGGGCACCTTCGACCCAGGCTTCCGCATCAACCTGCACCAGAAGGACCTGAACCTGGCCCTGCAGGGTGCCAAGGAACTGGGCATCAACCTGCCCAACACCTCCAATGCCCAGCAAGTGTTCAACACCTGCCAGGCCCTGGGCGGCGGCAACTGGGACCACTCGGCGCTGATCAAAGGCCTGGAGCACATGGCCAACTTCTCGATCCGCGACGACAAATGATGTGAATCCGGGGGCTGCCTTGCAGCCCAATCGCCGGCAAGCCGGCCCCCACAGGGATCGCACAATCCCTGAATCCTGTGCAATACCTGTGGGAGCTGGCTTGCCGGCGATGAATTCCACACCTTTGAACCTGCGACCACAGGTTCAAAGGTGGCACCGAGCAACACCCGCCCCTGGTTCGGCCTGCACGGAGGCAGTTCCAGGGGCGTTCTTGATTGTGCAGAACAACAATAATCTGGGAGCCTGCCATGTCGGTCGATCCGCAAAAACTTCTCCGCGAGCTGTTCGACACAGCCATCGCCGCCGCCCACCCCCGTCAAGTCCTCGAACCCTACCTGCCCGCCGACCGCAGCGGCCGGGTCATCGTCATCGGCGCCGGCAAGGCCGCAGCCGCCATGGCCGAAGTGGTCGAGAAAAGCTGGCAGGGCGAAGTCTCCGGCCTGGTCGTAACCCGTTACGGCCATGGCGCCAACTGCCAGAAGATCGAGGTGGTCGAAGCGGCCCACCCGGTCCCCGACGCCGCCGGCCTGGCCGTGGCCAAGCGCGTGCTGGAACTGGTCAGCAACCTCGATGAAGACGACCGCGTCATCTTCCTGCTGTCCGGCGGTGGTTCAGCGCTGCTGGCCCTGCCTGCCGAAGGCCTGACCTTGGCCGACAAGCAGCAGATCAACAAGGCGCTGCTGAAATCCGGCGCCACCATCGGCGAGATGAACTGCGTGCGCAAGCACCTCTCGGCGATCAAGGGCGGCCGCCTGGCCAAGGCCTGCTGGCCGGCCACGGTGTACACCTATGCCATTTCCGATGTACCGGGCGACCTCGCCACGGTGATCGCCTCCGGCCCTACCGTGGCCGACCCGAGCACCTCGGCCGATGCCCTGGCGATCCTCAAACGCTACAACATCGAAGCACCCCAGGCGGTTATCGACTGGCTCAACAACCCAGCCTCGGAAACTGTCAAAGCCGATGACCCGGCCCTGGCCCGCAGCCACTTCCAGCTGATCGCCAAGCCCCAGCAGTCGCTCGAAGCCGCTGCGGTCAAAGCCCGCCAGGCCGGCTTCAGCCCACTGATCCTCGGCGACCTGGAAGGCGAATCGCGCGAAGTGGCCAAGGTGCACGCCGGTATCGCCCGGCAAATCGTTCAGCACGGCCAGCCGCTGAAAGCACCCTGCGTGATCCTGTCCGGCGGCGAAACCACCGTGACCGTGCGTGGCAACGGCCGTGGTGGGCGCAACGCCGAGTTCCTGCTCAGCCTCACCGAAAGCCTCAAGGGCCTGCCGGGCGTATACGCCCTGGCCGGTGACACCGACGGGATCGATGGCTCGGAAGAAAACGCCGGCGCCTTCATGACCCCGGCCAGCTACGACCGCGCCGAAGCCCTGGGCCTGTCGGCCAGCGACGAGCTGGACAACAACAACGGCTACGGCTACTTCGCCGCGCTGGATGCGCTGATCGTCACCGAACCGACCCGCACCAACGTCAACGACTTCCGCGCCATCCTGATCCTCGAGACTGCCCAATCATGACGCCTGATAAAAAAGTCAAAATCCTTGCCACCCTTGGTCCTGCGATCAAAGGCATCGACGACATCCGCCAGCTGGTCGAAGCCGGGGTGAACATCTTCCGCCTCAACTTCAGCCACGGCGAGCACGCCGACCATGCCCTGCGCTACCAGTGGATCCGCGAAGTCGAGCAGCAACTGAACTACCCGCTGGGCATCCTCATGGACCTGCAGGGGCCGAAGCTGCGTGTCGGCCGCTTTGCCGACGGCAAGGTGCAGCTGCAACGCGGCCAGGCCCTGCGCCTGGACCTGGACAAGACCCCGGGCGACAGCCGCCGGGTCAACCTGCCGCACCCGGAAATCATCACCGCCCTTGAGCCGGGCATGGACCTGCTGCTGGACGACGGCAAGCTGCGCCTGCGCGTGACTGCCAAGCACAGCGACGCGATCGACACCGAAGTGCTCAACGGTGGTGAGCTGTCCGACCGCAAAGGCGTCAACGTGCCGCAAGCGGTGCTCGACCTCTCCCCGCTCACCGACAAAGACCGCCGCGACCTGGCCTTCGGCCTGGAGCTGGGCGTGGACTGGGTGGCCCTGTCGTTCGTGCAGCGGCCTGAGGACATCGTTGAAGCACGCCAGCTGATTGGCGACCGCGCCTACCTGATGGCCAAGATCGAAAAACCTTCGGCGGTGGAACAGCTGCAAGCTATCGCTGAGCTGGCAGACGCGATTATGGTGGCCCGCGGCGACCTGGGCGTGGAAGTGCCGGCCGAAAGCGTGCCGCAGATCCAGAAACGCATCATCGGTACCTGCCGCCAACTGGGCAAACCGGTGGTGGTGGCCACGCAGATGCTCGAATCCATGCGTTTCTCGCCGGCGCCGACCCGTGCCGAAGTGACCGACGTGGCCAACGCCGTAGCCGAAGGTGCCGATGCGGTGATGCTGTCGGCCGAGACCGCCTCGGGTGACTACCCGCTGGAAGCCGTGCAGATGATGAGCAAGATCATCCGCCAGGTGGAAAACGGCCCGGACTACCAGGCCCAGCTCGACGTGGGCAGGCCAAAAGCCGAGGCTACCGTATCGGACGCCATCAGCTGCGCGATCCGCCGGATCAGCGGCATCCTGCCGGTAGCGGTGCTGGTCAACTACAGTGAGTCGGGCGCCTCGACCCTGCGTGCAGCGCGCGAGCGGCCACGGGCACCGATCCTCAACCTGACGCCGAACCTGACCACCGCGCGCCGCCTGAGCGTAGCGTGGGGCGTGCACTCGGTGGTCAACGACCGCCTGCGTCAGGTCGATGAGGTTGTTTCCACTGCGCTGGAGATTGCCCAGGCGCAAGGCATGGCCAGCCGTGGCGACACACTGCTGATCACTGCCGGTGTGCCTTTCGGCAAGCCAGGCTCGACCAACACGCTGCGGATCGAGACCTTGATCTGAGATTGCCGGGGGCGCTCCGCGCCCCTTTCGCGACACAAGGCCGCTCCCACAGGGCCTGCGCTGGCGCAAGGAAATGCGATCCCTGTGGGAGCGGCCTTGCGTCGCGATTGGAGGGCGCAGCCCTCCCCGAACACCAATACACCAGAACAGCGGAAAACCCGAGGCCCAAAGAGGCCCACCGCGCCCCATCAACCTCACTGACTGCCCCGATGTACACCAAAAATTTCGTCAACCCGTGCCCCGACTGGGCCACGGCGTTACTCCACGGCTTCAGCCAGGTGCTGCTGCTGCGCAACCCTCTGTGCGGCCTGTGCTGCCTGCTGGCCATCCTGCTGACCGCGCCCGACCTGGTCGGCGGCGCCCTGCTCGGCGCCCTCGCCGGCCTGCTCACCGCCCAGGCACGCGGCTACGATCGCGCCGACCGCCAGGCCGGGCTGTACTGCTACAACGGCGTGCTGATCGGCATCCTGATCAGCGCCGTGCTGCCCTGGTCGGCGATCCTGCCGCCACTGATCATTGCCGCCGGCGGCCTGTCCAGCATCATCACCCACCAGTGGCGCAAGCGCGGCGGCAAGCTGCTGATCGCCTACACCGCACCCTTCGTGCTGCTGGGCTGGGCCACACTGCTGATCGCCAGCCCCACGCCCAGCGGCTTCGTCGAAGCCGACCCGCTGTATGCCCTGGCCCGCGGCTTGGGCCAGATCTTCCTGCTCGACCAGCCACTGGCCGGTTTGCTGATCACCGTCGGCATGTTCATCGCCAACCCCTATGCGACGATGTGGGCGCTGATCGGTTCGGCCATCGGTGGCGGTGTGGCGCTGATTGCCGACCAGGCTCAAGCTGCCTGGCTGGGCCTGTATGGCTTCAACGCTGCACTGGCGGCACTGGCCTTCAGCAGGCAAGGCGAAAAGCCTTGGGTGACACTGCTGGCAATCATTATTGCGCTGACTTTGCAGCCGACACTGAACTTGCTGCCGGTCTCCGGCTTGACAGCTCCCTTTGTTATCGCCTGCTGGCTGATGCACCTTGGGATACATCTGAAAAACCAGCACCTCGGTCGCCTACGCGCACGCGCTCAACAACGGTACTGAGTGGAAGCTCTGTGTATGTGTTGTCCTGGGCAAGAGTCCGTCGTTGCCCCTCCAAGGTCACAACAGGAAGCTCGGGGCGTATTGTGCGCTTTTCGAAACCCGTCGTTAACGTTATCGCTGAGCTCCTCGCCCCCTCCCTCCAAGGGATATACAGGTCATTTCTGGTCAAGTATTCACCGGGTACCAAATGCTCACGTGAAGCCCCAATTGGAGAGACATCTACAGAAAATCCGACAGCCGTCCTCGCAAACTTGAAGGTAGTCGCACTTGCTCCTTCGACGCGAATGAGATTTAGTGGCCTCTCATCGAGCATCTTGAAAAACGGTTTGAGAGGCTTCTTTGGAAGCCTGTGCTGCTTAAGCAGTGCCGTTAATCCGGTGCCCGCCCTGCCGCTTGAGTCCACCTTGTTCACCGGATCGCCATTACAATACATATACGCATTGATTCCACCCTCCGCGAACGGGCTCAGCTCATCAGGGCTATTGAAACGCATCAACCGCGTATTTAGCTGGCGATAGCCATTGCCCAATGGATAATTGTGTTCGCAGATATCGCGCCAATATCCGCAGAACCCGAGCAGACGGCTGGAGCCACCTGATCGCTCATACCCGTAAGGACCATACACAACCACCTCAACTCGAACGCGCGCGCTCATAAAGCCTCCTTTGTGCGAATGGCCAATTGTCGGAGAGTTTTTGGCCCCACAGTACTGGCAATTCTGTCAGGTGCTCTCGACTGCTCTCACTTGTACGGCCATGGCGCGCCCTCTAGTCTTACTGCCACCGCATTCTTGACCATCAACTCCATGTCCGATTTACAAACCTTGCGCGAACGCCTCTACATCATGGTCTTCCAGACCGATACCGTAGCCGGTCGCCGCTTCGACAAGATCCTCCTGCTGATCATCCTGGCCAGCCTGGTCACGGTGATCCTCGACAGCATCGACGAGGTACACCAGGGCTACGCCGGCCTGCTGGCCGGCATCGAGTGGGGCTTTACCGCGATCTTCCTGGCCGAGTACCTCACCCGGCTGTACTGCTCGCCCAAACCCTTGCGCTACGCCTTCAGCTTCTATGGCCTGGTCGATCTGCTGGCGATCGTGCCGGGGATCATCGCCCTGTACTACAGCGACGCCCAGTACCTGCTGATCATCCGCGTGATACGGATGCTGCGGATTTTCCGTGTGCTCAAACTCAGCCCGTACCTCAAGCAGGCCAATTACCTGATGGAGGCGCTGCGCGGCAGCAAGCAGAAGATCATCGTGTTCCTGGTGACGGTATCGACCCTGGTAACGGTGTTCGGCACGCTTATGTATGTGATCGAAGGGCCTGAGCATGGCTTCAGCAGCATCCCCAAGGGCATCTACTGGGCCATCGTTACCCTGACCACGGTGGGCTTTGGCGACATCGTGCCGCAGACCCCGCTGGGGCAGGTGCTGTCATCGCTGGTGATGATTACCGGTTATTCGATCATCGCCGTACCGACCGGGATCTTCACCGCCGAACTGGCCAATGCCATGCGCGGGGAGCAACTGCAGCATGATTGCCCGACCTGCAGCAAGAAGAGCCATGAGCATGGGGCGGCGTTCTGCTCCCGCTGTGGGAATGTGCTGTTTCCCAAGCAATGATGTCGTCTGCTCCGGCCCCTTCGCGGGTGAACCCGCTCCCACAGGGACTGCACACAGCTCTGGCCTGTGGTGGTCCTGTGGGAGCGGGTTCACCCGCGAAGGGGCCGGCACAGGCGGCATAACCAAAGTGTTTTTTGTTCTTTAACCGCCACAAACCCACCCGCTATAGTCGCAGGCAAACTGCCAACACCTTCTCGATAACAAGGAAGCAACGTGAAAAAGCTCTTCACCGCCTCGCTGCTCGCCGCAGGCCTTGCCTTGGGCAATTTCGTCCAGGCCGCCCCAACAACCCTGCTCAACGTTTCCTACGACGTGATGCGCGACTTCTACAAGGACTACAACCCGGCCTTCCAGAAGCACTGGGAAGCCGAGCACAACGAGAAGGTCAACGTGCAGATGTCCTTCGGCGGCTCAAGCAAGCAGGCGCGAGCGGTGATCGATGGCCTGCCGGCCGATGTCATCACCATGAACATGGCCACCGACATCAACGCCTTGGCCGACAACGGCAAGCTGCTGCCGGACAACTGGGTGAGCCGCCTGCCGAACAACAGCGCGCCGTTCACCTCGGCCACTGTGTTCATCGTGCGCAAGGGTAACCCCAAGGCGCTGAAAGACTGGCCCGACCTGCTCAAGGACGGCGTACAGGTAATCGTGCCCAACCCCAAGACTTCGGGTAACGGCCGCTACACCTACCTGTCGGCCTGGGGCTATGTGCTCAAGCAAGGCGGTGATGAAAACAAGGCCAAGGAGTTCGTCGGCAAGCTGTTCAGGCAGGCGCCGGTGCTGGACACCGGTGGCCGTGCCGCCACCACTACTTTCATGACCAACCAGATCGGCGACGTGCTGGTAACCTTCGAGAACGAGGCCGAGATGATCGCCCGCGAGTTCGGCCGCGACCAGTTCGAAGTGGTCTACCCGAGCGTGTCGGCCGAAGCCGAGCCGCCGGTTAGCGTGGTCGACAAGGTGGTGGCGAAGAAAGGCACCCAGGCCGCGGCCGAGGAATACCTGAAGTACCTGTGGTCGCCAGCCGCCCAGGAAATTGCCGCGCAGAACTACCTGCGCCCGCGTGATGCAACAGTACTGGCCAAGTACACCGACCGCTTCCCGAAAGTGGACTTCCTGTCGGTGGAGAAGACCTTTGGTGACTGGCGCACCGTGCAGAAGACCCACTTCAATGATGGTGGGGTGTTTGACCAGATCTACAGCAACAATCAGTAATTGATGTAGGCAGGGCCGGCCTCTTCGCGGCTAAAGCCGCTCCCACAGGGCCCCCACAGCCCTCAGGTTTTGCGCAGTACCTGTGGGTACGGGTTTACTCGCGAAGAAGCCAGCAAGGGCAACATCAGACCTGGCGGAATACCAGGGCCTTCAAGCCCCCCGCCGGGTCCACGTCAGGAAACTCCGGCGGGTTCTCCAGACGCTCGACAAATGCCAACGCCGGCGCCTGCTCCGCCATTCCCTCGATCAGGAACTCCGGCCCGATCCCCGGGTCGTTCACGCACGCCAGCACCGTCCCGCCCTCGCTCAACAACTCCGGCAGACGCCGCAGGATCTTCGCGTAATCCTGGGTCAGCACAAAACTGCCGCGCTGGAAGGTCGGCGGGTCGATGATGATCAGGTCGTAAGGCCCGTACTTGCGCACCTTGCCCCACGACTTGAACAGCTCGTGCCCCAGGTACGCCACCCGCGACGCATCGTGGCCGTTCAGCCGGTGGTTGTCGCGGCCCCGGGACAACGCCGACTTGGCCATGTCCAGGTTCACCACCTGCTCGGCGCCACCGGCAATTGCCGCCACCGAGAAACCGCAGGTGTAGGCGAACAGGTTCAGCACGCGCTTGCCCGCCGCCTGCTCGCGCACCCAGCGCCGGCCGTAGCGCATGTCGAGGAACAGGCCATTGTTCTGCCGCACGCCCAGGTCCAGCAGGTAGGTCAGGCCGTCCTCGACCACCTCGCGCTGCTGGCACGGCTCACCCAGCAGCCACTGGCCCGGGCTGTCGGGCAGGTAGCGATGCTGGATCAGGATGGCCTGACCTGCCCACTGCGGGCGCTCGGCAAGAGTGCGCAGCATGGCCTCCAGTTCGGCCAGCTGGCCTTCAGCCGGCTCGCGGAACAGGGCGACCGACAGTATGCCTTGCAGCCAGTCGACGGTGACCTGCTCCAGGCCCGCCCAGCAGCGGCCACGACCGTGGAACAGGCGGCGGGTTTCCTGCGGGGCAGGGTCAAGAGCGGCGAGCAGGTGTTGCTCCAGGGTCTGGATCGGCGAAGTCATCATGGGTCGCAAGCTGGTAAAAGCGGCATTCTACCCCCTGAGGGCGCTTCGCGCCCTATCGCCGGCAAGCCAGCTCCCACAGGTCCTGCGCAAGCTTCGAGACCTGTGCAGTACCTGTGGGAGCTGGCTTGCCGGCGATAGGCCGCAAAGCAGCCTCAATGGCCGTTGACCGCCAGGGTCCTGGGCCGGAACCACCACCCCTGCTGCATCCCCGCCGCCGCCAACAGGATCAACGCCACCCCCAGCCACTGCAGCGGCGCCAACCGGTGCCCGAACGCCACCCAGTCCACCAGAATCGCCGCAATCGGGTAAATGAACGACAGCGCCCCGGTCAACGCCGTGGGCAAGCGCTGGATGGCGCTGTACAGCAGCACATACATCAAGCCGGTGTGCACCATGCCCAAGGTGACCAGGCTGGCCAGCGCTGGCACTTCACCCGGCAACCCGCCAAGCTTGACCCACGGCGCCAGCAACAGCGCACCCGTGGCCACCTGGATAAGTGCGATCAGGTGCGGTGGCGTGCCGCTCAGGCGTTTGATGATCAACGCCGCAATGGCATAAAGGAACGCCGCCCCCAGCGCCAGCGCAATACCCAGCAAATAGTCCTCACCGCCACCCTGCCCCGCGCCATGGGCACTGACGATGGCCAGCATGCCGAGGAACGCCACACTCAGCCAGGTAACCTTGGCCAGGGTGATTTTCTCGCCCAGGAACACTGCCGCCAGCCCCACCAGCACGAACGGCTGCACGTTGTACACCGCCGTGCCGATGGCAATCGACGCCCGCGAGTAGGAAGCGAACAGCAGCACCCAGTTGCCGACGATGGCCACACCGCTGGCGATCGCCAGCAGCAACGCCGTGCGGCTGATCACGCCCGGCCGCAGGAAACCGAACCCCGCGCAAATCGCCAGCAAGGTCACGACACCGAATACGCAGCGCCAGAACACCACCTCGAGCACCGGCTGGCCGGACACCAGCACGAACCAGCCGATGGTCCCGGAAATCAGCATGGCGGCAACCATTTCCAGCGAGCCACGACGCAATGAATTGTCCATCTCACACCTCCTGTTGACGATGGCCACAGTATGCAAAGGATACCGACAGCCCTTCCAGCGGATAACGAAGGCAGACTTGCATGTTTGCCTTTACTATCAAGGCAAATTACCTGAATGGCCTGATGAGGTGACCATGACCGATGCCATCGACCAATTGCTGATCAACGCACTGATGGAGGACTCGCGCCGCTCGCTCAAGGCCCTGGCGCAGATCAGCGGGCTGTCAGCGCCCAGCGTCAGTGAACGCCTGCGCCGCCTGGAGGAGCGCGGTGTGTTGCGCGGTTACACCGTGGAGGTCGACCCGCGCGCCTTTGGCTACCAGCTGCAGGCGATCGTGCGCATCCGCCCGCTGCCCGGGCAGTTGCAGGAGGTCGAACGGCAAATCATCGCCATTCCCGAGTTCACCGAATGCGACAAGGTCATCGGCGAGGACTGCTTCATTGCCCGGCTGCATGTCCGTTCGATGGAGCAGCTGGACACCCTGCTCGACCGTCTCTATACGGTGGCCGAGACCAATACCGCAATCATCAAGAAAACCCCGGTGAAACGGCGGTTGCCGCCGATGGACTGAGTTTCGCCTGTACGGGCCTCTTCGCGGGTAAACCCGCTCCCACAGGATCTCGACCGACCTGAATGCTGTGGGGTACTTGTGGGAGCGGGTTCACCCGCGAAGAGGCCGGCACAGGAAAAAGCTGACTAATTTTTGTACACAAGAATGTCACCATAAGTGCCATTATTGTGTGCACTTTCTAAATTAACGCCCCAATACGTTACACACTTCCCACAACTAATTCTGACCAGTTGATCAACTAAGTAGCCCGCCAAAAATTAAACCTGTTCATCTGGTCAACTTATACCCTCTTCATTTCATCAACTTATATTTCAACAAGATAGATTCGAAATGATGGCCAGCTGAAAGTTGCTTTGCCCTTGGCATGGAACTCGCTTTTGTGTGTTGGTGTTTTGTATACAACTTTAGCAAAACATAAATACACAAGAACCCGCGACGCCGACCCAACATCGGCCGCCGCGCCCCAAACCCTGAGATGCCAACACTGCACCGACGAGATGGCGAGCCCGTGCGCATGCCCGCTCATCGCAGTCCACGTGCATCAGGAGCCCGCCGGAATGAGTACCAGCCTCGACCTTGCCCCTGAACTATCCGTCGCCAGCAACCACCCCGCTTCCCCTCTTGCCGGCCACCAGCCGGAACTTGCCCTGAGCCCGCGCCTGCACAACCGTGACCTCGCCCCGACGCGCGTCGAAGGCCGTCGCTGGGGCGGCTACAGCATCTTCGCGCTGTGGACCAACGATGTGCACAACATCGCCAACTACTCGTTCGCCATGGGCTTGTTCGCCCTCGGCCTGGGTGGCTGGCAGATCCTGCTGTCGCTGGCCATCGGCGCGGCGCTGGTGTACTTCTTCATGAACCTTTCCGGTTACATGGGCCAGAAGACCGGCGTGCCGTTCCCGGTCATCAGCCGCATCGCCTTCGGCATCCACGGCGCGCAAATCCCGGCGCTGATCCGCGCGGTCATCGCCATCGCCTGGTTCGGCATCCAGACCTACCTGGCTTCGGTGGTGCTGCGCGTGCTGCTCACCGCCGTATGGCCGCAAATGGCAGCCTACGACCATGACAGCATCCTCGGCCTGTCGAGCCTGGGCTGGGTGTGCTTCGTGTCGATCTGGCTGGTGCAACTGGTGATCCTGGCCTACGGCATGGAGATGGTGCGCCGCTACGAGGCCTTCGCCGGCCCGGTAATCCTGCTGACCGTCGCCGCCCTGGCAGTGTTCATGTACTTCAAGGCCGACGCCCGCATCGCCTGGTCGGTGGCCGAGCCGCTGACCGGCGTTGATATGTGGCGCAACATCTTTGCCGGTGGCGCATTGTGGCTGGCGATCTACGGCACCCTGGTGCTGAACTTCTGTGACTTCGCCCGCTCCTCGCCATGCCGCAAGACCATCCGCGTCGGCAATTTCTGGGGCCTGCCGGTGAACATCCTGGTGTTCGCGATGATCACCGTGGTGCTGTGCGGCGCACAGTTCCAGATCAACGGCCAGATCATCGACAGCCCGACCCAGATCGTCGCCGCCATCCCCAGCACAGTGTTCCTGGTACTGGGCTGCCTGGCCTTCCTGATCGTCACCGTGGCGGTGAACATCATGGCCAACTTCGTCGCCCCGGCCTTTGTCCTCAGCAACCTGGCACCGCGCCACCTGAACTTCCGCCGCGCCGGGCTGATCAGCGCCACCCTGGCGGTGCTGATCCTGCCGTGGAACCTGTACAACAGCCCGCTGGTGATCGTGTATTTCCTGTCCGGCCTGGGCGCCCTGCTCGGCCCACTGTACGGGGTGATCATGTGCGACTACTGGTTGCTGCGCAAAGGCTGCATCAACGTGCCGCAGCTGTACAGCGAAGACCCGGCCGGCGCCTACCACTACACCAAGGGTATCAACCTGCGCGCGGTGGCCGCCTTCGTGCCGGCCGCACTGCTGGCCATCGTCCTGGCCCTGGTGCCCAACTTCCACGGTGTGGCGCCGTTCTCCTGGCTGATCGGTGCCAGCATCGCCGCCGCCCTGTACCTGCTGATCGCGCCACGCAAACGCCAATACCACGACGTCAGCGGCGAATGCATCGCCGTTGACCACAGCAGCCATTAATCAGGGAGGACTGCCCATGCGTATTCTGATCGCCAACGTCAACACCACCGAAGCCATCACCCAAGCCATTGCCGAACAGGCCCGCACGGTAGCCGCACCCGACACCGAAATCATCGGCCTCACGCCATGGTTCGGTGCCGAGTCGGTGGAAGGCAACTTCGAAAGTTACCTGGCCGCCATCGCGGTGATGGACCGGGTGCTGGCCTACGAGGGCCACTACGACGCCGTGATCCAGGCGGGCTACGGCGAACACGGCCGCGAAGGCCTGCAGGAACTGCTGAACGTGCCGGTGGTGGACATCACCGATGCCGCCGCCAGCACGGCGATGTACCTGGGCCATGCCTACTCGGTGGTGACCACCCTGGACCGCACCGTGCCGCTGATCGAAGACCGCCTGAAGCTCTCCGGCCTGTATGACCGCTGCGCATCGGTACGCGCCAGCGGGCTGGCAGTGCTGGAGCTGGAAGCCGACCCGCAGCGCGCCGTGGAGGCGATTGTCGAGCAGGCAGAACGCGCCGTGCGTGACGACAAGGCCGAGGTGATCTGCCTGGGTTGCGGTGGCATGGCCGGGCTGGACGAGCAGATCCGCCAGCGCACCGGTGTGCCGGTGGTGGATGGTGTAAGCGCGGCGGTGACCATTGCCGAATCGCTGGTGCGCATGGGCTTGAGGACCTCCAAGGTACGCACCTATGCCACGCCAAGGGCGAAGAAAGTGCTGGGTTGGCCGATGCAGTTCGGGCGTTAGGCATCTTTCGCCTGACCTGGCCTCTTCGCGGGTAAACCCGCTCCCACAGGGACCGCATTGCTCTTGGGGCTTGTGCAGTACCTGTGGGAGCGGGTTTACCCGCGAAAAGGCCGGTCCTGCCGAAGCAGCATTCTGGCCAACCGCTGTGTACTCAACGTCATCTCTGTTCAGGCTTCCTGGCAGAGCAGTACCAGCGGATCAGGTCGGGCAGCTGTGCGCACCATCATTCAGGCCCTGACGCACGTTGCGGCTGAGCAGGCTGGCCTTGCCGTCGTGCCAGGTCAGGGTCAGCACGTAGAGGGTGTCGAAGTCGTCGCCGTTCCAGTCCTCGGCAATCACCCGTTCTTCACCCAGGGCCTTGCCAGCCACGGCATTGATCAAGTCAGGGAGGTAGCCGTGCGACCAGGCGGTGTACACGGTCGCGTTGCGGTACTTCTCACGCAGCAGCTCTTCGGCCAGCGCGTCGGTGTCGTTGGCGCCGTAGTCGATGTTTACCGGCAGCCCCAGGCGAATGGCGCTGGGGCTGATGGTCATCAGCGGGCGAATATAGCTGTAGCTTTCGTCCTTGCTGCCTTCCTCGACATGCCGTGAGGGGTTGGCAGCGAACACATAGTCGGCCTTGCCGAAGCGCTCGGGCAACACGCTAGCCAGGTCCAGCGCACGGTTGAGGCCCTGGCAGTTCAACTGGCCCAGCCCTTCGCCCGGCTTCTCGGCGTGGCGCAGGAACACCAGGGTCTGGGTGCCATCCACCGGTTGCGCCCGGCTTTCGACAGCCTCCAGCGCCAGCGGTACGGCGACAACTGTCAGCACCAGGCTCAGCAACCAGTGACGACGACGGCGGAAGAATGTTGACAACTTCATCAAGGCAGGCTCGTGCGGCAGAAAAATCGGGTTTACCCGCCACATCCCCGGCCAACAGTAGCGCGGGGCATCCTTGTAGTGAATGCCGTCCTTGGCAACGAGTGAGGGTAAGAGTGCCCTGAACCCGTTTGGTTCCTCCCTGGAGTTGGATGCCGTTCCCTAGGCAAGGCTTATGCTAGAGGATGGGTGTTGCTGAATTGTGTAGGGCACAAGAACCTCAGGTTGCAATTCGGCCACTCAATCATCCCGCGTCAGCACTTCCAGCAATTCGATCTCGAAGGTCAAATCCGAGTTCGGCGGAATCGCCCCCACGCTGCGTTCCCCATAGCCCAGGTGCGCCGGTACCAGCAGCTTGCGCTTGCCGCCAACGCGCATGCCCATCAGGCCCTGATCCCAGCCTTTGATCACCCGGCCAGTACCGATCACACACTGGAACGGTTTGCCACGGGACCAGGACGAATCGAACGCGCTGCCGTCGGCCAGCCAGCCGGTGTACTGGGTGGTGATCAGGGCGCCTTTGACGGCGGCTTTGCCATCCCCCTCCACAAGGTCGATGATCTGCAGTTCTTGGCTCACGAGGCACACTCCAACGGTGGAAACAAAGCCGCCGTTTTCTCAGGTACGCACCGGTTTGGCAAGCCCCGGTCTTGATCAGCCGAGCTGCTCGAAGGCTTCCTGGCCGGTCAGTTCCTTGGTCTGGTTGGCGAAGCAATACCAGGCGGGCTTCTCTTCGACGAAAATCTGCAGATCGAAATCCCATTCCTGGTCACCGTCGAGCAGGCCGACCGGCACGGCGTGGAAGTCATTGGCCTTGAGCCGGTAGTACAGGTGCGTGCCGCACTGGCCACAGAAGCCGCGCTGAGCCCACTCGGAAGACTCATAGACGCTAGGGGCGCGTCCTTCGATCAGCGGTGGCTGGCTGCAGTGCACCACCAGCAAAGGGCCGCCGGTCCATTTGCGGCACATGCTGCAATGGCAGGCGCTGATATGGGTGTTGTCGACGGTGACCTTGAGCCGGGTGGCGCCACACAGGCAGGTGCCTTGTTTTTCCAGGGCCATGACTGGCTCCTTGAGTGGAAGATGGGCCAGCAAGTATAGATGCCTGTACCGGCCTCATCGCCGGCAAGCCGGCTCCCACCCCGACTGCGCCGCTCTCAGGCCTGTGCAGTAACTGTGGGAGCTGGCTTGCCGGCGATGAGGCCGGTACAGGCAGCACAAGACAGTTACCCAGGGTCAGATGTGCACCGTACCGCGCAGATACAACGCCGCCCGCCCGCTGATGATCACCCGGCCATTACCCGGCACTTCGCACTGCAACTGCCCTTTGCGCGCCCCACCCTGCTCGCAGCTCAGCGCGTTTTTCCCCAGGCGCTCGGCCCATATCGGCGCCAGCGAGGTGTGCGCCGAGCCGGTCACCGGGTCTTCGTTCACGCCAACCCGCGGGCCGAACCAGCGGGTGACGAAATCAAAACCACGGCCTGCCGCCGTCACGGCGATGCCACGCACGTCAAAGGCCGACAGCGCAACGAAGTCCGGTTTCAGGGTGTCGAGCAACAGGGCGTCATCGATCACCACCACATAGTCGTCACTGCGGTACAGCGCCTGTGCCTGGCTCAGGCCCAGCGCTTGCAGCAGGCCTGGCGGGGTATCCACGACGGCCGGCTGCTTGGCCGGGAAGTCCATGGCCAGCAGGCCGTCGGCATTGCGGCTGACACGCAGCTCGCCGCTGCGGGTATTGAAGCGCAGCACCTGCGCCTGCTCGCCCAGTTGCTCGAACAGCACATAAGCCGAGGCCAGGGTGGCATGGCCGCACAGGTCGACTTCCACGGTCGGGGTGAACCAGCGCAGGTCGAAGGTTTCGCCATTGCGCACGAAATAAGCGGTTTCCGACAGATTGTTCTCTTCGGCGATGCGCTGCAGCAGATCGTCCGGTAGCCAGCTTTGCAGCGGGATCACTGCCGCCGGGTTGCCGCCGAACGGTTCGGTGGAAAACGCATCGACCTGGAAGATTTCGAGTTGCATGCACACACTCCTTGTTGCCCGGTCGCGGCCTGGCAGATGTTTGAAAAAGGGTTGCGGGTGTACCGGGGTCAACACGGCCTCGCCGACACCTCTGGGTCAGTTCGAAGCGACATTATGCGGAGTCACTTGCCAGCACAGTCAACAGAAATAACGAGGCGAACCTGTACTGTTCTGCCTGGCTCCAGGCTTGCTCTTGCTCTTGATCTTGATCTTGATCTTGATCTTCGCGACTTCAGGAGGCCGAGCAGAGGTCTTGCGGAGGGAGGTGACGGGCATGGATGCCCGTCAAGCGCTGAGGCCCCATGGATGGGGCCTGCAGCGCGTACTCCCGGGAGCGAGACCGGCGCGAGGGGACCCCGGAGCGCAGCGCAGGGGCCGGATGATGGGAGCGCAGCGTTTTTTGGTTACTTTTTGTCGCGTTTGACAAAAAGTGACTCGCCGTAAGGGCGAAAAGGTGAATAAGCGTCGCCATCGCAAATGGACTATGCGCGAGTTCAAGATCATGGGCCTGCCCCGTGGCAGCGGACGCCAAGAAGCAACGGCAACGGCAACGGCAACGATGCAACTATTGGGCGAACGCACGCCCCAGACCACCCGGCACACCGCTGCTGTCAGTCTCCTGCCACGGCCCATCCGGGCTCAGCGACCAGCTCCAGCCGTTGTCGAAGCGGTAGTAGGTCCGCTGCCGGTAGAAGGTATTGGGCTTCTTCTCCAACACATACACGCCCAGCTTCGGGTCCCAATGGCTCGCCCCGCCCGGTGGCGGCGCGAAGCTGGCCGAGGTGCGTGGCATCGGCTTGGGGGTAGCCGCAGGCTTGCTCGGAGCCGGCTGCCTGTCCGGCAAGGGCTTGACCGCTGGCCCCGGCTGCGGCGGCAGGCGCTCGATCGGTGGTTCGGGCTGCTCGTACGGCTCATGCACCGTACACGCAGACAAACCCAGGGCCAGGGTGATCAGGGTCAGGCGGACGATGCTGTGCATGGCATTGCTCTCTTACGGGTCGGGGCTGTCGATGGTCAGGTGCTGGATGGCCTGGGTGGCGCTGGGCAGTGGCGTGCCTTGGCCAATCCACTCGCCATCGGTTGGCTGGCCAGCGCGTGATACACGTGCAACGAGTTGGACTTCGGCAAAGTCCGACAGTTTCATCTGCGGCATCATGGCGTCAGCATCAGACAATTCCACCTCGATCGGCAACTGCGCCACAGTCACCCGTTTGGCCGCCAGCGGCATGGGCGGGCCATTGCTGGCGCGGGCGAAGATGAACACCGTGTCGTCCGGCTTGACCTTGTCCTTCAGCGCCGCCGCCAGCTCCACGCGCACCTTCAAGCGAGCCGCCACGGGCGCCGTAGCCTGCCCTGGCGAACCACCCAGGCGCTCGCCAGCGCGGTCGATGCCGCCCTGCAACGCCGCACGCGAGGCATCGCCTTCCGGCAACTGCGCCAGCAGGCGCTTCCAGTAATCGATGGCTTCCTGGTAACGCTCGCCCTCGAAGGCGGCGATACCACGCAGGCCGAGGCTGGTCACTTCATTGGCGTCGGCTTTCAGCGCCTCGTCAGTCAGCGCCTGCAACTGCGGGCTCCACTGCTTGTCCGCGGCGAAGTACAGCGCCTGTGCCCACTGCCCGAGCAATTCGGGCTGGCGACCGGCCAGGGCTACGGCGCGCTCGAAGGTGCGCGCAGCATCGGCGGGGCGCTGCTCGGCCATATAGGCGCGACCCAGGAAGTACATGGCCTCGGCCGAATCCGGCTGGGCCTGCACTACCCGTTCCAGGCGGGCAGTCATTTCTTCCATCGACTTGGGCGCCTGGGCAAACTCCTGAGTCAGTTCCACCTTGTCGGCCGCGCCAAAATGCAGGTACAGCCCCAATGCCAGCAGCGGTACCAGCAGCGCCGCCAGCAACGGCAGGGCCTTGCCCAGGTGGCCCTGGCGCGGGGGCTCGGCACCCTCGGTATCGGCCAGCAGCTCACGGGCGGCCTCGTCACGGCCCTTGGCCATCTGCGCCTCGTCGAGCACGCCAGCGGCCTGTTGGCCCGCCAGTTCGGCGACGCGCTCCTGGTACAGGGCCACGTTCAGAGCGGTGCGGTCTTCTTCCAACTGGCGGCCACGGCCACGCAGGATCGGGATCAGCAGGAAGCTGAGGGCAGCGAGCAGCAACAGGCCCGCGCTAAGCCAGAATTCAATCATGGGTCTATTCTTTTTCCAGCAGTTTGGCGAGACGCTCGCGTTCTTCGGCGGACAACTGATTGGCGCCCTGCACGGCCGCACCGCGGCGCCGGCGCACGATCAGCGCCAGCACCACGAAGCCACCGGCCAGCAATATCCCCGGGCCGAACCACAGTAGCCAGGTGCGCCCGCTGAGCGCCGGCTTGTAGCGCACGAAGTCGCCATAGCGGTCGACCATGAAGTCGACAATCTGCTGGTTGCTCTTGCCCTCGCCGAGCATGCGGAAGATTTCCCGACGCAGATCGGCGGCAATCGGTGCATTGGAGTCGGCGATATCCTGGTTCTGGCACTTGGGGCAGCGCAGCTCCTTGGTCAGTTGCTGGTAGCGTTCACGCTCGGCATCGTCGCGGAACTGGTAGGTGTCGATGGCCGCCTTGGCCACGCCAGCCAGGCTCAACCCCAGGAAGAGCCCCAGCACGGCAGCTGCCAGCCCCCGCTTCATGGCCTGGCCTCGTCGACCAGGCCCTGGTACAGCGGCGCCAGCTGCTCACGCCAGACCGTGGCATCGACCACGCCCACGTGCTTGTAGCGGATGATGCCCTTGGCATCGATCAGGAAGGTTTCCGGCGCGCCATATACGCCCAGGTCCAGCCCCAGGCTGCCCTGCTCGTCACGGATGTCCAGCTGGTACGGGTTGTGAAACTCTGCCAGCCACTTCAGGGCCGCCGCATTGTCGTCCTTGTAGTTGACGCCGTGGATCACCACGCCCTGCCGGGCCAGCTGGTTCAGGTACGGATGCTCGACCTTGCACGACGGGCACCAGGTGGCCCACACGTTGACCAGTGCCGGGCGGCCCTGCAAGTCGGCCGCGGTCAGGGTACGGTCGCCCTGGGTCGAGGCCAGGGAAAATGCCGGGAACGGCTTGCCGATCATTGCCGAGGGCAGCTCGTCGGGCTTGAGGAACAGCCCCTTGTAGAGGAACACCGCCACCAGCAGGAACACCGCCAGGGGGACTACCATGATCCAACGCTTCATGCAGCTGCTCCAGACACGCCCAGGGCATCACGCACCCGGGTCTTGACCTTGACGCGGTAGCGCCGGTCGAGGGCCGCCAGCAACCCGCCCAGGCCGGTCAGCAGACCACCCAGCCAGATCCAGCGGACGTAAGGCTTGATATGCACGCGCACCGCCCAGGCGCCGTTCTCCAGCGGCTCGCCGAGGGCAACGTACAGGTCGCGGGTAAAGCCGGCGTCGATGCCGGCTTCGGTCATCATCGACTGCTGCACGGTGTACAAGCGCTTCTCCGGGTGCAGGGTAGTCACTTCACGGCCATCGCGGCTGACCACTACGGTGCCCTTGTCGGAGATGAAGTTCGGCCCTTCGAAGTGCCTGGCCCCCTGGAACAGGAAGTGGTAACCGCCCAGTTCCACGCTCTCGCCCGGCGCCATGCGCAGGTCGCGTTCGGCACTGTTGTTGCTCGACAGCACCACGCCCAGCGCGCACACCGCCAGGCCCAGGTGCGCCAGCTGCATGCCCCAGTAGCTGCGGCCCAGGCCGGGCAGGCCCTTGAGCAGGCCTTTGTGGCGGGTCTTGTCGAGAATGTCGCGCAGCCCGCCAAGCACCACCCAGGCGGCCAGGGCGAAGGCGGTCAGGGTTGGCCAGTCGAAGTCGTCGACGATAAAGCCCGCCACCGGCGCGAGGATGGCGCTGCCAAGCAGCACCGGGGTCATCATGCTGGCCAGCCATTTGCCAGGAGTGTCTTTCCAGCGCACTACCACGCCCACGCCCAGCACCACCATCAGCAGCGCCATCAGCGGCAGGAACAAGGCATCGAAATACGGTGGGCCGACCGACAGCTTGGCCCCGGTCAGCGCATCGAGCACCAACGGGTACAGGGTACCGAGCAGAATCATCGAGGCCGCCACTACCAGCACCAGGTTGTTGGCCAGCAGCAGTGTCTCGCGCGACCACAGGGCAAAGCCGACCTGGCTCTTGACCACCGGTGCACGCAGGGCGAACAGGGTGAGCGAACCACCGACCACGAACAGCAGGAAGATCAGGATGAAAATGCCGCGCGACGGGTCGGCGGCAAACGCGTGCACCGAGGTCAGTACACCGGAACGCACCAGGAAGGTACCCAGCAGGCTCAACGAGAACGCGGCAATCGCCAGCAACACGGTCCAGCTCTTGAACACCCCGCGCTTCTCGGTCACCGCCAGCGAGTGGATCAGCGCCGTGCCCACCAGCCAAGGCATGAACGAGGCGTTTTCCACCGGGTCCCAGAACCACCAGCCGCCCCAGCCCAGCTCATAGTAGGCCCACCATGAACCCAGGGTAATGCCGACGCCGAGGAAGGCCCAGGCAACGATGGTCCAGGGCCGCGACCAGCGCGCCCAGGCGGCGTCCAGGCGGCCGCCGAGCAAGGCGGCGATGGCGAAGGCGAAGGCCACCGAGAAACCGACGTAGCCCATGTACAGCATCGGCGGGTGGACGATCAGGCCAAAGTCCTGCAGCAGCGGGTTGAGGTCGCGGCCATCGGTCGGCACCTGCGGCAGCAAGCGCTGGAACGGGTTGGAGGTGATGATCAGGAAGCTCAGGAAGCCCACGCTGATCATGCCCATTACCGCCAGCACGCGGGCCAGCATCACCTGCGGCAACTGCCGCGAGAACACCGACACGGCAAAGGTCCAGCCGCCGAGGATCAGCGCCCACAGCAGCAACGAACCTTCGTGGGCGCCCCACACGGCGCTGAACTTGTAGTACCAGGGCAAGGCGCTGTTGGAGTTGCTGGCCACATAGGCGACCGAGAAGTTGTCGGTCATGAAGGCATGGGTGAGGCAGGCGAAGGCAAAGGCCAGGAAGGCGAACTGCCCCCAGGCCGCCGGTCGCGCCAGGCTCATCCATAGGCTGTCGCCACGCCAGGCACCGAGCAACGGCACGCTGGCCTGCACGGCGGCAAAGCAGATGGCCAGGATCATCGCCAGCTGGCCGAGTTCGGGGATCACCAGCGCCGCGTTCATGGCTTGGCCTCTGCGCCGGTGGCGGCCTGTCCGCTTTCCTTCAGGGCCTTGGTGACCTCGGGTGGCATGTACTTCTCGTCGTGCTTGGCCAGTACTTCATCGGCCACCACCACGCCGTCGGCGTTGAGCTTGCCGAGGGCGACGATGCCCTGCCCTTCACGGAACAGGTCGGGGAGGATGCCACGGTAGGTAATCGGCACCGACTTGTTGAAGTCGGTGACCACGAAGCGCACGTCCAGCGAATCGGACGAACGCTGCACCGAGCCTTTCTCGACCATGCCGCCGGCGCGGATGCGGGTGTCCAGCGGCGCTTCGCCGTTGGCGATCTGGGTCGGTGTGTAGAACAGGTTGATGTTCTGCTGCAATGCGCTCAAGGCAAAGCCGACGGCAACCCCGACGCCGACCAGCAGGCCGACGATGAGCAACAGGCGTTTCTTGCGCTGCGGATTCACTGGTTGTTCTCCCGGCGCAAACGGCGCGCCTCATCTTGCAGGTAGCGACGGCGCGCCAGCACGGGCGCGGCGACATTCAGCGCCAGCACCGCCAGGCAGATGCCATAGGCCGTCCACACGTACAGGCCATGGTGGCCCATGGCGAGAAAGTCAGCGAAGCTGGCAAAACTCATTATGCGGCCCTCCGCCCCAGGCTGTTCAATACTTCGTCCTTGACCCAACTGGCGCGCGCCTCGCGCTTGAGCACCTCAAGGCGCATGCGCAGCAACAGCACCGCACCAAAGAAGCAGTAGAAGCCCAGCGCCGTACATAGCAGCGGCAGCCACATTTCGGCAGGCATCGCCGGTTTTTCGGTGAGGGTGAAGGTGGCGCCCTGATGCAGGGTGTTCCACCACTCCACGGAGTACTTGATGATCGGGATGTTCACCACGCCGACGATCGCCAGTACCGCGCAGGCCTTGGCTGCACTGTCACGATTACTGATTGCCTGGCCCAGCGCAATAATGCCGAAGTACAGGAACAGCAGGATGAGCATGGACGTCAGCCGCGCATCCCAGACCCACCAGCTACCCCAGGTCGGCTTGCCCCAGATGGCGCCGGTGACCAGCGCCACGGCGGTCATCCAGGCACCAATCGGTGCGGCGCATTGCAGGGCGACGTCGGCCAGTTTCATCTTCCACACCAGCCCCACCACCCCGGCCACGGCCAGCAGCACGTAGCAGGACTGCGCCAGCATCGCCGCCGGCACGTGGATGTAGATGATGCGGAAGCTGTTGCCTTGCTGGTAGTCCTGGGGGGCGAAGGCCAGGCCCCAGGTAATGCCGACCAGCAGCAGGAGCACGGCAGCACCGGCAAGCCACGGCAGCATGCGGCCGCTGATGGCATAGAACCATTTAGGGGAGCCCAGCTTGTGGAACCACGTCCAGCTTATTTTCATCAGGGTACATCCAGGGTATTGGCCGGGCTTGAAAGCCCGGGACTCGTTATTCGCCGACGCTGATCTTCAGGCCGGCCGCGATCGCAAAGGGTGCCAGGGTCACGGCCAGGGCCGTCAGGCTGGCGAGCCAGAGCAGGTGGCCGGTTGCCGGCATATTCTGCAACGCCGCTTGCAACGCACCACTGCCCAGGATCAATACAGGGATATACAACGGCAGAATCAGCAATGCCAGCAGCAAACCGCCGCGCTTCAGACCGACTGTCAGCGCCGCGCCCACCGCGCCCAGCAGGCTCAGCACCGGCGTGCCCAGCAGCAGCGAGCCGAGCAGCACCGGCAGGCAATGGCTCGGCAGCCCCAGCATCAGCGCCAGCAGCGGCGCCAACAATACCAGCGCCAGCCCGGAAAAGATCCAGTGCGCCAGCACCTTGGCCAGCACCAGCAGCGCCAACGGATGCGGCGACAGCACCCACTGTTCCAGCGAGCCGTCCTCGAAATCGCTGCGGAACAGGCCGTCCAGCGACAACAGCACCGCCAGCAATGCCGCCACCCAGACCAGGCCTGGCGACAAGGTTTGCAACAATTGGCTTTCCGGGCCGACCGCCAGCGGGAACAACGCCACCACGATGGCGAAGAACACCAGCGGATTGGCCAGTTCGGCCGGGCGGCGGAACAGCAGGCGCGCTTCGCGGCGCAACAACAGGATGAATACGCTCATGCCGCCCATTGCCCCAGGTTCAGTTCACGGTAACCGCTGGGCTTGCGCTCCAGCGTGTGGTGGGTGGTCAGCACCACCGTGCCGCCCTGCTCGCAGTGGGCCGCCAGGTGCGCTTCGAGTTGCGCCACGCCCTGCTTGTCGAGGGCGGTGAACGGCTCGTCGAGGATCCACAACGGCGGGCTGGCCAGGTACAGCCGGGCCAGGGCCACGCGGCGCTGCTGGCCGGCGGACAGGGTGTGGCAGGGCACATCTTCGAAACCACGCAGGCCGACGGCCGCCAGTGCCGCCCAGATTGCCTCGCGGCTGGCCGGCTGGTGCAGGGCGCACAGCCAGGTAAGGTTCTCCTCGGCGGTGAGCAGGTCCTTGATGCCGGCGGCGTGGCCGATCCACAACAGGATGCTGGCCAGGGCGTGGCGCTGCTCGGCCAGTGGCTTGCCACCCAGCAGGATCTGCCCGGCCGTCGGCTGCATCAAGCCGGCCAGCAGGCGCAGCAGGCTGGTCTTGCCGCTGCCGTTGGGGCCGCTGATCTGCAGCATGTCGCCAGCACCCAGCTCGAAATCGAGCTGCTCGAACAGCAGGCGCCAGTCGCGCTCGCAGGCCAGGCCTGCGGCTTGGAGGTGAAGGGTCACGGTTTCGCCTTATCTTTGTGGGCTAGAGGTCGGCGTCGTCTGCTTCGCGGGTAAACCCGCTCCCACAGGTTCAACGCAGGGCTTGAAAGCTGCGCAAAACCTTGTGGGAGCGGGTTCACCCGCGAAGCAGGCAACACGGCCCTGAAGCTCTGTATCTCAAGTCGCCCCCCGCGCTACCGTTATACTGGCAACCACAGGCGGTCGGCATTATTACACGCGCCGCCGCGCTGCCAAGAGGGTGGGTTCGACAGGTTGTATACAATCATGACTGAAATCAATAGTCTCGGTGCACAAACCCCGATCTTCACCCTCACGACGAGCAGGCCCGCTGTACTGGCTCCCCAAGCCCCCCGGCCGCATAAATACATACCTCCAGGTCTGTCCCGCCAGGCTCGACCATGCCAACCCCTTCACATGGCAGGTCAAAGACATGACAACTCATTTGCACCCATTAGCGGCCCAGCACGTACGCAACCACCTCACCCTCATTCCTCGCCCCGATCGAGTCGCCGTCGAAAAAATAAGGCAGTGGTCCAAAACTCAGGGGGCCGATCTCGACCCCGACACCACATTGGCGGTTACCTTGCATTACAAGCCCAACCCCGCGGGGGGCTGGCTTGCCCAAGTGGTTGAGCAAATTCCGCTCAGTCAGGCCCTGTTGTCCAAATGGCAGGATCAATCCACTAGCCTGGAGAACATTTCACTCGCCGCCCTTGGCCGCCCTATGGCACTTGTCGCCCTCGACCTCATAGGGCTATTCAAGGAATGGGGCCTTGTGCAGGAAAGCTGGTCGCAGGCCTTTTCCGATGCGCACGTGCATATCGTCGATCGGCTCCCCAAAGGCGGCCTCCTTGGCGAGGTCGAAGACTATTTAGTGTATCAAGGGCTCTTCCGTAAGACCGAGCCCATGCAATATACCCGCGAGACGCAAATCATCACCAACATGCAAGCGTTTCAAGAATTCATCTGGAAGCTGGATTTTCATGATGAGTTCATCAACCAGTTGCATGACTATTGGCTACATCAACTTGATGATTACGCCACGCTGGCGCAGGTCAATTTCATCGCCGCCTGCAACAAGCAAGTCGAGGACGGCAGCCTGAGCCAAGCGGGTTGCCAGCTTGCCTGGCGCTCGGCCGGCATTGCAGTCGACGATGACACGCCACCCGCGCAGGACAGCCTGGTTGAAGCACGCATGCTGAACTTCTATGGCTATGTGGCGACTGATATTCCATGCCTCACGGACCGGGTCTCCGGCCTGACCCTGCTCTACATACCTGGCCATTCATCCCCGCTGCATGAGTTCGAGAACCCGCAGGCAATGAAAGCCTGGTTGGTAGAGCAGTGCAAGGATGCCGAAAAGTGCAAGGCACTGATGGCGCATTTCCGTCTGGAAGACTTGCAGAGCGGGCTCAGTTACTCAGGTCTACACGCCACGCTCGCAGGGCTGGCCAACTACCACGGCACTCGTTATCTGCACCTGAACAACGTAATCATCCCGGCGCGCGGTTGGTCAACCGAGTACATCAACTACAAGGTCGACAAATATAGCCCATTGATAGCTGGCGGCCTTTTCAAGCATATTGCCTTGCGTCAGAAACAGCGCAGCTACGATGATGCACAGTTCCTGATCACCACCAACAGCGATGTCATCAAGGCAAAATGGCGAGGTTATCTGAACCTCTCGCTGACGCTACTCGCTCCCCTGGCGCTCGCCGTACCCGGGTTGGGATGGCTGATTGCAATTGGCGGAGTCGCTCAGCTCGGCTTTGGGCTGGATGAAGTCATCAATGGCAAGACCCTGCAAGAAAAAGCGCACGGGGCCACCAACGTTACATTCGGTGTGCTATGTGCCGCGCCGCTGGCCAGCGCGGCATGGTCCGGCAGTAAACAACTGTTCCAGGCGCAATTCGATGGCTTCGTCGCCCCCCGCAAGATCAATGGCCAGATCGGCTACCCGCTCAGCCCAACCCGGGCGCCGAGGCCACGCTGGGCCAGTAGAAACTTTCATGCATACTTCGAGCAACCGGTCCCGGTGGAACCGCTCCCCCCTCACACAGGCGAAACAGTAATCCGCCGGCAAACCACCCACACAGGCATGGACACGCTGATAGCTGTGCATAATCCGCAAACGGACTTTGTCTACGACCTGGATGCCGACGCTTTTGTAAGGTCAAGCGATCTGGCTGAAGCTGCGCCGACCCGCTTCATCGCCGAGAACGCTCAGTTGCGCACCTACCAACCGGCGATCAACGGCCCTCGTGACGTTAGCAACGCCATGCGCGAAAGCACGTTGCGCAGTCTCGGCATAAAACTGCCGCTCCCCGTCGAAGTGCCGAGGGTGCCCCATGTAAATCAACTGCCTATCCCCAGGCGAGTGATACATCTGTGGCCCAGCCGAAAACCCATCTCACCGGCCTTGCTCGCGCATATCAGCCGTAATTCCAGGCTGCTCAACGAGGCCGGCTTTGCTCATGTCCTTTACCTTTCCAACGCCAGCTATGACGCCTTCGCCATTAATAGCCGCGCCTTGGCCAGCGTCGCCCCCGACGTACAGGTATTACCCCTCGAGCACCAGGGTTTCTACCGCGAAATGGGATACGCCAAGCGCTATTACGATGCCGCCATGCAGGGACCGGAGCACGGGTTCTCGCACATAACCGCAGCCAATGACATGTTGAAGTACCATGCGCTTTATCACGAAGGCGGCTTGTACATGGATATCAACAATGACCTGCTGGCAACGCCTGATCATCCTGCGGCGGCAGGTATCGTCAATACAGCCGCACCCAACGACTGGATCGGCAATGTGCCATTGCAGGCATCCCCCGAGGGACTATTACTCGAGCAGCCGACCTCAAACCCATTCAAGGGCGCCCATCAGCAATACAACACCAGCGTGATTGGCAGCCAGCCCAATAACCCAACCGTGCGGGAGGTCATGGACGAAATGGCGCGTCGGCTGGACGACCGCCCAGGATTTTTCACTCAGAAACAAAACTGGCCGCGCAAGGGCGCCTATGCACCCAAGTATGCAACCTATGCCAAAGCCCTGAGCGAATTGACCGGTATTGACATGTTCAATCACGTCGTCGACAGGGCCATGCCTGCTTACCGGCAAATGAAGCAGATATACAAACTGCTGAGCTGCCCGTTGCTAAACACGCCCACACTACTGGGCGCGGACCTGCAACCGGTGTCGAATGAAGAGCTGCAGGCCACCCTCCAGTCGCTGTTCCGCGTTTCACGAATAGTGCGCGTGAACAAAGGGTTCGGCTGGAGGAACCTGAATCCGTAATGGACACGTGTTGCCTGAGGCTCACGGCCTCAAGCCAACCCCGAGCCCGGGCCCTATGTCTCAAGTCGCCCCCCTCGCTGCCGTTATACTGGCAACCACGGGCGGTCGGCATGAATACACACACCGCCGCGCTGCCAAGAGGGCGGGCTCGACAGGTTTTATACAATCATGACTGAAATCAATAGTCTCGGCGCACAAGCCGCGATCAGCCCCCAGGCCATCAAGGCCAGCATGACCGGCGAACTGCTGCGCCTGACACAACCGCAGCCCGGTTTGATGACCCCCGGCGAGACCGCGCAGGCCGAGGTCATGTCGTTGCGCCAGGTGGGCCAGGACTTCCAGCTGGTGCTGCGGTTGATGCGGGCCAACGGCACCCAGACCCAACTGCAAGCCAGCGCCAGCCAGCCCCTGCCCGAAGGTAGCCGGGTCACGGTCAGCCAGACCGAAAGCAACCGCCTGACGATCATGCTGCAGCAGGCCAGCGCCAGCCAGGTCGCCACCCTCACCCGTCTGGACACCAGCAAGGTGCCGGTCGGCACCCTGCTGCAAGGCAAGGTCCTGACCAACCAGGCACTGCTCCAGGCACCTGGCCAGCCCGCCGTCTACCGGGCGCTGGTCAGCCTGCTCAACAGTGCCCAGGCCGGCGCCACCCTGAGTGTGGACAGCCCGCGCCCACTGGCCGTTGGCAGCCTGCTCAGCGCGCTGGTGCAGGGCGACCAGTCGCTGCGTTTCGTGCCGCTCAGCGGCCGTCAGGACCAGCTCAGCATTGCCCAGCAGTTGCTGACCCAGCAAAACCGCCAGGCTTCGCTGCCCGGCCTGCTCAATGCCCTGCAACGGGTGGCCCGCGACCCGGGCGCCGATGGCGAACTGCGCGCCAGCGCCGAACGCCTGCTGGCCGACCTGCCGGAAGCCCGGCAACTGGGTGATGCCAAGGCAGTCGCCCAAGCCCTGAACAACAGCGGTGCCTTCCTCGAAGCCAAACTGCTGGGCGGCTTCCCTGCCAGCGTCGCTACTGACCTCAAGGTGCATTTGCTGCGGCTGATCACCCTCGCACCTGCCAGCGTGCCCAGCGTACCCAACCTGGCGCCCGCCAGCCTGGCCGTGACCATGCCGGCCTTGGCCCGCAGCGCGCTGGGCATGCTCGAACGGGTCACCCCCAAGCAGCAGCCGGGCGCGTTTCCGCTGCCGTCGCGCCTGCTCAAGGCCATGGAGGACGAAGGCGATCTGCAACAACTGCTGCGCCTGGCCGCCGCTGCCGTATCGCGCCTGCAAAGCCACGCCATGAGCAGCCTGCAACAAACCGGCAGCCTGGAAAACGGCAACCTGCAGACCACCTGGCAAACCGAGGTGCCGATCCGCCACGGCCAGGAGTTCATTCCGCTGCAGGTCAAGCTGCAGCGCGAGGAAACGCCACAACAGCAGGCCGACCGCCAGCATGAAGCACAGGACCCGCTGCAGGCCCTGTGGCGTATCGAACTGGCCTTCGACCTGTCGCCCCTTGGCCCGGTGCAGGTGCAGGCGCAATTGAGCCAGGGTCGCCTGAGCGGGCAGCTGTGGGCAGAACGCGAACAAACCGCCCGGCTGATCGAAACCCAGCTCGGCGCCCTGCGCGAACGCCTGCTGGCACGCGGCCTGGATGTCGGCGACCTGGAATGTCACCCCGGCACTCCGCCACAAGGCCCGCGCACGCGGGTAGAACAACGCTGGGTGGATGAAAACGCATGAACGCAAGTCAACCGCGCCAGGCCATCGCCCTGAGCTATGACGGCCAACAGGCCCCCACCCTCAGCGCCAAAGGCGAGGATGCACTGGCCGAAGCCATCCTGGCGCTGGCCCGTGAACACGAGGTGCCGATCTACGAAAACGCCGAACTGGTGTGCCTGCTGGCGCGGCTGGAGCTGGGCGAGCAGATCCCTGAGGCGCTGTACCTGACCATTGCCGAGATCATTGCGTTTGCCTGGCAATTGCGCGGCAAGGTGCCGGCCGGCTTCAGCGATGAGCCAGACACACCGCGCGACGTTACCCCGACAACCCTGCTGTTACCGCCGAACCGCAGCCGGTAGTTATCTACCACCGCGACCGGCGTCAGCCGTTCAGCCTTGCCGTTTCCGTAAATGAGCAAGGTGAATGCATGTCCACAACCCGTATCAACGCCGCCGGCATACAGTATGTGCGCGACCACCTGCGCCGGGTGCCTCGCCCGGACCGCGAAGCCAGCCGGACGCTGCGCCAATGGCTGGCGAGGCAAGGCCATGACTTCGACCCCGCCCAGATCGACGTTGTCACGCTGTATTACAGAGCCGACCGCCATCTGGGCAACTACGTCGCCGTCACCCGCTGCATCAGCCTGCCCAAGGCCCTGCTGAGCAACTGGCAAGGGGAGTCCGACAACGATCTGTTCAGCGCCGTGTTTCGCCAACCGTGGGCCGGCGCCTTGCCTGACGGCCCCCAGCACCTGGTCGAGAGCCTGCCAGCAGCGGCCTTCAACCACTACGGCGCCGCATACCAGGTGTTCAATGGGCTGTTCCGCCGAACCACCCCGCAACGCTATGACGCCTCGACCCACCTGCCGATAGCCGCCGAGGCGTTGCAACGCTTCATCGCCGACCTGGACTTCTACACCCCGTTCAAGGCCGAACTGGATCGCTACTGGCGTGACCATCTGCCCGGCCACCGGCTGGCCAGCAAGCTCAACTTCATTGCGGCTTGTAACAAGCAAGTCAGTGAAGGCAGCCTCAGCGAGGCTGCGAGAAGGCTGATATGGCGAGCCGTCGGGCTGATGACCCGTGGCGGGGCGCTGCGGGTGAGCCTGTTGAACATCTACGGTTACGCCGCAACCGACCTGCTGTGCCTCAATGACCCCGTCAGCGACTTAACCGTCCTCTACATGCCCGGCAACAGCTCGCCGCTGCTGGAGTTCACCAGCGAAAACCTGATGAAGGACTGGGTTGGCCAACAATGCAAAGACCCGCTCAGGCGCGCAGCCCTGAAGCAACATTTCAGACTGGCCGACGGCCCTCAAGGCCTGGATTTCAGCGGCCTGGATACGGCCCTTGAAGGGTTGGCCGCGTACCCCGCCCGCCACCCTTTGCCGCCTGAACATGGCTTTTTCAACGACGACGGCAAGTGGTCACCGCGCACCTACGTCAATTACCGCCCGGAAAAATACTCCCCCGACATTGGCGGAGAGCTGTTCCAGGCGCTAGCAGAGTGCCAGCGCCAACGCAGTTACGACGATGCAGCGTTCCTGATCACCACCGACAGCCAGATCAGCAAAGCCCGCTGGACCGGTTACCTGACCAGCACCCTCAACCTGCTGGCGCCGCTATGCCTGGTAGTACCCGGGCTGGCGCCACTGTTGGCCATTGGCGGCATCGCGCAACTGGGCCTGGGGCTGGACCTGGCCATCAATGGCAAGTCGCTGCGCGAAAAGCAGGATGGCATCGGCAACATCACCTGGGGCCTGTTCAATGCTGTGCCGCTGGCTATCGCAGGCGCCGCCAAGGCCAAAGCGTTGTTCGAGTTCAAGCTCGATGGCTTCGTACCACCCGCCCGCTTGAACGAGCAGATCGGTTACCCGTTGAGTCCCGTCTCAGCCCCGCGTCTGCCAGCGCCTGAAGGCGCACCTTATTTCCATACTCATCAGCCGATCACGCCACTGCCCGATTGCAATCAGGCCATCGCCGACTCGATCATCCGGGTGCCCCTGTACGACGGCAATGTCGACAACCTCGACGCCTGTATCGAAGGCTACAGCCAGCGCATGGTCTACGACCTGCAAAGGGATGTGTTCATTCGCGAAGGCGATCTGAACGAGATCGACCCTACCGGTTACATTGCCCAAGCCGGCCTCCGAGACTTGGTGGCTGCCCCCATCTCCCGCGTGCCCAGCAACGCAATGCGCTGCCAAAGCCTGCGAGCCCTGGGCGTCGACCTTACACTGCCCGTGGAGATACCGGTTCCGGCCGGCGGCAGCCATGCGATCCCCAAACAGATTTCGTGCCTATGGGTCGGCGATCGCGTCATCAGCCCAAAGCTGCTGGCTAACCTGGGCAGGAATGCCATGCGCTTGAAGGACAGCGCGTACAAGTTACGCCTGTTCCTCTCCAAAGACGCCCCCCGGGCGTATGCCGAAAACCTGCAACTGCTGGCCGAACACGCCCCCGGGGTGCAGGTGCTGCCACTGGAAGAGCAAGCGTTCTTCAGGGCCTTTCGGCAAAGCCGCTACTACGCCCAGTACGACGCCGCACTGGATGGCAACGGCGGCATTGCCACCAACTACGCCTCGGCCTCCGATGTACTGCGCTACCCGATGCTGCATCACGAAGGCGGCTTGTACATGGACGTTGACGATGCCCTGCTCGCCACTGGCGAATACCCGCAGGGCATCGACGGGCAACCCGCCGGCAGCCCCGGCGAAGCCATCGATCAGGTAGCGCTGGTCACCACGCTTGATGGTGTGCTGCTGGCGCCGCCCATGTCCAACGAAACGCTGGGCATGAACTGCCTGTACAACACCAGCCTGATCGGCAGCCACCCGGGCAACCCGTTGCTCGAGGCCATATCCGAAGAAATGCACGCCCGCTACCAGACCAACCCGGACTTCTACGACAGCAAGCCCAGCCTGGCCGATGATCCCGCCAACTTCTATCGCTATGCCAACCGCCTGAGCCGCCTTACCGGCCCTGCCATGCTCACCGATGTGGTCGACCGCCACCTGCCGCAACTGCGCATTCTGCGGCAGCTGGTCAACCTCTACACCCTCCCGCGGGTCAATGCCTACCAGTTCGTCGATCTGGCCCGCGGCCAGCAGGCCATGAACACGCTGCTCCCCCTCAACCGCTTCGCCAAGGTTGGCGGCAATCATTCCTGGAGCCACTCATGAGTCAACAACTACCCGCTGCGATGCAGCTTGCTCATCAGCTCCGCCTCGGCCTGGGTCAGACCGCAGCTCTCGGTCAGCTCGGCCACGCTGGCCCCCATGCCCACCAGCTTGGCCGCCTGGGTGAAGGTGACATTATGCGGGTCACGCTGCTCCAGCTGCTGGATCTTGTCGGGCAGCGGTGCTACGGCCACGCTCAGCTCGTGCAGCGCCTCGCCCATGCGCACGGTACCGTTCTGGTAGTCGTCCAGGCGCTTGGCCAAGTCCTTGATGCGCTGGTCACGCAGGGCATCACCCTCGGCCTGCTGCGCAGCCAGCTCGCGCTGGCGCTTGCTGTAGTTCAGGAAAAACCACAGGCTCAGCGCCCAGACCAGTGCCAGGAAGATGACAGCAACCTCTAGGATCAACTCAGATGTTCTCCAGCTCGGACCACTCTTCCTCGGTCATCATCTTGTCCAGCTCGACCAGGATCAGCAGTTCGCCGTTCTTGTTGCACACGCCCTGGATGAACTTGGCCGACTCTTCGTTACCCACGTTCGGCGCAGTCTCGATCTCGGACTGGCGCAGGTACACCACCTCGGCCACGCTGTCGACCAGGATACCGACCACCTGCTTGTCGGCCTCGATGATCACGATACGGGTGTTGTCGGTGACTTCGGTCGGCATCAGGCCAAAGCGTTGGCGGGTGTCGATCACCGTCACCACGTTGCCACGCAGGTTGATGATGCCCAGCACGTAGCTTGGCGCACCCGGCACCGGGGCGATTTCGGTGTAGCGCAACACTTCCTGCACCTGCATCACGTTGATGCCGTAGGACTCATTGTCCAGACGGAAGGTAACCCACTGCAGGATCGGATCTTCGGAACCTTGTGCAGACGACTTTTTCATTCCCCTACCCTCAAAATCCGCCATCGGCGGTGTGTTCGGTGTCATTTCTGTTTGGCGTGCATCTGCTTGACCGCGCCACTGGCGATCAGCTCGGCCAGTGCAGCGACGTCGAGCAGTGCACACATGTGTTCAATCACCGTGCCGGCCAGCCACGGGCGCTGGCCACGCTGGCTGCGCCACTTGATCTCGGACGGGTCCAGGCGCAGCGAGCGGCTGACCTGGTGCACGGCCAGTCCCCATTCGTAGCCCTGCACGGAAATCACGTATTGCAGGCCCTGGCGAAAATCATCGCGGTAGCGGTCGGGCATCACCCAACGCGCGGTGTCCAGCACCTTCAGGTTGCCGGCCTGGCAGGTCAGGATGCCCAGGAACCAGTCGGGCTGGCCGAACAGCGGCGTCAGTTCCTGACCGGCCAGGGTGTAGATCGAACCCAGGCACACCAGCGGCACCGCCAGAGTCAGGCCGGCCACGTCGAACAGCAGGCATTCGAACGGTTCGGCGGCCCAGGCCGGGCGGCCATCGACCGTGGCCGGGGGCACGGGCACCTCGGGCGACGCCAGGTGCACATTTACCAACGGCTGCGCCGGCAGGTGCAAATCCACCAGCGGCACTGCCGGTTCCATGGTTTGTTCTTCGACCAGCACCGGGATGCTGGCCTCGGCCACCACCTCGCGCTCGAGCACCGTCACCACCGGCGCTTCCACCGGCATCACGCTGGGCAGCACCGCCAGCCTGGGCTCGGCGAACGGCCGCGGGGCGGGGCTGGTGGTGGCTTCGGCGGGCGCCGGCCTGGCCTGCTGCAAGGCATCACGCACCTGCTCTTCGCGCACCGCTTCGACGAACTTGTCTGCCACTACCGGCGCCTCGAACAGGTCTTCGGCTTCGGTGGCCTCCTGCAGCAAGCCGTCGAGGTACGACTGCAGGGCCATCTGTGGCCGGGTACTGGTTTGCCGGGTCTGGGTCATCAGGCCACCTGCGCTGCGGTTTTGTAGGTCAGCAGGTGCTTGAGCAGCGCTCGGTAAGCGATCAGCCCGCGGCTCTTGCTGTCGAACTGCGAGGGCGTGACGCCCTTGCGGCTGGCGTCGCGCAGGCGCGTATCCACCGGGATGTAGCCCTGCCACACATGCTGGCCATAGGTGTCACGCAGCAGCTTGAGCGTGCCCAGGGAGGCCTGGGTACGACGGTCGAACAGGGTCGGCACGATCTGGTAGGGCAGCGCCTGCTTGCGCGAGCGGTTGACCATGGCCAGGGTACCGACCATGCGCTCCAGCCCCTTCACCGCCAGGAATTCGGTTTGCACCGGGACCACCAGTTGCTGGCTGGCGGCCAGGGCATTGACCATCAGCACACCGAGCAAGGGTGGGCTGTCGATCAGGGCATAGTCGAAATCCTGCCACAGCTGCGCCAGACTCTTGGCGATCACCAGGCCCAGGCCGCTCTGCCCCGGCGACTGGCGCTCCAGCACCGCCAACGCGGTGCTCGACGGCAACAGCGAGATGCGTTCGTCACTGGTGGGTAACAGCAATTGCCCAGGCAGGCCCTCAGGCACCGCGCCCTTGTGCAGGAACAGGTCGTAGCTGCTGTGCTCCAGGGCATCGGGGTTGTGCCCGAAATAGCTGGTCATCGAGCCGTGCGGGTCGAGGTCGACGACGACCACGCGCTTGCCGGCCTCTGCCAGCAGGCCAGCCAGGGCGATGGTAGTGGTGGTCTTGCCGACGCCACCTTTTTGATTGGCTACTGCCCAGACTCTCATCAAGCAAACTCTATCTATTGATTTGGCAGGGACACGGTAAAAACCACTGTCTTGCGCAGATTTTGAAGCTCGCACGATCCCTGTGGGAGCGGGTTTAGCCGCGAACACCGGCGCAGCCGGTGCCATGCACCGTGTCGGCTTCTTCGCGGGTGAACCCGCTCCCACAGGGGGCGGCGGCAATCCCACCCACCTGAAAACGGTGACAGAGAATTGACGAGTTACTGCCCCGCCACCGTTGCTGGCGTTGCCGGTGCACTTTGTGTGCCAGCCCGGCGCAATGCGGCATCCGGCGTGGCATGGGCACTGCCCGAGCCAGTCAGGCTGCGGCGCACTTCGAGGTTGCGCGAAATCACCAGCACCACGCGGCGGTTGCGCGCACGGCCTTCGGCAGTGTCGTTGCTCGCCACCGGCTGGTACTCGCCGTAGCCGACCGAGGCCATGCGCGCCGGGTTGACCCCCTCCATGGCCAGCAGGCGCACGATGCTCGCCGCCCGCGCCGACGACAGCTCCCAGTTGGTCGGGTACTGCGCGGTGCGGATCGGCAGGTTGTCGGTAAAGCCTTCGACGTGCACCGGGTTGGCGAACGGCTTGAGAATGCCGGCCACCTTCTCGATGATGGCAAATGCCTTGTCGCTGGGCATGGCATCGCCGCTGCCGAACAGCAACGAGGAATTGAGCTCGATCTCGATCCACAGTTCATTGCCGCGCACGGTCATCTGGTCGCTATTGATCAGGTCGCCAAAGGCATCGCGCACGTCATCGCTGATGGTTTTCAGCGGGTCGACACTGGTCGCCCCCAGGCCCGCCTCGGTCTGCTCGCTGTCCTTCACCAACGGCTCGGCCGGGCGCACGCTCAGTGGCCGCTCTTCGCCGACGGGGATCGGCTTCATGCTGCGCTCGGGGTCGTTGAACACACCGAGCAAGGCCTGGGAAATGACCTTGTACTTGCCCTCGTTGATCGAGGAAATCGAGTACATCACCACGAAAAAGGCGAACAGCAAAGTGATGAAGTCGGCGTACGACACCAGCCAGCGTTCGTGGTTTTCGTGTTCCTCGGTATGGCGACGGCGACGCATGGGTTACTCCATGAAGCCTTGCAGCTTCAGCTCGATCGAGCGCGGGTTCTCACCCTCGGCAATAGACAGCAGGCCCTCGAGCAGCATCTCGCGGTAACGCGACTGGCGCATGACGACGGCCTTGAGCTTGCTGGCGATCGGCAGCAGCACCAGGTTGGCGCTGGCCACCCCGTAGATGGTCGCGACAAAGGCCACGGCAATGCCGTTGCCCAGCTGCGACGGGTCGGCCAGGTTGCCCATCACGTGGATGAGGCCCATCACCGCACCGATGATGCCGATGGTCGGCGCGTAGCCACCCATGCTCTCGAACACCTTCGCGGCCTGGATATCGCGGCTTTCCTGAGTCAGAAAATCGACTTCGAGGATGCTGCGGATGGCCTCTGGCTCGGCGCCATCCACCAGCAGCTGCAGGCCCTTGCGCGCATACGGGTCAGGCTCGCTGTCGGCCACCCCTTCCAGGCCCAGCAGGCCTTCCTTGCGCGCGGTCAGGCTCCAGTTGACGACGCGGTCGACCCCGCCCGCCAGGTCGACCCGTGGCGGAAACAGGATCCAGCGCAGAATCTGCAGAGCACGCTTGAACGACGGCAGTGGCGACTGCAGCAAGGCCGCCGCCAGGGTGCCGCCCAGCACGATCAGCGCCGCCGGGCCATTGATCAGGGCACCGACATGGCCGCCTTCGAGGAAGTTACCACCGACGATGGCGACAAAGGCGAGGATCAGGCCGATCAGGCTGAGCACGTCCATCAGACGCACGCCTCCACCAGGTGCTTGCCGATTTCGTCCAGGCTGTATACCGCGTCGGCCAGGTTGGCCTTGACGATGGCCATGGGCATGCCATAGATCACGCAGCTGGCTTCATCCTGGGCCCACACCGTGCTGCCGGCCTGTTTGAGCAGGCGCGCACCTTCGCGGCCATCGGCGCCCATGCCGGTAAGCACCACCGACAGCACCTTGTCGCCATACGACTTGGCCGCCGAGGCGAAGGTGATATCCACGCACGGTTTGTAGTTCAGGCGCTCGTCACCGGGCAGGATTTTCACCGTGCCACGGCCGTCGATCATCATCTGCTTGCCGCCGGGGGCCAGCAGGGCCAGGCCCGGGCGCAGCATGTCGCCGTCCTCGGCTTCCTTGACGCTGATGCGGCACAGCTTGTCCAGGCGTTCGGCAAAGGCCTTGGTGAACGCCGCCGGCATGTGCTGGATCAGCACGATCGGTGCCGGGAAGTTGGCCGGCAGCTGGGTCAGCACCCGCTGCAGGGCAACCGGACCACCTGTGGAGGTGCCGATGGCCACCAGCTTGTAAGGCTTGCGCCTGGGTGCAGGCGAGTGCGCTGGCGCCGCTGCCAGCGCCGCTGCACGGGCAGGCGCAGGTGTGCGCGCCGCTGCCGGGCTGGCAAAACTGCTGGCGGGTGTGTGGCTGCTGCTTGCTGGCGCAGGTGCGGCGACCGGCGCATGGCTTGCGTAGCTGCCAACACGGCGGTTGCTGCGGGAAATGGTATGCACCTTCTCGCACAGCAGCTGCTTGACCTTTTCGGGATTGCGCGAGATGTCCTCGAAGTTCTTCGGCAGGTAATCCACCGCCCCGGCATCCAGTGCATCGAGAGTGACACGGGCGCCTTCGTGGGTCAGCGACGAGAACATCAACACCGGCGTCGGGCAGCGCTGCATGATGTGCCGCACCGCGGTGATGCCGTCCATCATGGGCATTTCGTAGTCCATGGTGATGACATCGGGCTTGAGCGCCAGCGCCTGGTCGATTGCTTCCTTGCCGTTGGTCGCGGTACCCACTACCTGGATCGTCGGATCCGCCGAGAGGATTTCCGAGACGCGGCGGCGGAAGAAACCGGAATCATCCACCACCAGGACCTTGACTGCCATAAACACTCCATTAGGCGGCGCAACCCGCCAGGGTGCGCCACCGAAATCAAATACGCCGCGCGGCGTAACGCTTGAGCATGCTCGGGACGTCGAGAATCAACGCGATGCGACCGTCGCCGGTGATGGTGGCCCCGGACATGCCCGGGGTGCCCTGCAGCATCTTGCCCAACGGCTTGATTACCACCTCTTCCTGGCCTACCAGTTGATCGACGACAAAACCGATGCGCTGGGTGCCGACCGACAGGATCACCACATGACCCTCGTGCTGCTCTTCGTGCACCTGGCCCTGGACCAGCCAGCGCTTGAGGTAGAACAGCGGCAGCGCCTTGTCGCGCACGATCACCACTTCCTGGCCGTCGACCACATTGGTGCGCGACAGGTCGAGGTGGAAGATCTCGTTGACGTTGACCAGCGGGAAGGCGAACGCCTGGTTGCCCAGCATCACCATCAGGGTCGGCATGATCGCCAGGGTCAGCGGCACCTTGATGACGATCTTCGAGCCCTGGCCCTTGGCCGAGAAGATGTTGATCGAGCCGTTGAGCTGGGAGATCTTGGTCTTCACCACGTCCATGCCCACACCGCGGCCGGACACGTCGGAAATCTCGGTCTTGGTCGAGAAGCCCGGGGCGAAGATCAGGTTGTAGCAGTCCGACTCGCTCAGGCGATCGGCGGCATCCTTGTCCATCAGGCCCTTTTCCACGGCCTTGGCGCGCAGGATGTTGGGGTCCATGCCCTTGCCGTCGTCAGAGATCGACAGCAGGATGTGGTCGCCCTCCTGCTCGGCCGACAGCACCACGCGGCCGGTGCGCGCCTTGCCGGAAGCTTCACGCTCATCGGGCATTTCCACGCCATGGTCGACGGCGTTGCGCACCAGGTGCACCAACGGGTCGGCCAGGGCCTCGACCAGGTTCTTGTCAAGGTCGGTCTCTTCGCCGACCAGCTCCAGGTTGATCTCTTTCTTCAGCTGGCGGGCCAGGTCGCGTACCAGGCGCGGGAAGCGGCCGAAGACTTTCTTGATCGGCTGCATGCGGGTTTTCATCACCGCGGTCTGCAGGTCGGCGGTGACCACGTCGAGGTTGGATACGGCCTTGGACATGGCCTCGTCGCCACTGTTCAGGCCCAGGCGCACCAGGCGGTTACGCACCAGCACCAGTTCGCCGACCATGTTCATGATCTCGTCCAGGCGCGCGGTGTCGACCCGCACGGTGGTTTCCGCTTCGCTGACGACATGCTTGTCGGCGGCCGGGGCCGGGGCGCGGGGTGCTGCGGCCGGTTTGCTGGCAGGTGCCGATACCGGCGCAGCAGCAGCTGGCTTGGCCACGGGCTGGCTGTCGGCCTTGGCCGCGGCCGGCGCTTGCACCTTGGCCGCAGCCGGGGCATCGACGGCGGCAACATCGCCGCCGAACTTGCCCTTGCCGTGCAACTGGTCCAGCAGCGCCTCGAACTCGTGCTCGCTGATTTCGTCGCCGGCTGCACTGGTGTCAGCTGCGGCAGGCGCCGGCGCCTTGGCGCCGGGCAAGGCATCGGCCTGGAAGGTGCCCTTGCCATGCAACTGGTCCAGCAGCGATTCGAATTCGGCGTCGGTAATTTCGTCGCTGGCCGCTGCCGGCGCGCTGGCGACCGGCTGCGCGGCAACCTCGGCGCTGAACTGGCCTTTGCCGTGCAGTTGGTCGAGCAGCGACTCGAACTCGGTGTCGGTGATTTCGTCACCTTCGCCGCTGACGGTTTCGCCTTGCATCTGCTCGTCGGCCGCAGCTTGTGCCTTGACCGCATCGAGCGAATCGAGCAGCTGTTCGAACTCGCTGTCGGTGATGTCCTGCTCCTCGGCCGGCGCTTCGGCAAGCGGCTCCGGCGCCGCCGCGGCAGGCGCTTCAACGGCTTCGGCGCCCCCCGGCTCGGCAAGACGTGACAACGCCGCCAGCAGCTCGGGGGTGGCTGCGGTCACTTCGGCACGCTCGCGCACCTGGCCAAACATGCTGTTGACCGTGTCCAGTGCTTCGAGCACCACATCCATCAGTTCCGCGTCGACCCGGCGCTCACCTTTGCGCAGGATGTCGAACACGTTCTCGGCGATATGGCAGCACTCCACCAGCTCGTTCAGCTGAAGGAAGCCGGCGCCCCCTTTTACAGTGTGGAAACCGCGAAAGATCGCATTGAGCAGGTCGGCATCGTCGGGCCGGCTTTCCAGCTCGACCAGTTGCTCGGACAGTTGCTCAAGAATTTCGCCGGCTTCTACCAGGAAATCCTGGAGGATTTCTTCATCGGCGCCGAAGCTCATCAAACGTGCTCCTTAAAAACCCAGGCTGGACAGCAGATCATCGACATCGTCCTGACCGGACACGACATCTTCACGCTTATCGGCATGAATCTGCGGACCTTCACCCCGAGTCGGATGTTTTTCTCGATCTTTTTCTGCGCGCAGTTGATCGTGGTCATGCTGGATACCAGCAAAGCGGTCGACCTGGCTGGCCATCAGCACCAGTTTGAGCAGGTTGTTTTCCACCTCGGTAACCAGGGTGGTGACGCGCTTGATCACCTGGCCGGTCAGGTCCTGATAGTCCTGGGCCAGCAGAATGTCGTTGAGGTGGCCGGCAACCTTGCGGTTACCTTCGGCGCTGTGCGTCAGGAAACTGTCGACGCGTTTGACCAGGTCACGGAACTCCGGCGCGGCCACTTCGCGGCGCATGAAGCGTTGCCAGTCGGTGCTCAGGGCCTTGGCCTCGCTGGCCAGGTCGTTGAGCACCGGGGTGCTCTCCTCGACCAGGTCCATGGTGCGGTTGGCCGCGCCCTCGGTGAGCTTGACCACGTACGACAGGCGTTCGGTGGCGTCGGTTATCTGCGACACCTCCTCGGCCTGCGGCATGGTCGGGTCGATCTGGAAACTGACGATGGCACTGTGCAGCTCGCGGGTCAGCTTGCCGACTTCCTGGTACAGGCCGCGGTCGCGGGTCTGGTTCAGCTCGTGAATCAGCTGCACCGCCTCGCCGAAACGGCCCCGCTCCAGGCTTTCGACCAGCTCCTGGGCATGCTTCTTCAGGGTCGATTCGAACTCGCCCAAAGACGTTTGTGATGAATCCATGGCGCCCCCCCTGACGTGACTCAGCCGTTGACGCGTTCGAAGATCTTCTCGATCTTTTCTTTGAGCACCTGGGCGGTGAACGGCTTGACCACGTAGCCATTGACGCCGGCCTGGGCCGCTTCGATGATCTGGTCGCGCTTGGCCTCGGCAGTCACCATCAGTACCGGCATGCTTTTCAGTTTGTCGCTGGCACGCACTTTACGCAGCAGGTCGATGCCGGACATGCCAGGCATGTTCCAGTCGGTCACCAGGAAATCGTAGTGGCCGCTTTCCAGCATCGGCAGCGCCGTGATGCCGTCATCGGCTTCGTCGGTGTTGGTGAAGCCCAGGTCACGCAACAGGTTCTTGATGATTCGCCGCATCGTCGAAAAGTCGTCAACGATGAGGATTTTCATGTTCTTGTCCAATCTAGACCTCCAAGCAGTCTCAAGCGTGCCCGGCCTACCGGGCACGCACTCATTCAATTCGGTACAACGTGGAAAAGGACTGCAACGACAGCGGGCTCAACGCGCCCGCCATTCCCCCAGGCGGCTGCGCAGGCGCGCAGCACACTGGCTGTGCAACTGGCTGACCCGCGACTCGCTGACCCCAAGCACCTCACCAATTTCCTTGAGGTTCAGCTCCTCGTCGTAGTACAGCGCCAGCACCAGGCGTTCACGCTCCGGCAGATTGGCGATGGCCTCGGTCAGGGCAACCTGAAAGCGCTCGTCCTCCAGGCCACGCGCGGGCTCGACCTGGCCACTGGCGCCATCCTCATGCAACCCTTCGTGCTCGCCGTCCTGCAACAGGTCGTCGAAGCTGAACAGGCGGCTGCCCAGGGTATCGTTCAAGATCCCGTAGTAATCATCGAGACTCAATTGGAGTTCGGCAGCAACTTCATGATCTTTAGCGTCACGGCCGGTTCTGGCTTCCACTGCACGCATCGCGTCACTGACCATGCGCGTGTTGCGGTGCACCGAACGCGGTGCCCAGTCGCCCTTGCGCACTTCGTCCAGCATGGCCCCGCGAATGCGGATGCCGGCATAGGTTTCAAAGCTGGCGCCCTTGCTGGCGTCGTACTTGTTGGCCACTTCCAGCAGGCCGATCATGCCGGCCTGGATCAGGTCCTCGACCTGCACGTTGGCCGGCAGCCGCGCCAGCAGGTGGTAGGCGATGCGCTTGACCAGTGGGGCGTAGCGTTCGATCAGCTCGTACTGGGCGTCTTTCGACGCCCGGCTGTACATCTTGAAGCCGCTGGCACTCATAGCACAGGTCCCGCGCTGGTGGGTTGCACCAGGCGCTCGACAAAGAACTCCAGGTGACCGCGCGGGTTGGCCGGCAGCGGCCAGCTGTCGACCTTCTGGGCAATTGCCTTGAAGGCCAGCGCGCACTTGGAGCGCGGGAAAGCTTCGTAGACCGCGCGCTGTTTCTGCACCGCCTTGCGCACGCACTCGTCATATGGCACGGCGCCCACGTACTGCAGGGCAACGTCGAGGAAGCGGTCGGTGACCTTGGTCAGCTTGGCGAACAGGTTGCGCCCTTCCTGCGGGCTCTGCGCCATGTTGGCCAGCACACGGAAACGGTTCATGCCGTAGTCGCGGTTGAGCAACTTGATCAGGGCGTAGGCATCGGTGATCGAGGTGGGCTCGTCGCATACCACCAGCAACACTTCCTGAGCGGCGCGGACGAAGCTGACCACCGAGTCACCGATACCGGCCGCAGTGTCGATCACCAGCACATCAAGGTTGTCGCCAATTTCGCTGAACGCCTGGATCAGCCCGGCATGCTGGGCAGGAGCCAGGTGCACCATGCTCTGCGTGCCCGAGGCCGCCGGCACGATGCGCACACCACCGGGGCCCTGCAGCATCACGTCACGCAGCTCGCAGCGCCCTTCAATGACATCGGCCAAGGTCCGCTTGGGAGTGAGGCCCAGCAGCACGTCGACATTGGCCAGGCCCAGGTCGGCGTCGAGCAGCATGACCCTGCGACCAAGCTCGGCCAACGCCAGGGACAGGTTCACTGAAACGTTAGTCTTGCCGACGCCACCTTTGCCGCCGGTCACGGCAATCACCTGTACGGGATGCATGCTACCCATGTCTGTTCTTTACCTTATCTCGCGGGGACTCAGGCCACACGCGGGGGAATTGTAGATACCCCTTGGTATAGCTACCTTGCATACGTTTCATCATCAACCCGCTCTCCTTGGGTTGTGATAGAGATCAGCGAACATGTCGGCCATGGCCTCTTCGCTGGGCTCGTCCTGCTGCTGCACATTGACCGCGCGGGTGACCAACTGGTGCCCCCGAGGCAGGTGCAGGTCGTCAGGAATGCGCGGCCCATCGGTCAGGTAGGCCACTGGCAGTTCATGACTGATGGCAAGGCTCAGCACGTCGCCAAGGCTCGCCGTCTCATCGAGTTTGGTCAGTATGCAACCGGCCAGGCCGCAGCGCTTGTAGCTGTGGTAGGCGGCGGTCAGCACCTGCTTCTGGCTGGTGGTGGCCAGCACCAGGTAGTTCTTCGCGGCAATGCCACGCCCGGCCAGGGTTTCCAGTTGCATGCGCAGGGCCGGGTCGCTGGCCTGCAGGCCGGCGGTATCGATCAGCACCACGCGCTTGCGCAGCAGCGGCTCCAGCGCCGCGGCCAGCGACTGGCCCGGATCGACATAGGTCACCGGCACGTTGAGGATGCGACCGAGGGTCTTGAGCTGCTCCTGGGCGCCGATGCGGAAGCTGTCCATGCTCACCAGCGCCAGGTTCTGCGCGCCGTACTTGAGCACGTAGCGGGCGGCCAGCTTGGCCAGGGTGGTGGTCTTGCCCATGCCGGCCGGGCCGACCATGGCGATCACCCCGCCCTCTTCGATCGGCTCGATCTCGGGGATTTCGATCATCCGCGCCAGGTGCGCCAGCAGCATGCGCCAGGCCTGGCGTGGCTCGTCGATCTCGGCGGTCAGGTCCAGCAGCTCGCGGGCGATCGGCCCGGACAGGCCGATGCGCTGCAGGCGGCGCCAGACGGTGGCCTGCTGCGGCTTGCTACCCTGCAGCTGATTCCAGGCCAGCGAGCCGAGCTGCACTTCCAGCAGCTCGCGCAGGCCCGACAGCTCGGAGCGCATGGCATCGAACAGGCGCGGGTCGACCGGTGCCGACGCTGGGGCTGCAACAGCGGCCTCGGGAACATCGACGTGCGGCTCGATCAACGGCTCGGCGGCGGTCAGCGACTGCCCGGCGAACAATTGGCGGTTGTTGTCGCTGCTGTCCTGACGGTGGCCCAGCTCGGCCTGGGCAGTGGCAATACGCGTATGGGTCTTGCGCAGCTCTTCTTCCAGCTCGGCGTTGGGCACACGCGGGGCCAGGGCGGACAGCTTGTAGTCCAGCGCGGCCGTCAGCTCGACACCGCCGGCGATGCGGCGGTTGCCTATGATGGCGGCATCGGCGCCCAGCTCATCACGGACCAGCTTCATGGCCTGACGCATATCGGCGGCGAAAAATCGCTTAACTTGCATTATCCCCTACCTCAGCCGTTAGGGCCCACGGTGGCAACGATGGTGACTTGCTTGTTGTCAGGTATTTCCTGATACGCCAGAACATGCAAATTCGGTACAGCCAGGCGACCGAAACGCGACAGCATGGCGCGGATCGGGCCGGCGACCAGGAGGATGGCCGGCTGACCCTGCATTTCCTGGCGCTGGGCCGCTTCGATCAGCGAACGCTGCAGCTTCTCGGCCATGCTCGGTTCCAGAAGAACACCGTCTTCCTGACCTTGCCCGGCCCTTTGCAGACTATTGAGCAAAATCTGTTCCAACCTCGGCTCCAGGGTAATCACGGGCAGCTCCGACTCAACGCCGACAATGCTTTGCACGATGGCGCGACACAATCCGACGCGCACTGCCGCCACCAGCGCGGCGGTATCTTGACTCTTGCCGGCGTTGTTCGCGATCGCCTCGGCGATGCTGCGAATATCGCGCACCGGCACCTGTTCCGACAACAGCGCTTGCAGCACCTTGAGCAGACCCGACAAGGAAATGACACCCGGTACCAGCTCTTCTGCAAGTTTAGGCGATGCCTTGGCCAACACCTGCAGCAGTTGCTGGACCTCTTCGTGACCGATCAGCTCGTGGCAGTGCTTCTGCAGGATCTGGTTGAGGTGAGTGGCCACCACGGTACTGGCGTCGACCACGGTGTAGCCCAGCGACTGCGCCTGGGAGCGCTGGCCGACGTCGATCCACACGGCCTCCAGGCCAAACGCCGGGTCGCGTGCGGCAATGCCGTTGAGGCTGCCGAACACCTGCCCCGGGTTGATGGCCAGCTCGCGGTCCGGGTAGATCTCGGCTTCGGCCAGGATCACCCCCATCAGGGTCAGGCGATAGGCGCTGGGTTGCAGGTCGAGGTTGTCACGGATGTGCACGGTGGGCATGAGGAAGCCCAGGTCTTGCGACAGCTTCTTGCGCACCCCCTTGATCCGCGCCAGCAACTGGCCGCCCTGGTTGCGATCGACCAGCGGGATCAGCCGGTAGCCAACCTCCAGGCCGATCATGTCGATCGGCGTGACGTCATCCCAGCCCAACTCCTTGGTTTCCAGCGCACGCTGTGGCGAGGGCAGCAGGTCCTGCTGGCGCTGCGCTTCCTGCTGCGCCTGCAGCTTGGCCTTCTGCTGTTTCTTCCATACCAGGTAGGCGCCGCCACCGGCCAGCAGGCCGAGGCTGAGGAAGGCCACGTGCGGCATGCCCGGCACCAGGCCCATGACGATCATCAACGCACCGGACACCGCCAGGGCCTTGGGCGAATCGAACATCTGCCGGTTGATCAGCTTGCCCATGTCCTCCGAGCCCGAGGCGCGGGTGACCATGATCGCGGCGGCAGTGGACAGCAGCAGTGATGGCAATTGCGCCACCAAACCGTCACCGATGGTCAACAGGGCATACACCTTGCCGGCATCGCCGAAGCTCATACCATGCTGCAGCATGCCGATCAGCATGCCGCCGATCAGGTTGATGAACAGGATCAGCAAGCCGGCGATGGCGTCACCACGCACGAACTTGCTGGCACCGTCCATCGAGCCGTAGAACTCGGCCTCCTGCGCCACCTCGGCCCGGCGGAGCTTGGCCTGGGCCTGGTCGATCAGGCCGGCGTTGAGGTCGGCGTCGATGGCCATCTGCTTGCCGGGCATGGCGTCGAGGGTGAAACGCGCACTGACTTCCGAGATACGCCCGGCGCCCTTGGTCACCACCACGAAGTTGATGATCATGAGGATGGCGAACACCACGGCGCCGACTACGTAGTTACCGCCGATCACCACCTCACCGAAGGCCTGGATCACCTTACCGGCGGCACCATGGCCTTCCTGGCCATGCAGCATGACCACGCGAGTGGAGGCCACGTTCAGGGCCAGACGCAACAGCGTGGCCACCAGCAGGATGGTGGGGAAGGCAGCGAAATCGAGCGGGCGCAGGGCGTACACGCAGACCAGCAGCACCACGATCGACAGGGCGATGTTGAAGGTGAAGAACACGTCGAGCAGGAACGGCGGTATCGGCAACATCATCATTGCCAACATCACCAGCAGCAACAGCGGCACACCCAGGTTGCCCCGGCCGAGCCCGACCAGGTTGTTACGGGCGTTGCTGATTAACTGAGTGCGATCCACCGCGAGTCCTCTTGATGCAAAACTTTGACGCACAGGGGGCGCCTGGCGCTGGCATTGCAAGAAGCTTTCCAACTTTGCTCGACGGGGGATTTATGTTGCCTGTTCCGGCCTCTTCGCGGGTGAACCCGCTCCCACAGGGACCGCACAGCTTTCAAGGCCCGCAGAGGACCTGTAGGAGCGGGTTTACCCGCGAAAGGGCCAGAAGCCCTGACACAAGGTCAACTGTCGCGACGCAGGTCCGGCGGGATCGGCAGGTCGTCCTTCAGCGGCTCCGGGCGCTTGCCCTTGCCAGCGCGGTACTGGCGGATCTGGAACACATAGGCCAGCACCTGCGCCACCGCCAGGTACAAACCGGCAGGGATTTCCTGCTCAAGTTCGGTGGAGTAGTAGATCGCCCGCGCCAGGGCCGGCGATTCGAGGATCTGGATCTTGTGCTCCACGCCGATCTCGCGAATCTTCAAGGCAATGAAGTCCGTTCCCTTGGCCAGCAGCAATGGCGCCGCCCCGCCTTTCTCCGGGTCGTATTGCAAGGCCACCGCATAATGCGTCGGGTTGGTGATGATCACGTCTGCTTCGGGCACAGCCGCCATCATGCGCCGCTGCGACACCTCGCGCTGCAGTTGGCGAATACGCTGCTTGACCTCGGGCTTGCCTTCGCTGTCCTTGTACTCGTCCTTGATTTCCTGCTTGGTCATCTTCAGCTTCTTGTGTGTCTGCCACAGCTGGAACGGCACGTCCGCCGCCGCAATCAGCAACAGCCCGGCGGACATCCACAACGCACTCCAGCCCACTACCTGCAGACTGTGGATGATCGCCTGCTCCAGCGGCTCGTTGGCGATCGACAGCAAGGCCTGGCGATCGTTGACCAGCACCACCACCGCCACCACCAGGATCACGAAGAACTTGGCCAGCGCCTTGAGCAGCTCGGTCAGGGCATTCATCGAGAACATGCGCTTGATCCCCGACAGCGGGTTCATGCGGCTGAACTTGGGCTGCAACAGGCTACCGGAAAACAGGAAACCGCCAAGGGCGATAGGCGCCACGAAAGAGATCACGAACAGCAGGATCAGCACTGGCTGGGTCGCCCATATCGCCATCTTGCCCGAGGACATCAGGAAGGCGCCCATGGCCCGCTCATCGACGATGATGTCGCGGGTCAGGCTGAAGTTCATGCGCATCATCTCCAGCAGCGTCTCGGCCAGGTGACCACCGAACGCCAGCAGGCCACCGGCGCCGGCCAAGGTCACCGCCACCGTGTTCAGCTCCTTGGAACGCGCAATCTCGCCTTTCTCGCGGGCATCGCGCTTGCGTTTCTCGGTGGGGTCTTCTGTCTTGTCCTGACCGCTCTCGCTTTCCGCCATGCTCAGCGCGCCCTCGCCAGTTCACGCAGCCATTGCAGCGCTTCGCTGGCCAATGCCTGGTAGTGGGACAGCACGTCGGCCAGGCCGACCCAGAAAATGAACATGCCCATGACCAGGGTCAGCGGGAAACCGATGGAGAAGATGTTCAGCTGCGGTGCGGCGCGAGTCATCACACCGAAGGCAATGTTCACCACCAGCAGCGCGGCGATCACCGGCAGAATCAGCAGCAGGCCGGCGGCGAACACCCAGCCCAGGCGCCCGGCCAGCGCCCAGAAATGGTTGACCACCAGCGCGTTGCCCACCGGCAAGGTGGTAAAGCTTTCGGTCAGCACCTCGAACACCACCAGGTGGCCGTTCATCAGCAGGAACAACACGCTCACCAGCATGGTCATGAACTGGCTGACCACCGCGACGTTGACACCGTTGGCCGGGTCGACCATCGAAGCGAAGGCCATGCCCATCTGCACCGCGACGATCTGCCCGGCAATCACGAAGACCTGGAACAGCAGCTGCAAGGCCAGGCCGAACAGCGCGCCGACGATGATCTGCTCGGCGCACAGCAGCAAACCGCGCAGGCTCAACGGGTCGAATTCAGGCAGGGGCGGCAGCGCTGGCACGATCACCACGGTAATTGCCACCGCCACGTACAGGCGCACCCGCGCCGGCAACATGCGGGTGCCGAAGATCGGCATGGTCATCAGCACCGCGGTCACCCTGAACAACGGCAGGATGAAGGTGGCGACCCAGGTGCCGATCTGCGTATCGCTCAGCTCAAGCATCGCTGCGTCAACCGATCAGATGCGGGATGTTGGTATACAGGCTGGTGATGTACTCCATGAACTTCTGCACCAGCCACGGCCCGGCAACGATCAGCGTGATCAGCATCACCAGCAGGCGTGGCAGAAAGCTCAAGGTCTGTTCGTTGATCTGCGTGGCGGCCTGGAACATCGCCACCACCAGGCCCACCAGCAGGCTTGGCACCACCAGCACGGCTACCATCAAGGTGGTCAGCCACAAGGCATCGCGGAACAGGTCGACAGCTACTTCAGGTGTCATCGGCGGCTCTCCTTGACGGCGTCAGACGCCGCCGAAACTGCTGGCCAAGGTGCCCATGATCAGCGCCCAGCCATCGACCAGCACGAACAGCATGATCTTGAACGGCAACGAGATGATCAGCGGCGACAGCATCATCATGCCCATGGCCATCAGCACACTGGCCACCACCATGTCGATGATCAGGAACGGGATGAAGATCATGAAGCCGATCTGGAACGCGGTCTTCAGCTCGGAGGTGACGAACGCCGGCACCAGGATCGTCAGCGGCACCTGCTCCGGGCCGGCGATGTCGGTGCGCTTGGACAGGCGCATGAACAGGTCGAGGTCGCTTTGCCGGGTTTGCGCCAGCATGAAGTCCTTGAGCGGCCCCTGGGCCTTGTCGATGGCCTGCTGGGCGGTCATCTGTTCCTTCAGGTATGGCTGCAGCGCATCCTGGTTCACCCGGTCGAATACCGGGGCCATGATGAACAGGGTCAGGAACAGCGCCATGCCGGTGAGCAACTGGTTCGACGGCGTCTGCTGCAGGCCCAGCGCCTGACGCAGGATCGAGAACACGATGATGATGCGGGTGAAGCTGGTCATCAGGATGACGAACGCCGGGATGAAGCTGAGCGCCGTCATGATCAGCAGGATTTGCAGGCTGACCGAATACTCCTGCTGCCCATCCGGAGTATTGGACAGGGTAATGGCCGGGATCGACAGCGGGTCGGCGGCCAGGGCCAGCGGCGCAGCCAGCAGCAGCACCAAAATCAACAACATACGCAGCGCGCCGCTCATCACTTCTTGTCCTTAGGGTCCTTGCCCATCAGCTCCATCAGCCGCTGGGCAAACTCCGGCGTCGCCTGGCGGGCGCTTTCCGGCACTTCCACGGGTTCGGCCAGCACATGCAGGGCCTCGATGCTGCCGGGGGTATGGCCGATCAGGATCTGCGCCTTGCCCACCTGCACCAGCAACAGGCGATCACGCGGGCCGATGGCCCGACTGCCGACGATCTCGATCACCTGCCCGCCCTTCACCGCCGTGCTCTGCAGACGCCGCAGCAACCAGGCCAGGAGGAAGATCAGGCCGACCACCAGCAGCAGGCCGAAGACCATCTGCGCCAGTTGCCCGCCGAGGCTGCCAGGCGCCGCTGCCGGGGTCGCCGTCGGCGTGGCCGCAGCCAGGCAAGCCTGGCTGGCGAGCAGCGCGGCGAACGCCATGACGGCGCGCATCGTGCCCTGCACTCAGCGCAGCTTCTTGATACGTTCGCTGGGGCTGATCACGTCGGTCAGGCGGATGCCGAACTTCTCGTTGACCACCACCACTTCGCCATGGGCGATCAGCGTGCCGTTGACCAGTACATCGAGCGGCTCACCGGCCAGGCGGTCGAGCTCGATTACCGAACCCTGGTTGAGCTGCAACAAGTTGCGGATGTTGATCTCGGTGCTGCCCACTTCCATGGAGATGCTCACCGGAATGTCCAGGATCACGTCCAGGTTCGGCCCTTCGAGGCTGACGTTTTCGCTCGGCTTCGGCGAGCTGGCGAACTCTTCCATTGGCAAGCGACCCGGGCCGCCGATGCTGCTGCCGGTGTCGCCCCCCAGCAGTGCATCAATGTCGGCCTGGCCGGCTGCACCGGTTTCTTCCAGTGCCGCAGCCCACTCATCGGCCAGCGCCTGGTCCTCTGGGGAGGTGATCTCGTTTTCGTTAGCCATGATTTCCTCGACAGGCATTCAATACGTTATGAGCGACCGGCACGCCGTCAGCGGCGTTCGATCGGGTCGATGATCTGCAGCGCCAGGTTGCCTTTGTGCGAACCCAGGCGCGCCTTGAACGAAGGCACGCCATTGGCACGCAGCACCAGGTGCTCGGGCAGCTCCACCGGGATCACGTCGCCAGGCTGCATGTGCAGGATGTCGCGCAGTTTCAGCTGGCGCCGGGCGACCGTGGCGCTCACCGGCACAGCCACGTCCAGCACGTCCTCGCGCAGGGCCTTGACCCAGCGCTCGTCCTGGTCGTCCAGGTCGGACTGGAAACCGGCATCGAGCATCTCCCGCACCGGCTCGATCATCGAGTACGGCATGGTCACGTGCAGGTCGCCGCCACCGCCGTCCAGCTCGATGTGGAAGGTCGACACCACCACCGCCTCGCTGGGGCCGACGATGTTGGCCATGGCCGGGTTGACCTCGGAGTTCATGTACTCGAAGGTAACCGGCATGATTGCCTGCCAGGCTTCCTTGAGGTCGACGAAGCACTGGTCCAGCACCATGCGCACCACCCGCAACTCGGTGGGGGTGAACTCGCGGCCTTCGATCTTGGCGTGGCGGCCGTCGCCACCGAAGAAGTTGTCCACCAGCTTGAACACCAGCTTGGCGTCAAGGATGAACAGCGAGGTACCGCGCAGCGGCTTGATCTTGACCAGGTTGAGGCTGGTCGGCACGTACAGCGAGTGCACGTATTCGCCGAACTTCATCACCTGCACGCCACCCACCGCCACGTCGGCGGAGCGACGCAGCAGGTTGAACATGCTAATACGGGTGTAACGGGCGAAGCGCTCGTTGATCATTTCCAGGGTCGGCATGCGACCCCGGACGATACGGTCCTGACTGGTCAGGTCGTAGCTTTTGATACTGCCAGGCTCGGATGCACTCTCGGTCTGCACCAGCCCGTCGTCGACACCATGCAACAGGGCATCGATTTCATCCTGGGACAGCAGGTCCTGTACGGCCATTGCGGACTCCTACTGCAATACGAAATTGGTGAACAGCAACTGGTCGACGACCGGCTTGCCGACTTCCTTCTGCGCCACTTCCTGGACCACCGCAGTGGCCTTCTGGCGCAGCATTTCCTGCCCGACCGGGCTGCCGGCCAGGGCGTCGAAGCCTTGCCCGGAGAACATCATCACCAGGTTGTTGCGGATCACCGGCATGTGCACCTTGAGGGCATCCAGGTCAGCCTGGTTGCGCGCTTGCAGGGTGATGCTCACCTGCATGTAGCGCTGGCGACCGTTCTGGTTGAAGTTGACCACGAAGGCCGGGGCCAGCGCTTCGTAGATGGCCGCAGGCTTGACGTTGCTGGCTGCAGGTTCGGCGGCCGGGGCCGGCTCGCTCTTGTGCATGATGAACCAGGTAGCGCCCACCGAAAGGCCGATCGCCAGCAACAGGCCCACTACCGCCAGCAGGATCAACTTGAGTTTGCCTTTAGTGGCGGGGTCTTTGACTGCTTCGCTCTTCGCCATGCCAATAATCCGTCGTCCATCGGGGGTTCAAGGGAGGATGGCTTGGCCTGAGCAAGTGTTATGCCAGATTTTGCAGAAGGGAGTTTTCGGCAGGGACAACTGTGCTGGCTTCTTCGCGGGTGAACCCGCTCCCACAGGACCTCCACAGGTTTCGAGTCCTGCATTGTACTTGTGGGAGCGGGTTTACCCGCAAAGAGACCAGCACAGGCAATCGAGATCTACGCGTAATAATCGACCGCACTGTCGCCAACAATCACCTGCTGCTCCACAGGCCGGGCGCTATCGACCGCCTCGTCCCCACCCTGCTCGGCCCGGCGCGCCATCACCCCGGACAGGTTGCTGCCCTGCGCCTGCTGCTGTTGTTGTTGCTGCCCGCGCGACTGATCGGCCACGTTGACATCCGGCTGCGCCAGCCCCTGCTGGGCGAACAGCTCGCGCAGGCGGTGCACCTGGCTGTCGAGGGCGTCCCGCACGCCGGCGTGGCCGCTGATGAAGGTGACCTGGGTCGACTGGTCCGCCGCAACATTGACGCGAATGTCCAGGCGGCCCAGCTCCGCTGGTTCCAGCTGGATATCCGCCGACTTGAGGTTCTGGCTGGACAGGTACATGACCCGGTTGACCAGGCCCTCGGCCCAGGCGTTCTGGTTCATCGGCAAGGGTTGGTGCAACGGCCCGGAATTGGCCGGCACGGCATTGGTGGTCTTGGCCGTGGCGGCCTGGGTCAGGTTTGCCAGGCGGCTGGCGAAATCGTCGACGCGCGTATCGCTGCTGGCGCTCTTGGTGTCTTTCAGGCCATCTTCGAGCAAGGCACCAAAGGCCTTGTCGCCAGGCTCACCCGTTTCACCCTCGCCATTCTCGACCAGATTCGCCAAGGTATTGACGGCCACCTGCCCCTCTTCGCCCTGAGCTTGCGCAGGGTCCAGGGCATGTGCCGAGGTCACCCCCTTGGCCTGTGCACTATGCTCCAGCGCCAGGCGCAAGGTAGGCAGGCCGGCCAAAGGGTCGGCTTCAGGATCGAAGGCTTCCTCGGTGGCCGGCTCCTCGGGCAGTGCGGCCGTGACCTGCGTGGTGGCGGCCTGCAACACCGGCGCCACCGCCTCGGCCTGGGCCTGGATCAGTTGTGCGCCAGGCTGGGCGTCGGTGACCTGGCCGGCAACCAGGCTGGCATCGCGCAAGCCGGTGTCGGCCTGAGCCTGATCGTCGGCTGGCAATTGTTTGCCGTCATCGGCAACCGCAGGTTTGTCGGCAGCGGCTTTCTTGCCGCCCTGCGCCACCTCGGGCTTGTCCTTGGGCTTGGCCTGAGCGACCTTGTCGTCCTGCCCGACGGCCTTGTCGCGGCCCTGCCGGGCCATCACCTGGTCGAAGCCGTCGCTCTTGTCGCCCAGCGCCTGCAGCGGCTTGTCGGCCTGTGCGGTGGCCGAACGCGAGGTGTTGGCAATGGCGTAGGCTTGCAACAATGGGTTGGATGCGACAGGCATCGAGCGGTCTCCGCGCCAGAAACAAAAAAATAATCCAGCCAGAGACAGGCAAGACTCGCGCCAAGTCGCGTATCAGCCCGCCGAAATGCGTTGCTGCTCACCCCGGTAGAAGCGCTGCACCTCAAGGAATTCCTGATCGATACGATTGACCAGGTCCTCGATGCCAAACAGCGGGGGCCGCCGCGCACGCTCTTCCAGCTGCTGGCACAGGCTGGCCAGGGCTATCGCGCCCATGTTGCTGCTGCTGCCTTTGAAACTGTGGGCGGCCGAACCGAGCTCTTCGGCACTTTTGGCCGCGTGCAGCTGGCCCAGGCGCCGTTCGGAGTCGTCAAGAAAAGTCTGCACCAACTGCAGGTAGCCATCCTCCATGACTTCACGCAGGTCGCTGAGTACCTTGTGGTCAATATGCATGTCAGTCACTTGTTCACTCCTTGATCAAGCCAGATTATGCCCGAGCCAGCCAGTGGCTCACCAGACGAACTCCACATGCGCGCAACGCCCGCCCTCACTCCAGCGCGCGCTGTTGGCCAGCCGTTGAACCAGGTTCAGGCCACGCCCGCTCAGCCCCTGCTCCAGCGAGGGCCGCGACAGCACCCGCTGCACATCGAACCCGGCACCACTGTCGCGGACCTCGATCATCAGACGCCCGCCGTCGGCATGCGGTTCAACCTTGAAATCGATGCGCACGTAACCGTCGGTCAGCCCCCCCAGGCGCCGAGCGCGCTCCTGATAATAATCGGCAAAGCCCTGTACATCGCGCTTGAGCTGCGAGTCCAGGCCCAGCACGCCATGCTCCAGGGCATTGGAATACAGCTCGCTGAGCACACTGTGCAGGTTGCCGGTACGCGCGCGCAGGCCGTGGATCTCTTGCAACAACTGCACCAGGTAGGGCACCGGGTTGAAGCGCTTCAGGCTCTGCCCACGCACCTCGAATCCCAGCGACCAGTCCAGTGGGCTGGGGCGACCGCTATCAGAGTAGATCATCGGCGCCGGCACCCGCTCCTCGGCGCTGAACATCCGAATGTCGCACAGGCTGATGTCATCGCGCGGGCGCCCGCCAAAGCGCTCCAGGGCCTGCATCACTTCGTCGAACAGCCGTGCCGGGTCGCGGTTGTCGGTCAGCACCCTGCGCAGGCGCTGCACGCCGAACAGGCGTTCCTCGTCGTCGGCGGTGTCGAGCACGCCGTCCGACAGCAGCAGCAGGCGCTCGCCGGGCGCCAACGGCAACACCTCGGTGCTGTCATCGAAACGCTCGGCGTCCAGAATGCCCAGCGGCAGGTGTCGCGAACTCAGCGCAGACAGCACCTGGCCATCCACCGCCAGGCGATAGCCATCAGGCATGCCACCATTCCACACTTCCACCGAACCGCGCTGCATACTGAGGTTGAGCAGCAGCGCACAACAGAACATGTCCACCGGCAGGATGCGTTTGAGCTTGGCGTTCATCTCCCGCAGGATCTGCGCCATGCCATAGCCCTTGGCGGTCATGCCATAGAACACTTCGGCCAGCGGCATGGCCCCTACCGCTGCCGGCAAGCCGTGGCCGGTGAAATCACCGAGCAGCACGCGCATGTCGCCAGCCGGAGTGAACGCGGCCAGCATCAGGTCACCATTGAACAGCGCATAGGGCGATTGCAGGTAGCGGATGTTGGGGGCGGCCAGGCAGCCGGAGTGGGCCACCTTGTCGAACACCGCCTTGGCCACTCGCTGCTCGTTGAGCAGGTGGTGGTGATGCCGGGCAATCTGGTCGCGCTGCTCCAGCACGGTGGCCTGCAGCCGGCGCAGGCGGTCCATGGCGCGAATCTTGGCGCCGAGGATCACCGCACTATAGGGCTTGGCCATGAAGTCATCGCCACCGGCCTCCAGGCACCGCACCAGGCCCTCCTCCTCGTTGAGCGAGGTCAGGAAAATGATCGGCACCAGCGCCTCGCCGGCCAAAGCCTTGATCTGCCGCGCCGCCTCGAAACCGTCCATCACCGGCATCAGCGCATCCAGCAGCACCAGCTGCGGGCGTCGCTCGACGAACAGCGCCACCGCCTGCTCGCCGTTTTCCGCAGTGAATACCTGATGGCCTTGCCGGCGGACGATCTGTGCCAGCAGCAGGCGGTCGGCAGCACCGTCTTCGGCGACCAGCACGGTCAACGCCTGTTCGGCCGGCATGTCGACGCTCAACTGATATCGAAGAGTTTTTCGAAATTGGAGATGGCGAGGATCTTGCGCACATCCGAGCTTGCATGCACCACGCGCACATCCGACTCATCACCGCCCGCGTGGTCGCGCAGCAACAGCAGCATGCCGAGTGCGGAACTGTCGAGATAGGTGGTGTCCTTCAGGTCGACGACCACTGAATCGGGCCGGCTGGGCTGGCGTTCGTAGGCGTCACGAAATTCCTGGTGCTTGCCGAAATCGAAACGCCCCTTGATCTTGATCGTCAGCTTTTTCCCATCCTGCGAAAAATCAGTCTCGACTGCCATGCTAGCGATTCCTTCGATGATGGCGGATGCAACTCTTTAAAGGTTTAGCAGGCGATGGCGGCGGTGGCAAGCACACGATTCTGCATGCGGCGCGGTACATGTGGACTGCCTGTCCCGGCCTCTTCGCGGGTAAACCCGCTCCCACAGGATCTTCACAAATTCGAATCCTGCGCCGTACCGGTGGGAGCGGGTTTACCCGCGAAGAGGCCAGTACAGGCTATAGGTGGTTCTGCCGCGGCAGGCGCTGCGACAACTCATCGAGCAACCGCTGCTCGCGCTTGTCTTCGGCCTGCCGGGCTTCGTCCATGTAGCGCTGCACCAGCTTGCGCAAGCCTTCCACCCGGGCATAGGCCTGCTGCCAGGTGCCACGCGCGTTGTTGAGGTTGTTCTGGTGCCAGACCAGGCTCTGGCGCTGCTGGGTCATGGCCGTTTCCAGCTGCCCGAGGAAGCGCTGGTAATTGACCAGCCAGCTGCCATTGACCCCCTGCCCGCCACGGTTGATCCACTGTAGCTGGTAATCCTCACGAAACCGCTCGAGTTCGGCCAGCTTGGCCTGGGCTGTGGCCACCTGCTGCTGGAAGTGCCCGAGGCGCTGGGCCGCTTTGCGCTCGGCCTCCTCGGCCATGTCCACCACCGGCGCCAGGCGCGCGGCGCGTCCGGGCAGCGCCATGGCCTATCAACCAGCCGTCGGGGGCGTGAAGATCGCCCCCAACTGTTCGCGGCTTGGCGCCATGCCCACGTTCTCGCGCAGGCCCTGACGCAGAAACTCCACCAGCTTCGATTGCAGGGCAATGGCCAGGTCGGTTTCCGGATCGCCACCAGCCACATAGGCGCCCACGCTTATCAGGTCGCGGCTTTGCGACAGGCGCGACCACAACTGCTTGAACTTTTGCGCCTGGCGCAGATGGTCGGCATCGACCACCTGGGGCATGACCCGGCTGATCGAGGCTTCGATATCGATGGCCGGGTAATGGCCTTCCTCGGCCAGCCGCCGCGACAACACGAAGTGACCGTCGAGCACGCCGCGCGCCGAGTCGGCGATCGGGTCCTGCTGGTCGTCACCTTCGGACAGCACGGTGTAGAACGCGGTGATCGAACCACCGCCCGGCTCACCGTTGCCTGCCCGCTCCACCAACCTGGGCAGCTTGGCAAACACCGACGGCGGGTAACCGCGGGTGGCCGGCGGTTCACCGATCGCCAGGGCGATTTCCCGCTGGGCCTGGGCAAAACGGGTCAGCGAGTCCATCAGCAACAGCACGTTCTTGCCTTTGTCGCGGAAATACTCGGCAATACGCGTGCAGTACATGGCGGCGCGCAGGCGCATCAGCGGCGCATCATCAGCGGGCGAAGCGACCACCACCGAGCGCTTGAGGCCTTCTTCACCAAGGATATGCTCGATGAATTCCTTGACCTCGCGGCCCCGCTCACCGATCAGACCGACGACGATGATCTCGGCTTCGGTGAAGCGGGTCATCATGCCCAGCAACACCGATTTACCCACGCCGGTACCGGCAAACAGGCCCAGGCGCTGGCCACGACCAACAGTGAGCAGGCCGTTGATGCTGCGAATGCCCACGTCCAGCGGCTTGCTGATGGGGTCGCGGTTGAGCGGGTTGATCACCGGGCCGTCCATCGGCAACCAGTCCTCGGCCTTCATACCGCCCTTGCCATCCAGCGGCCGGCCGGCGCCATCGAGTACCCGGCCGAGCATGCTCATGCCCATGGGCAGACGGCCGCTGTCATCCAGCGGCACCACCCGGGCACCCGGGGCGATACCGACGATGCTACCAACCGGCATCAGGAACACCTTGGACCCGGCAAAGCCCATCACTTCGGCCTCGACCTGCACCGGGTGGTAGCTGTCGTCGTTGACCACCAGGCAGCGGGTGCCGACCGCAGCGCGCAGGCCTTCGGCCTCCAGTGTGAGGCCGACCATGCGCAGCAGGCGGCCTTCGACGATGGCTTGGGACGGCAGCTCGATGGCCTCGGCATAGCTGCCCAGACGTTTGCCGAAGCTGGTCCGCTCAAGCTTCATCGGGGCTGGCCAGGTCAACGGAAATATCCGGCGCCGCCGGATGCACGGAATGCTCATGCAAGCTGTCGAACAATTGCGCCACGGCTTTCTCGATGCGGGTTTCCATGGTTGCGTCGATGCGGCTGTGAGCGGTCTCGATGCGACAACCGCCCGGGAGCAGCGCGCTGTCCTCAAGCAGCCGCCAGGTTTCCTCGTGGCGTTCGCGCAGCGCCTTGACCAGCTCGAAGTCCTGCGGATTGAGATGGATGCGGATATTGTCCGCGCCCATGGGCAGCAGCTTGAGCGCTTCGCGCAGTACCTGGGTGACCTGGCTGGAATCACCCCGCAGTTCACGACCGATCACCTGGCGGGTCATGTGCGCCACCAGATGGACCAAGGTTTTCTCGATCTGCGTGTCTTGCTCGGCGATCGGCTCCATCAGATTGGTCATCAGCCGTTCAAGGCTTTCCAGCTTGGTTTTCAGGGCCTCTTCGGCCTCCTGGCGGACCTTGAGCTGGGTGCTGTGGAAGCCCTCGCGCTCACCGGTGGCGAAGCCTTCGTTATAGGCTTCCTGGCGGATGGCTTCGAGTTCTTCCAGGGTCAGCGGCTGGACTTCTTCCAGCGGTACTTCCTCGACTTCTTCCTCGATTACCTCGGGTTCCGGCTCCGGTTCGGGCTCAGGCTCCGGTTCCGGGTCGAAGCTGGGCAGCGCCCATACGTCCACGCCCTTGAGGTCACGGGCGCGGATCAGGTCGCTGGGGTGATGTTCTTTGGTGGGCATGCTGTCATGTTCTCAAACCATGTTCAGCCGACACGGTCCCTGTGGGAGCGGGTAAACCCGCGCCCACAAGGGGCGGCGTCGGTCTTCAGATCGCGAATACCTTAGATCATTTCCTCGGCGCCCTTGCCGCCGAGCACGATCTCGCCGGCCTCGGCCATACGGCGGGCGATGGTGAGGATTTCCTTCTGTGCAGTTTCCACATCGCTGACCCGTACCGGCCCCTTGGCCTCCAGGTCGTCGCGCAGCAGCTCCGAGGCACGCTTGGACATGTTCTTGAAGATCTTGTCCTTGACCCGCTCGTCGGCGCCCTTGAGCGACACCACCAGCACGTCGGACGACACTTCGCGCAGCAGCGCCTGGATGCCACGGTCGTCGACGTCGGCCAGATTGTTGAAGACGAACATCAGGTCTTCGATCTGCTCCGACAGGTCGCTGTCGATTTCGCGGATCGCGTCCATCAGTGCACCTTCCACCGAGCTGTCGAGGAAGTTCATGATGTCGGCGGCTCGCTTGATACCGCCCAGGGTGGTGCGCGCCGCGTTGGAGTTGCCCGAGAACTGCTTCTCGAGGATCTGGTTCAGCTCCTTCAGCGCCGCCGGTTGCACGGTGTTCAGCGACGACACGCGCAAGACGATGTCCAGGCGCACCTTGTGGTCGAAGTTGCTCAGCACTTCGCCGGCCTGGTCGGGGTCGAGGTAGGCCACCACGATGGCCTGGATCTGCGGGTGCTCGTAGCGGATCACGTCGGCCACGGCGCGCGGCTCCATCCACTTGAGGCTGTCCAGGCCGCTGGTGTTGCCACCGAGCAGGATGCGGTCGACCAGGCCGTTGGCCTTGTCCTCACCCAAGGCCTGATTGAGCATCTTGCGGATGTAGGCATCGGAGCCCACGCCCAGGCTGGTCTGGTCGCCGACGATTTCGACGAACTCGCTCATCACCTGCTCGACCTGCTCACGGTGCACATTGCCCATCTGCGCCATGGCCACACCCACCCGTTGTACTTCCTTGGGCCCCATGTGCCGCAGCACCTGGGCCGCATCGGTCTCGCCCAGCGAAAGCAGGAGGATCGCCGCCTTGTCGACGCGGCTCAGCTTGGCGGTAACGGCTCGGTTATCACTCATCGGCGTTGATCCACTCTTTCACGACCTGGGCAACGCGGCCCGGGTCTTCGGCCACCAGGCCTTTGATTGCGTTGAGCTGTGCCTCGTAACCCTCGTTCGGGCTAGGCAGCAGAATGCTTGTCGGGCCACCCAGACTGACGCGGTCGTTGGCCAGTTCGCCATCCAGACCCATCATGCCGCCCAGCTCCATGTCGCTATCCGAGGCAGCCTGCTTGCCGCCACCTGTAATGTTGTTCAACACCGGCCGCAGCACACCGAACACCAGCACCAGGATGAACACCACGCCCAGCACCTGCTTGACGATGTCCCAGAACCACGGCTGCTGGTAGAAGGCGATGTCGGCGACCTCTTCGCCACGGTCGGCGGCGAACGGCACGTTGATTACCGTGACGCTGTCGCCACGGCTGGCATCGAAGCCGACCGCGTCCTGCACCAGGCGAGTGAAGCGTGCCAAGTCCTCGGCGCCCCACGGCGCACGGCTGGTGTCGCCGGTGGCGGGGTCGATCTTGACCTGGTCATCCACCACCACCGCCACCGACAGGCGGGTCATGCGCCCCTGCTGCTGGCGGGTATGGCTGATGGAACGGTCCAGCTCGAAGTTCCTGGTGCTTTGCTGGCGCTTGTCCGCCGGGTACGGCGCGAGCATTGGCTGGCCGGTGGCCGGGTCCATGATCTGCTGGCCGTTGGCATCCACCAGCGGCTGGCCAGGCTGGATGGCCGCGGCCGGGGTAGCGGCACCACCGGTGGTCTGCGGTGCCGAGGCAGGGCCTGGCGGCTGGTTGCTCAGCGCACCGGGCACACCTTGCGGGCCCTGGCTGCTGGCACGTTGTTCGTCAACCGACTGCTCGCTGCGCAGCGCCGGTTGATCGGGGTTGAACTGCTCGGAGGTGGACTCGACCGCGCTGAAGTCGAGGTCGGCGGACACTTCGGCCTTGTAGCGGTCATTGCCCAGCACCGGCTGCAGGATATTGTGCACGCGCTGGGTGAGCATGCTTTCCACCCGGCGGCTGTAGTCGAACTGCTTGCCGGCCTGGGTCAGGGCGGTGTCCTGGATCTGTTCGGACAGCAGGTTGCCCTTCTGGTCGACCACGGTGACCTGGGACTTGTCCAGTTCCGGCACGCTGGTGGCGACCAGGTTGACGATGGCCATCACCTGCCCGGCTTCCAGGGCACGGCCCGGGTACAGCTCGACCAGTACCGAAGCGCTGGGCTTGCGTTCGTCACGCACGAACACCGAGCTTTTCGGGATGGCCAGGTGCACGCGCGCGCCCTTGACGTTGTTCAGGCTGGCCACGGTACGCGCCAGTTCGCCTTCCAGGCTGCGACGGTAACGGGTGGCTTCCATGAACTGGCTGGTACCCAGCCCCTGCTCCTTGTCGAGCAGCTCGAAACCGACATTGCCATCGCTCGGCGCCACACCGGCAGCCGCCAGTTTCAGGCGCGCACGGGAGAGGTCGTCGGCCTTGACCAGCAGAGCGCCGGAATTGGGCTCAACGTTATAGGGGATGTCGGCAGCGGCCAGGGTATCCATGACCTGCTTGGTGTCCATACCCGCCAGGCTGCCGTACAGCGGACGGTAATCGGGTTGTTGCGACCACAGCACCACGGCAAAACCGATCGCCACGCTGGCGGCCAGGCCGACCATGAGGCCGATCTGACGCAGCATGGGCATCTGCGCGATGTTTTCCAGAAACGCCATGCCGAACAGCGGTGGTCTGGCCGCTGGCGGGCCGCTTTTGGCAGGGGCGTTGTCGACGACTGCTTCAGCCATGGTTTACGTCCGTCCTCAAACCGGCATCTGCATGATGTCCTGGTACGCCTGGACCAGCTTGTTGCGTACCTGGGTCAGGGCCTGCATCGACACACTGGCCTTTTGCGAAGCGATCATCACGTCGGTCAGGTCGACGCCACTCTTGCCGATCTCGAAGGCGTTGGCCAGCTGGGTCGAAGCCTGCTGCGCCTCATGCACCTTGCCAATGGCCTGGCCGAGCATGTCGGCAAAGGTACTCTGCCCCGGTGCCAGCTCGGGGGCTGCGGCCACCTTGGGCAGCGACATGGCATCGGCCTGCATGGCCCGCATGTCCAACATCAGACGATTGAATTCAACACCTTGGCTCATGACCCTTCTCTCTCCTGCGGCCGCATTTTTTTGACAGTCATGCGGCGGATAGCCAACCTAAAGCAACAAAGGTGCCAGCCTACAGGGTTCAGGCAACATAGCCCTGTGGGAGCAGGTTCACCCGCGAAGAATGCGAGCGGTGTCAATCAACCGAACAGGCTGGCCTCGACGTCAAACCCGGCATCACGCATTTGTGCCAGCTTGTAGCGCAAGGTGCGCGGGCTTATCCCCAGGCGTTCGGCCGCCTCTTTGCGGCGGCCGCGCTCGGCGCGCAGGGTGTCGATGATCATCTGGTACTCATGGCGCCGCATGTCGTCGCCCAGCCCGCCGACCTCGGCCGCCACCTCAGGCGATGGCTCGATGCCGGCCGACAATGGAATGGCGCCTGCCAGACAAAAATCCGCCGCCTCGATCACCCCGCCCTGCTGCAGGATCAGCGCCCGCTGCAGGGCGTTGTCCAGTTCGCGCACATTGCCCGGCCAGGCATGCGCCTGCAGGCAGGCCCGGGCCTGGGGCGACAGGCGCACCGGGGCGTGCTTCATCTTGGCCACGTGGCGCGCCAACAGGCGCTCGGCCAGCTGCAGGATGTCGCCCGGGCGTTCGCGCAGCGGCCGCCAGGCCAGGGGGAACACCGACAGGCGGTAGTACAGGTCTTCACGGAAGCGCCCGGCCGCGACCTCGCCAGCCAGGTCACGGTTGGTGGTGGCCAGCACGCGGATATCCAGGCTGATCGGCTTGCGCCCGCCTACCCGCTCCACCTCGCGCTCCTGTAGCACGCGCAGCAGCTTGGCCTGCAAGGCCATTGGCATTTCCGAGATTTCGTCGAGCAGCAAGGTGCCGCCTTCGGCCTGCTCGAACTTGCCGGCCTGGGCAGCAATGGCGCCGGTGAAGGCCCCCTTCTCGTGGCCGAACAGGGTGGCCTCGAGCATGTTGTCGGGGATGGCCGCACAGTTGATCGCCACAAAGGGCTGCGCCGCCCGCGGCGACTGCTGATGAATGTAGCGCGCCAGCACTTCCTTGCCGGTGCCGGACTCGCCGGAAATCAGCACGGTCGAGTCACTGCGCGCCACGCGCGCGGCCAACTCCAGCAACTGGCGGCTGGCCGCCTCGCACGCCACCGGGCCTTCGTCTTCAGCCACGCGCCCGGCGGCATGCCGCTCGACCAGGCTGAGCAACGCCTTGGGCTCGAACGGTTTGACCAGGTAATCGGCGGCGCCCTGGCGCATCGCCTCGACGGCACGCTCCACCGCGGCATGCGCGGTCATCAACAACACGGGCAATTGCGGTTGCTGTCGGCGTAACCGGGCCAGCAGTTGATGGCCATCCATGCCAGGCATGTTCACATCGCTGATCACCAAGCTGAAAGCCTCTTCCAGTACCGCCTCCAGCGCTTCTTCGGCACTGCCCACCGCCTGGTAGGCGAAACCGCCGATTTCCAGGGTATCACCCAGCGCCTGGCGCAATACGCGGTCATCCTCGACCAACAGCACCTTGATCGCCATTACACGCCCTCCGCCAGCTGCCCATCGATCAACGGCAGCTCCACCCGCACACAGGTGCCACGGCCGACCTTCGAGCGCAGGCTGATCTTGCCCTGGTGCGCACGCACCACGGCCTTGACCACGGCCAGCCCCAAGCCGGTACCGGTGGCCTTGGTGGTCAGGAACGGCTCGCCCAGGCGGCTCAGCAGGTCTGCGTCGATGCCACTGCCGGCGTCACTTACGCACAGGTGCAGGCTGCGCTCGCGACGGAACAGGTGCACCTTCAGGCGCGCCGCGCCATCGCTGGCTTGCAGCGCATTTTCGATCAGGTTGAGCAGGGCACCAATCAGGGTGTCACGGTTGCACAACAGCTCACCCAGGTGGCTGTCGCACTGCCAGCGCACGGCGTGCCCTTGCACATGCGCCTGGGCCGCCTGCTGCAACGCCTGGAACAAGGCTTTTGGCGTGACCCGATCACCCAGCGGTAGCTCGCCACGGGCGAACACAAGCATGTCACGCACTTGATGCTCCAGTTCGTGCAGGCGCTCTTTCAGGGTACCGGCAAAGCGCTGACGGGTTTCCGCGCCCAGGTCTTGTTCAGGGTCAGCCAGGTGGCTGGCGTAGAGCATGGCCGCCGACAGTGGCGTGCGGATCTGGTGTGCCAGCGAGGCGACCATGCGCCCCAACGACGACAGGCGCTCGTGGCGGGCCAGCTGGTCTTGCAGGCGACGGGTCTCGGTCAGGTCATTGAGCAGCACCAGCTGGCCGGGTTCGGCATCCAGCGAGCGGGTGGCGATGGACAGGCGGCGGCCGTCTCGCAGCGAGACTTCGTGGCCGTCGTCCTTGCGCGGGGCGAAGCTGCGGGCGATCACCTGGCGCCACAGCTGGCCGATCAGCGGCTCGCCGAGCAGTTCGCGAGCGGCCGGGTTGGCTTCACGTACCAGGCCCTGGCCATCGATCACGATCACCCCGCCGGGCAGCAGGTCCAGCAAGTTCTGCAGGCGGTTGGCCAGACGTTCCTTTTCGCTCAGTTCATCGATGCGCTGGGCGCTGACCACCGCCAGCTCGCCCTTGAGCTCGCTGACCCGGGCTTCGAGCAGGCTGTAGGATTGGCTCAGCTGGCTGGACACCTGATTGAACAGGGCGAAGGCCTGCTCGACACCCTGACGGCTTTCCTGCTCGACCGGGGTTCGCCCCTGGGGATCGGGGGCTCGGGATACGTGGGCGGCCTGGGGCATCGTACTCTCTCGCGTGGCTCACCGTCATAAAAACGGTATGTTGCCAGCGCTGTAGCAATAGCCGTGCCGAAGATAGGGATTTGAGTTGTCTGTGCCGGCCTCTTCGCGGGTAAACCCGCTCCCACAAGGCCAGCGCAAGCTTCGAGTCTTGTGCAGTACCTGTGGGAGCGGGTTTACCCGCGAAGAGGCCGGTACAGGCAGCCTCCAGGCGTCAATCCTCTGCCTGCTCCTCGCCACCCTGGCGGCTCATGCCGTACTTGCGCATCTTCTCGACCAGGGTGGTACGGCGAATGCGCAAACGCTCAGCCGCACGCGCAACGATACCGTTGGCATCGTCCAGCGCCTGCTGGATCAGGCCCTGCTCCAGGCTGCCCAGGTAGTCTTTCAGGTCCAGGCCCTCGGGCGGCAGCATGGCGTGGTTGCTGAAGTTCGGTGTGTGGCCGTTGATCGCCACGCGCTCTTCCAGGTCGCTGCGCAGGCTGTCGACCATCTGCTCGTCTTCGTCATCGACGTAACGGAATTTCTTCGGCAGCTCGGACACGCCAATCACACCATACGGGTGCATGATCGCCATGCGTTCGACCAGGTTGGCCAGCTCGCGCACGTTGCCCGGCCAGCCATGGCGACACAGCGACATGATCGACGCCGAATTGAAACGGATGGAGCCACGCTTCTCGTGCTCCATGCGCGAGATCAGCTCGTTCATCAGCAGCGGGATGTCTTCCACCCGCTCGCGCAGCGGCGCCATTTCGATGGGGAACACGTTCAGGCGGTAGTACAGGTCTTCGCGGAACGTGCCCTCCTCGATCATGGTCTCGAGGTTCTTGTGGGTCGCGGCGATGATGCGCACGTCGATGCTCTGGGTCTTGTTGCTGCCCACGCGCTCGAAGGTACGCTCCTGCAGCACGCGCAGCAGCTTGACCTGCATCGGCAACGGCATGTCGCCGATTTCGTCGAGGAACAGGGTACCGCCGTTGGCCAGCTCGAAACGCCCGGCACGGCTGGTGATCGCCCCGGTGAAGGCGCCCTTCTCGTGGCCGAACAGTTCGCTTTCCAGCAATTCGGCCGGGATCGCGCCGCAGTTGACCGGCACGAACGGCGCTTCGCGGCGCTTGGAATGGTAGTGCAGGTTGCGCGCGACCACTTCCTTGCCGGTGCCGGACTCACCCAGGATCAGCACGCTGGCATCGGTATCGGCCACTTGCTGCATCATCTGCCGCACGTGCTGGATGGCACGGCTGGTACCGACCAGGCTGCGGAACAGGTTAGGTTCGCGCTGGCGGCCACGCTCGCGCGCCTGGTCGTACATCTCGCGATAGACCTGGGCACGGTGCAGCGAATCCAGCAGCTGGCTGTAGCTTGGCGGCATTTCCAGGTTGGAAAGCACCCGGCGGCGAAGGTCTTCCGGGAACTCCGCAGAAGAAATTTCACCTAAAAGCAGAACCGGAAGGAACTCATCCCACCCGGCCACTGTCTTAACGAGCCCAAGGAGATTGCCCGGAGCATTTACAGTGCCGATGAGCACGCACAGCACTTCGCGACTCGAAGACAACGGCTCGACCGCTTGCTGCCAGTCATGGCTCGAGCAAGCGAGGTTTTCTTCGCCCAGGAAGTTAAGCACCACCGCGAGATCGCGGCGGCGGGCGCTGTCGTCATCGATCAGCAAAATCTTGGTTTCACGCCACATGCAATAGCAACTTCCCTAGTCATATCGGCGCCCAGCAAAGGGCGTGTTCGACATCATTCCGACTGAATGGTCAGTGTTCGGACGTCTGAAATTCGAAAACAGCCACTAGTAAAGTCAAAAATCACCAGCCAGTCAAATTAATGGCGCATGGCTTTTGGCAACGCCTGTGGTCAAGAGAACAGATGGTATACCTTCGCGGCGTTTTTCGCCTGACGGATTTTCGTCATTTCATCGACCAGGGATTGACGCTCGCCACTTGCAACTTCAATCAGTTGGCGATAAACGACCAACAACTGCTCCAGGCTGGCACTGACATCGGCCTCATTGCCTTTCGCCTCGGTCACCATGTCACCGATGCGCAAGCGGCATTCCAGGTCCAACTCCCCCACCGCTTCCCAGTTACGGTCAGCCAGCGCCGCCAGCAGCATTTCCCGGGTCTGCTCGATTCGGGCGATTACTTCGCTCATGCCATCCTCCTTTATCAGGAAGCCGACGACTGATCGCCGATTGCGTCCCAACCTTCCTTCACCGTGATCAGCAGGCGCGCGACCTCATCGATGATGTCGGGGTCCGCTTTGGCGTTGGCCTCGATCAACCGACGACTCATGTAGGTGTACAGGCTGTCCAGGTCGGCCAGGCTATCGCCGTGGTTTTCCAGGTCCAGGCCTTCGCGCAACCCACCAATGATGTCGATGGCCTTGCCGATGAGGATCCCCCTTTGCGCAACGTCATTGCGCGCAATCGCCCCCTTGGCCTGAGCCATACGATCAAGGCCGCCCTGCATGAGCATCTGCACCAGACGGTGCGGGCTGGCTTCGGACGTTTGGGCTACACCATTGACTTTCTGGTACTGCCGAAGGGCCAACATCGGGTTCATCGATCTACCTCGTTGCAGCGAAAAAAGTTGCTTGTACCTGTGTATCGCCGGGCCGTCAAAAAACTTTAGGCGCACAACAGAAGAGCCCGACACGCCTTCTGGCGCCGTCGGGCTTTATTCTTTATCGCTGTGCAGTACCGATCAGGAGTTCTTCGCCTGGGCGTTCAGGGCCTCGAACACGGCCTTGATCTGGTTCGCCTGGGCATTGAGCTTGGCCACCGCGGTATCCATCGCGACGAACTTCTTGGTCAGCGACTCGGTCAGCGACTCGGTGCGGCGCTCCAGCGCCACTTGTTGATCGGCCAGGTTCTTGGCCACCTTGTCCAGGCTGGCCTTGCGCGTAGCCAGGCTGCCGTCGGTGGAGTTGTAAGGATCAATGGCCTTGTTCATGCGCGCGAAGATGCCATTGGTGCCGGTGAACAACTCCTGCACCTCTGCGCCCAGCTTCTTGTCGCTCATGGCCGTGTTGAACTTGGTGGAGTTGAACTCCAGGGTACCGTCCTTGGTGGTGTTGATACCAAGCTGGCTCAGCGTGGTCAGCTGGTCACCCGCCCCCACTTCAGAGAGCACCTTGCGGATATCGTTGACCAGCGAGCGCGTGGTCGGGTCGTTGGTCAACGGCCCCAGCACCAGGTTGTCGTCATCATCTCGCGAAGTGGAGGTCAGCGAGGTGATTGCCTTTTGCAGGGTGTTGTAGGCGTTGACGAACGACTGGACGGACTTCTGCAGCCCCTCGTTGTCTGCCGAGACCGTGATGCTGGCGCTGGTGCCGGGAGCGGAAACACCGGTCAACTCCAGCGTCATGCCACTGATGGCGCTGTCGATGGTGTTCTTCGCACTAGTGACCTTCAGGCCATCAATGGTCAACTCGGCATCATGAGCCAGTTCCGTGATGTAGCCGGCACCCGCGCCGGACATCTGGGTGGTGCCATCGATCTGCAGCTCGGGAATACCGCTGAGCGAAATGTCAGAGCCAGCCCCCGTAGTGGTGGAGGAGAGCACCAACCGCGCCCCACCCTCGGCGTTGACGATGTTGGCCGAGACGCCCTGGGCACTGAGCTCCTGGTTGATCTGGTCGCGCACGCTTTCCAGGGTGGCGCCGCTGGCGATGTCGATGTTCCAGCTGTTGCCACCCTGGCTCACGGTCAGCTGGCCAGCACTGATGGCCGAGGTCGAACCGCCGGCGAATTGCTGACTGGCAACCTTGGAGCTGGTCGCCAGCTTATCGACCACAATGCTGTAGCTACCGGCTACAGCCTTGTTGCTGGAGGTCACCTTGACCACCGCCTCGTTGGCCGACTTCGCGGCGTAGGCGTTGAACGACGGAGCGTCCGGATCGTTGAGCTTCTTCATGGCGTCCTGGAACGCCGTCAGGGCACTGCGTAGCGAGCCCACACCGGAAATCATCGCAGCGTTGTTGCTGGTTTGCCGGGTGATCTGCGCCTTTTTCGCTGCAGTGTCAGCACTCACCAACGCCTGGACCATTTCGGTGATGTTCAGCCCGGTACCCAGGCCGATACTGGAGACAATGGTACTCGCCATGACAGTTATCCCTCTCTTGAAACGTCAGCCCCGCTCCTGCAAGGACCGACATGGAACGCCCTGAAGCATTCGCCGCCAATCAGGCCTTGGCGTCGAACAAAAGACTGTTTACATCGCTCAGGCTGTGAGCAATCCGCAACGCCTCTTCCGAGGGCAGCTGGCGAATCAGCTCTCCAGTCTCGCTGGCGATGACCTTGACCACGATCTTGCCGGATTCTTCGTCCGTGGAGAACTCCAGGTTGCGACGGGTCGAACTGAGAAACTTCTCGATTTCCGAAACGGCCTTTTTCACCTTTTCGGCATCATGTGTACCTTCCGCAGCGGTAACCGCCTTGGGTTCCAGCGCATCGCTGCCACGCGGCACCTCGGCCGAGCGGGCGACCGGCTTGTCGACGACCGGGTCGGCCAGACGAGAAGTCGGGTAGGACAAGTTAAGCTTGACGCTCATGTCCATGATTTGCCACCTCGCAATGAAAAAGCGGGGGAAGCGCCTGAATGCGCACTCCCCCGCTGGTCACCATCAGCGATTACTGAAGCAGCTTCAGTACGGCGGATGGCAGCTGGTTGGCCTGGGCCAGAACCGAAGTCGAAGCTTGCTGCAGAGTCTGCTGCTTGGTCAACTGGGCAGTTTCAGCAGCGAAGTCGGTGTCCTGTACACGGCCACGGGCAGCTTCGGCGTTCTCGTTGATGTTCTGCAGGTTGTTGACGGTGCTGGTCAGACGGTTCTGCGAAGCACCCAGGTCAGCACGGGTGGTGTTGATGGTTTGCAGAGCGGCGTCGATGGCGTCCAGAGCAGCGTTCATGCTGGCTTCGGCTTCGGCGCTGGTCGAACCGGTGATCGCGATGGAAGCCGAGTCAACGCTCAGGGTCTGGGCATCGAAACCGCTGTCCAGGCTGATGCTGATCTGGTTGTTGGCACCGGAGTTGGAGCCGACCTGGAAGGTCAGGACACCAGCGGTACCGTCCAGCAGGTTCTTGCCGTTCAGCTGGGTCGACTTGGCGATACGGCTCAGCTCGTCGGACATTTGTGCGAACTCTTTGTTCAGAGCTGCACGGTCTTGGGTGCTGTTGGTGTCGTTTCGCGACTGGACTGCCAGTTCACGCATACGCTGCAGGATGTTGGTCTGCTCTTGCATCGCGCCTTCAGCGGTCTGGGCGATGGAGATACCGTCGTTGGCGTTTTTGATAGCCATGGTCTGGCCACGGATCTGCGAGGTCATGCGGGTAGCGATCTGCAGGCCGGCGGCGTCGTCTTTGGCGCTGTTGATTTTCAGGCCGGAGGACAGACGGGTCATCGAGGTGCTCAGTGCATCGGAAGCACGGTTCAGGTTTTTCTGAACGCCCAGAGAGGTGGTGTTGGTGTTGACGGTCAAAGCCATGACGAATTCCTCGTTGGATTGGGTACTACGGCTTCCGGCCTTGGCAATTCGCCGGGTGTGGCACAGAGAACCTTCGTAATAGTTATCTTCGTCAGGGCGGCTTTCTTTAGCGATTTTTCGAAAAAATTTGCTGGCATCCTGCCAGCTCAATGAAATCAAGGAATTGACGCCAGATTACAGGCGTGAAGTGTGCAACTCGGATAAAAAAAACGCCGCCTGGAAGCGGCGGCGCCTGGATCAGCGACAAGCAGTCAATCACGCCGCTCGATGATCGCCGACCCCCAGGACAGGCCCACACCGAAACCACTCAAGGCCACCCGTTTGTGCTGAGAGCCGATCACGTGCTTTTCAAGCAGCAGCGGAATACTCGACGAAACGGTATTGCCGGTCTCGACCATATCCTTGACGAACTTCTGCTTATGCTCGCCTTCGACGAAGCGCGCCGAGACAGCATCGACGATCGCCGCGCTGCCCTGATGCAGACAGTACAGATCGATGTCGCCAGCCTCCAGAGCACTGGCTTCCAGCAGCTGCTGCAAATGCGCCGGCACTTTCACCAGCGCGAAATTGTAGACCTGGCGGCCGTTCATGAAGAACTTGCCATCGGTGGTCCGCAGGTGCTCGGCACCGCCACCGTCACTGCCGAAGAGCGACTTGCCCAACTGCCAGGCAGCGCCTTCGCCCATCCAGGTGGCCGTGGCGGCATCGCCGAACAGCATGGTGGTATTGCGGTCTTCGGGATCGACGATCTTCGAATAGGGATCGGCGGTAATCAGCAGGCCACTTTTCAGCCCGGCGGCTTCCATGAAGCCTTTCATCGCGTACAGGCCATAGACGTAGCCGGAGCAGCCCAGCGAGATGTCGAAGGCAGCCACGGCGGTCGACAGGCCAAGCTTGTGCTGGACGATCGCTGCGGTGTGCGGCAGGCCTTCGGCATCGCCGTTCTGGGTGACCACGATCACCGCGTCGATGGCTGCCGGGTCGAGCGACGGATTGGCAGCGAACAGGTTCTTCGCAGCCTCTACGCAGAGGTCGGAGGTTTCCTGGGCGGTTTCCTTGCGCGGCAAGAAGGTCGAGCCGATCTTGCCGAAGATGAAATCCTGGTCCTTGCCGAATTTCGCGCCCTGCGCGTAGTTGTCCACGCCTTCAGTGGGCACGTAACTGGCGATGCTTTTAATGCCAATCATATGGCTTCCCAATTCAGTAACAGCGAAATACCCGCCAAGGCCAAACGGCAAAACGCCAGGCGATACGGGTGGCTCCCGATCCCTGACGGCTTGTCCGGGGGCAACGCGGCGGTTCCCGGTTTCGACAATATACAGTGAAGATGCGCGTTCTGACTCTTAAGTCACGCTCTTTTTGTCGAATCGACAAACTGGGTAAGCTGGGGCCGCTTTGCAGCCCTAAGCGGGCGCGCCCGCTCCCACAGATTTGCTGCCGGGATCAGAAAACGCGCGATCCCGGCGGGAGCGAGTGCTGCGACGCAGCCTTGCCTTCAAGCGATCAGAGCCTGCCACTCGACCCGGCTTTGCGGGTCCAGGGTGAACAGCGCCGCGCCACGGCTGTGCCCGGCGTTGTAGAACGGGTCCTGCACCTGCGGTGCACAGGGCAGTGCGTCCAACCGGCCATGGCGCACCACCTGGGCCTGGGGCGTCCAGACCACCATCAAGCCGACCCCGGATACACTCAGGCAGGCAGCCACCTGGGCAGCGCGAATGCTCGCTGACTGCTCATCCAGCCCGCCCAGTGCCCGCAGCACTTCGGCCCGCACCATCAGGCAACCAGACACGGCCGATACGTTGTGCTCCACCTGCAAACGCTGCAGGTAGCCCGGTGCATCCTTGGCCACCCCTTGGAAAGCCGGGCGAATACCCGCCTCGCCCGCCAGCACCAGCCCGGCCTCGGCCACCCTGCCGTCGCTGCCAAGCAGCTTGCCGCCAACCACCCCGACCTCCGGGCGCTGGGCCTGGTTGAGCAGACCTTCCAGCCAGTTGGCATTCAACACCTCAGCTGCACTATCGAGCATCACCAGATACTCGCCCTGCGCCTCGCGGCTGGCCAGGTTGAGCATGGCGACCGGCGCCATGGCCTGCTCGCTGCGGATAACCCGCACACGGCTGCCAGCGGCCACCAGGCTGGCCAGCCATTCGCGCAACTGCGGCGACTGGCTGGCGTTGTCGGCGATGACGATCTCGTGGTTCTGGTAACGCGTGCGCTGCAGCACGCTGACCAGACACGCCTGCAAATCTTCGGCATTGTCCTGGCAGTGCAGGAGAATCGAAACCGACGGTCGCTCGGCATGCCGATAGTCGATCTGGTGAGTGCCCGGGTGCACCGAACCCACCACGGCAGCATAGCCACGCTGAGCCAAGCGACGGGTCAGCACCGCCCGCTCCTGGTCCTGGCTGTCGAGCGCTGGCGCGTCACAGATCAACAGCGGCTCGGCAAGGTGGGCCAAGCCGGCCAGGCCTTCATCACCGATCATGCGTAGCAGCAGGTCGAATTCCAGCGCCAGCGGGTACTGACTGTCGAAGCCACCTGCCGCCAGCAGCAGATCACGGCGCAGCAACCAGTGACGCGCCATCACCCCCGGCACGCTCTGCAGCAGGTCGAGACTGGTGCCAGGCCGCAGTACTTCACGCAGACGACCATCAGCCTGCACCTGCACCTCATCCATGGCTACCGCGCGAATGCCTTCGGTACCCAGCAGTTCGAGGCTGGCCCGTAGCAAGCCGCTGGCGGTGAAACGATCGCCCGCTTCGGCCAGCACCACCCAGTCGGTATCCAGCTGGGCGACCGCCTGGTTGATCTGGCGAACGTAATCTTTCGTGTCGGCCTTGACGAAGTGCACGGTCTGCCCGGCATTGGTCGCCATTGGCAGGTCGCCACCGGTCAGTACCACCACCTTGAAGCGGCGGCACGGTCCGGCCATCAGGCTGTCGAAGGTGGCCTGCAGCTTGTCCATCTGCGCGCCCAGGTCGAGCAGCACGATACCGAAGCTTGGACCACCGTCGGCTGCAGCCAGACGCTGCCGGGCCAGGCTTGACTGCTCGGCGTCAGGCTTGCGCGCTTCCAGCCAGTTCAACAACTGGCCGGAAGGCAACGATGCGAGCAGCGCCTGGCTGTCATAGCTCGGCAACGCCTCGAGCCGGGCCAGCCAAGGCCGCAGCGGTGCGGCCTCGGCCTCGTCGCCGGCCGCTTCCAGCGAGGCCAACAGGCGCTCCACCACCACCCGGTTGAAAGGGCTCAGGGCCAGTGCCTGCCACAGCCGCGCGCGGATGGTGCGCTCGTTGTCATTGGCATTGACTTGCATCAGCGTCTGCTGACGCACCAGGATAGCTTCGAGCTCACGCAGCTGGAGGCGCCCGCAAGGCATGGCATGAATCAGGAATTCCAGTTGCGCCAGCAGGTCGAACATCGGCTGGTTGTAGAACGGCATTTCGACGAACTGCTGCTTGCCGAAGATGCGCAATGGCTCGGGGGTTGGCACGTTCCAGCGCGAGGTGACAATCATGCAGCCATGCAAGGCACGACCGCTGAGCAAGCCCTCGGCCATGGCCTGGAAGCCTTCCAGCGCCACCTGTTGCACCTGCTCGGCTCCCAGGCAGCTGAGGGCCGTCGGGATCGACGCGAGGAACGCGGCGAAGCGCTCACGCTCCTGGCAACTGCGCTCGTCGCGGTTGGCCAACACGGTGAGCACGTTGGTGTTGTGGTCCGAGCCGCCCAGGTTGGCTTCACGCACTGCGTACGGAATCGGCAGGATACGCGCCTTGGCATTGGCCAACAGGTAGAAGGTGTGGCCAATCTCCTGCCACTCGAAGCTGGTGCCCGCCGGCAGCAGCGCGTACCACTGCAGCAGCAGGTCGGTGCGGGTAACCGCATAGAATGGCGGCAGGAACTGGCCCATGAACTCGACCAGACGTTGGGCCGGGTCGTCGCTGCAATAGTCTTCCTGCACGCGTTTGTCACGCCGGTAGAAGTGCACCTCGGTACCGTGCCCCACGTACATCATGCCGTAGCCATGGCACACGCCGTAGTCCGGGTGCTCCTCAAGGAACTGCACCGACCGGGCCATGCCATCGAACAGCAGGAAGTCGTCATCTGCGGCAAAGGTCATGAACGGCGTGCGGACTTCGTTCACACCATAGGCGAGTTTTTCCTGCAGCCCTTTGTAGGTGTACTGCGGCAGGTGGCGGTAATCCACCTGCGGGTAGTCCGCCTGCAGGGTGGCATCGGCCTGGCTGGATGAATCCAGCACGAGGATGCTTGCCGGAAAATCGCGATAGTAGTGCAAGGCCCGGCGCAGGAACGCCGGACGATTATGGGTGATCAACACCACGGTGAAACGCTCGCGCAGCGAGCGGTCGATGAGCGGGGTATCCTGAAGTTGCATGAAGACGTTCCTGCTGGTGACCTGGGGTGAGAATCAACGCACGCGGCGCAGATAGCCGTCCGGCGCCACGGTAAGCAGCAGTTTGTCCTGCACCTGACGGTCGATCTCGAAGTCGCTGTTCTCTTTCAGGTACTGCCACACGGCGGTCTTCGGGTTGTCCCCATGGCCCCATGGGCGGTCCGGGAAGAAGTCGGCCGGCATATCCTCGACCACGGTGTCCATCACCACGCAGTAGCTGTCCACCGACACCAGCGGCGCATAGGCACGCAGCTCCTCGAGCACGTGGTCGTGGGTGTGGTTGGAATCGAGCACGACGATGACCTTCTTGCCTTCGGCCAGCTGGCGCACCTTGGCGACCATCTCCGGGGCGATGCTCGAGCCTTCGAACATGGTGATGCGGTGCGCCATCGGGTGCTCTTCGATGGCCTTGCGGTTGTGCGGGCGGATGTCGACGTCGATGCCCAGCACCTCGCCATGGCCCAGCAGTTGCAGCAGCGAGGCGTAGTAGATGATCGAACCGCCATGGGCGATGCCACACTCGATGATCAGGTCCGGCTTGATGCGCCACACCAGCTCCTGCATGGCGATCATGTCCTGGGGCAGCTGGATGATCGGCCGGCCCATCCACGAGAAATGGTAGCTGTACTTGTGCCTGGCCGATTCGTTGAACAGGTCGCGGGCCAGGCCCTGGAGCTTCTGGTCCTGGCCCTGGGCGGCGATCTGCTCGTTGCACTCGGCGACGAAAGCCTGATGGACGTTGCTGTCAGTCATGGTAGCGGTCTCTGCAAAGGTCATTGGAACGCGGCGTCATCGACCGCGTGATAGACGAAACGGTTGCCGGTATCACGGCGGATCTCGTCCAGGTAGTTGGAGTTCATCACGAATATCTGCGCGCCATCAGGCAGCGTCGCCAGCGCCTCTTCGGGCGACGACACGCGCAAGCCGCTCAGCGGCAGGTGGCGGCCCTGCTTGGCCGGGTTGATGTCGATCACATGGTCTACCTGTACCCCGGCACGCTGCAGGTACAGCGAATAGATCACGCCCTTGGACGATGCGCCCCAGATCGCCGCGCCGCGCCCGGCATGCTCGCGCAGCAACGCCTGGCCGCGCTCGAGGCTGGCGCTGAAGCCTGCCGGCAGCTGCAGGCACTGGCCGTCGAACGCGGGCTCGCGCAGGCTGGCCAGGTCGGCGACGATGTACAAGTACTGGCCGTTGAACAGGTGCCCGGCCTCCAGCACACGGCCGAAGCAGCGGCGCAGATCGTCCAGGCGGAAGTAGTTGACGTGCTCGTAGAACAGGTCGAACCAGGCGCGATGTTCGAGGATCCAGTCCAGGCACGGCACTTCGATGTAGATCAGGCCGCCCTGGTTGGCATCGGCGATGGCGCCGAGAAACGCCAGCGGGTCAGCGATATGCTCCAGCACGTGACGCAGCACCACAGCATCGGCCGATAGCCCCAGCGCACGAGTGAACGACGCCTTGATCACGTCCGGGTTGTCGCCTTCGTAGGCCGGGTCGATACCGGTCACCACATGTCCGCGCTGGCGCAGCAGTTCGAGGAAGTAGCCCTTGCCGCAGCCCACCTCGATCAGGCGCTTGCCGGCGAAGTGCCGGGCGACCAGCCCTTCAACTTCATCCAGGTGGCGCTGGAAAGCCGGCGAGAGGGCCTGCTCGTTCTGATAGTCGCTGTCATAGCGCAGCAAGGATCCGTCGAAGGCCTGGTTGTACACCAGGCCGGTGCGCTCATCCTGAACCAGGCACATGTCGCCACTGGCCGATGCCCGCGCGCTGGCGGCATCGGCGAAGGTACGGTTCTGCAGCACGGGCAGGCCGGCTGCGTGGTACAACTCATAGGCCATGGGGCGCTCCCTGGGCAGCCAACAGCTGCGTGAGTCGGTCGGTCACGGCCCAGAACGCCATTGGCTCGTGGGTCGAATACGGGTAATGGCCAAGGTTCAGCGCAAGCTCCACCCCGCGTTCACGCAGGCGCTGCTCGACCAGGCTGCGCACCGCTACCGGCCGGCCACTGGCGCAGTTGACCACCCCAGAGAAATCGCGGCAGTGCAGCAGGCCGGCCAACTGGCGCGCAGCCTCGGTGATCGGTTGGAAGTCGCGCAATTGCTCGCCGCCGGACATGTCGAAGGCCGCTGCAGCACTGTCGATGGCACGCTCGAGCGCAGCCAGCAGGCTGTTAGGGTTCTGCCCCTCACCATGCAGGTAGAACAGCCGCGCCCATTGCAAGGTGAACGGCTGGTGCATCTGCAGCGCCTGGAGGAACTGGTGCAGGCTGTGCTTGGCCAGGCCGTAGGGGTTGGCCGGGCGCGCCAGGCATTGCTCGTCCAGCGGGCCGCTCTGCATGCCGTATTCGAAACAGGTGCCGGTGACCAGCACCTGCTGCACACCGGCCTCGACCGCATGCTTGATGAAGCGGTAGTCGGCCATCAGGTTCTGCTCCAGGTGGAACAGCGCCTGGTAGTTCGGCAGCCCCGGCCAGGCCAGATGGGCCAGTGCATCGATACCGTCGACCCAATTGGCGACCTGCCCGGCATCCGCCAGCTGCAGGTCACCGGGTACGAACTGCACCTGCTCGAACCACGGCATGCTGCGCGCACGCTCCTCGTCACGCGCCAGGGCGCGTACACGGCAACCACGCGCCAGCAACTCTGCCACCAGATGACGGCCAACGAAACCGGTGGCGCCAGTCACCAGTACATGCAACACGGTCATAGCACGGTCAACTCGGGCACGGCGATGACGAACTGGCCGCCCCACTCGCGAATGCAGGCCTGCTGCTCGCTGACTTCGTGCAGCAGGTTCCAGGGCAGCACCAGCACATAGTCCGGCTGATCCTCGGCCAGGCGCTCGGGCGCCACCACCGGAATGCGGCTGCCGGGCAGGAACTTGCCCTGCTTGTGCGGGTTGGCGTCGGCCACCCAGGCCAGCAGGTCGGCCTTGACCCCGGCATAGTTGAGCAGGGTATTGCCCTTGGCCGCGGCACCGTAGCCAACCACCCGCTTGCCGGCGGCCTTGGCCTCGAGCAGGAAGCGCAGCAACTGCAGTTTGATACGCTCGGCGGCAGGCGCCAGGGTTGCGTAGAAGCCGGCGCTGCGCACGCCCACATCCTCCTCCAGCGCCAGCAGGCTGGCGACGGCCGGCTCCACGGCACGGCGCTGGCCATCGGCACGCTGCACGAACACTCGCAGTGAACCACCGTGGGTCGGCAGCTCCTGCACGTCGAAGACTTCCAGGCCGTTGCGCTGGCAGAGGAACTGCACCGCGGTCAGCGACAGGTAGGAATAGTGCTCGTGGTACAGCGTGTCGAACTGGTGCTCGGCAATCAGCGATAGCAGGTGCGGGAACTCGAAGGTGGCCACGCCGGCCGGTTTGAGCAAGGTGGCGAAACCGCCGAGGAAGTCATTGATGTCCGGCACATGGGCGAGCACGTTGTTGGCCGCCATCAGGTCGGCACCCCACCCCTCTGCCAGCAGTTGCGCGGCCACTTCGCGGCCGAAAAACACTTCGCGGATCGCCAGGCCCTTGGCCCGCGCTGCATCAGCGGTGCTGCGGGTCGGCTCGATGCCCAGGCAGGGAATGCCGCGCCGGGCCACGTACTGCAGCAGGTAGCCATCGTTGGCGGCAATCTCCACCACGCGGCTGTCGGCGCTCAACACAAAGCGCTCGGTCATGCTCGCCACGTAGGCCTCGGCATGAGCCAGCCAGGAGCTGGAATAGGAGCTGAAGTAGGCATAGTCGGCGTCGAACAGCTGCTCGGCGCGGGTGTAGTCCTCGGTCTGCACCAGCCAGCATTGCTCGCACACCGCCACCTTCAACGGCACCCACTGCTCGGCCTCGGCCAGTTGCTCGGGGCGCAGGTAGGCATTGGAGGGCGGCGAGGTGCCCAGATCGATCAACGGCAAGTGCAGGGCGCTGCCACAACCACGGCAATTCATACGGTCACTCCGGTAAAGCGGTCGTCCAGCCAAGGATGCATCTCATCCCGGGCCGAGAGGTTGATCACAGGCAACGGCCAGGCGATTGCCAGGCGCGGGTCGAGCACCGACAGCCCGCCTTCGTGTTCCGGGGCATAGTCGGCGCTGTGCAGGTAGAGCAGCTCGGCGTCGTCACTCAGGGCCTGGAAGCCGTGGGCGAAGCCGGCCGGCACCAGCAAGCTGCTGCCCTGCCCGGCCTTGAGGTGTTCGGCATGCCAGTGCAGGAAAGTCGGCGAACCGGCACGCAGATCGATCACCACATCCCACACCTCACCCTGCAGACAGGTGATGTACTTGCTCTCCGGCTGCGGCCCGGCCTGGTAATGCAGGCCACGCACGCTACCGCGCTCGCGGGTCAGCGATCGGTTGATCTGGCGGATGTGGAACGGCGCGCCGAAGCGTTCCAGGCTGTCTTCGCAATACAGCCGCGAAAAGGCGCCACGGGCGTCTTCAACACGGCGATGTTCGATGCGAGCCAGGCCCGGCAACGGCAAGGGGTGCAGGCTGTACTGGCTCACAGCAACTCCTGGTACAGGCTCAGCTGGGTGAGGCTGACCGCACGCATGTCCATGCCCTTCTGCCAGGCGAGGTGCCAGCCCAGGGTCTGCTCCAGGCATTCGTTGAGCGTCCAGCGCGGGCGCCAGGCCAGCTGCTGGCGGGCACGCGAGCTGTCCAGGCGCAGCAGCCCGGCTTCGTGCAGGTCGCTCTTCTCGAAGTTGACGCCGGGTGCCTGCGGCCATTGGCCGGCCAGCAACTGCACCACTTCACCGACGCTGCACATGTCATCGTCACCGGGGCCGAAGTTCCACGCGCCGGCAAAGCGCTGGCCCTGCTCGTACAGGCTGGCCGCCAGTTGCATGTAGCCGGCCAGCGGCTCCAGGGCGTGCTGCCAGGGGCGCACCGCCTGGGGGAAGCGCAAGATCACCGGCTCACCGGCGGACCACGCCTTGAGCACGTCGGGGATCAGCCGCTCGGGCGAGAAGTCGCCGCCACCGAGCACGTTGCCGGCACGCGCAGTGGCCAGGCTCAGGCCATGTTCGGCATGGCGCTCGGCCGGGAAGAACGACGCGGCATAGGACTGCGCGAGGATCTCGCAGCAGGCCTTGCTGCTGCTATAAGGGTCGTGCCCACCCAACGCTTCGTTCTCGCGATAGGGCCAGGCCCATTCCTGGTTGGCGTACACCTTGTCGGTGGTAACCACCACGCAGGCACGCACGCCGCCGGCCTGGCGCACCGCTTCAAGCAGGTTGAGGGTACCCATGACATTGGTCGAATAGGTGCCCAGCGGATCGCGGTAGCCTTCGCGGACCAAGGGCTGGGCCGCCAGGTGCAGGACGATTTCCGGCTGCACTTCGGCGACTAGCTCCAGCAGCACAGCCAGGTCGCGCACGTCGCCACGGCGGTCATCGATGCCCTCGCCGACCCGCGCCAGCTCGAACAGGCTCGGCTCGGTCGACGGGTCGAGGGCAAAGCCGGTGACCTGGGCACCCAGGCTGTGCAGCCAAAGCGCCAGCCAGCTGCCCTTGAAACCGGTGTGGCCAGTGAGCAGGACGCGCTTGCCGGCCCAGAACGCAGGGCTCAGGCCCACTGCTTCCATGGCGCCTCCCCACTGATCCACAACTGTTCCAGGTGGTTCTTGTCACGCAGGGTGTCCATTGGGTGCCAGAAGCCGTCATGGGCAAAGGCATGCAGTTGCCCCTCGCAGGCCAGGCGCGATAATGGCTCGGCTTCCCAGGAGGTGGCATCGCCATCGATGTACGGCAACACTTCAGGCGACAGCACGAAGAAGCCGCCATTGATCCAGCCGCCATCACCGCGTGGTTTCTCGGTGAAGCCCAGTACCTGGTCGCCATCGCGTTGCAAGGCACCATAGCGGCCTGGCGGCTGCACGGCTGTGACCGTGGCGAATTTGCCGTGAGCATGGTGGAAGTCGACCAGCGCGCCGATGTCGATGTCGGACACGCCATCACCATAGGTGAAGCAGAATGCCCGCTCCCCTTCCAGGTAGCGCGCGGCGCGGCGCAGGCGGCCACCGGTCATGGTCTCCTCACCGGTGTCGACCAGTGTCACGCGCCATGGCTCGCTGTAGTTCTGGTGCACGTCCATTCGGTTGGCGCGCATGTCGAAGGTCACGTCGGAGGTGTGCAGGAAGTAGTTGGCGAAGAAGTCCTTGATCGCGTAGCCCTTGTAGCCCAGGCAGATCACGAAGTCGTGGATACCGTGCGCCGAATACTGCTTCATGATGTGCCAAAGAATTGGCTTGCCACCGATCTCGATCATCGGTTTTGGCTTCAGGTGCGACTCTTCGCTGATGCGCGTGCCGAGACCACCCGCCAGAATGACTGCCTTCATCGATTTCCTCATGTACTTCGCGCCCCCGGACCACCAGGGTGAAGGATTTATGGCGATATCGATGGGGTATTGCAGGAAATGCGCCAACCTGCAAAAAAGCCGGGGCCGCTTTGCGGCCCCAGTTGCTATCAGGCGAAAATCAGTCCGCCAACCAGCCCCACTCCCAGTGGCGCAGGTTGTCGTCACGCAGCACAAAGTCGCGCATCACCGCCTCACGCAACTCGTCACCCAGGCGGTAGCTGGCCGCCGGGTCGGCCAGGTGCGAGCGGATCGCCTGCAGCCACTCCTCGGTGCTGTTGCTGTATACGCGCGTGCAGGGCAAGTAGCCGCGGTAGGCCTCGGTGTCGGTGCAGATGGTCGGGTAACCGCAGGCACCGTACTCCAGCAGCCGCAGGTTGCTCTTGCAGTCGTTGAAGATGTGGAATTCCAGCGGCGCCAGGGCCAGGTCGAGGTTCAGGCTCGCCAGCTTGGCCGGGTAACGCGCCAGCGGCACACCCGGGTGATACTCATGGATGTAGGGCTTGAGCGCCTCGGGGCACATGCCGAAGAACACCCATTCCACCTCACCGGCCAGCTCGCGCACCACCTCGGCGATGATCTCCAGGTCGCCGCTGTGGCTGGTACCGCCGCCCCAACCCACCCGCGGCTTGCTGGAAGCGCCACGGCGGCTGGCTGGCAGGTTCGTCCACAGGTGTGGTGCCAGCATGTTCGGCACCACCCGGATATCGTCATGCATGTCCGACAGCGCATTGGCCAAGGCCTGGGTAGTCACTACCACCCGGTCGCACAGGCTGATGCCACGGCGAAGGTGCTGCTCGATGTCAGCTGGCTTGTTGCGCGCATGGGTGTTCTTTTTCGGCGCGCTGAGCACGTAATCGTCAATTTCGAAGATGCGCCGGGCATTGGAGAAGCGGGCGATGCGTTCAATGTCGCGCACCGAGTCATCGTTATGCCGCAACTGCAGGATGATCACGTCCGGGTCCATGCGCGCCAGTTGCACCACGGTCGGCGACTCGTAGACCACACGCCCGACCACGCGCCCGGCGGCTTCCAGCTGTTTGAACGGCTGTTCGACCCGATAATGGCCCACCGCACTGTCGTTGATCGGCAACCCCAGCACCGACGGCAAGGCCCGGGCGCACAGCGGGCTCCAGCTGCCACGCAGGCTCGGCTCGAGGCTGAAGTCGCCGCTGGACAGCCCCAGGTTAGGGTTATAAGCCGGGTCGCGCACCACCTTGCTCAGCCAGCGCTCGCAGAACACCTGCTGCTGTTCCAGCAATGCGTCCTGGCCAAGCCCATCGATTGTGGTCGTCGCTTCCCGCTTGAGCAGCACGGCATAGGGCGTGCCGACCACCAGGTAACCGCACGCCCCCGCACGCAGGCACAGGTCGAGCTCGGCCATACCCTGGCTCAGCGGTTGGGCACCCAGCCCCCCCAGCTCTGCGAACACCGCCTTACGCACCATCAGGCAATCGCCGCCGACAGCGCTCCAGTCCTGTACCACCTGCAAGCGTTGCAGGTAACCGCGCGACTGCGCATCTTCCCCGGCGAAGGCCGGGCCGGCCACGCTGGAAACCCCCAGCACCCGGCCCGCGTCGACCACCCGCCCCTGGGCATCGACCAGCTTGGCGCCGACCACCGCCACCTCCGGGCGCTGGGCATGCTGGAGCATTTCGTCCAGCCACTGGCCGTCGAACACCTGCACGCTGGCATCGAGCAACAACAGATAGTCACCGCACGCCTGGGCCGCAGCGGCATCAAGCAGCTGACTGCGCGAACTGCCGAGCGCCCGGACTACGCGCAGCATGCCTGCACCGAGCTCGCTCATGGCCTGCAGCCAGCCGTCCACGTCGGCCGCCACGGTCGGCCCGGCCACCAGTAGTACCTCGTAGCGGCCATAGGCTGTGCGCTCGATCAGCCCTTCGACACAGGCCTGCAGGCCTGCCAGGTCACTGCCGACAGGAACGAGGATCGATACCTGTGGGGTACCGGCATGCAAGTAGTCGACCCGATTGAGCAAAGTCAGGTCGTCATGCCGGATCCGATGCGCCACGCCCAGCCGCTGCAGATGTGCGGCCAACACCGGTTCGCTCTGGGCGATCACTTCCGGCAGCGACAGCCAGCTGGCGAAGCTGAACTCCGATTGCACCTGGATTTCGGCAATGTGTTCGATCACCTGCAGGCCACGGGCTTCGACCAGGCGCCAGAGCAGGTCATGCGGTGCCAGTTCGGCAAAGCCGGCATCGAAACCGCCGAGGTCGAGAATCGCCTCGCGGGCGAAGGCCAGGGTGCGGCCGACATAGGGGTAACTACGCAACAGATCGAGGTTGAAGTCCGGTTTGAACACCGGTTCGCCCGGCTGGTCATCGAGCCAGGCCCCTTCATCGCTGTAGGCGCACGCCAGGTTGGGGAATACCGCGGCACGTTCGGCCAGCAGCAGAATGGCCGACTCGGCGAGCCGGTCACCGGCACGCAGCAGGTAGATCCAGTCGGCGTCGTGCAACGAGGCCAGCAACTGGTTCAACTGCTCGGGCCAGTCGCTTTGCAGCGGCTGGTGCACCAGCGGGATCGGGCTGGCAGGCACGGCATCGGCCAACACCACGCACGCATGCACCGGGTACAACTGCCCGGCCAGGCTGTCGAGGGTGCGCCCCAGGGCCTGGGCGTCACCTTGGGTATCCAGCACCACCGGTACGATGCGCGGCTGACGTGGCCAGGCCGCTACCGCCTGGGGCAGCAGCCCCCGTTGCACGTCGCTGAAGCGGCGCGCCGCCAACCACTGCTGATAAAGCTCGGCATAGCTTTCGCACTCGCTGCCCACCCGGCCACCCAGGCGGGTCTGCCAGTTGCTGATGATCCGTGCCACACACAACTCCTGCCATTGTCGCGGCTGCTGCTGCGCCTCGGTCAGTGGCACGTAGCGCACCCAACCACTGGCGGGCGCGGCTTCGCCGCTGCGCGCCGCGAGCATCTGCATCATCCAGCGCCACTCCTGCGGTGCGGCCTGGACCAGCGCCTCCTGCTTGCTCAGGCGTTGCGGGTGCAGCCGTTCGATCAGACCCGGCTCACTGAGCATGACCATGTTGCCGCGACGCATCAGGCAGGCGAACAGCGCCAGGTCCAGCAGCGCGACGAAGCTCATGCCATCGCTGGTGAGCGCCTGCAACCACTCCAGTGCCTGCTCGCGGCGCATCAGCGCCGCCGAGAAATTGCCCAGGAAGTTCACTGGCCGGCCGTCGAGCATGGCCAGCATGTCTTCGCCCTTGAACAGGCTGTCGACATTGGCGAAGCGCGCATTGGCGATGCGCATCGGCAGGATGAAGTTGTTCTCGTCGCATAGCACACGCTGGGACAACACCAGGCCGACTTCGTCGTGCTCCAGCAAGGCCTTGGCCTGGTGCGTCACGCACTGCGGGAACAGGCGATCGTCGTCGCACAGCACCTTGACCAGCGCGCCCCGGGCCAAGCCCACCGCCTGCATCAGGTTGGCGACAAAACCCTGGCGCAGGCTGTTGCGCACGTAACGCACGCAAGCGCGCAATTCGCCCTCGACAGCGTTGACGATGGCCTCGATCTCCTCGCCTTCGCTGTCGTCGCAGACTAGCACCTCCAGTGCCTCATAGGTCTGGCCAAGGGCGCTGTGCAAGGCCATGGCAAAGAACCGTGGGCTGTGGGCGGGGATGACGATACTGACGAGAGGCTTTTCGTTCACGTTGGCGACCTTGCAAAAAAAAAGTGCGCCGCACCTGACGGTGGCGGCGCACGATTGGCTACGCATGCAGCGCTATCAGATGTAGTTGACCAGCGACAGACCGGCAACCTTGGCATAGGCCTGCAACGAGGCCTGCAGCATGTTGGTCTGCATGGTCAGGCGGATCATCACTTCGGCCGGGTCGCTTTCGCGGATCGAGCTCTGGGTCTTGGTGTTCTCGGCGCCCAGCGCCGAGTTGGTCTCGGCCTGAACATCCAGCGCCTGACCACGGCCGCCGATCGAGGCGATCGACGAGGTCACCTGGTTGGTGGCGCTGCCGATATTGCCGATGGCCGAGTCCAGCGCGGCCTTGAAAGCCTGCGCGGCCGCCGGGTCACCGTCGATCGGGGTGCTCAGCGCAGCGCGCAGCTGGCTGATGGTGTCGAGCACATTCTGGGTCTGGTGGGTATTGACCTTGATGGCAAACGAGTCACCGGCACTTGGCGCTCCCGACAGGTCGAACTGCACGCCCAGCACCGTGGCGGTGGTGCCGCTCAGGGTACCCGTGGAGATCGGCCGGCTACCGTCGCTGACCGGCGCGGTATACAGCTCGAAATCCGTGGCGCTGGTGAATTTGAGCACCGCGCCTTCGGGGAAGGCAGTCTTGTAGGCAGCCTGGTCGACCACCGAGGCACCGGTGACCTGGACCGACGAGGCATTACCCGGGCTGCGGGTGCTGCCGATCTGGTCCGCCTTGGAGGCCAGGCTGAAGGTGTGGCCGGCGATGGCAGCATCCGGATCGGCTTCATCACCGGCCTTGAAGCTGATGTCCAGGCGCAGGTCGACGCCACGGAAGCTGATTTCGGTGTTGTTGCCGTTCGGGTCGAACTTGCCGCCCTGGGTCGCCTCGAGGGTGACGTCATTGCCGCCGGCATCGGTGATCTTGAACTGTGTACTGCTGACGAACTCGATGCTGTAAGGCTCGCCACTGCGGAAGCGGTCGTTGTAGGTGGAACTGCCGGAGACCTGGCCGTTGGACAGGCTGACGCGGCCATCATCGGCGGCCGGCGCAGTCAGCCTGGTCTCGCTGCGACTGGTGTTCAGGGCCTGCTCGAACGCATCGTAGCCCGTTTCGTTAGAGGCCAGGCTGAGCATGTCGCCGACCTGCAACTTGAGCTGCGCCTGGTCCCCCTGGTAGGAGTAGGTGCCATCTGAATTGCGCACGTACGGCTGGGTATCACCCTTGGAGCCAGAAAAGAGGTACTTGCCGTCCTCATCCCTGCTGTTCATCAGAGTGAACAGTTGTTGCTCCAACGAGTCCAGTTCGGCGGCATTGGCCTTGCGGTCGTCGTCGGTGAAGCCGGCGTTGCCGGAGCTCACAGCCAGTTCGTTGACCCGCTGCAGGATGGTCCCGATGGACTTCAGTGTGCTTTCGGCAGTACCCAGGGCATTGCGCACGTTGACGATGTTGTCGCCGTACTGTTCGAGCATGCTCTGTTGTTGCTCGAGTTGCAGCAGGCGCGCGGCACCCACCGGATCGTCCTTGGCGGAGCGCACGCGAATGTTGTCGGTGGCCTCCTGCTGGGTCTTCACCGAGTTGGCGAAGTTGCGCTGATAGTTGGCCTGGTTGGTGTTGTAGAACTGCGAAGTAGAGATGCGTACGCTCACGATCTACGGCTCCTTAAAGACTGTTGATCAGGGTGGCGAAGGTTTCCTGGGCCGCCTTGATGATCTGCGACGACGCGGTGTAGTACTGTTGGAACTTGACCAGATTGCCGACCTCTTCGTCGACCGACACACCCGACAGACCGTTGCGGCTGTCCAGCGCCGAGGTGTGCAGCGCGTTGGTCGCGTCGCTGTCCATCTGTGCCTGGCCGGCCTTGCCGCCGACGCTGGAGACCAGCTTGGCGTAGGCATCGGTGAAGCTGATACCCTTGCCGTTGGCGCCGACCTCGACCGTGGATTTGCTCTGCAGGTCGATCACCGACTGGGCGTTGCGGTTGTCCGCCGAGCCTGCGCCGGACAGCGCCACGGTGTAGCTGTCGCCATTCTTCGGTGCGCCGGAAACGCTCATCTCGAAGGTGAAATTGCCACCCAGCGGGTTACCGCTGCCATCGACCATCGGCACCGACAGCTGCAGCTTGTTCTCCTGGCCCGGCACGATGGTGCCGCTGCCGATCTCGGTGCCCTTGGCGTCGTACATCTTGTAGGCCTGGGGCGAGCTGGTGTCGTCGCCGAACACCAGCTTGACCGGGGTTGAATATTTCAGGCCGGTCTGCAGTTGCGAACGCTGGGCGGCATCGTAGATGTCCATCTCCGAGGTCAGCGTCGGCTGGGTGATCACGCCGGTACCCTTGTTGCCCGAACCACTGGTAGCGGTCAGCGGCGAAGCCAGGGCCAGGCGCTTGGGGTCGGTAAGGACAGTCTCGATGCCTGCGGCCGCATTGCGGGTCGGGGTGATCTTGAAGCTGTCGCCAGCACTCAGGCCACCACCATTGAGCGACAGGGTGAAACCATCGATCACCGGAGGCGGCGTATCGGTGAGGTCGAAACTGCCCATGTCGGTGCCTTCAGGCAACTTGCGCACGCTGTAGCCAGTGGCGCTGGTGAACGTCACCTGATAGTCGCTGGTGCTCAGCTTGCCGGAGTCCTTGATGGTCACATCGAGGTTGCCGGAGCCGGCGCTGTTGCCGGTCTTGGCGATACTGCGCTGGCTGATGGCCGCGGCGCTGTTGATATCACCGAACAAGGTGGCACCGAAGTCACCGTTCTTGTCGATACCCTGGGCCAGCTGGCTGTTGATGGCATCGGCCACCACCAGGGCCACACGGCCCAGCTCGTTGAGCGCGGGGTCGAGGGTTTCCTTGCGGTAGCGGATCAGGCCGCCGAGTTCGCCACCGCTGGCGCTGCTGGTGATGTCCATCTTGGTCGAGCCGCGGTTGAGGATCAGGCTCATGCGGGTCGGGTCGGTCGCGCTGGGCTCCACGCCCAGGGTCTGGGTGGTCTTGCCCAGCACCAGGGCCTGGCCATTCTTCAGGTAGATGTCGTAGTTACCCTCACGCTCCACCACATCGGCGCCAATCAGCTTGCTCAGCTCACGCACAGCGCCATCACGCTGGTCGAGCAGGTCGTTGGGCTGGCCGGAAATGGAGCTGACACGGGAAATCTGGTCGTTGAGATCCGCGATGGTCTTGGTCAGGTTGTTCACCTGATCGGCGATCGACACCATGTTGGCGTTGATGTTGCTGTTCTGCTGGTTGAACTGCGCCGACAGGGTGTTGAAGCGCTTGGCCAGGGACTGCGCGCTAGTCAGCAGCAGTTGGCGCGAGGCGTCCTCGGTCGGCTTGGCCGCAGCATCCTGCATGGCGCTGAAGAAGCTCTTCAGTGCCGCAGTGATACCGGTGTCACTGCTCGACAGGGCGGTGTCCAGCGGCGTGATCTGATTCAGGTACGAGCTGGCATCGCTGCTCAGCGAGGTGGTGCTGCGCAGCTGGTTCTCGAGGAACGCGTTGTACACCCGGCGCACATCGGCCAGGGTGGTACCGCTGCCGATGAAGACCTGGCCGACTTGCTGCCCGCCCTTGGTCTTCTGCACGTTCTGCTGGCGCGAGTAGCTTTCGACATCGGCGTTGGCGATGTTGTTGCCGAGGGTGTACATCCCCGATTGCGCGGCGCCAAGCCCCGACATACCAATGTTGATCAGACTCGCCATGGTTCCATGCCCTTAAAGTTTCGTTGCAGTACCGAGCATTGCGTAGTGCTCGTACGACTTCATCTGTCTTGCGATCTGCGAGATCTTGCTGGCGTAATTCGGGTCGGTGGCGTACCCGGCCTTTTGCAACTCTTGCACGAACTGTTCTGGTTTATCGGCGGCCTTCACCGCATCTTGATAGCGCGAATTGTTCTGTAACAGGCTGACCAGGTCGTGGAAGCTGTCCTGATAAGAATCGTATGAGCGGAACGCCGCCGTCTCCTTGACGAACTGGCCATCACGGAACTCGCTGGTGATCGCCCGCGCCTCGCCGCCTTCCCAGTTGCCGGTCGCCTTGATGCCGAACAGGTTGTGGCTGCTGCTGCCATCAGTGTTGCGCATGACCGACTTGCCCCAGCCGGTTTCCAGGGCGGCCTGCGCCACCAGGTAGCGCGGGTCGATACCGATACGCCTGGCCGCCTGCTCGGCCATCGGCAGCATGGTGGCGACGAATTCATCACTGTCGGCAAAGGCCTTTTTCGGTGCCAGCGGCGGCTGGGCCACGGCACGCCCGAGGATGCGCAGGCCGTTGTCCGGCACGGCAAAGGCCTTGGCCACTTGCTGGCCGTCACGGGCAGGCACGCCAGCGGTGTTGGTGCTGGCCGCCGACGGCACGATACCGGCCAGCAGGCGCTCGGTGAGCTTGCTCGGCAGCGCCAGGCGCCGCGAATTGAGTGCGGCGACGTCGTTGCGCGTGGCGGTCATCTGGTCGGCACGTACGGGCTCGGCCACCTTGTTGCCCCACAGCGTCGGGGCATTGCCCTCGATACGCGGGAAAGGGCTGGTGTTGGCCGGCACGCTCTTGTTCTTCGACAGCTGGCGCACCAGCACGTCCTGCAACCCGATACCGCCGCCCTCGCGAGACATGCTCACGGCCAGCTGCTGGTCGTACATATCACGGTACTGCTTGACCGTCGCGGTGTTCATCGGGTTGTCGTCGGCCAGCACGTCGCTGGCCTTGCGCGAGGCCTTGAGCATTTCGCTGATGAACAGCGACTCGAACTCCTGGGCCACCTTGCGCACGTTGGCATCGCTGTCGCGGTCGCCATGCTTGAGCGAGCTGAGGCGGTTGAGGTCGGTATAGGCACCGCTGTCGGCAGCGCCGGAAACCAGGCTTTTGCTGTTCATCCGCACCGTCCTCAGATAACGATCAGGTCGGCCTGCAAGGCACCGGCCTGTTTCAGGGCTTCGAGGATGGCCATCAGGTCGCTGGGCGCGGCGCCCACCTGGTTCACCGCGCGGACGATTTCATCCAGCGTGGTGCCCGGGCCGAACTTGAACATCGGCTTGGCTTCCTGCTCGGCGTTGACCCGCGAGCGCGGCACCACGGCGGTTTCGCCGTTGGAGAACGGCCCCGGCTGGCTGACGATCGGGTCTTCGGTAATGGTCACGGTCAGGCTGCCGTGGGTCACCGCGGCCGGCGACACCTTGACGTTCTGGCCAATGACGATGGTGCCGGTACGCGAGTTGATGATGACCTTGGCCACCGCCTGACCCGGGTCGATCTCGAGGTTCTCGAGGATCGACAGGTAGTCCACGCGCTGGCTCGGGTCCATCGGCGCAGTGACCCGCACCGAACCGCCGTCCACGGCCTGGGCCACGCCTGGGCCGAGCAGGTCGTTGACCTTGTCGACAATGCGCTTGGCGGTGGTGAAGTCGGGGCGATTGAGGTTCAGGGTCAGGCTGTTGCCCTGATTGAAGCCGCTCGGCACCGCACGCTCGACACTGGCACCACCCGGAATACGGCCGGCCGACGGAACGTTGACGGTGATCTTCGAGCCGTCACGGCCTTCGGCATCGAAACCGCCCACCACCAGGTTGCCCTGGGCGATGGCGTAGACGTTGCCGTCGATACCCTTGAGCGGAGTCATCAGCAGGCTGCCGCCGCGCAGGCTCTTCGAGTTACCGATCGAGGACACGGTAATGTCCACCACCTGGCCTGGCTTGGCGAACGCCGGCAGGTCGGCATGCACCGACACTGCCGCGACGTTTTTCAGCTGCACGTTGCCGGAACCGGCCGGCACCTTGATGCCGAACTGCGACAGCATGTTGTTGAAGGTCTGCAGGGTGAACGGGGTCTGGGTGGTCTGGTCACCCGTGCCGTTGAGCCCCACCACCAGGCCGTAGCCGATCAGTTGGTTGGAGCGCACGCCAGAGATGCTGGCAATGTCCTTCAGGCGCTCGGCCTGGGCGCCGAAGGCACAGGACAGGAGCAGGGTTGCGGCAATCAGCTGCCTCACGTTGAACATGGTCATCCGTACTCAGAAAGGCCAAAGCGGGCTGATGAAGAAGCGGTCCAGCCACCCGGGCTGGCTGGCATCGGCGAACGAGCCGGTACCGGAATAGGTAATGCGCGCGTCGGCCACGCGGGTGGACGGCACGGTGTTGTCGGTGGCGATGTCGTCGGCGCGGATCATGCCGGCGATGCGCACCAACTCTTCGCCGGTGTTCAGGGTCAGCCACTTCTCGCCGCGCACGGCGATGATGCCGTTGGGCAGCACTTCGGCGACGGTCACGGTGATGGAACCGGTCAGGGTATTGCCCTGGGTGGCCTTGCTGTCGCCCTTGGTGGCGCGCTCGCCGCTGTAACCGGCTTCCAGCGACAGGTCACCACCGCCGAACGGGTTGTTGGTGCTCGGCGTGCTGCCGAACAACGAGGTCAGGCCGATGTTGGCGTTGCTGTTCTTCTGGATCTGCGAACCGGCGTTCTTGCTGGCCGAGGTGCGCTCGTTGAGGGTGATGGTGATGATGTCGCCCACCCGGAACGCCTTGCGGTCGCTGTACAGGTTCTGTTCGAAACCGGCCTGGTAGATCGAACCGTTGTTGGCCGCTGCCGGCAATGGGGTGCGCGGCAGTACCGGCGCGTAGTACGGGTCGTTGGGCTTGGGCGTCGGCGCGACGCAACCTGCCAGCAACACCGCCCCCCCCAGGGCGAAAACGGACAACAGACGATTCATGACGCTTACCTCATGGGTGCAACGGAGTGACTGGGCTTGGCGCTAAAGGCCTCAGAGCTGTTGAGTGACGAACGACAGCATCTGGTCGGCGGTGGAAATGACCTTGGAGTTCATCTCGTAGGCACGCTGGGTGGTAATCATGTTCACCAACTCTTCCACGGTGCTGACGTTGGAGTTTTCCAGGGTCTGCTGCAGGGTGGTGCCGAAACCGTTCAGGCCCGGGGTGCCGACTTGCGGCGCACCACTGGCGGCGGTCTCGAGGAACAGGTTGTCGCCAATCGCCTGCAGGCCGGCCGGGTTGATGAAGTCGGCGGTCTGGATGTTGCCGATCACCTGCGCTGCCGGGTTGCCGGCGGTGGTGATCGACACGGTGCCGTCCTGGCCGACGGTGAAGGTCTGCGCGTCGTTCGGCACGACGATGGCAGGCTCCAGGGCGAAGCCGTTGGCGGTGACGATCTGGCCGTCGGAGTTCAGGTGGAAAGTACCGTCACGGGTATACGAAACGGTGCCATCCGGCTGCAGCACCTGGAAGAAACCACGACCGTTGACCGCCATGTCCAGCGGGTTTTCCGTGGTTTGCAGGCTGCCGGTCTGGAAGTTCTTCTGCGTGCCGACAATGCGCACACCGGTACCGACCTGCAGGCCCGAAGGCAGCTCGCTGTCCTGGGTGGACTGCGCGCCAGGCTGGCGTTTGATCTGGTACAGCAGGTCCTGGAACTCGGCGCGATCACGCTTGAAGCCGGTGGTCGAGACGTTGGCCAGGTTGTTGGAGATGACCGTCAGGTTGGTGTCCTGGGCGGACAGACCGGTTTTAGCGACCCAAAGAGCCGGAAGCATGTAAGTTCTCCTCGTGCGCCTGTTTTACGGCACCCGTTCAAAAGTGATTAGCCGATTTGCAAAACCCGAGCCATGGCTTCGTCGCCTTCCTTGGCCGCGTTCATCATCTTCACGTGCAGTTCGAACTGGCGGGACAGCGCCAGTACCGAGGTCATTTCCTCGACAGCGTTGACATTGCTGCCTTCCAGGAAACCCGACACCACCCGCACATTGACGTCGGCGTCGGCCGGCTGGCCGTCGCGGGTATGGATCAGGCCATCCAGGCCCTTGGTCAGGCCTTTGGTATCGGGATTGACCAGCTTGATGCGGTCGACCTCGGCCATCACTCGTGGATCCTCGCCCATGGAGCGGATGCTGATGGTGCCATCGGCGCCGACTTCGACTTTCTGCTCAGGCGGAATCGCAATGGGGCCGCCGTTACCGATCACCGGCATACCGTTGCCTGCACGCAGCACACCGAGGGCATCGATGTTCAGGCTGCCGGTGCGTACATAGGCTTCGCTGCCATCGGGCGCCTGCACGGCGATGAAGCCTTTGCCGGTCACCGTCACATCCAGATCGCGGCCGGTTTCCACCATCGGCCCTTCGCTGAAGTCGGTGGCCGGGCGCTCGGTCATGGCAAAGGCACGCGCCGGAAAGCTGTCGCCGAACACCGGCATCGAGCGGGCCTGCTCCAGGTCTCGCTGAAAACCGTTAGTGGAAATGTTCGCCAGGTTGTTGGCGTGTGCCTTCTGCGCCAGCGCGTTCTGGCTGGCGCCGGTCATGGCCACGTAAAGCATCTTGTCCACAGTCATCCTCCATTGCACTGGCGGTCGTTTGCCGCTCGCCGTTGCTATGCGAGCTACAAAGCAAGTTCCGAACCAACTTTCCCGAATCATGAAAAAGCCCGTGGATACGGGCTTGCAAGGGTGCCAGCGGCGTGCTGAACGCCGGTTATCCGGCGCTTGGTTGCCGATGGCGGCAAACCTGTACCGGCCTCTTCGCGGGTAAACCCGCTCTCATAGAACTGCACATAACTCGTTGAATTAGCAGGGCCCCTGTGGGAGCGGGTTTACCCGCGAAGAGGCCGGTACAGGTTTATTCAAGGCTCGCGGCAAGCGCCATTGCTGTAGGGCCCGGCAAACTTCTTCCAACCCTCCCCCGGCGGCCATTGCGAGCAGACCAGGCGCCCATCCACCTGGCTTTCCCAGCGCCACCAGGGCGCGGTACCAGCCTGAGCCTGGTACAGGCAGAAAGCAGCGATCAATGTGACAACCAGCCTTTTCATGACCCCTCCGGCAAAGACGACGAACCCCTTCACGACAAAGGGGTTCGCCCACACACTCAGCCAGCGACCATCAGGTCATCTGAATGATGGTCTGCATGATGGTACTTTCGGTCGAAATGGTCTTGGCGTTCGCCTGGTAGTTGCTCTGCGCCTTGATCAGCTCTACCAGCTCCTGCGTCAGGTTCACGTTCGAGCCCTCCAGCGCATTGGACTCGATGGCACCCAAGGTCCCGGTCTTCGGCGAATCGATGCCCGGAATGCCGGAAGTGAAGGTTTCGGTCCAGCGGGTACCACCGATCTGCTGCAGGCCCTGCTCGTTGGCAAAGCTGGCCAGGGCCACCTGGCCAATGGCGCGGGATTGCTGGTTGCTGAAGCTGGCGAACAGCACACCCGTCGAGTCAATGCTCAGGCTCGACAGAATACCGGTCGCGTAGCCGTCCTGGGACTGCGACATGCGCGCGGTCTCGGTGTTGTAGGAGGTGGTGCTGTTCATCGCCAGGCGCATGCCATCGGCGCTGCCCGCCGCACCATTCGACCCCCAGTTGCCCGCAGAGTCTTCCACCGCCGGTACCCAGCCGGTCATGGTGAAGGTGTTGTTGTTCACTGTGAACGAAGCGCCTGCCGGGTGCCCGGTGTTATCGGCAGTCATGCCACTGACCGAGCCATCACTGTTGAAGCTGATGGTGCCGGTCAGCGGCACAGTGGAGGATGGGTCGAACGGGTTGCGCCCGTCCACCAGGGTGTACATGGTCCACTCATTGGTGCCAGTCTTGCGATAGAACTGCTCCATGGTGTGCTCGTTACCCTGGCTGTCGTACACCTTGGTCGGGAAAGACTTGGTGTAAGTCGTCTGATCGGCAGGATCGAACGGCAGGTTCGGCACCATCGCGCCAGTACCATCATCCACTTCCAGCGGGATATCGGCGGCCGAAGAGTTCAGGTTGATGCCCTGATCGATCAGGGACGTTGCCTTTGGCTGCAACGCCGACGTATCGATCTGCAGATCGGTCAACACGCCTCTCTGGATCTTGCCACTCGAGTCAGCGGCATAGCCCTGCAGGCGCAGCCCGTCCGAGGTAACCACGAAGTTGTCCTTGCTGGCCTGGAAAGCACCCGCACGGGTGTAGACACGCGAGCCGTTGTCGGACAGCACGAAAAAGCCCTGCCCCTGAATCCCCATGTCCAGCACGTTGCCGGTGGTGTTGACGTCACCCTGGGTGAACTGCTGGGAAACGGCCGCCAGGCGCACACCGTTACCCACCTGGTTCTTGCCCACGCCCAGGCGGTTGGAGCCTGCGTAGACATCGGCGAACTCGGCACGCGACGACTTGAAGCCGTTGGTGTTGACGTTGGCGATGTTGTTGCCGGTGACATCCAGCTGCTTGTTTGCTGCGTACAGACCGCTAAGGCCGATATTGAAAGACATGAATTCGCTCCTTTTGCCGCACTAGCGGGCCTTAGATACCGATGGTTTGCACGTCGGACAGGGAAACCTTGCCAACCCCGGCCAGGTTGAGGACCATTTCGCCGCCGGCACTGAAGCTGACGCTGGTCACCTTGGCTGGCAACAGCGTGTTCATCTGCACCGACTTGCCATCCACCGTGGTGCTGGCGGTGAAGGTATAGGTGCCAGGGTCGACTTTCTCGCCGCTGTTGTTGGTACCGTCCCAGATGAAATCGGCGTAACCGGCTTTCTGTTCGCCCAGTTCGATGGTCTTGACGGTATTGCCGTCCTTGTCCTTGATGGTGATTTTCGCTTCGCCGATGGCTTGCGGCACCACGAACTGCGCGTTGAAGCTTTCGGCGGTGTCGACCACCGCCTTGTCGTTCTGCACCACCACCGAGCGCCCGACCAGCGACGACGCTTGCAGGGCCTGGGACGAGGCCATGGAGCCGGTAATGGCATTGACCGATTCGTTCAGCGAGGTAATGCCTTCCAGGCTGCTGAACTGCGCCAACTGGGCAACGAACTCACCGTTATCCTGTGGGTCCAGCGGGTTCTGGTGCTGCATCTGGGTGACCAGCAACTGCAGGAAAGCATCCTTGCCGAGCGAGTCGTTGCCGGTCTTGGATGCAGTGTCCGTGGTCTTTTTCGTGGGCGCACCCACCCCGGAAGCCGTGAGCACTTCATTGAGGTTCACGCCGGTAGTATCGATTGCCATGGTCTGGTTTCCTTATCACTGACCGAGGGTCAGGACCTTCTGCATCATGCTCTTGGCCGTGTTCATCAGCTCGGCGTTGGTCTGGAACGCACGGCTGGCGGAGATCATGTCGGCCATCTCCTCGACCACGTTGACGTTCGGGTAGTAGACGTAGCCGTCCTTGTTCGCCGCCGGATGGTTGGGCTCGTAACGGGCTTCCAGGGTGCTCTGGTCCTCGACGATGCCTTTTACCTGTACGCCCTGCCCTGCCTCGCCCTGGTCTTCGAACAGCGACTGGCTGCTACCGGCCTGGGCATTCTGGAAGGTGGTGGCGAACACCGGGTGGCGGGCGCGGTAAGTCTGGTCGATGCTCGAGGACACGGTCTCGGCGTTGGCGATGTTGGAAGCAACGGTGTTCAGGCGCGTGCTCTGCGCACTCATGCCGCTACCGGCAATGTTGAAGACACTGGAAAGGGACATGGTCATTCTCCCCGCAGGGCCGAAACCAGCCCTTTGAATTTACTGTTGAGCAAGGTGAAGCTGGCCTGGAAGCCGACGGCGTTTTCGGTGTAGTTCGATTGCTCGATCTGCGCATCCACGGTGTTCTGGTCGATCGAAGGCTGCAGCGGCGTGCGGTACTTGAGCGTATCGTCAGCGGCGATAGCGAGGCCTTCGGCTTCGATGTGCCGGCTGTTGGTACGGTCCATGGCGAAGCGACCGCCCTGCTGCTTGCTGGTTTCGGCGGCGAGCACCGAAGAAAAGTCCATGTCACGCGCCTTGTAGTTGGGCGTGTCGGCGTTGGCGATGTTGTTGGCCAGCACTTCGGCGCGCTGGGCGCGGAAGCCCAGGGCCTTTTCGTGGATACCAAGCGCCTTGTCGAAGCTGATGCTCATGTCGGGGAAACCTTCGGAGGTTGACCGGAATATCGTTGGGCAAGGTATAGCAAGGGCTATGCCAACCAAGGAAAAGCCCGGAAATACGGGCTTGCAGGGCGCAGTGCTGTCAGAGTGCTGCCAGAAAAGCGGCAAAGGCCTTCCGCCTTCGACCGCGAAAGCGGCAATTGGCGGGCGGCAAAAGCGGCAACACAAAAAATTGACGTCAGTATTTCCTATAGCGGCCTCTTCGCGGGTAAACCCGGCCCCACAGATACGGCGCCGATCTTGAACCCCGTGGGAGCGGGTTCACCCGCGAAGAGGCCGGCACAGGCAAACAAAAAGGCCGGCAACTTTCGCTGCCGGCCTTTGTGCTTACTTGGCCTGGTAGATGATCCCCGGGTTGCACTGCACCATCTGGTAGTGGTCCGGCAGCCCGTTCAGCGCCTCCGAAGCACCAAGGAACAGATACCCGCCCGGCTTCAAGGTACTGTGAATGCGCAACAGGATGTCCTTCTTCACCTGCGCCGAGAAGTAGATCAGCACGTTGCGGCAGAACACCACGTCGAACTTGCCCAGGCTGGCATAGCTGTCGAGCAGGTTGAACGAGCGGAACTCGACACGGCTGCGAATCGCCGGCTTGACCGCCCAGCGCCCCGCCCCCTTGGTGTCGAAGTAGCGCTGCAGGCGCTCCTGGGACAAGCCACGCGCGATGGCCAGGCTGTCGTACTCGCCGGTCTTGCAGTTGGTCAGCATGGTGCCGGACAGGTCGGTGGCAACGATCTGCGCCCCCATCTTCAACTGGCCGAGGTTGCTGCGCTCGAACTCGTCGATGGCCATCGAGATGGAGTACGGCTCCTGCCCCGACGAACAGGCCGCCGACCACATGCGCAGGCGCTGGCCGGGGTTGCTGCGGATGAACTCGGGGATGACCTTGTTCTTCAGCACCTCGAACGGATAGGTATCGCGAAACCACAGGGTCTCGTTGGTGGTCATGGCATCGACCACCTGCTCGCGCAAGCCGCCACGCGGCTGGGCCTGGATGCGCTGCACCAGCTCGCCCAGGCTCTTGATGCCCTGTTGCTCCATCAGCTTGTTGAGACGGCTGGAAACCAGGTACTGCTTATTCTCGCCAAGCAGGATGCCACAGGCCTTCTCCAGGAAGACCCGGAACTGTTCGAAATCCAAATTACCCGTAGACACTACTGCCGCCTCTTTTCAATCACTGGTGCCGGGGGGCCTGCCCCCGGCTGCTTCAATGCGTTGCCTTGATCCGGTCGACCACCCGCCGGGCCAGGTCGTCCGGCTTGAACTTGGCCAGGAAGTCATCAGCACCGACCTTCTTGACCATCGCCTGGTTGAACACCCCGGAAAGCGAAGTATGCAGGCAGATGTGCAATTTTTGCATGCGCGGATCGCTGCGGATCTCTGCGGTTAGCGTATAGCCGTCCATTTCCGGCATTTCAATGTCCGAGATCATCATCAGGAACTCTTCTTCCGGCTTCTTGCCCTCGTCCACCAACTGGCGCAGGTAGTCCAGGGCCTGACGGCCGTCATTGAGCGCCACCACCTCGACTCCCACGGTCTGCAGGCAGCGACTGACCTGCTTGCGTGCCACCGACGAATCGTCGACGGTGAGCACCCGCAGCAGCACGGCCTTGTCCTGCACCTCGGCATCGATCACGCCGGCCGACACCGACTCGGACGACGGCGCCACTTCAGCCAGCACCTTCTCCACATCGATGATCTCGACCATGCGGTTGTCCACACGGGTGACCGCAGTCAGGTAGTGGTCACGGCCGGTGCCCTTGGGTGGTGGATGGATCTCTTCCCAGTTCATGTTGACGATGCGCTCCACCGAGTGCACCAGGAAACCCTGGGTCTTGGTGTTGTACTCGGTGATGATCACGAAGCTGTTGCGCGTGTCTTCCTGCAGCGGCCGCAACCCGGTGGCCATCGACAAGTCGAGGATCGGGATGGTCGCCCCGCGAATATTGGCGACACCGCGCACCACCGGGTGCGCCTTGGGCAGCAGGGTCAGTGCAGGGCATTGCAGCACTTCCCTGACCTTGAATACGTTGATGCCGTAAAGCTGTTCACCATTGAGGCGGAACAGCAGCAATTCCAGGCGATTCTGCCCTACCAGCTGCGTGCGCTGGTTGACCGAATCCATAACACCTGCCATGCCAGACTCCTTTATGTTTCAGCCTTTCGTTGCAACTCAGGTAGAGAGTCGGCACGGGCTTTGCTTTTTTGAGCGCCATGTACACGAAAACGACATTTTCCCGACGATTGACGCGCCTGCTGACTGGCTCGCTGGCCATGCTGTGCCTGCTGGTGCCCGGCGTTCGCACGGTAGCGGACGCGTTCACCTTGCCTGAACAGCTTATCGGTGTCACCCAAGGGTTTCTTGAATTCAGCGTCGAAGATTACCTGGCCACCACCCAGACCGCCGGCCGCTACGAAATCCAGGTCAACCCGCTGGACCCGCGCCTGCACATGCCGCTGTGCAGCCAGCAACTGGACGCCTCGCTGGAAAGCCCGGCCCAGCCGTTGGGCCGCGTCACGGTAAAGGTGCGCTGCGAAGGCAGCGCCCCGTGGACCGTGTTCGTGCCGGCCACCGTGCGGCTGTTCCGCGAGGTGGTGGTGGTGACCCGGCCGCTCAGGCGCGACAACGTGGTGGGCGCAGGCGACGTTGCCTTGCGCGAGCGCGATGTCGGCACCCTGGGCCAAGGCTTTTTGACCGAACTGGAGCAGGCAGTAGGCATGAAGATGCTGCGCCCCACAGTGATCGACCAGGTACTCACCCCGCAACACCTGGAACAGGCCGAGGTGGTGCGCAAGGGCGACCACGTGGTGATCATCGCCCGCAGTGGCAGCCTGAGCGTACGCATGCCCGGCGAAGCCCTGAGCAAGGGCGGCCTGAGCGAGCAGATCCGGGTGCGCAACCTCAATTCCAAACGGGTGGTCAAGGCCCGGGTGACCGGCCCCGGTCAGGTCGAGGTCAGTATGTAGCCAGCCCATGGATTTGCGCTGGCGGTGAGCAACCGCTTTTCCTAAACTGTGTCAGACAACGGGTTCGCGAGCTTGCTGACAGACGGCAATGCATTTGTGCCTAAAGTTTCTTTCGGATTGGCCGAAAACAAGGCAAGCGTCCAAATACCCAGAGGTTTCTGATCATGGTCATCGACTTCAGTCGTTTGAATAACTCTCCGTCCGTCACGGGCGGCGTGCGCGGCAACACCGCGCCCGGCAGCGCCGAAAAACCGGCAGCCAGCCAGGAAGCGGCAACCGCCACCAACGCCAGCGGAGAAGCGGTACACCTCAGCCAAGAGGCCCAGCAGTTGCAGAAGATCAGCGACAAGCTGCGCGACGAGCCGGTGGTCAACAGTGCCCGTGTGGCCCAGTTGAAACAGGCAATCGCCGACGGCAGCTACCAGGTCGATGCCGGCCGGGTCGCCAGCAAACTGCTCGATTTAGAAGCCCAGCGCTGACCGTTCGGCGCGCTGACTTCACGGACGCCAGAAAAGCCAAGAGTTAGCCATGCACGACACCACCTTGCTGCAACTGATCGAAGATGACATCGCACCGATGCAGGAACTGCTCGAGCTCTTGCAGAAAGAGGCCGTTGCACTGCATGGCCGCGATATGGCGCCACTGGAAAACATCCTGGCCCGCAAGCAGTCTTTGATCGTGCTGCTGGAACAGCAAGGCCTGCGGCGCAACAACCTGCTTACCAGCCTTGGCCTGAGCCCCGATCGCGCCGGAGTGGAGGCCGTGGCGGCACAATCGCCGAACGGTGAACTGCTGCTGCAGCAACTCGATGTGATCAGCCAGTTGATGCAAGCCTGCCAGCAACTCAACGAAACCAATGGCCGGATCATCCAGGTGCAGCAACACGTCACCAACAACCAGATCCGCATCCTCATGGGCGGCGATTCTCCGTCGCTCTACGACAGCCGCGGCAGCACCTCGCCGCTGGCCAAGCCACGGGCTCTCAGCCAAGTGTGATTTTTCTATCAAGGCACGGAACATACTGGCAAAATGCCGTTAATTGCGTGTGTTGCTTTTGCCTGGAGAACGATAAGCCGTGTTCAATGAATCCGATGCCCCGCAGCCGCCAAAGGTGCTGAACACCCCTTTGGAGATTGCGGCCAACTTGCGGCAGTTGCAGGAAAGCCACGACCCCCTGATCATCACCTTCCATGACCGCAGCCAGCGCTTCCAGAGCTACGTGGTGCACGTGGACCGTGAAAGCAACACCCTGGCGCTGGACGAGATGATCCCGCGCGACGGTGAGAAATTCATCGAGAACGGCGAACACTTCCGCATCGAAGGCTTCCACGATGGCGTGCGCATCGCCTGGGACTGCAACCACGAGTTGAAGATCAGTGAAGTTGACGGCCACCGCTGCTACCGCGGCGCCATGCCCCAGGAGATGACCTACCACCAGCGCCGCAACGCCTTCCGCGCCGCGCTGAAGCTGTCCCAGCTGGTCGATGTCATCCTCGATGGCGCCCACCTCAAGGGCAACGGTGCCCTGCGGGGCAAGCTGCTGGACATCTCCGCCACCGGCTGCAAACTGCGCTTTGAAGGTAATGTCGAGGATCGCCTGCAACTGGGCCAGGTGTACGAGCGTTTCAAGGCGGGCAACCCGCTGGGCCTGGTCGACACCATGGTCGAGCTGCGCCATCTGCACTATGAAGAGCGGATCAATACCACCTTTGCCGGCGTGCGCTTCCACAACCTCAGTGGCCAGGCGCAGCGCAAGATCGAGAGTTTTGTGTACCAGCTGCAGCGTGAAGCGCGGCGGTTCGACAAGGACGACTATTGATCGTCGGCCGGTAAAACAGAAACGCCACCTGCTCAGGTGGCGTTTTCATTTGTGTTTTTCCTGTGCCGGCCCTTTCGCGGGTAAACCCGCTCCCACAGGGATCATGCAAGCTTTCAGAAGCACAGTATCGAAGACTGTGGAAATCCTGTGGGAGCGGGTTTACCCGCGAAGAGGCCGGTACAGCCTTACACCGATTTGCTTACCTCACCCTCCGGCTCAGGCTGCTTATCAGCCCCCTTCTCTTCCGCCTCGGTATCTTCGGCCGCCACCGGAGCCTGCATCATGTCCTGCACCGTCTGCTCATCCACCCGTGGGTCCAGCGCCGCCGACAACGGCGAACCGGCCGCCGGCATCGCCACGTGACCCAGCGGCGCATCCTGCACCTGGTGCAACCCGGTGACCGCCTTCGGACGAATGCGCCACACCAGCACCAGGGCAAAGAACACGAAGAACGCATACAGCATCTGCGGGCCCAGCACTTTCATCAGCACGCCTGCGGCCAGCGGCCCGATGCACGCGCCCACGCCGTAGGTCACCAGCAACATCGCGGTCAGCGACACCCGCCGTTCGCTCTCCACATGGTCGTTGGAAAACGCCACCGCCAGCGGGTACAGGCAGAACTGCAGCAACGAAATCACAAAACCTATGCCGAACAGCAATTCCAGCGGCACGCTGGGCAGTATCGCCAGCGGCGCCGAGGCCAGCGCCAGCCCCACCGCCACGCTGCGGATCAGCACTGCCCGGTCGTAGCGGTCAGACAACCAGCCCAGCGGCCACTGCACCAGCAGGCCGGCAAAAATGCAGCTACCCATGAACAGACCGACCTGCTCGGTAGTCATGCCCTGGCCGGAGGCATACAAAGGCGCCAGGCCATAGAACGAGCCGACGATCAGCCCTGAGCCCAGCACCGTGCTGAGCGACTGCGGCACGCGCCTGATGAAGAACTTCGGCTCCATCGGTGCCGGGCGCAACGGCGCCGGGTGAATGCGCCGGGTCATGGCGACCGGTACCAGGCACAGGGTGAAACACATGGCCACCAGCATCAGCAGCTCCAGGCCAAGCTGAGGGTGCACCACCAGAATCAGCTGGCCGAGTACCAAGCCCAGGTACGAGGCGATCATGTAGCCGCTGAACACCGCGCCGCGGTGCTTCACATCGGCCTGCTCGTTGAGCCAGCTCTCGATGACCATGTACTGGCACATCATGCCCAGGCCGACGATCATCCGCAGCCCGACCCAGGCCGGCAACCAGTTGGTCAGGCCATGCCCGAGCACCGCCGCGCCGACGATACCGGCGCAGGTAGCATAGGCACGTATGTGCCCGACCCGGCCAATCAGACGGTGACCAACCTTGCCGCCGACCGCCAGGCCAAAGTAGTTGGCGGCCATCAACGCACCTACCCACAGGCTGTCGACATGGTCGGCCGCCAGGCGCAGGGCCAGGTAGGTACTGAGCAGGCCCGAGCCGATCAACATCATCAGCGCGGCGAAATACAACGACTGAAACGGCTTCCAGATATTTCGCATACGTCCCGTAAAGCTCCCTGGTCAGGTGGCGGGGTGCTAGAAGCATAAGGGCAAAAACCGCCCGGCGCAGGCCCCCGGTAGCGATTTAGCACAGCTGGGGCGTATCCGGTGTCGGTCGTGTCGCGATCAGGCCTGTGCCGCCAGCACCCGACGCTCCCACGGCGTGATTTCGTCGAGGAAATCACTCAGTTCCAGGGTCTTGCTGGCGATGTAGCCTTCGATGAACTCGCTGCCGAACAGTTCCCGCGCCAGCGCGCTACGCTCGAGCCGCTGCAGCGCGGCATGCAGGGTGCACGGCAGGCTCAGGTGCTCCGGCACTTCGAACTCACCCTGGATGGCCGGTGACGGCTGCAGGCGCCGCTCGATGCCGTGCAGCCCGGCGGCCAGGCTGGCAGCGATGGCCAGGTACGGGTTGGCGTCGGCGCCGGGCAGGCGGTTTTCGACCCGCCGCGCCACCGGCGCGCTGGCCGGGATGCGCAGGCCTGCGGCACGGTTGTCCTCGGACCAGCAGGCATTGTTCGGCGAGGCATAGGGGTGGCACAGCCGCTGGTAGGCGTTGACGTTGGGCGCGAACAGCACGGTGAAGTCAGCCATGCACGCCTGCAGGCCGCCGATGAAGTGGTGGAAGGTCTCGGTCGGCAGGCCTTGCTCATCGCTGAATACATTACGCCCGCTAGCTACCTCGACCAGGCTCTGGTGAATGTGCATGGAACTGCCAGGCGTGCGCGCCAGCGGCTTGGCCATGCACACCACGGTCAAACCGTGCTTGAGCGCCACTTCCTTGAGCAGGTGCTTGAAAAGGAAGGTCTGGTCGGCCAGCAGCAGCGGGTCACCGTGCAGCAGGTTGATCTCGAACTGGCTGATGCCCATTTCGTGCATGAAGGTGTCGCGCGGCAAGCCGAGCGCGGCCATGCACTGGTACACCTCCTTGAAGAACGGGCGCAGGCCGTTGTTGGAACTGACGCTGAACGCCGAATGGCCAAGTTCGCGACGGCCGTCGATGCCCACGGGAGGCTGGAACGGCTGGTGCGGATCGGTATTCGGCGCAAAGACAAAGAACTCCAACTCGGTCGCCACCACTGGCGCCAGGCCCAGCGCCGCATAGCGGGCGATCACGGCTTTGAGCTGCCCCCGGGTGGACAATGCCGAAGGCCGGCCATCCAGTTCGTTGGCGTCGCAGATCGCCAGGGCACGGCCGTCGTTGCTCCAGGGCAGGCGGTGGACCTGGCTGGGGTCGGCCACCAGCACCAGGTCGCCGTCGTCGCTGCCGTAGAACTTCGCCGGCGGGTAGCCGCCCATGATGCATTGCAACAGCACACCGCGAGCCATCTGCAGGCGGCGGCCTTCGAGGAAGCCTTCGGCGGTCATCACCTTGCCGCGCGGGACGCCGTTGAGGTCGGGGGTGACGCATTCGATTTCATCGATGCCCTGGAGATGCTCGGCGTTCATGACGCTTGTCCGTGTTGTTATAGGCTGACAACAACATAGACTGGGGGTGTTTAAAATATCAAGCACCCTCTTTGGCGCCTGTGCTGGCCTCTTCGCGGGTAAACCCGCTCCCACAGGTACTGCACAGTATTCGAAACCTGCGCGGTCCCTGTGGGAGCGGGTTTACCCGCGAAGAGGCCGGGACAGGCGAACACTATTCCCGCAAGGTCATGCCATTGGCCGGCAACGGCAAGGCGGTCTTGTAGCGTACCTGCTTGAGGGCAAAGCTCGACCGTATGTTGGCCACCCCCGGCAACCGCGTCAGGTAATCGAGAAACCGCTCCAGCGCCTGGATGCTCGGCAACAGCACCCGCAACAGATAGTCCGGGTCGCCGGTCATCAGGTAGCACTCCATCACCTCGGGCCGTTCGGCAATTTCTTCCTCGAAGCGGTGCAGTGCCTGCTCTACCTGTTTTTCCAGGCTCACGTGGATGAACACATTCACATCCAGCCCCAACGCCTCGGGCGACAGCAAGGTCACCTGCTGGCGGATCACCCCCAGCTCTTCCATGGCCCGCACCCGGTTGAAACAGGGCGTGGGCGACAGGTTCACCGAGCGGGCCAGCTCGGCGTTGGTGATGCGGGCGTTTTCCTGCAGGCTGTTGAGAATGCCGATATCGGTACGATCGAGTTTGCGCATGAGACAAAATCACCGGTTTTTTGTGTTTATGCGGAATGTTTATCTGCCCTGCGCAGCAAAGGCAATCAACTTGAGAGAAAAATTCTCCTGCCGGACCACTAAGATGTAGGGGACGCTGACTTACCAGTCACAAGCCGGTACTCAGCGGCGGCCGCTTCAGAGCTCACAAAAACAAATACCCGAGCGAGCGTAAAAAGCATGAACGAGTACGCCCCCCTGCGTTTGCATGTGCCCGAGCCTACCGGCCGGCCAGGCTGCCAGACCGATTTCTCCTACCTGCGTCTGAACGATGCAGGTCAAACCCGTAAGCCCCCTGTCGATGTCGATGCTGCCGACACCGCCGACCTGTCCTACAGCCTGATCCGCGTGCTCGACGAGCAAGGCAACGCGCAAGGCCCGTGGGCCGAAGACATCAACCCGCAAATCCTCCGCCAGGGCATGCGCGCCATGCTCAAGACGCGGATTTTCGACAGCCGCATGGTGGTCGCCCAGCGCCAGAAGAAGATGTCCTTCTACATGCAGAGCCTGGGTGAAGAAGCCATCGGCAGCGGCCAGGCCCTGGCGCTGAACCGCACCGACATGTGCTTCCCCACCTACCGCCAGCAAAGCATCCTGATGGCCCGCGACGTGTCGCTGGTCGAGATGATCTGCCAGTTGCTGTCCAACGAGCGCGACCCGCTCAAGGGCCGCCAGCTGCCGATCATGTACTCGGTACGCGAAGCCGGCTTCTTCACCATCAGCGGCAACCTGGCGACCCAGTTCGTGCAGGCGGTCGGCTGGGCCATGGCCTCGGCCATCAAGGGCGACACCAAGATCGCCTCGGCGTGGATCGGCGACGGCGCCACCGCCGAGTCGGACTTCCACACCGCCCTCACCTTCGCCCACGTGTACCGCGCCCCGGTGATCCTCAACGTGGTCAACAACCAGTGGGCGATCTCCACCTTCCAGGCCATTGCCGGTGGCGAGTCGACCACTTTTGCCGGCCGTGGCGTGGGCTGTGGTATCGCCTCGCTGCGAGTTGACGGTAACGACTTCGTCGCCGTGTACGCTGCCTCGCGCTGGGCCGCCGAACGCGCCCGCCGTGGCCTGGGCCCGAGCCTGATCGAGTGGGTCACCTACCGTGCCGGCCCGCACTCGACCTCGGACGACCCGTCCAAGTACCGCCCTGCCGATGACTGGAGCCACTTCCCGCTGGGTGACCCGATCGCCCGCCTGAAACAGCACCTGATCAACATCGGTCACTGGTCCGAGGAAGAACACCAGGCGACCACTGCCGAGCTCGAAGCCGCGGTAATCGCCGCGCAGAAGGAAGCCGAGCAGTACGGCACCCTGGCCAATGGTCACATCCCGAGTGCCGCCTCGATGTTCGAGGACGTGTACAAGGAAATGCCCGACCACCTGCGCCGTCAACGCCAGGAACTGGGGGTTTGAGATGAACGACCACAACAACAGCATCAACCCGGAAACCGCCATGGCCACCACTACCATGACCATGATCCAGGCCCTGCGCTCGGCCATGGATGTCATGCTCGAGCGCGACGACAATGTGGTGATCTACGGCCAGGACGTCGGTTACTTCGGCGGCGTGTTCCGCTGCACCGAAGGCTTGCAGAACAAGTACGGCAAGTCTCGCGTGTTCGACGCACCGATCTCCGAGAGCGGCATCGTCGGCACTGCCGTGGGCATGGGTGCCTACGGCTTGCGCCCGGTAGTGGAAATCCAGTTCGCCGACTACTTCTACCCGGCCTCCGACCAGATCGTCTCGGAAATGGCGCGCCTGCGTTACCGTTCGGCCGGCGAGTTCATCGCCCCGCTGACCCTGCGCATGCCCTGCGGTGGCGGCATCTATGGCGGCCAGACCCACAGCCAGAGCCCGGAAGCGATGTTCACCCAGGTGTGCGGCCTGCGCACCGTGATGCCGTCCAACCCCTATGACGCCAAAGGCCTGCTGATCGCCTCGATCGAATGTGACGACCCGGTGATCTTCCTCGAACCCAAGCGCCTGTACAACGGCCCGTTCGACGGCCACCACGACCGCCCTGTCACACCGTGGTCGAAGCACTCGCAAAGCGCCGTGCCCGACGGCTATTACACCGTGCCGTTGGACAAGGCCGCCATTACCCGCCCAGGCAATGACGTGACCGTGCTGACCTACGGCACCACGGTGTACGTGGCCCAGGTCGCCGCCGAAGAAACTGGCGTCGACGCCGAAGTGATCGACCTGCGCAGCCTGTGGCCGCTGGACCTGGACACCATCGTCGAGTCGGTGAAAAAGACCGGCCGCTGCGTGGTGGTACACGAGGCCACCCGTACCTGCGGCTTCGGCGCCGAACTGGTGTCGCTGGTGCAGGAACACTGCTTCCACCACCTGGAGGCGCCGATCGAGCGCGTCACCGGCTGGGACACCCCCTACCCTCACGCACAGGAATGGGCTTACTTCCCAGGGCCTTCGCGGGTAGGTGCGGCATTGAAAAAGGTCATGGAGGTCTGAATGGGCACGCACGTCATCAAGATGCCGGACATTGGCGAAGGCATCGCGCAGGTCGAGTTGGTCGAGTGGTTCGTCAAGGTCGGCGACATGATCGCCGAAGACCAGGTGGTGGCCGATGTCATGACCGACAAGGCCACCGTGGAAATCCCTTCGCCGGTCAGTGGCAAGGTGCTGGCCCTGGGCGGCCAGCCGGGTGAAGTGATGGCGGTCGGCAGTGAGCTGATCCGCATCGAAGTGGAAGGTAGCGGCAACCATGTGGATGTGCCGCAGACCAAACAGGTCGAGGAGGCCCCCGCTGCCCCAGCGGTCGCCAAGCCAGAGCCGCAGAAGGAAGCTAGACCGGCTGCATGCCAGGCACCCGTCAACCACGAAGTAGCCCCGATCGTGCCGCGCCAGCCAGGCGACAAGCCGCTGGCCTCGCCGGCGGTGCGCAAGCGTGCCCTGGATGCCGGTATCGAACTGCGCTACGTGCATGGCAGCGGCCCGGCCGGGCGTATCCTGCACGAAGACCTCGACGCCTTCATGAGCAAGCCGCAGAGCGCTGGCGGACAAGCGTCAAATGGCTATGCCAAGCGCACCGACAGCGAGCAGGTGCCGGTGATCGGCCTGCGCCGCAAGATCGCCCAGCGCATGCAGGATGCCAAGCGCCGGGTCGCGCACTTCAGCTATGTAGAAGAAATCGACGTCACCGCCCTGGAAGCCCTGCGCCAGCAACTCAACAGCAAGCACGGCGACAGCCGCGGCAAGCTGACCCTGCTGCCGTTCCTGGTGCGCGCCCTGGTCGTGGCGCTGCGCGACTTCCCGCAGATCAACGCCACCTATGACGACGAAGCCCAGGTCATCACCCGCCATGGCGCGGTGCATGTGGGCATCGCCACTCAGGGTGACAACGGCCTGATGGTGCCGGTGCTGCGCCATGCCGAAGCTGGCAGCCTGTGGAGCAATGCTGGCGAAATCGCCCGCCTGGCCAACGCTGCCCGTAACAACAAGGCCAGCCGCGATGAGCTGTCCGGTTCGACCATCACCCTGACCAGCCTGGGCGCCCTGGGCGGTATCGTCAGCACGCCGGTGGTCAACACCCCGGAAGTGGCGATCGTTGGCGTCAACCGCATGGTCGAGCGGCCTGTGGTGATCGACGGCCAGATCGTCGTGCGCAAGATGATGAACCTGTCCAGCTCGTTCGACCACCGCGTGGTCGATGGCATGGACGCCGCGCTGTTCATCCAGGCCGTGCGCGGCCTGCTCGAACAACCCGCCTGCCTGTTCGTGGAGTGAGCATGCAACAGACTATCCAGACTACCCTGTTGATCATCGGCGGCGGCCCTGGCGGCTACGTGGCTGCCATCCGCGCCGGGCAACTGGGCATTCCCACCGTGCTGGTCGAAGGCCAGGCACTGGGCGGTACCTGCCTGAACATCGGCTGCATCCCGTCCAAGGCGCTGATCCACGTGGCCGAGCAGTTCCACCAGACCTCGCGCTTTGCCGGGCCGTCGGAGCTGGGCATCAGCGTCGCCTCGCCGCGCCTGGACATCAGCCAGAGCGTGGCCTGGAAGGACGGCATCGTCGACCGCCTGACCACTGGCGTTGCCGCCCTGCTGAAAAAGCACGGGGTCAAGGTGATCCATGGCTGGGCGAAGATCCTCGACGGCAAGCAGGTGGAGGTCGATGGCCAGCGTATCCAGTGCGAGCACTTGCTGCTGGCCACTGGCTCCAGCAGTGTCGAACTGCCGATGCTGCCGCTGGGCGGGCCGATCATTTCCTCGACCGAAGCCCTGGCCCCGAAAGCCCTGCCGCAGCATCTGGTGGTGGTGGGCGGCGGCTATATCGGCCTGGAACTGGGCATCGCCTACCGCAAGCTGGGCGCACGGGTCAGCGTGGTGGAAGCACGCGAGCGCATCCTGCCGACCTACGACAGCGAACTTACCGCCCCGGTGGCCGAATCACTGAAGAAGCTGGGCATCGCCCTGCACCTGGGCCATAGCGTCGAGGGTTACGAAGGCGGCTGCCTGCAGGCCCGTGATGGCCAGGGCGGGCAACTGCGCCTGGAAGCCGACCAGGTGCTGGTGGCCGTGGGCCGTCGGCCACGCACGCAAGGTTTCAACCTGGAGTGCCTGGACCTGAAGATGAACGGCGCTGCCGTCGCCATCGACGAGCGCTGCCAGACCAGCATGCGCAACGTCTGGGCCATCGGCGACGTGGCCGGTGAACCGATGCTGGCGCACCGGGCCATGGCCCAGGGCGAGATGGTCGCCGAAATCATCGCCGGCAAGGCACGCCGTTTCGAACCCAGCGCGATTGCCGCGGTGTGCTTCACCGACCCGGAAGTGGTGGTGGTCGGCAAGACCCCGGAGCAAGCCAGCCAGCAAGGGCTGGACTGCATCGTCGCGCAGTTCCCGTTCGCCGCCAACGGCCGGGCCATGAGCCTGGAATCGAAAAGCGGTTTCGTGCGTGTGGTGGCGCGGCGTGACAACCACCTGATCCTCGGTTGGCAGGCGGTTGGCGTGGCGGTTTCCGAGTTGTCGACGGCGTTTGCCCAGTCGCTGGAGATGGGCGCGTGCTTGGAGGATGTGGCCGGCACCATCCATGCCCACCCGACACTGGGTGAAGCGGTACAGGAAGCGGCACTGCGCGCCCTGGGGCACGCCCTGCATATCTGACACTGAAGCGGCCGAGGCCGATTTGGCCCGCTGCGCCCCAGGCGCCGCGGGTCTTTTTTCATGCATGAATCGGTGCCGGCCTCTTCGCGGGTAAACCCGCTCCCACAGGATTTGTGCTGCCTTTGGCCTTGTGCAAATACCTGTGGGAGCGGGTTTACCCGCGAAGAGGCCGGCACGGTTTACTCGGAAATGGCATTCTTACCAGCTTCCTTAGCCCGGTACAGCGCCTGGTCGGCACGCGCCAGCAGCGCATGCGGGTCATCTTCTTCCTGCCATTGCACCACGCCGTAGCTCATGGTCAGCCGGCAATCGCCCAGCGGCTCCAGCTGCTCCAGCACCTGGCGCAAGCGCCCCGCCACCTCCAGCGCCTCGCCCAGCGAGGTCTGTGGCAGCACGATGACGAACTCGTCGCCACCCCAACGGGCCAGCAGGTCCGGCTCACGCAGGCAGGTTCGCAGGTTATCGACCACCCGTACCAGCGCCGCGTCACCCTGGGCATGGCCATAACGATCATTGATCGGCTTGAAGTTATCCAGGTCCATGGCAATCAGCGATAACGGCTGGCGAAAGCGCTGGGCGCGCCGACATTCCCGCTGCAGCACGTTTTCCAGCCGGTAGCGGTTGGCGACCCGGGTCAAGGCATCGCGCTTGTATGGTTAGACTTGAAGAGGTGGTGGGACTAAATGCCCGATTCTGACTGTTCACAGCAGTACAGACCGTGGGAGACATCGCCCCACCTCTTCCACCAAAGCGCCGATAAAGAATGCATCGTTTGCAAGCGA